>NZ_JAUSYQ010000002.1:4747500-5347500 GCF_030816965.1 Streptomyces canus
CGGCGTGAGGCCGAGGCGCTTGGCGAGATCGCTGGGACCCATCCGATAGGGGGCACCGGAGAGCACGAGGGCCTTGAGGACCTCCCACTCGGCGTTGCTGATGCCGAGATCTGCGGTCTGACGGCCATAAGCGACGTTCATGCGGCGGTTCAGACGAGAGAGCGCCGAGACGATCTGCTCGACCTGAGGGTCGAGGTCCTGGAACTCGCGCTGGTAGGCGGCGATCTGCTCTTCGAGCGTCGGCTCGGGGACGCCAGGAGTCTCGGCCATGGTCGCAGTATGGCACGCGCCTTCTTTGCCTTGAAGTCCTTCACTATGTACTCTTCAACTTCGAACTTTAGCTTTGAAGTCTTCACTCCTAACTAGTGAGAGAGGTGAACGTGACCAGGGCGATGGGCGCAGCGATGCGCCGGATCCACGTGGGCAACGCACTCAGCGCGTTCGGGCTCGGTTTCACCGTCCCCTATCTGTACGTCTATGTGGCGCAGGTGCGTGGGCTGGGGGCCATGACGGCGGGGCTGGTCCTCACCGTCTTCGCCGTGGCGGCACTGATCGTGCTGCCGTTCGCCGGGCGGGCCATCGTCCGGCGGGGCCCGCTGCCGGTGCTGCTCGTCGCCCTGATCACGGCCGCGCTCGGCGCACTGAGTCTCGGACTCGCCGGCCATGCGGCGACCGTGCTGCTGGCGGCGGCCGCGCTGGGGGCCGGTCAGGCCGTCATGCAGCCGGCGCTGGCGACGATGATCGTGGACTGCTCCACCTCGGAGACGCGGTCCCGGGCTTTCGCGACGCAGTTCTTCCTGCAGAATCTCGGACTCGGCGTCGGGGGTCTCATCGGCGGGCATCTCGTCGACACCTCGAGCGCCACGTCCTTCACCATGCTGTTCGCGATCGAGGCGGCGGTGTTCCTGCTGCTGGTGGTCGTGATGGCGACCCTGCGGCTGCCGCACGCGCCCCGCGTCGAGGGCGCGCCGACCCAGTCCGCCAAGAGCGGCTGGAAGCAGTTGCTCGGCAACCGCGCCATGGTGCAGCTGTGCGTGTTGGGCTTCGTGTTGTTCTTCGCCTGCTACGGACAGTTCGAGTCCGGGCTGAGCGCCTACGGCGTCGAGGCCGCCGGTATCTCCACCTCCGCGCTGGGGACGGCTCTGGCCGCCAACACCGCGATGATCGTGGTGGCGCAGTTCGCCGTGCTGAAGTTCGTGGAGCGGCGGAAGCGGTCACGGGTGATCGCCGCGGTCGGGATCATCTGGTCCGTGGCGTGGATCGTGGCGGGCTACGCAGGCCTCGGCCACGGCAGCCGGGAGATGGCCACGGCCGCCTTCGTGTCGACGTACGCCTTGTTCGGACTGGGTGAGGCGATGCTGTCGCCGACGGTGGCCCCCCTGGTCGCCGATCTGGCGCCGGAGGGAATGGCGGGCCAGTACAACTCCGCCTTCGCCCTGGTGAAGCAGCTCGCCCTGGCGGTGGGCCCGGCGGTCGGCGGCCCTATGGGTGCCTCCCTGCATGCGCCGTACATCGTGACGTTCCTGCTGTTCTCCCTGGGGATCACCTACCTGGCCGTGCGACTGGGCAGGCAGCTGACCCCGGCTCAGAACCAGCCGTCACTGAGCAGGAGCCGTGTGGTGGCCCAGGGGGGAAAGCAGACGGAATCCGTCACCGTCTGACTGCGACGCGCCCATACCGGCCACAGGCAACCCGCACCCCCCCGCGGCGTTACCCCTTCGGCAACACGAACTCGCACCAGACCGCCTTCCCGCCCCCCGGAGTCCTCCGCGACCCCCAGTTCGACGCGATGGTCGCCACGATGGCGATGCCCCGGCCGGACTCGTCGCCGGGTTCCGCGCGCCGACGCCGGGGCAGATGGTCGTCCCCGTCCGTCACCTCGACGATCAGTCGCCGGTCGGTACGGCGGAGCCGCAACCGCATGGGCGGGGCCCCGTGCTGCAGGGAGTTGGCGACCAGCTCGCTCACCGCCAGCACGCCCAGATCATGCAGTTCCACCGGGAACCGCCAGCTCGTCAGCACGCCGGAGGCGAACGCACGCGCGCGTGGAGCCGCCTCGACTCCGCCCAGCAGTTCCAATGCGGCGTTGCGGAAGAGATCGCCGTCGGGGCCCAGGTGGGCCGGGTGCTGGAGGACCATGACGGCCACGTCGTCGTCGTGTTCCGCGGTGACGCCGGCCGAGCGGACCAGGCGGTCGCAGATCACCTGGGGGGTGCCGGTCGCGCCGGCCAGGGCGCGCTCCAGCGCGGCGATGCCCTCGTCCAGGTCCTCGTCACGGCGTTCGACCAGGCCGTCCGTGTAGAGCACCGCCGTGGAACCGGGGCCGAGCGGGATGGAGCCCGAGGTGTGCATCCAGCCGCCGGTGCCCAGCGGCGGGCCGGTGGGTTCGTCGGCGCGCAGGACGACGCCGCTCTCGTCACGGACCAGGATGGGCAGGTGACCAGCCGAGGCGTAGACCAGCTTGCCCTCGTTCGGATCGTGGATGGCGTACGCGCATGTGGCGATCTGGTTGGCGTCGATCTCCATGGCGAGGCCGTCCAGGAGCTGGAGGATCTCGTGCGGGGGCAGGTCCAGGCGGGCGTACGCCCTGACGGCCGTGCGGAGCTGGCCCATGACCGCCGCCGCGCGGACCCCTCGGCCCATGACGTCGCCGATGACCAGGGCCGTGCGGCCGCCGCCGAGGGTGATGACGTCGTACCAGTCGCCGCCGACCGCGGCCTCCGTGCCGCCGGGAAGATAGGTGGCGGCGATGCGCAGGTCGTCCGGTTCCTCGAGTTCCTGGGGGAGCAGGCTGCGCTGGAGGGTCACGGCGGTCTCGCGCTGGCGGCGTTCGCTGGCCCGGAGGCGCTCGGCGGCCTCGGCGTGGTCGGTGACGTCGGTCGCGAATACGAGGACACCGCTGCCACCGCCACCCCCGCCGTGTCCTTCCGTCACCGGGGTGCAGGTGAAGGTGTAGGAGCGGCCGTCGGGGGCCTTGCGGGACTTGACGGTGCGTGGCTTGCCGCTGCGCAGGACCTGGTCGAGGAGCGGGAGGAGGCCGATCTCGTCGAGCTCCGGGAGGGCTCGGCGGGCCGGTTCGCCGGTGGGGCGCAGGCCGAAGGCGACCACATAGGCGTCGTTGACGTAGGCGAGGCGGTGGTCGGGGCCGTGGACGAGGGCGACGAGGGCGGGGACACGGTCGAGGACCTCGCGTACGGGGAGTTCGTCGACGGCGGGAGCCGGCACGGTCAGTTGTTCGGCGCGGGCCGCGGGGACGGCGCCGTCGCTCAGGCGGTCCTCGGTGACCAAATCGTCGGTCCGCGCTGCGGCGCGGCGCTGCGTTCCGGGGAGGCGGGCGCTCCAGCGCGTGAAGTTCACGAATCCTTGCCTCGTGTCGTCGTCTTCGGCGTCTTCGGGCCGGCTCCGGGCCCGGCCGGTGGGCTGGGGACGGCAGCCCGGGGGTGCAGCACGGGGAAACCTCTTGGTTCGAGGGGCGGGCGGCTGCCCGTCCGAAGTCGGGCACCAGTCTGGCAGGGTGACCGACCGGGTCGACATTCGTCAGACGCCGGGGCGGTCCGTGGAGTTCCTCGGTCCGGTCAGGACGACCCCTTCGGGTCGTTCTTCGGGTCGTGAGGATGTTTTCCACCGGCCGCGAGTTCGAACTCCGCTCGGGGATGTTCGAGTGAACCGAGGGAGACGATCTCCCTCTTGAAGAGCCCCGACAGGGTCCATTCGGCCAGGACGCGGGCCTTGCGGTTGAAGGTGGGGACCCTGCTGAGGTGGTAGACGCGGTGCATGAACCAGGCAGGGTAGCCCTTCAGCTTGCGTCCGTAGACGTACGCGACACCTTTGTGGAGGCCCAGGGAGGCCACCGAGCCGACGTACTTGTGGGAGTACGTCTCCAGGGGCTCGCCCCGCAGCGCGTGCACGATGTTGTCGCCGAGGACCCTGGCCTGGCGGACGGCGTGCTGGGCGTTGGGTGCCGTCTCCTTGCCGGGCTCCTCGGCGGTGACGTCCGGGACGGCGGCCGCGTCTCCGGCCGCCCACGCGTGCGTGGTGCCGTCGACGGTGAGCTGAGGGGTGCACTTCAGTCGCCCGCGGTCATTGAGGGGGAGGTCGGTGGCGGCCAGGAGCGGGCTGGGTTTGACGCCGGCCGTCCACACGACCGTACGCGTGGGAAAGCGGTTGCCGTCGCTGAGGACGGCGACGCGGTCCACGCAGGACTCCAGGCGGGTGTTCAGGCGTACGTCGATGTTGCGGCGGCGCAGTTCGCTGACCGTGTAGCGGCCCATGTCCTCGCCGACCTCGGGGAGGATGCGGTCGGAGGCCTCGACGAGGATCCACTTCATGTCCTCGGGACGGACGTTGTGGTAGTAGCGCGCGGTGTAGCGGGCCATGTCCTCCAGCTCGCCGAGTGCCTCCACGCCCGCGTAGCCGCCGCCGACGAAGACGAAGGTGAGGGCTGCGTCGCGGATCGCGGGGTCGCGGGTGGAGGAGGCGATGTCCATCTGCTCGATGACGTGGTTGCGCAGGCCGATGGCCTCCTCGACCGTCTTGAACCCGATGGCGTGGTCGGCGAGTCCGGGGATCGGCAGCGTGCGCGCGATCGAACCAGGGGCGAGGACGAGTTCGTCGTACGACAGCTGCTCGCCGCCCGTGCGCTCCTCCTCGGTGGCGAGGGTGGTGACGGAGGCCGTGCGCTTGGCGTGGTCGATCGCGGTGGCCTCGCCGACGACGACACGGCAGCGGTCGAGGACCCGGCGCAGTGGTACGACGACATGGCGCGGGGAGATGGATCCGGCGGCCGCTTCCGGCAGGAACGGTTGATAGGTCATGTACGGGTCGGGCGTGACGATCGTGATCTCGACTTCTCCCCGATCGAGTTCCCGTTTCAGCTTCCGCTGCAGACGCAGAGCCGTGTACATCCCGACGTAGCCGCCGCCGACAACCAGAATGCGCGCACGTTCCTTCACCATCCCATGACGCACCCGTCGCTTGAGTTTGTCCACAGCCTCGACAAATTGTGTGACCGGAGTTCGTCGGCGCGCCGGGTTGGCCGGATCTGCGGAGTGCGCGGAAGGTGCGCAGGTCAATGGGGGTGCGCCGGGCGGGCGGAGGGGGTGCAATCGGGGCGTTTGGCACCCGTACTCCGATCGGGGGGCGCTCCGTGCGGAACCTGCCCCTTCTGAATTGACCCCCGCTCAACTATGTTCGTGTGTCGACGGGGTGTAGGGGGATGCGCTCCGGGTCCGCGACGGGCGGACTCGCGAAACGGGCTTGTTCCGCACGCTCCGGCTTTCGATGACGGGGAGAGTCTCCGGGGGGAGACGTCATTACCGGGGGATTATTTATGCACATTCAGGACTCTCATTGGTCTACCGCGTCCGCCATCGCACCCGGTGGCGGGGCGATGGGCGGCGCGATGGGTTCGGCGATGAGCGCGGCGGGCAACGGACGTGACGGATCACGTTCGGCCCCGCTGCGCGTGGACGCACAGCGCAACCTGGAACACGTACTGCGCGCGGCGCGCGAGGTCTTCGGTGAGCTGGGCTACGGCGCGCCGATGGAGGACGTGGCGCGGCGCGCCCGGGTCGGTGTCGGCACGGTGTACCGGCGCTTCCCGAGCAAGGACGTCCTGGTCCGGCGGATAGCCGAGGAGGAGACCTCCCGGCTGACCGACCAGGCGCGGGCGGCGCTCGGCCAGGAGGACGAGCCGTGGTCGGCGCTGTCGCGCTTCCTGCGCACGTCGGTCGCGTCCGGTGCCGGGCGGCTGCTGCCGCCGCAGGTGCTGCGGGTCGGCGTCGCCGACGAGGGCACCGATGGCTACGACGGGTCGCGGGTGCCGCAGCAGCGGACGACTCCGGGCTCCGGCGAGCTGCGGCTGGTGCCGGAGGAGGCCCCGATGGTCTCCGCCGACGACGACACCGGGGCGGCGGCGCTGCTGGAGGTCGTGGGCCGGCTCGTGGACCGGGCACGGGCGGCCGGTGAGCTGCGGACCGATGTGTCGGTGTCGGACGTCCTGCTGGTGATCGCGACCGCGGCGCCCTCGCTGCCGGACGCGGCGCAGCAGGCGGCGGCCTCGGCGCGGCTGCTGGACATCCTGCTGGAGGGGTTGCGGTCCCGGCCGGTGTGACTCGAAAGGATGACAGCGGGGGTGCGGTCGTCTGACGTCCGCACCCGGGAACATTCCGGCGCTTTCCGGGCGGGCGAACCAACTCCTGCACCAGCCGCGACAGTTGAGTCTTCCCCGGACGGATGATCCTCGGTGCTGCCGTGCGGGAAGTCCCCACAGGCGGGCGGATGCTCCGTACGGCAGGGCACTGACCAAAAGCCAATATGGCACTCTGACCCGGTGTTCGGGACTGGTTGGGCCGGCGGCGGGGGCATTCCGCGATGAGCGTTGACGGGCGGAACGAACCCCTTGGCGAGGGCGACGGGGAAGCCGAGGGCACCCCACAGGTGCCGGGCCAGGGCAGCCGCGCCGGGATCCCGCAGGGCGGAATCCCGGCACAGGCCGGCGAACCCGTCGAGGGCACCGTCCCGGCGCAGCGCGACCGGAGGCAGGACGGCGGCCTCCTGCCGCCGCCCAGGGAGATGCCCACGTCCGACGCCGACCTGATCGATCGGATGCGCTCCGGCGACGACACGGCCTACGAAGAGCTCTACCGGCGCCACGCGGGGTCGGTGCGCCGCTACGCCCGCACCTGTTGCCGCGACGGCCACACGGCGGACGACCTCACCGCCGAGGTCTTCGCCCGCATGTTGCAGGCCGTACGCGGCGGCCACGGCCCCGAGCACGCCGTGCGTCCCTATCTGCTCACCAGCATCCGCCGCGTCGCCGTCGGCTGGACGAAGTCGGCCAGGCGGGAGCAGCTCGTCGACGACTTCGCGGTGTTCGCCGCGCAGGCCACGCGTTCGTCGGAGGTCTCCGACGACGCCTTGGACCTGGGCGCCGACGTGCGCGCGATGCATGTGGCCGAGCAGTCCATGGCCATGCAGGCCTTCCGCTCGCTGCCCGAACGCTGGCAGGCCGTCCTGTGGCACACCGAGGTCGAGGACGAGTCGCCGAGCGAGGTCGCCACGCTCTTCGGACTCGACGCCAATGGCACGCGTGTGCTGGCCAGCCGCGCCCGCGAGGGCCTCAAGCAGGCGTACCTCCAGGCCCACGTCAGCGCCACCCTCGCCGCCGACGAGGAGTGCGCCCGCTACGCCGACCGGCTGGGCGCCTACACCCGCGGCGGCTTGCGCACCCGTGCCGAACGGGGTCTGCGCAAGCACCTGGAGGAGTGCGCCAAGTGCCGGCTGGCCGCGGGCCAGATCAAGGAAGTCGCCGGCGGTATCCCGGCCGTCGTACCGATCGCGGTCATCGGCTGGTTCGGGGCTGCCGGGTACGCCAAGGCCGTCGGGCTCGTCGCGGGCGGCGCCGGGGCGGGAGCGGCCGGTGCCGCGGGCGCGGCCGCCGCAGCGCGCGGGGGCTCCTCGGGGGGAGCGGGAGCCGGCGGCGCAGCGGCCTCGGAGGGGCTGGGCGCGCCGGTGAAGGCCGGTATCGCGGCCGGTGTGGTCGCCGTGGCCGCCGCCGCGGTGGCGCTCGCGCTGACCGGCGACGACAGCCCGGCCAGGAAGCCGGACGCCAAACCGCCCGCGTCCGCGCCGGTGGTCGAGCCGGCCGACCCCGCGCCCACGCCGGTGGTCGAGCCGGCCGATCCCGCGCCCACGCCTTCCCCGAGGAAGCCCGAGCCGGCGCCCCCCGTGATCCCCGTCGCGGCCGCACCGTCCCCGAAGCCGACACCGACCCGCACTCCCACACCGGCCCAGAAGCCCACCCCGACTCCCACGCCGAAGCCGACACCGCCCCCGACGCCCGCCCCCACGCCCACGCCCACGCCCACCCCTACGCCGACTCCCCCGCCCCCTCCGGCCTTCCACCAGTGGAGCGAGCTGGCCTACGACATCTCCGGCGACGGCAGCGAGCCCGAGATGCGGATCGGCGAGAGCAGCTGGGTGTGGCAGCGTTACGGCGTCTCGGTCGCCGACCAGGCGTACGCCCACGGCGTGACCGTGCACGGCCGCTCCTCCGTCACGATCGACCTCAACCGCGCCTGCTCCTCCTACGACGCGATGGTCGGCGTCGACGACATGACGCTTGGCCTCGGCAAGGTGTACTTCTCCGTCTACGCCGACGGGGTGCGGCTGTGGAGGTCCGGGCTGCTCGAGGGCGGCGAACGGGCCGTGCCCGTGCATGTGAACCTCGCCGGGCGCAGGTCCGTACGCCTGGTGGTCGAGCCGCACAGCCCCATCGACGACGTGATGCTCGCGGACTGGGCGGAGTCGAAGTTCAGGTGTTCATAGCGC
Source organism: Streptomyces canus (assembly GCF_030816965.1). Lineage (NCBI taxonomy): Bacteria > Bacillati > Actinomycetota > Actinomycetes > Kitasatosporales > Streptomycetaceae > Streptomyces > Streptomyces canus. The sequence goes on from NZ_JAUSYQ010000002.1 coordinate 4,755,832, forward strand.
GCCGCGCCCACTCCACCTCGTCGAGTTCGGCGAGGGCCTCGGCCGGGGTGAGGGCCGAGCCCCGGGCGTGTTCCGCCGCGTAGCGCACGGGGCCCAGGACGGTGCGGGCGGTGGCCTCCGCTCGCTCCGCCTCCACGCATTCGGGGTGCGGGCGCGGGTCGCCGCCGCGCCAGCGGTCCGCGGCGCCGAGCAGCCGGACCGCGCGCGGGAGGTCGCCGAGGTCGCAGAGCAGGGCCGCCGCGCCGTCCACGAGCGTCGCCACGACCGTGTCGGAACACCGCCTCTCGATCGCCTCCCGGACGGTGTCCGCCAGCAGGGGCAGTCCCTGCTCCGGGCCCGACTCGGCGGCAGTCACCATCGCGGCGACCGAGTTCAGCATCACCGTGAACTGGGGTGGCGGGGACGACTGACCGATCTCCTCGCGCACCCCGTCGACCAACTCGCGCGCACGGGCGGTGTCCTTGTCCTCCAGGGCGATGTGGGCCCGCATCAGCCTGACGAACGCCCGGGTCTCCGGGACGCCGTACCGGTCACCCGCGGCGCTCGCCTCGTCCAGGGTGGTCAGCGCGGTGGAGCGGTCGCCGGTGCGGTACGCGACCTCGGCGAGCCGGGCGATGAGAAACGGCGTCTCGGCGTACGCCCCCACCTCGTAGGCGAGGCGCAGTGCCTCCTCGTACTCCTCCTTGGCCTCGGCGGGGCGGCCGCGGGCCATGGCAGCCTCGCCGGCCGCGCTGCTGACCTGGGCGCGCAGCCAGCGGTCGCCCACGCGGCGGCTGAGCACGCGGAGTTCCTCCAGGTCGTCGTCCACACCGGTCAGGCCGCCCGGGGAGTCGACCACCATGTGGGTGCGCAGCATCAGGGCGGTGGCTACGGCCCAGTCGTCGCCGTGGGTTCGGCAGTGGGCGACGGAGGCGTCCATCAGGGGGCGGATGTCCACCGGTTCCTTCAGCGTGAGGCCGATCATGGGCCAGACGATGCCGGGGAGGCGGGCGGCGTCCGGGCCGCCCTGGGCGAAGTGGTTGCGGACGAGTTCCACATAGCGGCGCAGCCGGGGGTCCAGATCGCCGTCCATGGGCTCCGTCTCGGCCTTGAGGAAGAGATGCAGCATCCGGAGGTTCATGCGTCGGCGGTGTGCCGGGTGGTTCGTCTCGGTGTGCGGGGCGGTGAGGTAGGCGTCGATCGGGTCCGGGGCTTCGCCATCGGACCGGAGGTGGTGCGTGCCCGTCATGGCCGCCCCGTCCAGGGCCACCCCCAGGCGCAGGAGCCTGTCCACCCAGGTCATTCCCTCGCGGCGGTAGTTGCGCAGCCACCAGAACCAGCCCATGGCGAGAACCAGGGCACCGGCCTGCGCCTCGTCGCCCGCGGTGAGCGTGCGGTCGACGCCCGCGCGGATGTTGTCCAGCTCGGTCTCCAGACGGGAGATCCACGGGAGCTGTCCGGCCGAACGCAGCTGCGGTTCGGCCTCCTCGACGAGCGCGCGCACCCACGCGCGGTGCCGGAGCTCGGCGGCGGCGCGCAGCTCGGGGCGCTCGGCGGCGCGCTCGACGGCGTACTCGTGGATGGTCTCCAGCAGGCGGTAGCGCATGCCGTCGGAGCCGTCCCGCTCGTGTGGGGTGGCCACGATCAGGGACTTGTCCACGAGTGCACCCAGCAGCTCCGCGGCCGGCCCGGTGCACACGGCCTCCGCCGCTTCCAGCTCCCAGCCGCCCGCGAACACGGACACCTCGCACAGCAGTGTCCGTTCCCGCTCGTCCAGCAGCTCCCAGGACCAGTCGACGACGGCCCGCAGGGTCTGCTGGCGGGGCAGGACGGTACGGCTGCCGGAGGTCAGCAGGCGGAAACGGTCGTCGAGGCGGTCGGCGATCTGGCGGGGGGTGAGCAGGCGCAGGCGGGCCGCCGCCAGTTCGATGGCGAGCGGCAGCCCGTCGAGGCGCCGGCAGATCTCGGCGACGGCCTCCTGGTCGGCGAGCACGGTGGCCGCGTCGGGGCGGACGGCGGCGGCGCGCTCGGCGAACAGGCGGTGGGCCTGGTCGGGGAGGAGGGGTTCGACCGGCCGCACGGATTCGCCAGGCACGCCCAGGGGTTCCCGGCTGGTGGCGAGGACGGTGAGCCCCGGGCAGCGGGTGAGGAGGGTCTCCGCGAGGCGGGCCGCCGCCTCGATGACATGTTCGCAGTTGTCAAGGATCAGGAGCTCACTGCGCTGGCCGCAGTACTCGACGAGCAGGGCGATCGGGTCGTCCTGCGGGGCCGTCAGCTCGGTGGTCATGAGCACGGTCTCGCGCAGACCGAGCGCGCTGACCACCGCGCCGGGCACCGCCTCAGGCCGGTCGAGCGGGGCGAGCTCGACCAGCCACGCCTGCGGGAACCCGGAGGCGGCTTCCTCGGCGAGACGGGTCTTTCCGGATCCGCCCGGTCCGGTGAGGGTGACGAGGCGGGCCCTGTGCAATTCGGAACGGATGGCGTCGAGTTCGGGTTCCCGGCCCACGAAAGAGGTAAGTCGCGGACGGATGTTGCCGGTGCGTTCGGCACGGGGGCGGCTGAGAGGTGCCGTGAGCAGCTCGGCGTGCAGGTCTCGCAACTCCGAGCCCGGGTCGGTGCCGAGGCCGTCGGCGAGAGCGCGGCGGGCGGTCTCGTAGGCGGCGAGGGCGTCGGCGCCGCGGCCGGTGTCGCGCAGGGCACGGATGAGCAGAACGTGCAGCGGCTCGTCGTACGGATGCGTCCCGGTCAGCTCCTTCAGTTCCGGTACGACGTCCTGGGCACGGCCGAGCAGCAGATCCGCTTCGATCCGGGTCCGGGTGGCCTCCAGGCGCAGTGTCTCGGGGCGGGTCGCGGCGGTGCGGTCGGGGAGGTCGGCGAGGGCGTCACCGCGCCACAGGGCGAGGGCCGCGGTGAGGTTCCGCGCGGCTGTCCGTGCGTCCCGGTGGGCCAGGGCGACGGTTCCCTGCCGTACGAGGCGCTCGAAGACATACAGGTCCACGTCGTCCTCGGCGGCGGCCAGCCGGTAGCCGCCGGGTTCGGAGACGATCGCGTCCTTGCCGACGGTACGGCGGAGCCGGCCGACCAGTGCCTGGAGGGCGGCCGGGGCGTCCTGGGGCGGCTCCTGACCCCAGACCTCGTCGATCAGGGTCTCGGGGCTCGCGGTACGGCCGGGGCGGAGGGCGAGGGCGGCGAGCAGGGCGCGCACGCGGGGGCCGCCGAGGGGTATGCCGGTACCGTGATCGTCCGCCGCCTCGGTCACGCCCAGGATTCTGTACCGCACGGAGCCATTGTCGCCGGGTTCCTGACAGGAGCCGGGGAGTTTCGCCGATGGGTGTGCCTGGCTGTGTCCTCGGGGCGGGCCGCGGGCGCGGGGCTTGGGCCGGGCGCCTATTGGGGGTGCCGGGTCGGGTTGTCCGGCGGCGGCGGGTCCGTTGTGGCTCGTCGCGCAGTTCCCCGCGCCCCTGGGGAGCTGCAGCCACCCGCGCCACGACGGACCGTTCGCCACCTCGCGCGCCCCGACGGACCGATCACCGCACCCCGCGCCACGAAGGACCATTCGCCACCTCGCCCACCACAACGGACCGTTCACCGCACCGCGCGCCCCGCCGGACCGTTCACCGCACCGCGTGCCCCGCCGGACCGTTGGCCGTGTACGGCGGCAAGGGGACGGGGTGGGGGTGTCCGCCCGCAGCGGCCGGCGTCCGGCACCGAGCCCTGCTCAAAGAAACCGAGCCGCCGGACCGAGGACGGATACCCCCCACCCCGGCCCCGACCCACCCACAGACCGCACGCGCTACACCCGCCCCCACCGAACCGAAACAGGCCGCCGCAGGCACCCCGCCCAACCGCCGGAGGCACCCGCCCCCGCCAAAGCCGAAACGGGCCGCCACAGGCACTCAGGGGCGCGGGGAACCGCGCACAACGCCCGCCCCCACCGAACCGAAGCAGGCCGCCGCAGGCACCCCCGCTCAACCGCCGGAGGCACCCGCCCCCAACGCCCCCCGCTGCGGCCGGATCCCCGCCGGTACCGCACGCGCGCGTGCCGGGGTTCCGGTCCAGCAGGTGCCTCGGCGGGCCAGCAGCCGACCCAGCCACAGCTCCAGCGAGACCAGGTCCGCCAAGCCGTCCAGAGGCAGGGGTTCGCCCTCCGCCGCCGCCCGCAGCGCCTTGCGGACCACCCGGGCCTCCACCAGCCCCGCCTGCGCCAGTAACGGCGTGCCGAACAGGGACATCAAGGAGTCCGCCGCCACCCGCAGCCCCGTACGGGTCGCCGCGGCCGAGGACGCGTGGGACGGGGCACCCCAGCCGGGCGGGAGGTCGGAGACACCGGCGCCCTCCAGGACCGTACGGAGGATTTCCGCACGGGCCCCCGGCCGGACCCGCAGCGCCTCGGGAAGGGCACGGCAGGCACGCACCACCTGGTTGTCCAGGAACGGCGCGTGCAGCCGCTGGGAGCGGATCTCCGCGGCCTGCTCCAGGACGCGAAGGTCCGAGGCGTGACGCGCGAGTGCCGCACGCGCGCGGAAATCGCCGGGATGCTGCCCGGGCCCCACCCCGGATCGATGCGTGGCCCCCTGCAGGCGAACCGATACTTCAGCCAGCGCCTCCCCCGTCAGCCAGCGCGCCGCAGGGCCCGGTCTGGCCCAGGTGAGCGCGGCGAGAGACGCCCCCACCGCACCCCCGGGTTCGTCGAAACGCTGGTGCATGAGCCGGTCGGCCAACATCTCCAGACCGACCCGGTACGGCGTACGGGCCAGCCGCCGCGCGGCGCCGTACACCCGCGCGGGGACGAGTACGGAACCGTCCGCCTTGGTCAGGGCGGCCACAGGCCGGACCAGATGGCGCCGCTTGCGGTCCATCAGCAGGTCCGCGAGGCGCGCCGGATGCGCGTCCAGCACCTGCCGGGCCCCGTAGCCGGTGAAGTGGTCGGCGCTGCCCGCGGCCAGCCGAGCACGGTGCCGCGCGGCCGTCACCAGGCACGGCCCGGGTTCGTCCGTCAGCGGCCCGTCCAGTTCGGCGTAGGGAAGCGTTTCCTCGCCGCCGGTCACCACCACATGGTGCAGCCGGGGATTCGCCGCGAGCGTCCCCGCCCGTTCCAGCTCGGCCTCCCGTCCGCCCACGGCGAGGTCGTTGAAGGTGACCGCGAGCAGCCGCTCGCCGGCCCCGGTGCCGTGCCCCAGGACCGTCCCCGGCATCCCTGGCAGCCCGGCGGCCAGCAGGGCGAGCGTCCCCGACGCGGGCCCCCCGGACAGGTCGGCCCCGATCCCCGGTACCGGCATCCCGCGCGCGGCACGGCGTTCGGCGGGCCCCATGCCGGGCACGGGACCGGGGTCGATGTCGGGCACGTGGCGGGGCGCGGAGAGCCGGGCACGCACCGCCTCGACCAGAGCGTCCCGCACACCGTCGACCGCGCTGTCCGGGTCGGCGGAGGGCGCGGCGACCGCGAGGGAGGCGACCGGCTCGTAGCCGGCGATCTCGCGTGCGCCGTTGCGCAGGATCAGCGCGTGACCCGGCGGAATGCGCCGTACGCCCTCGTAGGGCGTGGAGTCGTGGAGCGCGGCCGGTACGTCGGGGGCGGCGAGCAGCGCGGCGAGGTGCCCGAAGTCGAGGTTGGCCTCGATGAGGTCGGCCAGGGGCAGGGCCGCCGTCGCGTAGGCCGTACCGCCGGCCCAGGGGGTGTAGAACACCGGCCGCGCGCCCGCCAGATCGCCGCCCACGGTGATCCGGCGGCCCACCTGGACCACCGCCGTGTACGCCCCCGACCAGGCCGTCAGATGCCGAAGTGCCCCTCCGCGCGCGGCGAGCAGTCCGACCCGCAGCTGTTCGTCGGAGGCCCCGCAGGTGCCGAGGACCGCGATCCGGGTCTGCGCGTCGACCGTGACCACGCGCACCTCGTCGGGGCGCCAGTCGCCGACCGCCCACAGCGGATCCGGGTCGCCCCACAACAGGTGGGAACCCACCGGGTGCACGGTCTCGCCGTCGCCTCCGGTCGCCCCCGCCGTCCCGATTCCGGAGACGCCCGCGGCGGTGCTGCTCCATCCCACCAACCACCGCATCGACGCCTCCACAGGCTGTGGACAACCAGTGCACCGTACGAACCGGTCACCATGCTGCCATGAAGGAAGCGTGCCGGAGGGCCGGTGGAGTCGCTTGAGATGCGGGGAACGCGCCCCTGTGAACACCCGCGTACGCGTGCGAACACCCACGCGAGGCAAGGGAAGTGCGACGCGAATGCGCCCCCGATACGCTCCCCCAAAACGCCTAACGCGCCCTCAACTACCATGGTAGGAGGGCTGATCGCCCGCGAGGACGAGGGTCTGTTTTCAGCCAAATCGGCGTCACGGGGACAGGCTCGCGCACGCTCCGTACACAGTCCGCGCGCCGCACGACAGGCGCGCAGCCCGGGAGACGCCACTTCGCCCCCCGGGCCCGTCCGCCGCCCGCGGGGATGAAGGCGGCGGTGTCCCCCAGCCCACTGGATCCAGTACAGCGGGCCGACCCACGCATCATCCATGGAAGCGCTCCCCCGGTGGCCGGAGAAGAGCGCACGGACAGGCGCACGGCCACACAACGGGAGCACGACACAACTGCGCGTATCGGACCCGTACTTCAGTACGGACCACAATCCCGCCATCCGGAACAATGCCTCTTAACGCTTGGGATGCGGCGAACTACGCTGGGTTTACGAATGCCGCGTGGTTATGCCAGCGCGGCAGCCGTCTGTGTCGAGGGGTGGCGCATGTCCAGGGAGCAACGCGGGCCGAACGAAAAACTCGGCACCGTTCTCGCCCTCGCGGGAATCAGCAACGCAGGACTCGCGCGTCGCGTCAACGATCTTGGCGCTCAACGCGGGTTGACTCTTCGCTACGACAAGACGTCGGTGGCGCGCTGGGTGTCGAAGGGAATGGTGCCGCAAGGTGCGGCGCCGCACCTCATCGCCGCCGCCATCGGCCAGAAGCTCGGCCGCCCGGTGCCGCTCCACGAGATCGGCCTGGCGGACGCGGATCCCGCGCCGGAGGTGGGTCTCGCCTTCCCCAGGGACGTCGGACAGGCCGTCAGGTCGGCCACGGAGCTCTACCGTCTCGACCTCGCCGGCCGCCGGTCGGGCGCGGGCGGCATCTGGCAGTCCCTCGCCGGTTCGTTCGCAGTGAGCGCATACGCAACGCCCGCCTCACGGTGGCTGATAACCCCGGCCGACAGCTCGGTCGCGCGCGAGGTGAACCACTCCGAGGACTCGGGCGCACCACTCAAAGTCGGCCACAGCGACGTGCAGAAGCTGCGGGAGGCCGCCGAGGACGCCAGGCGCTGGGACTCCAAGTACGGAGGCGGCGACTGGCGTTCGTCCATGGTGCCGGAGTGTCTACGGGTGGAGGCGGCACCGCTGCTGCTCGGCTCGTACTCCGACGAAGTGGGCCGGGCACTGTTCGGGGCCTCCGCCGAACTCACCCGTCTCGCGGGCTGGATGGCCTTCGACACGGGTCAGCAGGAGGCGGCGCAGCGGTACTACATCCAGGCACTGCGGCTGGCCCGGGCCGCCGCCGACGTACCGCTCGGCGGGTATGTGCTGGCGTCGATGTCGTTGCAGGCGACCTACCGAGGCTTCGGCGACGAGGGGGTCGATCTCGCGCAGGCCGCGCTGGAGCGCAACCGGGGGCTGGCGACGGCCCGCACCATGAGTTTCTTCCGGCTCGTCGAGGCACGGGCACACGCGCGTGCTGGTGACGCCGCCGCGGCCGGAGCGGCGCTCAAGGCGGCCGAGGGGTGGCTGGAGCGGTCCCGGGACGGGGACAACGATCCGTCGTGGCTCGGGTTCTACTCGTACGACCGGTTCGCCGCCGACGCGGCCGAGTGCTACCGGGATCTGAAGGCACCGCGTCAGGTGCGACGGTTCACGGAGCAGGCGCTGTCGAAGCCGACGGAGGAGTTCGTACGGTCGCACGGGCTCCGCCTGGTCGTCTCGGCGGTCGCCGAGCTCGAGTCGGGCAATCTCGACGCGGCCTGCGAGCAGGGCGTGCGGGCGGTGGAGGTCGCGGGGCGGATCTCCTCGGCCCGTACCACCGAGTACGTGAAGGATCTGCTCCATCGGCTGGAGCCGTACGGTGATGAGCCGCGGGTGGTGGAGCTCCGGGAGCGGGCCCGGCCGCTGCTGATGGCGCCGGCCTGAGCCCCGGCGGCCGTCACCGCCCCCGCGTTTGAAGTGACTGTCAGTGGTGCAGTGCACTATCGGGTGTGGGAGGTGGTGCAGGTGTCGACGGGGATCGCTTACGACTGTGACGTGCTCGTGGTCGGTGGGGGCATTGTCGGGTTGTCCACGGCGTATGCGATCACGCGCAGCGCGCCCGGTACCCGGGTCGTCGTGCTGGAGAAGGAGGCGGGGCCCGCCCGGCATCAGACCGGGCGCAACAGCGGGGTGATCCACAGCGGGATCTACTACCGGCCCGGGTCGCTCAAGGCGCGGTACGCGGCGCGGGGCGCCGCCGAGATGGTCAAGTTCTGCGCGGAGTACGGCATCGCTCACGCCGTCACCGGCAAGCTGATCGTCGCCACCGAGCGCAGCGAGCTGCCCCGGCTGCACGGACTGGTGCAGCGCGGCCGGGAGAACGGCATTCCGGTGCGCGAGCTGGGCGCCGCCCAGATCGCGGAGTACGAGCCCGAGGTCGAGGGGCTCGCCGCCATACACGTCGGGACGACCGGCGTGTGCGACTTCGTCGGGGTCGCGCGGCAGCTGGCCGAGGCGTCGGGCGCGGAGATCCGGTACGGCGCCGAGGTGCGGCGGATCGACCGGCGGCCGGAGCTCGGGGTCGCCGTGCTGACGGGCGCCGGGGACGTCGTACGGGCGCGGGTGCTGGTGAACTGCGCCGGGCTGCACTGCGACGAGGTGGCCCGGCTGACCGGGGACGAGCCGGGGATGCGCATCGTGCCGTTCCGGGGGGAGTACTACTCGCTGGCGCGGCCCGAGCTGGTGCGGGGACTGGTGTATCCGGTGCCGGATCCGGCGTTTCCGTTCCTCGGGGTGCATCTCACGCGCGGGATCGACGGGGGTGTGCACGTCGGGCCCAACGCGGTGCCCGCACTGGCCCGGGAGGGGTACGACTGGGGGACCGTACGACCTCGGGAGCTGGCGGCGACGCTGGCCTGGCCGGGGTCGTGGCAGATAGCCCGGCGGCACTGGCGGTACGGCACGGGGGAGCTGCGGCGGTCGGTGTCGCGGAGGGCGTTCACCGCGGCTGTGCGCAGGCTGCTGCCTGCCGTCACGGCGGATGATCTGGTGCCTTCGGCGGCCGGGGTACGGGCCCAGGCGGTGCTGCGGGACGGCACGCTGGTGGACGACTTCCTGATCCGCGAGGGAGCTCGGGCGGTGCATGTGCTGAACGCCCCCTCGCCCGCGGCGACGGCGTCCCTGCCGATCGGGCGGGAGGTGGCCCGACGGGCGCTGGAGACGCTGCGCTCGGCGTGAGGGGTGACTGGTGCCCCCGGACGTGACGGCCGGAACATCCCTGAGCGGCGCTCGTCCCCGAGGCCACCGTAAAATCGACTCCACTGTGTCTGACTCCCTCAACGCCCCCGAAGCTCCCCGGTCCCGGCCGACCGCCGCCGACGAGTCCGCTCCGCACGCCCCCGGTGTCCCCGTTCGGCACGCCCGGGCCAAAGGGGAGCCGCGGTTTCCCGACGGGCCCAGTGCCGATCCCGCGGGATCGCACTTCGAGCGGCGGATCCGGAGTTTTCAGCCGCGCCGCAGCCGGGTGACGGCGGGGCAGGCGGACGCGTTGCAGCGGCTGTGGCCCACATGGGGCCTCGACATCGACGGACAGCGCACGATCGACTTCGGTGAGATGTTCGGCAACGACCGTCCGGTCGTGCTGGAGATCGGCTTCGGCATGGGTGAGGCCACCGCGCAGATGGCCGCCGCGGAGCCGGGGATCAACATCCTCGCCGTCGATGTGCACACCCCTGGGCAGGGGAACCTGCTCAATCTCGCCGAGCAGCAGAAGCTGTCCAACGTCCGGGTCGGCAACGGCGACGCCATCATCCTGCTCCGCGAGATGCTGACCGAGGACTCGCTCGACGGACTGCGCGTCTACTTCCCGGACCCCTGGCCCAAGAAGCGGCACCACAAGCGGCGACTGATCCAGCCGGAGTTCCTGGACCTGGCCGCGACACGGCTGCGGCCGGGGGCGCTGGTGCACTGCGCGACCGACTGGGAACCGTACGCCGAACAGATGCTCGACGTGCTCACCGCGCACCCCGCCTTCGAGAACACACAGGCAGACGGCGGTTTTGCGTCGCGTCCCGACTTCCGGCCACTGACCCGTTTCGAGGGCCAGGGACTGGACAAAGGACATGTCGTGAACGACCTGCTGTTCCGCCGCGTACAGCACGGCGACCGACCCGACCGATCCGACCAGTCCCCCACCGGCGCCTGATCACCCGCTCCGCCTGCGGGCGGCGCCTCTGTCTCGTTAAGGTCGATGCTGTGGCCACCTGTCCCCCGTATCCGACGCACCCCGGTGACCCCACCGGCGGCGCCGCGCTGCGGCATGCGCACTGGTGGCAGCGGAAGTGGGTGCGCTACGGCGCCCTGATCACGCTCCTCGCGCTGTCCGGGCTCGTCATCCTCGCCCTGGTCCGCCAGCAGACCGGTACCGAGGGGTTCCTGGTCGGACTGGGCCTGGCCGTTCTGCCCGTACCGCTGCTCATAGCCGCGTTCCGCTGGCTCGACCGGGTCGAACCGGGTCCCTGGCGCAATCTGCTGTTCGCCTTCGCCTGGGGCGCCTGCGCGGCGGCGCTGATAGCGATCATCGCCAACAGCTTCGCGACGAAATGGATAGCGACGGCGACCGCCGACCCGACCAGCGCCGACACCCTCGGCGCGACCGTCATAGCGCCGATCGTCGAGGAGTCCGCCAAGGCCGCCGCCGTGCTGCTGGTCTTCCTGTTCCGCAGACGGGACTTCACCGGGATCGTCGACGGGGTGGTGATAGCGGGGGTCACCGCCACCGGCTTCGCCTTCACCGAGAACATCCTCTACATCGGCACCGCCTTCGGCACCGACCAGCTCAACGGCCACGGCGGCATCGCCTCCGTCACCGCCGCGACCTTCTTCGTGCGCGTCGTGATGTCACCGTTCGCGCACCCCCTGTTCACCGTCCTCACCGGCATCGGCTTCGGCATCTCCGCGCTCTCGGCGGAACGCCAGCACGTACGGCGAGTGCTCGTCCCGCTGTCCGGTTTGCTGCTCGCGATGGGCATGCACGCGATGTGGAACGGCTCCTCGACGCTCGGGGAGTACGGGTTCTTCGCGGTGTACGCGATGTTCATGGTGCCGGCGTTCGCGCTGCTGACCTGGCTGGTCATCTGGACGCGGCAGCGGGAGCTGAAGACCGTGCGCGAGGAACTGCCCGCGTACGCCGTCGCCGGGTGGCTGGCGCCGACGGAGCCGTACGTACTGGGCTCGATGCGGGCACGACGGGTGGCGCGGGAGTACGCGCGGCGGCAGTTCGGCGGGCGGGCCGCGGCACGGGCCGTCTCGCAGTACGAGGCGTACGCGACGTCCTTGGCGTTCCTACGGCGCCGGGGGCGGCTCGGGCGGGCGAACGCCGACTTCGTCGTACGGGAGCGGGAGTTGTTGCACGAGCTGTGGCGGCGTCGTGACGTCGCGCGGCCCGCGCTGGACCACGCCGCCCGGATGACGGCGCCGCCGGTCCCGGTGGCCGCGCCGCCCTGGCCGGTGTACGGGGTGTACGGCTATCCGCCGCACCCGGTCCAGCCGGCCCACTCGACGGTGCCGTACCCCGCCTACAACCCGTACCGGACGTAGGGCTGCTCAGACCTCGGCACCGCCGGTCGGCCCCTGCGCCCGACTCAGGCCGACGCCTCCGTCAAGCGAGCCGCCTCCTCCTCCGTCAGCGCCAGCTCCGCCACCCCCAGCAGCGCCGGCAGCTGTGCCACCGTACGCGCGGAAGCGATCGGGGCCGCGACCGTCGGCCGGGACGCGAGCCAGGCGAGGGCGACCGTGGCGACCGGGACGCTGTGGGACTCGGCGATGTCGTCCAGGGCCGCGAGGACCTTCCGGCCGCGTTCGGTGTCCAGGTGCTTGCCGGCGCCCGCCGCCGCCCGCGGGCTGTCGACGGTCGCGCCGGGGCGGTACTTGCCGGTGAGGAACCCGGAGGCGAGGGCGTAGTACGGGACGGCGGCGAGGCCCTCACGCGCGGCCACCGCCTGCAGCTCGCCCTCGTAGGTGTCCCGGGAGACCAGGTTGTAGTGGGGCTGCACGGCGACATAGCGCGCCAGGCCCTCGCGGTCCGAGAAGGCCAGGGACTCCGCGAGGCGCGCGGCGGAGATGTTGGAGGCTCCGATCGCCCGCACCTTGCCCGCCTTCACCAGCTCGTCCAGCGCGCCGATGATCTCCTCGACCGGCACCTCGGTCTTGTCGAAGTGGGTGTAGTAGAGGTCGATGTGGTCGGTGCCCAGGCGCTGCAGCGAGGCGTCGGCGGCGGCCTTGATGTTGGTGGCGGTCAGGCCGGGGAAGTCGGGGTGCTGGCTGACCTTCGTGGCGATGACGACGTCGTCGCGGTTGCCCCGCGCCGCCAGCCACTTGCCGATGACGGTCTCGGACTCACCGCCGGAGTTGCCGTCGACCCAGTGCGAGTACGAGTCGGCCGTGTCGACGAAGTTGCCGCCCGCGGCGGCGTACGCGTCGAGGACGGCGAAGGACTGGGACTCGTCGGCCGTCCAGCCGAACACGTTGCCGCCGAGGGAGAGCGGGAAGACCTCGATGTCGGAGGAGCCGAGCTTGCGAAGCGGAGAAGCAGTCATGTCCTACGTCAACGCAAGCACCGGACGCCCGCCTTCCGTGACGGCCGCAAAATCGCCGTAAACCTCAGGGGTTGAGACCCTTGCCGCGCAGCCACGCCATCGGGTCGATCCCGTCGGCCGAGCCGCCCGGGTGGACCTCCAGGTGCAGGTGCGCGCCGGTCACGTTGCCCGTGGCACCCACGCGGCCGATGACGTCACCGGTGCCGACCTTCTGGCCGACGCTGACGCTGATCGAGGACTGGTGGCAGAACCACAGCTCGGTGCCGTCGTCGAGGGTCAGGATCGTGCGGTAGCCGTAGGAACCGGCCCAGCCAGCCTCGGTGATGGTGCCGCTGTGGATGGCCTTGATGAGCGTGCCCGTGGGCGCGGCGAAGTCGAGGCCCGTGTGGTAGCCGGAGGACCACAGGGAGCCGGCCTGACCGAAGGTCGAGGTGATGGTGTACGACGAGGTCGGCAGCGTGTACTGCTTGGCGAGCTCGGCCAGGCGCGCGGCCTCGGCCTTCTTCGCGGCCTCCTCCTCCGCCTTCTTCTTCGCGGCGGCGGCCTTCTCCTGAGCGTCCTTCTCCGCCTTGGCGGCGGCCGCGTCGGCCTCCTTCTCGGCGGCGGCCGCGACGGCCGCGGCGGCCTTGGTGTCGATCTGGTCCTGTTGCCGCTCGGCCTGGGCCAGGATGCGCGAGCGCAGCGCCTCACCGGCGTCCGAGGTGCCCTTGGCGGTGTCGGCTGTGGCGGTGCCGACGCTGCTGAAGGCGCTCGTGTCGTCCGCGGCGGAGTCGGAGTCGTCCGAGATGAGCGAACCCACGGAGGGCAGGTCGGGCATGGAGATGGAGACCGGCGGCTTGCCGGTGTTGGCGCTGGCCATCCCGCCCGCGCTGACGGCGGCTATGACACCGACGCCCAGAACGGTGGAGCTGCGGGCGAATCCCCCGCCACGCTGCTTGGTGACGCGGTGCCGGCCACGTACGGCGGGGAGGGTCTCCGCGGTGGGGTTCCACTCCCCCAGCGTGGCCTCGTCGTCGGCACGGTAGCCGCCGTACACAAGTGTGTCGGTACTGCGCTGACCGGGCTCGAACGGGGCCTCAGGGGCAGGCGGGTTCGCCACGTGGGCGCACTCCTTTCCTTCCTTCTCGCCTACCGGGTTAGCTGACGGGTTCGGAGCAGGAAGGTCTCCTACGCGCGTATACCCGCCGTGCTGCCACGGCGGAGTACGAGCGATTCACCCCAAGTTAGTGGTTCCCCGGTTCCCTTGCGGGATTCGGCGCGTGAGCACGGAGCCGTCTCTTGTGACGGCTGGGACGACCGCGCTGCGTTATCGAACGTTAATAGACCCGGGGGCTCGATTCCAAGCTGTTCCACTTGATCATTAACGAAATCCCGCAGGACTTACGGCCCATGAGCGGTGAAAAACGGGCGAGTTGACCTCACCCCGGGCGCCCCACAGGTATTGACGGTGCGTCAGTTGTTATGCGGAGGGCGCTCACCCGCTCACGCCAGGTCACGAAGGCCGTCGGGCGGCGAGCAGCGCCCGGGGTCGTAGAACCGCTCGTGGAGGCCGTACGCGGTGGTTGCCCACGCGGCTGACGATCCGTACGACCCCGTCGCCGTGCGGGAGTTCGGCGAGGACGGCCGTGGTCAACTCCTCGAAGGCCTCGACGCTGTCCCGCCGGGTCCCACCTCGCGTCGGCGTCGGTGTGGTCTCTTCCTCGACGGCCTCCCGGAACACCGCGATGACGCTCGCGACAGCCGCCACCGGCCCCATTCCCTTGCCGCGCACGTCCCCGACGACCATCCGTGCGAACGGGCGCCTGATGAACGCGTCCGTCTGGGCCGCCTCGCAGGGCACCGCGAGGGCGAACCTGCCGATCCGCCCGGCGGCACGGGGCAGCACCGCTCGCTGGGCGGCTTCGGCGATCTCGCGCCGGTAGGCCGGCGGTTCGCTGCCTCGGCGGACGAGGAGATCGACAAGGCCGCGGGGACGGGCGACCGTCGCCGCGGTGGCCGGCTCGGTGACGGCGTCGGCTTGGAGGAGGATGCCGAGCCGCAGGTGGACCGCGAGGACGACGAGGGCGGACTCGACGCCGGTGAGACGGTGCCGCGCCGGGAGCAGAGCGGGGCCGCGACCAGAGGCGCGGCGGTGAAGAGGGGCGCGGCGGAGAACCGTGACGGGGCGAGGTAGTCGTAGCACGCCCCCCGCGACGAGCAGCCGCGCCGGGAGTGGGCGAACGAAGGTGCGCGCGGATGAGCTCGGCACCGGGTGGCCCGGCCTGGGGAAACACTCAGGGCCGGAGTCCAGTAACTGGATTCCGGCCCTGAGCCTTGAGTAGCGGGGACAGGATTTGAACCTGCGACCTCTGGGTTATGAGCCCAGCGAGCTACCGAGCTGCTCCACCCCGCGTCGTTGTGTGACCAGCATACGCCATCCACGGGGTGGTTCGCGCCATGGTGGGGATCGGCCGGGCGAGGGCGGCGTACCGTGGCGCCCCTCACGGAAACGGGGAGGGGCACAGGGCGGCAGCCGACGAGCGGCCGGTGGAGATCGACAAGCGGGACATCCCGCTCTCCGGCGGCCGGACGCTGCGGGTGACGGAGTTCGGCGACGGCGGCATCCGGCTGGCGGTGCGGGCGTGTTCTCCCTACGTGGTGACGAGCCTGGAGCAGATCGACGACGGGGCCGTACTGACGCTTCCCCCGGCCGCGAAAGATCGAACGCCCACCGGAACCGGGTCCGCGACCACGGCGACGGTGACGGCGGCAGCCCGGAGTGAGCCTCGTTCGGGTCCCGATGGTGTAGCGGGCTACACCGTGCTCCCGGGCCCGATCATCTAGCGTGAGCCGCATGTGGAAGTCGGTGCAGCGTGCGGCGATGGCGACCGTGCACCTCGTGGTGGCCGCGGCGATGTGCTTCGGCGTGTACATCTTCATCACCGTGCTGCTGATCGCCGCCATCGGTACGGTCGCCGTGGTCGGCTGCTGGCTGCTGCCCGAGGCCGTGCTGCTGATACGGCGGATCGCCGGCGCCAAGCGCAACCTGACCGCCCTGTGGACGGGCCGGGAGATCCCCGAGGCGTACACGCCGATGACCGGCACCCTCCGCGAGCGGCTGAGGATCACCGTGCAAGACCCCGGCACGCTCAGGGACTTCCGCTGGATGCTCTCCTATTACCTCTACGGCGCCCTCCTCGCCCTCGCCCTCCCGCTGTGGCCCCTCGGCCTCGTGGTCGACGGTGTGTGGGCCGGGATCCTGCGCCGCAGCCCGGTCGTCCTGCCGCTGATCGTGAAGCTCGCGGACACCGAGGCCCGTTGGTCGACCGCGCTGCTCATGCCCTCCCCGAAGGCCAGGCTGGCCCGGCGGGTCGAGGAGCTGAAGGAGACCCGGGCCGACGCCATCGCCGCGCACGAGGCCGAACTGCGCCGCATCGAGCGGGACCTGCACGACGGCGCCCAGGCCAACCTCGTGGCGCTCTCGATGCGCATCGGACTCGCCAAGCGGGCCTACGACCGAGACCCCGACGCCGCCCGCAGACTGCTGGACGACGCCCAGGGCCAGGCCGAACAGGCGCTGACGGAGCTGCGGCAGGTGGTGCGCGGCATCCATCCGCCGATCCTCACCGACCGGGGTCTCGTGGGCGCGGTGCGGGCACTGGCGTCGAGCAGCGGGCTCACGGTCGGCGTCGAGGACGGCGGTCTGGACGCGGGCACCCGGGCGCCCGCGGCGGTGGAGGCCGCGGCCTACTTCGTGGTCGCCGAGT
Source organism: Streptomyces canus (assembly GCF_030816965.1). Classification (NCBI taxonomy): domain Bacteria; kingdom Bacillati; phylum Actinomycetota; class Actinomycetes; order Kitasatosporales; family Streptomycetaceae; genus Streptomyces; species Streptomyces canus. The sequence continues at coordinate 4,772,373 of NZ_JAUSYQ010000002.1, forward strand.
CCCTCACCAATGTGGCCAAGTACAGCGGGGCGGACCGTGCCGAGGTCCGGCTCGCCCGCACCCGGCGCGGCCTGACCGTGCGGGTGCGGGACGATGGCCGCGGCGGCGCCGACGAGTCCGCGGGTTCAGGGCTGCTCGGGATGCGGCGCAGGGTCGCCGCGCTCGACGGGACCTTCGAAGTGACCAGCCCCGTAGGGGGCCCGACCGTGATCGATGTGGAGCTGCCGTGCGTGTGGTGATCGCCGAGGACAACGCCCTCCTGAGAGAGGGGCTGGTCCTCCTGCTGACGTCCTCCGGGCACGAGGTGGTGGCTGTCGTCGGCACCGGTCCGGAAATTCTGCCCGCTGTGCTGGAGCACCGGCCGGACGTGGCGGTGCTCGACGTACGCATGCCGCCCGGCTTCCGCGACGAGGGGCTGCGGGCGGCTCTCGAGGCGCGCGAGCGGATCCCCGGACTCCCTGTGCTGGTGCTCTCGCAGTACGTCGAGGAGTCGTACGCCGCCGAACTGCTCGGCGGTGGCAGCAGCGGGGTCGGCTACCTCCTGAAAGACCGGGTCGGCCGGGTCGACGAGTTCCTCGACGCGCTGGAGCGGGTCGCGGCCGGCGGCACCGCGCTCGACCCCGAGGTCGTCACCGAACTCCTCACCCGCCGCCGCGACACCCCCCTCGACTCCCTCACCCCGCGCGAGCGCGAGGTGCTGAAGCTGATGGCCGAGGGCCACGACAACACCACCATCGCGAAGACCCTCGTCGTCACCGAGCGCGCGGTCAGCAAACACATCGGCAACGTCTTCCTCAAGCTGGGTCTGCCGCCGAGCGACAGCGGCCACCGGCGGGTGCTGGCGGTACTGGCCTATCTGGCGCACACGCCCAAGTGACGCTCATCCGACGCCGAGCTCGGTCAACTCCCCCAGCGGCAGCGTGTGCTGGGTCTGCAGGACCTTCGCGCGCAGGTACCGGACGTTGTGGGCGGTGGTGAAGACGCCGGTGGGGACACGGTCGCGGACGTCGATGCCGAGGTCGCGCAACTGGCCCGCCTTGTCGGGGTTGTTGGAGAGCAGGTCGAGCTCTCCGATGCCCAGCGCCCGGAGCATCTGCGCGGCCGCCGTGTAGTCGCGGGCGTCCTCGGGCAGGCCCAGCGCGGTGTTCGCGGCGTAGGTGTCGAGGCCCTGGTCCTGAAGGGCGTACGCGTCGAGCTTGTTGTAGAGGCCGATGCCACGGCCCTCCTGGCGGAGGTAGAGCAGGACGCCGCCGCGCTCGGCTATGCGCTCGACCGCCTCGCGCAGCTGCGGGCCGCAGTCGCAGCGGGCGGAGCCGAAGACGTCGCCGGTGAGGCACTCGGAGTGCAGGCGCACCAGGGGGACGGGGCCCGGGTCGCCGAGGACGACGGCGAGGTGTTCCTGGCCGTCGGTCAGGCCGTGGAAGGTGACGAGCTCGGCGTCTACGCGGTAGCCGTCCCCGAAGCGCAGCGGGACGCGGACGCGGGAGCGCTGGGTGGCGGCGGGCAGGTCGGGCATGCGGGTACTCCGGTTCGTAGGCATACCTGCTTCAGATTTGAAGCAGTTCTACTGATCCGAGACCCTACCTCATGCTTTAAATTTGAAGCAATGGATATATGGCGCTCGTCACGCAGGGCGTCCCTCAGGAGCAGGACGGGGACGAGCGCCGGCGCCAGGGGACCCCCTCGGAGCCGCCACCGTCACTCTGGAGCCCTTCGGTGACGCTCATGAAGATCTCCTCCAGCTGCCCCACCTGCTCGGGAGTGAGCCGGTCGAAGAGCGCGGCACGGACCGTCTCCACATGCCCGGGCGCCGCCCGCTCCAGCACCGCCATCCCCTCGTCCGTGAGGACCGCGACACTGCCGCGCTTGTCCCACTGGCAGCTCTCGCGCCGCACCAGCCCGTCCTTCTCCAGCCGGGCGACGGCGTACGTCAACCGGGGCCGGGTGATCTTCAGCCCTTCGGCGAGCTCGGTCATCCGAAGCCGCCGCTCCGGGGTTTCCGAAAGGTTGGCCAGGATGGAGTAGTACAGGTGCGGCATGCCGGCCTCCTGTTGGAGCTGCCGGTCGATGGTGTCCTCCAGGAGGAGCGAGGCCGCGATGTACGCGCGCCAGGCGCGTTGCTCGTCGGGGCTGAGCCAGCGGGTCGTCATGCCCCCAGTGTAGGTTTGCTTCAAACTTGAACCAAGACCCGTCATCCGTTTTCGAGAGGGACAGCCCCGATGCCCCACCCCTACGTCCTCCTCTCCGCCGCGGTCTCCCTCGACGGCTACCTCGACGACACCGGCCCCGACCGCCTCCTCCTGTCCGGCCCGGCCGACTTCGACCGCGTCGACGAGGTCCGCGCCTCCGTGGACGCCATCCTCATCGGCGCGGGCACGATCCGCGCCGACAACCCCCGCCTGCTGGTGAACTCCGAGGCACGCCGCGCGGCCCGGGTCGCCGCCGGAAAGCCGCCGTACCCCCTGAAGGTCACGGTCAGCGGCTCGGGAGACCTGGACCCGTCCGCGAACTTCTGGCACACCGGCGGCGAGAAGCTCGTCTGTACGACGGACAAGGGCGCGGAGCGGGCCCGCTCCCTGGGTCTCGCGGCCGACGTCGTCTCTCTCGGTCCCGAACTGGACTGGCACCGCCTGCTGGAGCACCTGCACGAGGAGCGCGGCGTGGACCGCCTGATGGTCGAGGGCGGCGGCCGGGTCCACACCCAGCTCCTCCAGCAGGGCCTGGCGGACGAGCTGCAGCTGGTCCTCGCCCCCCTCTTCGTGGGCACCCCGGACGCCCCCCGCCTCTTCGGCCCGGGCTCCTACCAGGCAGGACGCCTCCGCCTCGTGGAGTCCCGCCGGATCGAGGACGTGGTCCTCATGCGCTACGAACCCACCGCCCCCGGTACGGGCCTGCACCCGTCCCCCGCGGACCGCCACTGGCTCTCCCTGGCCTGCGAGCTGGCGACCCGGTGCCCGCCCTCACAGACGGCGTTCAGCGTGGGCGCGGTCGTGGTGGCCGCCGACGGCACGGAGCTGGCCCGCGGCCACTCCAGGGAGGTCGGCGATCCGGTGGTCCACGCCGAGGAGGCGGCCCTGGCGAAGATCGATCCGGCCGACCCCCGCCTGGCCACGGCCACGGTGTACACGAGCCTGGAACCCTGTACCCGGCGGGCGTCCCGGCCCTTCCCCTGCGCCCGGCTGATCCTGGACGCGGGAGTACGCCGGGTGGTGACGGCGTGGCGGGAGCCGGACACGTTCGTGGCGGGGGCCGACGGGACGGGGTTGCTCACGGGGGCGGGCGTGGACGTGGTGGTGCTGGGCGAGTACGAGGGCCGCGCGAAGGCACCCAACCGCCACCTGCTGTGAACCCGCGCCCCGCCGGTCTCAGCCGATGGCGTACGCCCGGTACACCGTCTCCACCGAACGGTCCCCGGCCGCGTCGGTCACCTCGGAGCGCAGGGCGACCACACCGGACGCCGGGTTGTGGACGGACGCCTGCCAGGTCGAGCCGGAGTGCTTGACGGTCGCCGCCTTCCAGGTCCTGCCGCCGTCGGCGGACGACCAGACCCGCACGGACTTGGCGGTCACCTCGGTGAACTTCAGGTCGGGGCCCTGGGAGCCGCGCCCGGCGCTCACGTCGACCGTGGTGGTGCCGTTCGCCGCGGCCTGGTTGTGGCTGTTGAGCCCGGTCGGCAGGAAGCGGGTCATGAAGACCGGCGCGACCATCGCCTTGTCCGGGTCGGCCTTGAAGTGCCAGTCGAGGGTGACGCGCGACGACAGCATGCCGGCGGGGAAGGTGATGCCGGGACGGTAGCGATGGGCGTCGACGGTCAGGTCGTACCAGCCGACCGAGTGGATCCCGGCGGAGAACTCGGCGTCGCCGGCACCCCAGTTGGTCACGGTCTGCTTCTTGACGGTAGTGCCGCCCTTGGACAGGACCACCGTCTCCTTCGTCGGGTCGGCCCCGTTGACCCCGACGTCGGGGTCGCCGATCAGGGCGTCCGGGATGAAGGTGACGGACTTGTCGCCGATCATCGGCAGGTAGTGCATCGGGCTCCACGCGGCCCGGCCGAAGGACTGGGTGAAGCTCTGTCCCGCCTTCAGAGTCCTGACCTTCGGGAAACCGCCGCCGACGTCCTCGCCGTTGCTCGCGATGAGGTCGTCGCGTGGCTGCCAGGTCCCCGGAGTCACATGGACGGTGGCGCTGTACGGTGCGCTGTCGTCGCGGACCTCGGTCATCAGGTCGGTCGTGCAGTCGTGGGTCCTGGGCATCGCCTGGAGCGCGGTGTCGTTCTGCCGGGCCATCTGCGTGCCGCTGCGCACCGAGAAGCGCATCGTGGCCAGGTTCGACCGCTTGAACGACCCGCCGGGCGCGGCCGGGATGCCCGTGGTGTTCTTCACGGCGACGTAGCTGTCGTTGCCCGACCACTGCGCCAGGTACCCGAACTGCAGCAGCTTGGAGGAGTTCGGGATGGCGTAGAGGGATCCCTGGTAGTTCCAGCCGCCCGAACTGAAGGCGGAGGGCAGGTTGCTGACGGTGGCGGCGCACACCTGCGCGCTGATCCGCGGCGGGCCGGTCACGTCGGCGGGCGTGTCGAGGGACACCTTGACGGCCTTGCCCTTGCGCGCGTCGAGCGTCACCGAGGTGCTGCCGGACACCTGGACGACCCGCGCGCCGATGGTGTCGGTGCCCAGCCCCTCCGTGCCGTGCTCCCAGATGTCGGTCATCGCGAGGTAGCGCCCCGCCGGCAGGCTGATCCGCTTGCCCGACGTGACGCTGTACGTCTGCCCGGACGGCACGGCCACCACGGTGACCGTCGTCGAGACCTTGGCGCCGTGCCGACCCAGCGTGGTGACGGCCAGTGAGCCCGACGCCGCCTGCGCGGAAACGGCGGAAGCGACCAGCGGTACCAGCGCGGCCACCCCGACGAAAGCGAGCGATCTCCGTCGCACCATCTTCAACTCCCCTCCAGACCCCCAAGGCGGGCCAAGCCTAGGCACGCCACGGACATGGCAGATCAAAGCGAGGAGATACGTCCGATCAAGCTGTGACCAAGAACGTCACACAAAACGCCGGGGCCGCGCGGCGTGCGCCGCGCGGCCCCGAACGTCACGAGAAAGGTCAGGCAGGGGTGATGTTCTCCGCCTGCGGGCCCTTCTGGCCCTGGACCACGTCGAACGTCACGGTCTGGCCCTCCTGGAGCTCACGGAAGCCCGAGGAGTTGATCGCGGAGTAGTGCGCGAAGACGTCCGGACCGCCGCCGTCCTGGGCGATGAAGCCGAAGCCCTTCTCGGCGTTGAACCACTTCACAGTTCCCGAAGCCATAGTCATGCCTTCCAGTCGATGAACGCCCTCCCCCTGTGGGGAAGACGGAGGTGATCGCCCTGGTCCCTGCGGCACAGCACAGCAAAGCGCCCACACCTAAGGCGTGGGCAAGGGGAACTCCGAACCACGACAGCTGGCACAGACGCTACCGGTCCGCACCCGCCGCCACCATAGGAAACTCCCGCGTCGTTTCCGGCCATACGCGTGAGTGAGAGCCCCCTGTCCCGTCGGTCAGACGGACAAGGGCGTGCCGAGCATCGCGGAAGCCCGCTGCAACGGGCTCTCGCTGTGCGCCGGCGCGGCCTCGGGAAGGGCGCGGCAGGTGAAGCCGAGCTGGGCCATGGCCCGAAGGACCTCGCCGGCACTGAAATCGCGGCGGTCCTGACGGGTGATCACCTGGCCGACCTGCTTGAGGGGATAGTGGCGTCGTCCGATGATCACGGACTCGCCGGTGACCGGTTCGGGTTTGACACCCTTCATCGATTCCAGCACGCCGCTCTTGGTCAGGTCGAACGGGAAGCGGGCGATGACACAGCGCATGATGCCTCACAGGGAGAAGGGGAGAGGAGGAGACGGGCCGAGACAGCAGTGAAGCGGTTCAGCGGAAGAGGGCGAGGAGCCCGTTGCCGTCGGTGACGTCACGCAGGCGGATGCGGTCCGTGTATCCGAGGCTGTTGCGAACGGCGGTGAGCCGGGCCCGGGTGACCAGGCCGACGCGCTGGCCGTCCTCGTCACAGACGACCAGACGGCCCGTACGGGCGGCCGCCATCACGGACAGCGCCACCTCGACGGTCATGTCCCCCCAGACCCGTGGCCCGGCCACGTCCCTGGTGTCGGCCGGCGTGCCGTGCCCGGGGTGGGCGCTCACGGGGCGGGGCTGCGTCTGGACCAGCGTCAAAGGGTGCCTCCTGCGAAGATGGGCCGGCTTCCTGATCACGAAGGTGCTAGGCCGCCGCACCGACGGCGGGCTGCCGTACGGACACGCGGCGGGCCGCCGAGGCGGGGCGACGTCGACCGCGTGAGGTGGCACCGCGCTTCTTGGGGCGTTCGACCACCGGTGCGGTGATGACGACCGGGATGCCGGACGGGGCCTGGGCGCCGGTGATGCGGCGCAGGGCCTCGTCACCGACGCGGACCTGGGTGGTCAGCGGGATGATGCCGGCCGCCGCCATGAGGCGGGTCATCTCGCGGCGCTGGTTCGGGGTGACCAGGGTGACCACGCTGCCGGACTCGCCGGCGCGGGCCGTACGGCCGCCGCGGTGCAGGTAGTCCTTGTGGTCCGTCGGCGGATCCACGTTCACGACGAGGTCGAGGTTGTCGACGTGGATGCCACGCGCCGCGACGTTGGTCGCCACCAGCACGTTGACATGCCCGGTCTTGAACTGAGTCAGCGTGCGGGTGCGCTGCGGCTGGGACTTGCCGCCGTGCAGGGCCGCGGCCCGTACCCCGCTGTTCAGGAGGTGCTCGGTGAGGCGGTCGACGGCGTGCTTGGTGTCGAGAAACATGATCACGCGGCCGTCGCGGGCGGCGATCTCGGTGGTGGCGGTGTGCTTGTCGGCGCCGTGGACATGCAGCACGTGGTGCTCCATCGTCGTGACCGCGCCCGCCGAGGGATCGACGGAGTGCACGACGGGGTCGCTGAGGTAACGGCGCACGAGCAGGTCGACGTTGCGGTCGAGGGTGGCGGAGAACAGCATGCGCTGGCCCTCGGGGCGGACCTGGTCGAGCAGCGCGGTGACCTGGGGCATGAAGCCCATGTCCGCCATCTGGTCGGCCTCGTCCAGGACGGTGATGGAGACCTGGTCCAGCCGGCAGTCGCCGCGGTCGATGAGGTCCTTGAGGCGTCCCGGGGTGGCCACGACGACCTCGGCGCCCCCGCGCAGCGCGCTCGCCTGCCGGCCGATCGACATCCCGCCCACGACCGTGGCCAGCCGCAGCTTCACGGAGCGGGCGTACGGGGTGAGTGCGTCGGTGACCTGCTGGGCCAGCTCACGCGTCGGTACGAGGATCAGCCCCAGCGGCTGCCTGGCCTCGGCGCGCCGACCGGCCGTACGGGCCAGCAGCGCCAGCCCGAAGGCGAGGGTCTTGCCGGAGCCGGTGCGGCCGCGGCCGAGGACGTCCCGGCCGGCCAGGGAGTTCGGCAGGGTCGCCGCCTGGATCGGGAACGGTACGGTCACGCCCTCCGAGCCGAGCGCGGCCAGCAGTTCCCCGGGCATGTCGAGATCGGCGAAGCCCTCCACGGCGGGAAGCGCGGGGGTGACGGACTGGGGAAGGGCGAACTCCCCCTGTACCGCGGCGGGTCGGCGGCCCTGACCACCGGAACGGCTCGGCCCGCCGGACCGGCGCGGGGCCGGCGAACCGAACCGGCCGCCACCCCTTCCGGAGTCGGCACTGCCGTTACGGGTGCGGGCGAAGCGGTCGTTCGTACGTGTGCGGTTCATGCGGAACCTTCCTCGATGCGGCACATATCAAGGAATTCCCGCAGCGATGAGCAGCACGGTGAATTGCAAGAAAGGCCGGTGGAACGAGACAGCGAATCTGGCCGACGAAGAATTCGTACGGGCACAGGCGCTGAAACGAGTGGCGCGGCGCGGACGCGATATTCGGGGCGTCCACCGCGGTGCGGTCATGAAGAGATGCGTCGGTAAAACACTGCGGGAAATGCGAGCAGCTGGGGCCCGCACCCCGAAGGATGCGGGCCCCAGCTGCAAGTACGCGTGAGCGTCAGGCGGGAACGATGTTCTCGGCCGTCGGGCCCTTCTGGCCCTGCGCGATGTCGAAGGTCACCTTCTGGCCCTCGAGCAGCTCCCGGAAGCCTTGGGCGGCGATGTTCGAGTAGTGGGCGAACACGTCAGCGCCGCCACCGTCCTGCTCGATGAAGCCGAAGCCCTTTTCCGCGTTGAACCACTTCACAGTACCAGCAGCCATGTCATATCTCCTTTGGGGAATCGCGGTGATTAACCCGTCGGAAAATGAACCTACCGGCAACCACACCTGCAACTGAGATCGACAGTAGCACGCCGCAGCGGTCTGTGTGCGGTAAGAAGTCCGACTCTGCTTTATACGTCAGAGAAGCTGTCCGCGTGTCCGGGTGAAATCTCACCTCACGGGCACAGCTATTGAATAATTCGGAGCGCAGACGCTCGGCCACTCGGCGGCGGACCCGCTCCCGCGCAGGCCCGAGAACGCCGCAGCGCCCGACCCGACCGAAGCCGAACCGAGCGCTGCGCAGCGGGCTGGAGGGGGGGGGCACCCCCCGGCCCACCACCGGTAGGCCCTGTGGGACTCGAACCCACAACCAATGGATTAAAAGTCCAGCGCCCTGCCAATTGACCAAAGCACCCTCGTGTTCACGCTTTCTGTCAGCCCTTGCCGGGCGACGCCAGAAGCCACCGATCCTCGCAGGTCAGGCGGGTGCTGCGCGCTCTCCCGCGCAGCCTAGGTCAACGCTTCTTATCGATCTTTCCCGGGACTCACCGAAACATCCGAGCGAGCCACGAGCGAGCCACAGGGCCCCGCCGACCAGTCTCGACAGGGCCCTTCGTGTTGTCCTCGCGGACCACGCCACCCGCCCTCGAGGAACGCGCTGGCACCCGCTGCACCTGGCCCCCGGCCATGGGCGTAGCCCGGCTCATGAGCGACGAGGAGCGCCAGGAGTTCGCCGAGGAACGAGCCGACACCAACCAGGACGCCCCCGGCGCCCGCGCGGCGCCCGTCGACGTCTTGGACCTCATGACGACCGTCGAGGCGGGTCTCGTCACGGCGGCGGACCGGCTCGCCTCCCGCATCCAGCGCGAGCCGATCAAGGGGCCGACCGGCTGAGGCAGGGGTGCCGAGCACCCTCGCCACCATCCCAGCCCTGCGAGCGTTGCCGGTTCTCATCGAGATTTTCGAGCTGTTCTGATCGCTCAGTGCTGCCCAAAACCATCGCTAAACGTTGCCCGCTCGCGCTTACAAAACCGTCTGTGCTGTCATGTGCCCCGTGGCGCGGTAGTGCAGCCTCTCGCAAGGTGAAGGTTCGCCCGCCACCTGGTGGCCCTGCACGCGCACGCATCTTCGCGGTGTGTGCCCCGGCGTCTTGACGGATGCAGCCTCTGCGAGAAGGAGCGAGGATGGACAGTAGGCCGCGACGCGATCACCATCCTGGGGGTTTGGAGATGCGTCATGCCGGTTCACAAGGTCCGACCGGACATCAGCGTCCTGAATGACAGCCTCGAGGTGCCGGGAATCGGGCATCTCCCGGTGAATTCCTTTGTGCTGCATGCCTCGCAGCCCGTCGTCATCGACACCGGTCTCGGGCTGCCCGACCGGAACTTCCTGGAGCTGGTGGGTTCAGTGCTCGACCCCGTCGATGTGCGATGGATCTGGCTCACACACCCGGACCGAGACCACACGGGCGGGATCTTCGATCTGCTGGCCGCGGCGCCCGAGGCTCGTGTCGTGACCACGTTCCTTTCCGTGGGGTACCTGTCCTGTGAGCGGCCACTGCCGCTCGATCGCCTCTATCTGATCAACCCAGGGCAGAGCCTGGATGTCGGCGACCGTACCCTCATGGGGTTCAGACCACCGCTTTTCGACAACCCGGGCACGGTCGGCTTCTTCGACGACCGGTCCGGAGCCTGCTTCACCTCCGACTGCTTCGGCGGGCCGATGCCTAGCGCCGACCTGGCACGAGCCGATGATGTCGGTGCGGTCGGCGAGGAGGATCTGCGGGCCGCGCAGCTGCTGTGGGCGACGGTCGACAGCCCGTGGGTGCAGAACGTGGATGTCCAGAAGTTCCTCGGCAGCTTCCGGCCCCTGCGGGAGAGGGAGCCGGAGCTCATCCTCTCCACGCATCTGCCGCCGGCCCCGGGGATCACCGGGGCGATGATCGACAGGCTGGGTTCGGCGGCTGGGGCTCCGGCGTACGTGGGGCCGGACCAGGCAGCGCTGGAGCAGATGCTGGCAGGGTTCGAGCCGAATGGAGGCGGGCACCAGCCAGTGCCCGGAACTCCCGGATGATTCCAGCGAGTCGCAGGGCTCTTTCATCCTGTGCTGAAGGGTGAAATGGGCTGGTCAGCGGGTGTGGTGACGAGACAGGGCCCCTCGTCGTTGGCGTGGTGATTCCACTCATCACACCGGCGACCGAAGGAGCCCTGTTGGTTCCGTATCCTGCCATGCTCGACATCCCGCACGAGCTGGTTGAGCATGTTGCCTGGCTGCTGTACGAGCACCGCCGGGCCCGCAACACCCGCTGGCGTAAGCTCGGTTGCTTCAAGGAGGCGCAGCTCGCCCTTCTCCATCTGCGCAAAATCGGTAGCACGGCTACATCGGAGCCGCCGCCTCCCCGCCGGTCGAAGGCGGCTGGGGCGGGTTCGTCTCACTCGTCGGCAGTCTCCTGTTCCAGCGTGGCCAGCTCGATGCGACGGATACCGCGAAGCCAACGCGCCAAGGCGTACAGTGCCGCGCCTGCGATGCCGCACGGCTCCCAAACCTGGCGGATTCTGGCCACCCAAGGATCTCGTGGCGCTGTGTTCCGAGGCGATCGTGACGTCCCTGCCGGATCGATCCAGCTGCCCTCGCCCCACGTCGGCCGCCCGCTTCAGGCTGCGTGATCACGGCCTTCTGCAATACGCTTTAGTACGCTGCCTTCGACGCGCGCCGCCGGGCTCGGGGAACGGCCGCTGCGGACGCCTCGACGAGCTTCTCTTCGTATTCGGAGAACAGCGGCGTGTACGTGTCCGCCGTCAGCACGATGGTGCTGTGCCGTAGCTTCTTCTGCGCGTCGTGGATGTCGCCGCCGCCAGCCTTCACCAGGCCCGCCGCGCAGTGCCGTAGGTCCCGGAGATTGATCGGCGGCAGCCCGGCCCGGTGCATGATCCTGTCGAACTCGCGGCTCACCACGTCTGGGTGGATCCAGGAACCGTCTTCCGCCGTCCAGATCTTCCCGGTGTCGAGCCAGTCGTACGCCTCCTCGCCGCGCTCCCGCTTATCTGCGGCCTGCGCATTCCATGCCTTCCGCTCGGCGCGCTGCTGCTTCCTGCGCTCCTTCAACACCTGGACGGTCTCGCGGTCCACGACCACGGCCGCCATCGACTGGTCCGTCTTGGGGGCAGTCTCGATCAGCTGCGAGCCGTCCAACACGATCTCTTCGAGTACCTCCAGGCGGGGTGGACGGCCGTCGAGGTGCGCGTTGTCCCAGCCTGCGCCGACAGCCTCACCGCGGCGCAGACCGTGGTGTCCGATCACGTGATAGATCGAATACAGGCGATGCCCCTCGGCGGCGTCCAGGAACTCGCCCAGTTGCTCGGGCGTCCACACCATGACCGGGCTCGGGATCTCACCCGTCTCCCGCCACCGCGCCACACGCTCGGGCGTCCACAGGAGACCCGTGGGCCGGGCCGCCGCGTCCAGCTCGACGTGCGTGGCAGCGTTGAAGGTGATCATCTGCTGGGCTATCGCTGCGTTGAGGGCGGTCCGCAGCGTGCGCCGGATCGCCTGCCGTGTCGCCGGGCCGTTGGCCTTCCGGTACGGCTTCATCTCGGCGAGCTTCTCCCTCTCAACCGCCAGGCGCTCGCGCTCCTTCGCGGGTGGCCGGCCGGGCTTACCCCATCTGGCCCATTGTTCCTGCTCGCGTCTCGCCTGGTTCTCCGCGCGGATCACGTCGGACTCGTCGGCGATCTTGGCGAACATGTCGGCCAGGTGCCCGACAGTGAGCCGGTCAAGGCGGAGGTGCCCGATCTTGGGCTTCAGGTGGTAGCGGATGTGCGACTGATACCCGCGGTTCGTCGTCGGCCGCGTCTTCTTGCCCGCCATCCACCTGTCGAGCCAGTCGCTGACGGTGGTCTTCCCGTCGAGCGGCACACCGACGCCGAGCTTCCGGGACACGTCGGACGGATCCGGCAGAGGCTCGCGGCTGCCGCTGAGTTCGTCGAGGAGGTCACCGACGCGGCGGACCGCGTCCTCGTCGTCCCCAGCGAGGTCGAGGATCGCGCGCACCTTGTCCAGATCGCTCTGCGCGTCCTTGACCGTCGGATAGCCGGTGCGGCGGAAGATCCGGCGCGTACCGTCCTCGCCTGGCGGTATCTCCTGCTGCAACTGATAGGTGCCGTGGCTCCGTTTCGCGAGCTGCGGGCACGACTTGCCGAGCCTCCTACGGTTCGCGTCTCGGCAGTTGCAGCGCCGCGTGATGCTGCCAGCTCGCCGCGCTCCGGGCATACGGGACCTCCGCCATCAGCGCGCACTACGCACGCGGTTTCGTGGACGATTCTCGACGGGAAGCTACGCCGCCTGTTGTTTCTTAACAACCCATGCCCTACCGTGCGTAGTAGCGCGCAGTTATGCGCTGCGGACGAGAACCTGCCAGCACGGGAGTTACGCGACATGACCCACGAGGCGAGTACGGAGCAACAGGGCCTCACCGTCGGCAACCTGCTCAGCCTTCCGCCGGTGACCGACGTAGTGACGGCTGGGAAGGCGTTCGGGATGGGCAGTACGAAGGCCTACCAGCTCGCGAAGGCCGGCGAGTTCCCGTGCAAGGTCGTCAGAGTCGGTGGGTCCTACCGCGTCGTCACCGCCGACATGCTCCGCGTGCTCTGCGTCCCAGAGAGCACCGAGGACGCCGCGGCGGCCTGACCGCTGCCCTACAGGCCACTGCCCATCCCCCCATCAGCGGGCCCGGCCTCCCCTCCCCCCTCCGGAGGCCGGGCCCGCTGTCGTGCTCGTCGCGGGGTTAACGGTGGTTGGGCATGTCTGGTGTGACGATTCCGCCGCTTGGGTGTGAGTGCTGGGTGACTCCCCGCAGAACGGTCCAACGTTCGCGTCGAAATGACAGGGGCCTTCCTATGCTTCGCGACATCACTGTGAAGCGCTGCCGCCTTGGGCCGCCTTGGCGTGTGTCGCATGGGTACGGAGGTCCCGTTGCGGAAAAGACGAATCACACCTGCCATCGCGGGCTGGTGGCTTCGGGTCGGAATCACCCTGCTCGGAGTAGTCATTGCGGCCGGGCTGTCGACACCGATGGCTGTGTCATCGCCCACGCCACCAGTTCCCGACCAGACGGGACCGTTTGTCCACGTCTCCAAGAATCGCTCGGACAACGTCTCCAACAATCGCTCGGACAGCGTGTCGAGTGCCAGAACCAGGCTATCGGAACCGACGGCCGTGCCGTCACCCACGCCACCGCCCCCCGTCCAGACGGGAGACGCCTACGTCATCAATTCTTTGTCGGACAACGTGTCGGTGATCGACACCACCACCAATACCGTCATCACCACCATCCCCGTCGGCGATAACCCGTGTGAGGTGGCGGTTACCCCGGACGGCACCCGCGCCTACGTCACCAATATCAACTCAGACAACGTGTCGGTGATCGACACTGCCACCAACACCGTCATCGCCACCATCCCCGTCGGCGATAACCCGTGGGGCGTGGCGGTCAACCCTGCCGGCACCCGCGCCTACGTCACCAACCTCGTCCCGGGCAACGTGTCGGTGATCGACACCGCCACCAACACCGTCATCGCCACCATCCCCGTCGGCGATAACCCGGAGGGCGTGGCGGTCAACCCTGCCGGCACCCGCGCCTACGTCGCCAATGCGGACTCGCACGACGTGTCGGTGATCGACACCGCCACGAACACTGTCATCGCCACCATCCCCGTCGGCGTTGAACCGGTTGGCGTGGCGGTCAACCCTGCCGGCACCCGCGCCTACGTCACCAACCTCAACTCGCACGACGTGTCGGTGATCGACACCGCCACGAACTCCGTCATCGCCACCATCCCCGTCGGCACAAACCCGAGAGGGGTGGCGGTTACCCCGGACGGCACCCGCGCCTACGTCACCAACCAAAACTCGGACAACGTGTCGGTGATCAACACTGCCACCAACACCGTCATCGCCACCATCCCCGTCGGCGATACCCCGCTGGACGTGGCGGTCACCCCGGACGGCACCCGCGCCTACGTCACCAATGCCAACTCGGACAACGTGTCGGTGATCAACACTGCCACCAACACCGTCACCGCGACCATCCCCGTCGGCGATAACCCGTTTGGCGTGGCCATCGCGCCCACCCCCTGACGAGAGCGACGAGGAGGGAGACGTTCACCGCCCTCCACCGGTCCGGAAGGACTCGACCAGCTGTACGCCACGGCCAGACCAGCCGCGCACCTGCCGGTGGTGACCTTCGTCCACAGCCACACAGTGCGAAGGTCACCAAGGCCGCGGCAGCTTGCCAATCGCCGCACGGGGACCTGCAGCTGAAGCCGAGCCGGTGCATCAGCCGGGTGGCACCCGAGACGCTGTAGGAGACGTGGAACTTCCTGCCGATCAGCGTGGCCACCCTCGCCGCGGCCCCACCTGGTCCTCCACCCATCCATGCGCGGCCGGCCCCTGCTTGAGATACCCGGCGAGCTTCTCCAAGCAGCGCAGAGACAAACGGCATCGCGACCCGCTCGGGCCACGGGCGGCCAGAACCTTACGACCGCCCTCCCGCCACAGCTGGTGCCACTGATAGGCCGACTTCAGGCTCACCCTCAGGCGCCTTGCGACCTCCGGCGGCTTGATCTTCTGCTCGAACAGCTCGGCTGCCTGCATCCGTACCGTTCCCCGGCGCTGCCGCCCCGCAGCGGTCAGCCCGCCACCATCCGCATACCTCGCACAGAACGGGATACGGCCACTTCGGACCCTTCAGGGACTTCACAAAGATTCACCCTGACAAGCCGAAGTCAGTAAGTCACCACAGAGTTGGGTCCGTTTCTGGCTCGGGGGCGCCGGGGAGGCCAGGCGGAACCGCCGCGGCGATGAGCTGGTCCCAGGTCTCGTAGTGGCCAGCCATGGCGAGCAGGAGCTGCGCCGTGGCGTAGGCGTCGTACGTCGCCCGGTGTCGGCCCACACGCGGGGCCTGCGACAGGTTCGGCCCTACATGCTTGAGCAGGGCGTCGAGCGTGTATGAGGGCAGGCCCTTGTACGTCGCCTTGGCGAGGCGAAGGGTGTCGATGACCCCGGCTGGCTCCCACGTCGGGAGGTGACGGCTCAGCTCCCGGTAGTCGACATGCGCGTGGTGGGCGCAGATCCAGTCCTTGCCGATGAAGTCGTGGACCTGGTCGGCGAGTTCCGTCCACGCCGGTTTGTCGGCCAGGAACTCGTTCGTCAGGCCGTGGATGCTCGCGGCGCGCGCCGTGACCGGCCGTTCCGGGCAGATCAGCCAGGCGCCGGCAGTGCTGGTGTCCGGCTGGCCGGCGCGGACGGGCAGCGCGGCGATCTCGACGAGATCGGGCGGAGTCGTCCCGTTGCCTTCGACGTCGACGACGAGCACGCGGTGTGGCCAGGACTGGAAGTTCATGGTGTCGGTGTTCCATCTCCCCTTCGGCCGGGCCCGCTGCCATGCGCAGGACCCCGGCCATCCGCTACGGGGGTGCGGACGACCGGGGCCGGTCTTGCGGCTACCAGCGAATGCTCTGCCCCTCTGCGGTGACGTGGACGGTGAACTCCTCAAGCGCCGGCGTACCGGCGGCGTGCCAGCGGCCGAGGTGCTCCTCAACGGCGTCCCAGAGCGCATCCGGGCCGTCCTGGCGAACCATCCAGCGGCCGGCCTCCTCGTAGAGGACGCACCAGGAACCAGACTTGGTATCGATCAGAACGTCTTCCGTACGCGCGTCCTGTTGCAGGGTCAGGCGTTGCGCATGCGGTACGGCGAGCTGCACGACGAAGCGAGAGGTCCAGTTGTTCAGGACGTCCGCGCCCGTGACCGTCTCGCGTTCTTTGCCGACGCTCAGGTCCGGCAGCAGCCCGAGCGGGGGCGGCAGCTGCGGGCGCGCGAGCATGAAGCTGACACCCCCGCCCAGCAGCGGGCCGGACGCCGTGCCGTCCTCGTGCACCGTCAGCCGTGCAAGCTCTGAGGAGCCGAGCCACCCGCCGACTGTGACCAGGATCAGCCCTCCCGGTCTGGTCTGCTCGATCCACTTCGCGGGGACGGTCCGCACGCCACAGGTGGCGATCACGCGGTCATACGGGGCGCCGTCGCCGTGACCGAGGAGACCGTCGCCGGTGACGAGCGTGGGGTACATGCCGATCCGGCCGAGGGCGGTCTGTGCCCGTGCGGCCACCTCCTGGTCGTACTCGATCGAGGTGACGTTCTCCTCGCCGAGCCGTGCACACCCCACCGCCGTTGAGTAGCCGGTGCCGGTGCCGATCTCCAACACCTTGGACCCCGGGTCCACCTGGAGGTCCTCCCACATGCGCAGCACGAGGGAAGGCACTGTGCTGGAGCTGGTCGGCTGCCGCATGATCTCGCCGCGGATGTCCGCCGGCACGATGGTGCCAGCGATCTGCGTCACGAGTGACTCATCCGCGTAGCAGCCTTCAAGCCAACCGTCGCCCTCCTCCACCACGGGGGCCCACGCGGAAGGCACCGAGCCAGGGACGAGGCGGAAGAACCCGCCTCGCAGGAACTCGTGCCTCGGGACGGCCTCGGCGGCGCGCTTCCACGGTTCGGTGCGCAGCGAGCCGCTCGCGGTCATGCTGTCGATGAGCTGCCGATGGAGCTGTTCGTGGTCGCTCACGTCTTCCTCTCCAGTAGGTCGGCCAGGGCTGCGCACATCGGCAGGCCGGTCTCGTGCTCCAGCCAGTGCCATTGACCCGACGGGTTGCACTCCAGGAACCACCATTGCCCGTCGGCGTCCAGCGCGAAGTCGAAAGCACCGAAATGGAGCCCGAAGTGGTCCATGTACTCGTGCAGCGACAGCTCGATGTCCGCGGGCGTGGGCACCGGCCTGTAGCTCAAGCGGCTGTAGTCGGTCCGCCAGTCCAAGAGATCGGAGTCGATACGGACACTGAACGTGCGCGGGCCGATGACGGTCACACGGATGTCGGCTGTCTTGGGCACGCGCTTTTGGAACATGTGGGCGGTGCCGGCAACCCGGTCGTCGATGTCCTCGGCGGTCACCTCGGCGATCTTGACGACGGAGGAGACGTCACCGACCCGATACACGGGGTTCCACAGAGGCTTGTAGATCACCGGGCCGTGTTCTTTGACGAAGGCCCGCGCGGCGTCGGGGTTCGACGTGATGAGCGTGCGTGGAACCTTGAGGCCGGCCTTGACCGCAGTAGCCAGACCAGACGGCTTGAACTCGGCGTCCCCGCTGTAGTGCGGATGGTTCACGTGCAGGCAGTTCGGAAGCGACGCGATCACGCCCCCGAGGCCGTACCGGGCCTGAGTGATGGCGAACCGCGCGTCCTGCTCGTCAAGGTGCGGGAAGGCGAAGCCAGTCGGACGCCGGTAGTACAGCGCACGAACGTCGTGGAGGTCGGCAGTACGCGAGGGGGTAGCCAGGCGCCCCCGGATGCCGTCCTGGGTGATCTCTGCCTCCACCGACAGTGATGCGGGGAAGTCCCCCGAGTCGAACCGCACGACCGGGACGCCCCGGTCGTGCAGCTCGCGAATCACCACGTCGGCGGTGGGGTCGTGCAGGCTGGTGACGACCAACACCGGACGTGAGTCACTCACTGGTCGCTGTCGCTCCCCTGGTCGGTGTCCGTGGTGCCCTGGCCCTGCCCGTCCGGGCTCGTACCCGTCGACGGGGTCGTGCCGGTGCTGGTGCCGTGGCCTGGCATCTCCATGACCTGCCCGGAGGCGTCGAAGAACACGGCGGTCTGGGTGTCCGGGTCCAGCCGGACACCGGCGTACGCGGGTGCCATCGTGGGGTACGGCGCCATGCGGCTGACGCCCCACGGGCGCGGAGTGATGGTCCCCTGCGGGACTGCTGGACTTGTGGGCAGACGATCAGTGTGGACGAACATGCCTCTCCTCTGTGTCGCAGTAGGACCCGCGTGAGCGGGCCATGGTCTTTTCGATCGGCGCCGGGGGTCCCGAGGGGAGCGAGACCCCAGCGCCGCTTCCGCCCGCGCCGAATGCCATTTCTCGTACGGGCGGAGCTTGTTGTCTGCCCGATGGCCAGGGCCCGCAGGGCAGCCGGGCCACCGGGCCACCGTGCAGGGGCTTATGCAGGACGGATTCTCTGGCGGGCAGTGCCTGCAGCTCGACGTAGCCGGGCCCGCTGCCATGCGCAGTGACCCGTTACCGCGCCCAGGACGACGCCAGGAGGAACGCGCGCAGTTCGGCCGCGCATCCCGCCATGGTCACCTTCCACGGCTGCGGATCGTTGTCGGCGATCTCCCGCCACATCCGCATCGAGGTGACAGAGAAAGCGTCCAGTTCGGCCCTGCCCGCTTCGCGCCATGACATGATGCGGCGCACCCACGTGACCGCGTCGCCCGCCGAGTGACCGGCTTCCATCAGGCGCACCGCCAGGACGTGAGGGTCGATGAACCCGGCGCCCTGCGTCGGCCACGCCCAGTCGATGAGGTGGGCGCGGCCATCGCCGATCAGCACGTTGTGCGGGGCCCAGTCGGTATGCAGCAGGGCCGTACCGGCGAACAGGCCGGCGGTGCCCTCGTCGGCGTACGCCGTCCACCGCTGCTCGGCCCGCTTCAGCTCGGGCACGTCCGGCGCGGTGACCTCCTGGAGCTCCCGAAGTGCGGTGAGGACGAGGACCAGGTCGCCGCTGTCGGTGTAGTCCGCATGACGGCCGTCGATGACCTCGTACCCGAGCAGGACCCAGCCGCCCGCCTCGAGGTGCCACAAAAGCCGCGGACAGGCGGCAGGCAGGTACGGAGCGACAGCGACCTCTCGGGCCTGCGAGACGGCTTGCGGGTGCTCGCGCGGGATGCCCTTGACGAACACGGGTCCGCCTTCGCCGTCGAGGACAGCGGCGACGCCGGAATTGATCCCGCCCCCGGTGGTGCGGGCGCCCTTGATGCGGCCGGTCTGGATCTCGACCGCCTGTCGGGCAGCCTGCGGCAGGTCGTCGTAGTGAATGCGGTCCATGGCCACGGTGACTCTGGTTCCTCGTCTGTCGCGTCCGGTGGAGGCGCTGCCCCGGCCGTCAGAGTACGGCCGGGGCAGCAGAAGGTCAGGCCGGTTGGCCTAGTAAGGCTGGTCGTCGCTCGCGTTGCAGCTGCAACCCGCCGTCTCGACAACCTCGCCGTCCACGTCGGCGATGACGCGGAACTCGTTGTCTGCGATCGCCGGCGGGGTGACCGGGATGGGGAGCGTGCTGGCCGTCGCCTCGGGCGGGCGGCGTCCGATGGTGACCATCACCGGCTCGGGCCGGGTCAGGGTGGGTGCGGTCATGATCCGTAACCTCCGTGTTGGCAATAGAGTGAGCGGTCGTCCCCCGCCTCCTGATGGAGCTTGGCCATCGGTCGGCACGTGCGGCACGTGTCGGCCTTCGTGCAGCCAGAACAGCCACCGGTGCGGAGCTGTAGGGACTCGGCGATGCCGCCGAGCCGGGCGAGGGCGTCGACGCCCTCGACCATGAGATTCACGCTCGGGTCGCGGCCGATCTTGCAGATAGACGCGATGCCGTGCGGATTGACGTGGAAGAACGTGTGACCGGCGTTGCAGCCCGTGAAGACTCGCCGCGGCGTCAGGTACTTCTCGGCCTGCTGCGCGAGGGGTGCCGCTTCGCCGTGGATCGTCGGCGACATGTTGCTGAAGACCTGGTATGGGAATCCCCACCGCTCGTCGACCAGGCGGACCATGGCGTCGGTCTCGTGGGCGTTCTCCGCCGCGACGATGATGTTGATCCGCACCGGCAGTCCGGCGTCCCGGCATTTGTCGAGCCCGCACGTGACTCGCTCGTACATGCCGCGGTTGCGGGTGACCGCCTCGTACGTGCCCGACGTCGCTCCGTACAGACTCACCGTCAGCCGGTACGGCCGAAGCCGCGTGAACAGCTCCTGTATCGGCTTCTTGTGGAGCTGGCTGCCGTTCGTCGAGACCTGGATCATCAGGCCGAGGCCGTATGCGTACTCGTACGCGGCGGCGAACTGCGGATCGATCAGCGCCTCACCGCCGGTGATCTGGAACCACAGCACCCCGGCCTCGGCGAGCATGTCGAGCATCCGCGTCTTGTCCGCCCACCCCAGGCCCTCGAACCGCTTCTCGCCGAGGTAGCAGAATCCACAGTCGGCATCACAGCCGAGGTTGATCTCCCACGATGCCCGGCCGAACCCGAACCGGGACCGCTCCCGGACGAGGACGGCCCTCCCGATGGTCGAGGCGAGCAGCCGCGTGTTCCAGGCGGCTTCCGTCGCCTGGTCGAGCCAGGGCGGGGCGGGCTGGTCCTCCGCGACGGCGGTCCGCAGTTCTTCGTACCGGTTCTCGGGGATCTGAACACCGGCCGCGTGACCAGGCTGCAGGATGAGGTACTGGCCCAGGAAAGGGCTCACGAGCAGGGAATGCACGAACACCTCCGAGAGGGTTGGTTGTCTGGTCGTGCTGCCATGACGTCGCGGCCGGAACGGAAAGAGTTGTGCCCGTGTCCGGGGTCGGACCGGACGTCAGCCGACGCGGCCGTTTGTTTTCGCGACTCGGCTGCATCTCACGGGCCCCCTGCCGGACACTCGCTGTCCCCTCGGTTGAGGATCGCCCAACCCTGAGAGGACACCGGCAGGGGAAGTACCTGCCCGCCTACCGCGCCGCTCGGAAGATGCCGCGGGTGGGCGGGGCTTGAACGAGCCGTCTCCTGGCGCTCCGGCCGCTGTCCGGTCGAAGAGCGAGGATTCTGCCCCTGCCGCCGAGGGGGAGTTGCACCCGGCGGCAGGGAGTCTCAGCGGATGCCGCGTTGCCGCTCCACGTCCGTGACGTGTCTGCGGTGCCAGCTCGGCTGCGGTGATCGAAACCGGTCATCATTCACGACGACCGCCCCTTCATTGAGTTCTCAGCGCCGAAAAGCGGGCCTGCCAGGCGGCGACGTCATCGCTCGTCTCCTTTTGGGTGGGGACGAGATCCGGGCGATGCCACACCTGGTTGAAGACGTCGAGGCCGTAGGAGTTGACGATCTGGGACACGGTGTCGCAGGCCCGTCGGAACTGCTCTAGGGCCGCACGGCGATGTGGAGAGGCAGCAAGTTTCCGGTAGCGCCTGGAGGCATGCGGGCTGGCCTCAACGGTCGACACCGGCGCACCCAGGATCTTGGTGGTGATCTGCTGGTCGGCCCAGTACGCGTGCCCTTCCAGCAGGAAGGCGTAATCCCGGTCCGCGATGCCCCGCTGGGCCGGATAGAAAGTGTCCTGTGCTGCCCAGATGGCGCCGTCGCTGGCCGCGTACTGTGCCAGATGCGTCATCTCGTGGCCCAGAGCCTTGTACAGGAACGCCGTGTCATCGAGGCGGCCGCCGTGCCGTAACGCCTTGGGCAGCAGGACCAGTTCGGGGCGGCCGGGCTCGAACAGCACGGCCTGGCCGCCTATCGTCGGCCAGAACCGCTTGCGGAAGCGCTGCCTGCCAGCGCTCTGAATCCCGGCTTGGCGCAGAGCCTTGAGCGGAACATCAAGCTCCACGGTCTCCGAGTGCAGCTGCCGCTTTGCGCTGCGTCGGTGTTCCCGCTTCCAGTCGCGCACCGTCATGGTGCGGATGACCACGGGATCGGGCAGGGGAAGTCCGGTGACTGCCTCCACCAGCGGCAGGGTCTCGACCGCGAGGGTGTCAAGACGCGCCGCGAGCGGGTCGAATCGAGGTCCGGCTTCATTGCGGACATCAACAGAAGGCATGCGTTGCTTTCAGGTTGAGTGGGTCGTTGTCTGGCCCCTTGTCGCCCAGACCGGGGAGTAGCGATCCAGGGCTGGGCGGCAAGGAGCGGGGCCCTACCGCCGAGGGGGAGTCTCACCCGGCGGCAGGGGGCTCATCGGATGCCGCGGAGCCGTTCCAGGTCCGAGACGTGTGTGCGGTACCAGGCGAGTTCGGCCCGGGCTGCGTGGGCGTAGTGCCGCACGACGTCCTTGCCGAGCAGGGACTGGGCGATGGTGCTGTGCTCGAAGTGCTGGAGGGCCTCGGCGAGATCGGCGTAGAGGGGGATGGAGGCCCGGTCCTGGTAGGCGTCGCCGTCGCAGGCCGGCCGCGGCGACAGTTCCTCCTCGAGGCCGTGGGCCATCGCGGCGAGGTAGGCGGCCAGGGCGAGATAGGCGTTGGCGTCGGCGCCGGCGAGACGGACCTCAAGGTGGGCGCCGTTGCCGTGGCCGGTGACGCGGATCGCGCACCCGCGGTGATCGAATCCCCAGCTGTAGCGGGTGGGGGCGAACGAGTGCGGCTGGTAGCGCTTGTAGGCGTTGGGGGTGGGCGCATACAGCGGGGCCATGTGCGGCAGCGCGGAGAGCAGTCCCGCGATGGCCCGCTCCATCAGGGGCGGCAGCTCTTGTCCCCGGTGGTGGGCGAATCCCGGCTCGTCGCGCTCGGTCCACAGCGACACGTGCAGGTGCAGTCCGCTGCCGACACCGGTCTCGGGGGCGGCCATGAACACGGGGACCATGCCGTGCCGCCCGGCGATGTCGCGGATGAGGTGACGGAAGACCGCGTAGTCGTCGCAGGCTTTCAGCGCCTCACCGTAGGCGAGCGTCACCTCGGTCTGGCCCGCTGCGCTTTCCGTTTTGATCGCCTCGTGGACGATGCCGACGTCGCGCATCGCATCGGCCAGGTGGCGGAAGACGTCGCTGACATGGGGCGGGTAGTACAGGCCGTAGTCGAAATTTTCACCCCACACCGGTGTCCGACCTGATGGCCCGTCCGAGTAGAGCACGAACTCGCTCTCGACCCCCACCTTCACCACATAGCCCAGTTCGTGGAGCCGCTCGATCTGGGTTTCCAGCATGCGGCGGGGCGCCACCTCCACGGGAGTGCCGTCGTCGTGGACCGGCGTACCGAACACCAGGGCGGTGCCGGGCCGGTACGGCAGCATCCGCACGTTGTCCAGGTCCGGGGTGACGAGGAAGTCACCGAACCCCTGCTCCCAGCCGGTGAAGTCGAATCCGTCGAGAGGTGTCATATCGACGTCGGTCGCCAGGACGTAGGAGCACATCTCCGCCCCGTCGGTCATCCGTTCCAGGAACACCGGGGCGTTGAAAGTCTTGCCGAGGAGCCGACCCTGGAGGTCCGGCACGGCCAGCATGATGTCGGTGACAGACCGGTCCTTCAGCAGGCGCTGAAGCGTTTCCGGGGTCACCGGTCCTGTCGGCCACGGGGCGTCGGTGCGGTTGGTCTCTGCGTTCATCAGAAACCCTCACTGATCATGGCTTCGCCGGGCCGGGCCGCGCTGGCTGCGGTGAGCTGGTACTGCTGCTTGCCGCGGGTCAGCCAGGTGCCCCAGGCCAGCAGCAGCGCGGCCAGCAGGGTCACCCCGGCGTAGTTGAAGGAGTCGGCGGTGATCGGCGAGGACTGCGGCAGGCAGAACACGAGGGTGATGACCACGACGTAGACGACCGCGACGTACCCGATGGGCCGACGCCAGCGCCCCAGGCTCCACGGGCCGGGCCGGTAGTCGCGGCCCTTGACCAGGGCGAGGAGAACGGGGATGCCGTAGGCCGGCGTCATACCGACCGCGTTGATCGCGGTGATCGCGCCATAGGCGGCAGGCGACCACAGGGCCGGCAGGGCAAGCACGAAGGGCACGACGATGACGAACCACACCGCCCGCGTGGGCGTCTTCGTACGGTCATTCACGATCCGCCAGCTCTGCCAGCCCGGCAGGGCCCGGCTGCGGGAGAAGGCGTAGACCATGCGGCTCGCCGCGGCGACCTCCGCGTTACCGCAGAACAGCATCGCCACGATGACGACCAGGAGCAGCGCCTTGGCCCCGCTCGCGCCGAGGACGTCGAGGAAGATCTGCGCGGGCGGCACCCCGGTCGCAGAGTTCTGCGTAGCCGTGTAGTCCTGCATGGCGAACAGCAGCCCGGCCAGGAGAACGAACCCGGCCGCCCAGGAGACCCAGATGGAGCGGACGATGCCCTTGGGCGCGGAGGTCTGCGCGTCGTTGGTCTCCTCGGCCACGTGGGCGGAGGCGTCGTAGCCGCAGAACGTGTAACCGGCCAACAACGAGCCAATGAGAAGCACGTAGAAGGGGCTGGAGAAGCCGGTGTCGTTGTGGAAGTGCGTGAACACGAAGCTCGCCGACTGATGCTGGGCCGGGGCGATGGTGAGGGCGCCGACAATGACGGCCACGCCAAGCAGCTGCCACCACACGGATATCGAGTTCAGCACGGTGACCAGGCGCACCCCGGCCGAGTTCAGCAGCCCGTGCAGGAGCAGGATGCACGCGAAGATGGTCATCGTGGTGCCGTCCGTGGGGGTGATGCCCCACTGCATCTGCGCGAAGGCTCCGGCGAAGGTGGCGGCCCCGTAGTCGATACCGGCGATCGCACCGAGCAGGCCCAGCAGGTTCAGCCACCCTGTCACCCAGCCCCAGCCGGCCCCGCCGAGCTTGTCGGCCATGAAGTACGGGCCGCCGCTGGTGGGGTAGGCGGAGACGACATCGGCCAGGGACAGGCCGACCAGCAGCGTCATGAAGCCGATGATGATCCACGTGCCGAGCATGACCACCGGGCCGCCGTGGCCCAGGCCGAACCCGAACAAGCTCATGCCGCCGGCCAGGATGCAGATGACCGAGAAGCTGATCGCGAAATTGCCGAAGGGCCCCATCTTGCGGGACAGCTCGGGTTTGATCCCGAGGGCAGCCAGGACGTCATCGTCACTGGCTGGTGCAGTCATGGCAGCGCTTCTGTGAGACACCAGAGATCCACTTTCAGGTGAAGAAGGGGAGACGGATGGGTCAGGGGCGCGTTGGCGACCTGGCGGTGCCCGGCTGTGCGCCACGGCGCTGCTATCGCAAGACGGACGCGCGGATGCGGAGGAATGCGTCTGTCCAGTCCCGAGAGCGGCCGAGGCTGGCGTTGACGTCTTTCCAGGGCTGCGGCATGGCGTAGGGGCCCATCGCCTTGAACACCCACGCGGCCCGGTCGTCTTCTCCGCAGGCCACCAGGGCATGAGCCAGATGGCTCAGATCGGAGATCGAGAGCCACGGGTATTCGGTGGCCGGAAGAGGCGCGAACCATTCGTCGTAGGCCCGGCAGGCGTAGTGCCGCACCTGCGCGGTCTGCCAGAACTGGAGCGCGCCGCCCCGACCGTCGCCGTGCCGCTCCCGGTAGAGGTCCAGGAGCGAGTACACAGGCAGCATGAGCAGCTCAGGATTCGACAGCCTGCCGGACACGAGCCAGGCCGAGAACTGCATGGCGGCCGCTGCCCCGCCGCCGCGGTACAGGAAGTACTCGCGCATGCGGTGATGGCTCTCCCGGTTGCCGGGGTGGAGCCGGTTGACCTCGTCCAGGAGCGGCCACGGCCCCCGATAGTGCATGGCGGGATCGTCCAGCTGATCCCACGGAGCCCGGCGCCTCTGTGCGTAGGGGTCGAAGTAGCTCGCCGAGTACGGGAGTTGGGTGAGGTGCAGGCGGCCGATCCACCGCACCGGACACTCCGGCCACAGGTGGTCCAGCCTCCGCCACTCCTGCTGGGCCAGGGCCGCGGCACGCCCCACCACCTGCTGACGCTCGCCCTTGCGGTAGGCCTCCACTGCCGCCCGGGTGAGCGCCCGCGCCCACATCATGCAGGCGTGCGGACTGTCTGGCTCCTCATCCCGCCATGCCTTGAAGACACCGGCCTCCCCCGCGCCGGCGGCGAGAAGCTGGCTGCGGCTCGTACGCAATGCCCAGTGCGAACCCGTCCGCGACAACAGGTCACGGGCGGCCGAGTAGCGCCCCAGCTTTAGATCCTCCAGTGCTGCCCGCAGGTCTGTGTCCTCACCGATCGGACTGACGATCAGGGTCATGTCACGTAAGGGCACTCGTGGTTCTCCGCGGCGTGTGGGGATGGCGCTGGTCGCTAACGAGTCAGGCATGAGGGCCTCGGGGAGGGGGAGCGCGGGCGCAGCGGCGAAGGCATCGCCGTTCACAGGCCACCTACTTCAGCCAGCGCCGCCCGCCCGCGGTGGCACAGATCCCCCACCTCATCCATGTAGGTCAGGTCTCCGGGGGACTCCATCGGGACACACCAGTACGAGCGCCCGCGCGGCTCGGTGAGGTGGGTCGCAGGTACGCCGAGGAACGTGTCACGGCCGAGGCGCCCCACCTCGGGGAAGTCCCGTCCTCTCCACGGCCATCGCGTGGCCCCGCCTACCAGGGCGTAGTAACGCTGCGCGTGGAGATCCATGAACACCGCGCCTCCACTGAAGAAGCGGCGCAGGAAGTCGTCCACCTCGTTGAGGTCATCCGTCCTGGCCGCCGCCCACACCAGACGGGCGGGGATACGCATAGCGGAGAGGACGCCGCCGCAGCACAGGAGCGCGATGCCCTGGTCAGCCCATTGGGAACGCGCCACTTCCCGGTCATCTGCGGCGGTCAGGAGCCACTGGGAGACGGCGAATTGCCGCTCCTTAAGCATCATCACGGCTTCCCCCTCCACCTCGTCCGCCGCAGCTCGTTGCAGCTCTCCTTTCACCGGGCTACCTCCGCTCTCTCGTCACCGTGGAGCCTCGCCCTACGGCTGGGGAAGACGTCCGCACATCCGAGGTAACCGCTTAACTACCTGGCGTTGACAGGTAATTGCGGGAGCGGTCTCTACGCGGCCAACCGGAAATTTTTACCTTCCGCCTCTGCCGTAGGCACGGATCGCTCTACCGTGAGGACATGACGGGTAACCCGCATCTGGCCGCGCGCATGGAACGCGCTGGGCTGACACAAGGCGAGTTAGCAGACCGCCTGAACCAGCGAATCGGCGCCCTGACAGGCCAGTTAGGGAAGCTGACCGATCGCCACGTCAGGAACTGGGTGACCGGAAAAACCCGTTGGCCACAGACAAGACAGCGGCTCGTCCTCGAAGAAGAATTCGGTGTCACAGCGGAAGAACTGGGCTTCAGCCCTCCCGCCGGACGAGAACGAGCACCATCGGAGGACTCTGTGCGGCGCCGCACCTTCACCACCGCTACGGCTTCCCTGACGGCTGCTGCCCTGCTTCCCTCCGCGCCGTCCAACGGCTCCCGCCGGGTCGGCATGAGCGACGCAGACCGCCTCGAACGCAACTTCGTGGAGCTCGTACACGACGACAACGAGACTGGCGCCAGCATCCGACTCGAAACCCGCGCCCTTGCCCACGCTCAGCACGCGCTCGACCTACAAGCCGTCGGCCAGGCAGCGACCCGGGTCCGGCAACGCCTGTACTACCTCGCTGCCGCATTCACCGGGACGGCACTCTGGGCAGCCGTTGACTCGCAGCATCCTCAGCGTGCACTGGGCCACCTCCATCAGGCGATGAAGCTAGCTGGCATGGCTGGAAGCAGCGAGATGCAGATGCGTTTGTGGGGACACGCGGCGCTTCTCTCGTATCAAGAACATCAGATGCACGACGCTCTGGCCGCGGCCGAAGCTGGGACCCGCGAGCACATCTGCCGACAGGACCCTCTGTTCCGCTCTCTTGCCAGCGCCAGACTGGCGGGCATCCAGTCAGCGTTAGGTGAAGACACTCCGGCACGGCGCAGCCTGGCCGCGGCCGAGAAGGCGTACCAACGGGCCGACCTTGAGGATGAGCGCGCGGCCTGGATGGCCTTCTTCGACCGCGCGGAACTGGACGGCCTGTCCGCTCTGGTCATGGGCCGGTTGGGGCGGCACGCCGACAGCGAGGCCCACCTACACCGAACGCTGGCCCGCCTGCGTCCCGAGTACCGCCGTAACCGCACGTACTACGGGCTGAACCTCGCCCTAGCGCAACTCGCCCAGGGCGAAGCCGAGCAGGCGTATGCAACAGCTCTCCAGTATCTGCCTGCACCGGGGCAAAAGACGTCTGGGCGGACCGGCAAACTTCTGCAACAGTTCGACCAGGGGCTGACCCGCCTGGCCCCCGGTTCCCGCATCGCGGTCGAGTGGGCCGACCGCTACGCCGAAGGAGATCAAACACCGTGACGGTCGACGTAAAGCACTATGTCGCCGAGGACCTCCCCGAGATCCGGCAGCAGATCCTCGACACGCATGTCGAGGTCCGCCACCGCGACTTCGGCCTCACAGGCCCGTTCTACGACATGGAGCGCTTTGACGAGCGCCTATCTGCGTACGCATCGCGACCCGGGTGGACAGCGGTACTCGGGTACGAGAACGGCGAGACCGTTGGCTTCTGCTTCGGCACGACCCTTGCACCAGACACCAAGTGGTGGAACAACATGCTCACCCCTCTGCCTGCCGACGTCACCGCCGAGGATGGAAAGCGCACCGTCGCACTCAACGAAATCGTCGTGCGCAAGCAGTGGCGGGGACGGAGCGTTGCTTGGCAGCTCCACGAGGCCTGGCTGAGCCATCGGGCAGAGGAGCGCGTGACCCTGCTCGTCAACCCGGCGAATGGCGACGGCGCTGTCCAAGCCGTCTACGAGGCATGGGGCTATCGCAAGTTGGGTGACCAGAAGCCGTTTCCTGACTCGCCCGTCTTCTCGGTCATGCTGCGCTCCGTTAAGCAGGAGGATTGACTGCCGCCAGGTCAATGAGTGGCTTCGTAGGTGACGGTTGACGCCACTTGTAAGTCAGTTCTGACTCCACCCGGTGGGTGGGGGTGCCGATTTTGTAGGTGAGAAATGACTCCACCTGGCGCCCCCCACCTTGTGCGGGTTGAGCCTGTGGCGGGTCACCACTGGGTGACGAGCGGCGTGTCCGGTCCGTGCTGCCGCCAGGCTTCGGTGAGGCGGACGAGGCGGGTGGGGGCGGCGATGCCGCGCACGGTTGCGATCTTGCCGGCTGTGATGTCGAACGTCACGGCGCCGATGACCTGGTCGCCGATCACGAAGAGGATGGCGGGGGCGCCGTTGACGAGCGCGTAGTGGATGGCGGGCGTGCCGCCGGCAAGTCGCCGTTTCGCGGGTGTGGGTTTGAAACCGGCCCGTGCGATGTCGGCGATGCGCTGCGGAGTGTCGTACTGCAGCAGCGTCTTGGCCGGGCCGGCGGCGTTAGAGTCGGCGATCGCGGTCGCGTCGTCGGTGAGCAGCGCCACCAGGCGTTCGGTGCGGCCTGAGGAGGCAGCGGCGAGGAATTCCTCGACGATCCTGCGGGCGGATGCCGGGTCGACTTCGCCGACGCTGGGGCGCGCGGCGGTGATGCGGTGCCGGGCCCGGTGGAGGTGCTGCTGGCTTGCGGATTCGGTGATGTCGAGGATCTCGGAGATCTCGGCGTGGCGGTGGGAGAACGCTTCGCGCAGGACGTAGACGGCCCGCTCAAGGGGTGACAGGCGTTCCATGAGAGTCAGCACGGCCAGGGAGACCGATTCGCGCTGCTCGAAGGTGTCGGCCGGGCCGAGCATCGGGTCGCCGTCCAGGAGCGGTTCGGGCAGCCAGGCGCCGACGGTGCGTTCGCGGCGGGCCTGTGCCGAGCGGAGCCGGTCGAGGCACAGGTTGGTGACGACCTTGGTCAGCCATGCTTCCGGCACCTTGATCAGCTGCCGGTCGGTGGCCTGCCAGTGCAGGAACGCGTCCTGCACGGCGTCTTCGGCGTCGGCGGCGGAGCCCAGCAGCCGGTACGCCAGCGAGGCCAGCCGGTTCCGGCTGGCCTCGAACCGGCTGGTGTCGAAGCGATCAGTGGCGGTGCTGTCCACGCGGACCTCCCTCGTCAGGCGGCTACGCGACCATCCTCTCGGCTGCCCCATCCGGTACGGCGGCCAGGTGGCGCTTGAGCTTGGGCAGGCCGAAGGTCGGGTGCGAGGTGGTCCACAGCGACATCTTGAGGATGCCCGCTTTGATCCGCGCGGCCTTCCGGCCGACCACATACTTCGGCTTTGCTTGCGCTTCGCCGTCGACCATCTGCAGGATCCCGTCCCGCCGCCCGAGGCTGATGTGGTTGCCCAGGTAGTCCAGCTTGGTGTTCGGGATCTTGCGGCCGGTCAGGCGTCCCACGATCGCGGACGTGGCCTGCATGCCGGTGTAGCCGGCCGAAGCGCAGGACATCGGCAGTGGCCGGCCGTTGTCGCCGATGGCGTAGGCACTGTCGCCGGCGGCG
Source organism: Streptomyces canus (assembly GCF_030816965.1). Taxonomy (NCBI): domain Bacteria; kingdom Bacillati; phylum Actinomycetota; class Actinomycetes; order Kitasatosporales; family Streptomycetaceae; genus Streptomyces; species Streptomyces canus. Next base: position 4,802,571 of record NZ_JAUSYQ010000002.1, read on the forward strand.
TAGACGTTCGGGTGCGAGACCGACCGCATGGTGCGATCGACGACGATCCGACCGTTCTCGGTGACCTCCAGCCCGCTGGTGGCGGCGATGGGGCTGACCGCGAACCCGGCCGTCCACACGGTCGCGTCGGATGCCAAGGCGGTGCCGTCGGCGCACAGCACCCGCGTCGCTTCGACGGCTTCGACGCTGGTGTGCTCCAGGACGGTGATGCCCAGCCGGTCGCAGGCCCGGCGCAGGTGGCTGCGGGCTCCGGCGGAGAGCGGGGCGCCCAGCTCGCCGCGGGCGACCAGCGCCACCGACAGGCCGGGCCGGGATTCGGCGATCTCGGTGGCGGTCTCGATGCCGGTCAACCCGTCGCCGACGACCAGCACACTCCCGTCCTCGTCCCGCCTGCTCAGGCTGTCCAGGCGCTCGCGCAGGCGCAGCGCCGCCGGACGACTGCTGACGTCGAAGGCGTGCTCGGCCACTCCGGGGACGCCGTGGTCGGCGGCGTGGCTGCCGAGCGCGTAGAGGAGCGTGTCGTAGCCGAGTTCGCCGCCGCCCTCGGCGTCGGCCACAGCGACGACCTGGCGCTCGGGGTCGACGGCGGTGACACGGGCCAGGCGCAGCCGTATCCCCGTGCCCACAAAGACGTCGGCGAGTGGTGGAGCCTTGATCTCCTGTCCGGCCGCGAGCTGGTGCAGCCGCAGCCGCTGGACGAAGTCCGGCTCGGCGCTGACCACGGTGATCTCGGTGTCCGCCGGGGACAGCCGACGGGCCAGAGTTCCGGCCACGTAGGCCCCGGCATAGCCGGCGCCGAGGACGACGATGCGGTGCTTCATGTGCTGCTCCTGTCGGTTCGCTTGGCTCTCCGTGACCTGAGCGGAACAGCGCCCTGATTACTGACAGGAACCGCATGTGGCATGCGTCACATCGCGGCAGTGGCTACCTTGCACCGTGAGTCACGGATAGGAGTGCTGGACAGCCCTTCGACCCGAGCGTCATGGCGTATCGCCGCGTACAACTCGACCTTCGAAAGGGGCACTTGAGCCACCCAGGGCTAGAGCGTGTCTCTTTGGTCGGCTGGGCAGTTGATCAGATATGTCCGTCCGATTAGTGATCACTGATGCGATGTGGGACCGGATCAAGCCATTGATGCCGGCAGATCCAGCCCGTGGGCGGCGATGGGCCGACCACCGCCGAACCCTTGAGGCCATCGCCTGGAAGTACCGCACCTGCTCGCCATGGAGGGACCTGCCCGACGAGCTCGGTTCGTTCCAAACAGCTCACAAACGACTGATCAGGTGGGCCGTGGATGGAACCTGGGAACGGATCCTCGGCGCCGTCCTGGCAGCAGCGGACGACGGCGAGGACATCGGCTGGACCGTGTCGGTGGACTCCACCGTCTGCCGGGCCCACCAGCATGCCGCCGGAGCCGAGAAAAAGGGGCGCCGGACAGGGACGAACCCGATGATCACGGGCTCGGACGTTCGCGCGGCGGCCTGAGCACGAAAATCCACCTTGCCAGCAGCCGTGCACGGCCGCTGGCCTTGCGTGTCACCGCAGGCCAGGCGGGCGACGCACCGGCCTTCGAGGCCGTCATGGCTAGCATCCGTGTTCCGCGAAGCGGCTCCGGAAGACCTAGGACCCGACCAGATGCCGTCCTGGCGGACCGCGCGTACTCGTCCCGCGCGATCCGGGATCACCTCCGGCGGCGTGGAATCCGTGCGGTCATCCCTCAGCCCTCCGATCAGGTCGGCCACCGTCTGCGGCGAGGCCGTGCCGGAGGCCGACCGCCCGACTTCAACGCCGAGGCATACAAGGAGCGGAACACCGTCGAACGCTGCATCAATCGGCTCAAGCAGTGGCGCGGTCTGGCCATGCGGACAGACAAGCTCGCCCTCGCCTACCAGGCGGCACTGCACCTCGCCGCCATCCTCATCTGGACACGACGATGACCAAGGAAGCAGAACCTAGGCAGGGATGGACGGACACTCAAGGACCTCGATCGAGTTCCCTGGAATCAAGGCGATATGAGGGTGTTCACTGAAGAGCCGCGCCGCGTCATCGTGCGATTCGGCCTCCACGATCGCGTATCCGGTCTTCGAGTCGGTGAAGTCCTCGACGCCTTGGGCCGTCACCAGCTTCTTGCGGAACAGTGGCGCGCCGGGATCGAGCAGCGCGTGCTTGTTCCTCTGAGCCCATGCCGCCCACGCGTTCATGAACTCACTTCGCTGCTGTTCGGTGAACTCCGCCTTGTCAGCGTCGTCGGCCGCGCCATTCAGGACCGCGAGGAACTTACCCATGGCCGGAGCGTAGTCCACGAACAAGGAGACACGCTCTAGCTGATGCACCCCGATACTCCCCTCACTGGAGTCAGAACCCACCAACATCTGGCCTCCACTCTCACCTACAAAGCCACTCGGGACGGTCAGCGCAGGAAGAACCCGGCGGCGCCACCGGCCGCACCCACAAGGGCGGCGACGGCGCCGAGCGCGGGCAACGGCCACCGGCGAGTTTCGAGCTCGTCGATCCGCATCGTCTCCCTCTTTTGCCTCTCGGTCTCGCCGAGTTCAAGCGCGCGAAGCCGCGTCTCGTGGTCGGACACGTCGCCCTTAATCTCACGGTTGTCTTCGAGGATGCGGTCGATCTTGCCGTTGATCTGGTCCACCGTTCGCACCAGCCGCTGAACTTCCGTATACGTCTGCGTCGGCGAGATGTAGACGCCGGGTTCCGGCGGCTGCACGGTCATGACCGGCTCTGGCGCAGCAGCTCGACGACGTCATCAGTCGACTTGTAGCGCGGCGGCCGGGCATAGCCGAGCAGCGCGCCGACCGCGCCCTGGAGCCAGAGGGGACCGCCGAACTTCTCGGCCGCCCGCTCGACGAGCCGGAACACCACGTAGTAGGCGCCCGCGACGGCGAACGCCACGGCGGTCTGCGCGGAGTTCGAGTCGAGCGTGAACCCGAGCCCGGTAAGGGCGACGATGATCCAGCCGGCCAGGAGCGGCACGAGCGTGCGCAGCAGGGAGGGCAGCAGCATAGGGTTACTCCTTCCAGACGAGCGCGGTCAGGACGGCGCTCTCGACGGTGATCGGCGCGTCCGACTGGTTCAGCAGCCGCACCCGCATTCCTCGCCCGGCGGGGAGACGCTTCGTGAGCGGCACGACCTGGAAGGTCCCGCCCTCGGTGCCGACGACCTCGTGCACCGGGTGATCGGCCTTGTGCTCGTCGCCGTCGTACTCGCTCATCCGGACCTGCACGGCGTCGCCGACCGGCAGCCCGGAGAACGTCAGGCTGACGCTGCCGGTGAAGCGAGCGGCGCCTCGGACGAAGACGCTGCCGTTCGTGCCGTGGTCGCCGGCCGTGTCGTTCCACTCCTGCGTGAACTCGATCGAGTCCCAGGCGCCGGGCTTGAGCGTGAACGGCTTCGCGAGGCCAAGGTTCGCGTACTCGGGCATGTCGTCGTCCTCCTCATGGGTGGGGTCCCAGCTCGCCGGGTGGGCCAGGCGCTCGGCCACGTCCGCGCGGAAGCGGTCCATCGTGAACGTGAAGCGTCCGCGGTTGCCGTAACCGGCCACAGGCCCGCGAGGGTCGACCTTGCCCTCGACGCTCGTTTCGAGGTGACCGGCCACGGACGCGGCCGACCAGCCGTGATGACGGCAGATCGCCGCGTTGAAGCGGACCCAGGTGTCGTACTGCTCGGCCGTGTACGTGTCGACGTTGTCCCCGAGGTTTTCGACCTCGATCCCGTACAGCGCATCGTTGCCGTCGACCGTGCCCGACCCGGCTGACTGCCTCGGAAGGTCTCGCTCGGCAACGAGTGCGTCGACCACGTTCTTCGCAGCCAGCCCGGCATGGTTGGCGCGGCCGTCGGCGACGAGCGTCAACACACCGGACTTCGGCAGGTACGCGTGAGCGAGCGGCGGCGGCAAGTCCGGCAGGCCGTTCACGGCGACAGCCGCGAGTGAGTCACGGCCAGCCGTGTGGTGATTGAGCACGGCGTGAACCGGCCCGAACGTCTTGCCCGTGGCCGCGTCCCGGCCGCGCGTGGTCCAGCCGCGGTACTCGACGAACCGCACGCCCTCAGCACGCAGCGCGGCACGCCACTCAGCTGGTGTCATCGGGTCTGCCATCACGCACCGCCCGTCGGCTCGGGCCGGTAGCCCGACAGCGTCCGGGCCGCCTCCTCGGGAATCCCGGCGGCGATCAGTGCGTCGTACGCGTTCTTCTTCGCCGCGGTCTCCGCCGCCTGGACGTCGGCTTGCTGCTGCGCGAGAGCCGTCTCGATCGCCGCCTTCTTCGTGGCGTACTCGGCCGCCGTCAGCAGCGTCACGCCTTCCGGGTGCTCCGGGTCGTCTGCCGTCGTGACCCGCTCGGCGATCGCGCCGTCCGGGTACTCGTAGTAAAAGGTCTGGTCTGCCATGACTGCGGCTCCTGTCAGTTGAACTGGTTCGACCAGACCCAGGCGCGAATCGACTTCTGAATTTTGGTGATCGTCGCGCCGCCGCTGCCGCGACCGGCCTCGACGTTCATCGTGATCGTGCGCGTCGCCCCAGGGTTGAGCGTGAAGACGCTGAGCTTGTTGTCCTGGGAGTGGGTGTTGAAGATCGTCGCGTTGCCTTGGTTGCCCAGATAGTTCATGTCGTCGCCGTCGATACCGGCCATGGCGCCCGAGCCCGGCGGCAGCACGAAGTCCAGGTCGACTTCACGGAACAGCAGCCCGATCGCCCTGCGGCACGGATCAGGGTTCGTGATATCGACCGAGATCGTGTCGATCACCACCTGCTCGGCAGCCGGCACCCGAAGCGGGGTGCTCAGAAGCGTGGTGGTCTGGTTTCCCTGGAAATCGGCCCAGTACGGCGGGTCGCCGCGCAGTTCACCGCTGGCCGGATCGCAGTACACACTTCCGGCGACGGTGTCGAGGTCGCACGCGTACGGCCAAGTCCCGACGTGCGCGGCGAGGGGAGCTGCCGCGGTGCCGTCACCGGTCAGACCGCAACCGGTGACCGGCGGCTTCGCGCTGATGACGTAAGGGTTCGACGTGCTGCCGTTGCCACCGACTTGCACGCCGGTGCCAGCGGTGACGGTGCACGTGCACCTGCGGCTACCGCACCCGCAACCGGCCAAGGGGACCACTCCTCATGCGGAGAGTTCTCGCCCGGCCCACAACCAGCGGCTACCTGGGAGTCTAACTTTCCGGACGGCCTGGTCCGTCGTAGCCAGACAGACGGCGCGCGGTCTCCTCGGCGAGCCCGAACAGGGTGAGCGCCGTGTAGTCCGCGAGGGCCTGCCCGTGCTGCGTGGCCTCCTCGTCGGCGAGGACCGCAGCCTCCAGGTCCTGAAGGGCCTTGATCCGCGCCTGGTAGTCCTCCTGCTCTACGAAGCAACCCGGGCGGGCCAGTTCGGGCACAGCTCCAGCGGTGACTTCGATACGGCCGGCTGTGCCGTCCTCGTAAACGACGTGATAGACGGCCGATACAGGTTCTGCCGCCGCGACGCTTTCAAGCATGGTCGTCCTCACAGACTGATCATCAAGCAGCGGATGATGCCGATGATCTGGGTGTAGCGGGCGCCACCCGAGCCCCGCCCGACCGTCGCATCGAACGTGACCGTCATCCGGCCGCCCGCGGGGATCGTGCCGCCCGCAAGCACCTTCGTTCCCTGCGCGTGAGCGCCCGAGATGGTGCTCGATCCGCTGTTGCGGGTGTAGTACATCTCGTCGCCGTCGAAGCCCGTCGCCGCTCCAGCACCCGCGGGAAGGGTCAAGAACACGTCCACTTCACGCTCCACGACCACGAAGGCTGGGCGGCACGTGTCCGGGTTGGTGATCGTGGTGGAGAACGTGTCCGCCCTCTGGATCCTCCCCGCCGGAACCGCCCGGTTGTACGTCCGGGTCTCCCCGTACCGGGTCATGGAGACCTTGCCGCGTGGCTCCGAGCGCAGGACGCCGTTGCTGTCGCAGGCCACGACACCGCCGAAGGTGTCCACGTCGCACGCATACGGCCACGCCCCGGTGTTGGCCGTGACGGGCGCGCTGGCGGAGCCGTCACCGGTGATGCCGCACCCCACGCTCACCGTCGCCGCCCCGGTGGGGACGAACAGGCCGCCGTCCGGGCCGATGGCGACGTTGTTTCCGGCCTGGCCGGACAGGTGCGCTGATACGACGCCGGTCGACGCGTCGTAGCTGATGCCGTCCCCGGCCGAGATACACGGGCGGACGTCCTCACAGCCGATGACGGCCGAGACCACATAAGGGTTCAGCGTGCTGCCCGCGCCCGTCACTTCGGCGTTCTCACCGGCGATGACCACGCAGTTGCAGCCGTCACCGCCACACTGACACCTGGCCAAGACGCCCACCCTTCAAAGGTGATCTCGGCCCGGCCCACAACCAGCGGCGTGAACGTCAGTCTACGGCGCGGGACAACGCCCCCAACTGCGGCAGCTCAGCCGTACAGCTCCACGATCACGCATCCCCCGCCGCCCGGGGCGCCGTTGACCGAGCCGCCGTAGGAGAGCCCGCCGCCCGCACCGGCGCCGAAGCCGCGCGGCCCGGTGCCGTTGCCTTCGCTGGCGCGCGCCTGCCCGCCGTGGCCCAGGTACGACTCACCGCCTGCGCCGGAAATCCCGTTGGTGCCGTTGAGACGGATCGCGCCTCCGCCGGGGGCGCCGCCCTGCGCGAACTGGCCGCGGCCGGCGAACGGGGCCGCCGCGCCCGACGACACGTCCGCCACCGTGCCCGAGGTCTGAATCGAGTGTCCCCCGTCGCCCCCGTTGGCCGTCACGAACCCGCCGAAGGAACTGCTGCCGCCGGCCCCGCCGCTCGTCGCCGTCCCGCCCGCATCGCCGCCGGCACCCACCACGATCGTCTCCACAGCACCCAGCGACGACGCGGCAATCAGCTGCTCGCTGTAGCCGCCGCCCGCGCCTCCGGGGCGCACGATGCACTGATTGGCGGCCGCGTTCGCTCCAGCCGAGCCGCCTCCGCCCCCCTGAACCCGGACGAACACCCTCGCCAGCCACGGGAAATCAGCTTTCCGGAACTGGAAGGTGCCCGGGTCGTTGTGGACGACGACCCGGCGAAGGCCCATCGTGCCCGGCTTCAGGCAGAGTTCACCGGTGTCCGAGTCCACCGTGAAGTAGTCGTCGCATACGCAGGCGCGCGCCATGAGAGCCCCTCCCGGGGAATCGCACGTGCCCGGCCCACAACCAGCGGCTACCCGCAGAGGTTAGCTGGCCGGTTCACCACTCGCAGTGACGTGCACCTGCACCCCCGCCCCAGCGGGCAGCAACGGCAGCAGGCCCAGGCCGAGAAGCGGCTGCGTCCGCCACACGCGGACCATCGCGCACTCGCCGGTCACCTGCTCCAGGGTCACCGTCACCGTGTGGTCGTCGCCCGGGTGAGGATCCACGGGCAGTGCGCTGATCACCGGGGCTTCTGCGAACGGCTCGGCGTACGTCCAGGTGGCGCGGCCGTCAGCGGCCGTCGTGAGGACTGCGGCGGCGGGTGCCGCGCCCCGTGGTCCGGGCGGCCCCGGCACACCCTGTTCCCCCGGCGGTCCCGGCACCCCCGGGACACCCTGCTCACCTTGCAGCCCCTGGTCGCCTTGGCGCCCACGTCGGCCCGGCTTCCGAGACAGCGTCCTCGACTGGCGGTTCAGGTCGCGCAGGACGCCGCCCATGGGGTCCAGGTTGCGCCGCGCTGCGGATCCTCGTATCGCCATCAGTCCCCCAGATCGCTGCTCAGCGGCGCAAGGGTGACCTGGACACTCTCGCCGTCTCCGTCCTCCGACACCTTCACGCCGCCGATCTTCAACCGCTGCCGCAGCGGCCGGCATGTCGCCGCGGTGGTGACGTCCACACACCAGCCCGGCACGAGCCTGGCCACGTCCACCGCAGCCTCCGGCGACAGGGTCACCTCGTCGGAACTAAGGAACACCGGCACCGGGTACGCCGACGCACGCTTCGACCGCGCCGCCGACGCCCCCGAGGCACTCGTCGTCACCGAGGTCTCCTCCACGCTGCGCTCGAGCAGCCCGTAGTAGGAATCCATACCGCCCGAGACGCCCTTGACACCGCTGTCTTCGTCGCCGTGCACGATGTAGCGAGTCACGAGCGCCGAGCCGTCCTCGGCGACGACCAGGCCCTCGGGGAAGTCGACGTCCGTGAGCGTGCCGACGCTCGCGTCCCAGTCCTCCGGCATGAGGACGATCGTTGAGCCGATGGCCGTGTAGTCGAGGCCGGTATCCGCGAGATCGCGGAGGTGGTCGCCGCTCTGCCCGATGTCCTCGGTGTACTGCCGTCCGCCCTCCACACCGGAGCGCCCGAGGATGTCCACGGTATGGCCCGGGTCATCCGGCGCGAACGCGTCCTCGATCAGCCAGCTCGCGATGTCGGTGAGGTCGGAGCCGTCGAACACGATCGACTCGTGCGGAACGCGCCGGTCAAGCCACACCAGAATGTCGGAGGCCCACAGCTCCACCTTCCCGAACGACCACTCGGCCTGGATGATCGGCCCCTCCCACACGGTGACACCGTCGCGGGCAAGGACAAGCTTGTGACGCCACGTGCGCACCTTGCCGAGCTGTGCGCAGCAGTCGCCGTCCGGGTTGATGACGACGTGCGCCGTGCTCACGTCGTCCAGGATCCTCGTCCAGTCCACGGACACCAGCGTGTCCGCCGGCGTCACCACCGCTCCGCCCCGATCCACGATGTAGGCCGAGTGGACGCCACACCCTGCTGAAGACAACGGGCCCCCTGCGAGAGAAGGAGGCCCGGCCCAAAACCAGCGGCACGACGCCAGACTAAACGGCCCGAGCCGGCGGTAAGTCATCAGGCAGAGGGCTGGGGAACGGTTGGGCGCTGTGAGACAGGAAGTCGGTCACGGTCCGGGGAGGAACAATGTGGTTCTGGCGGAAGCGGACCAAGAAGAAGCGGCTGACTTCGGTGGGCGTCTCGCTGACGGGCGTCTCGGCGAACTGGGAGGCTGTGAAGACCGATCGGGGACGGGCCCGGGAGGCCCTGCACCGTCTGGAAGATCATCGGATGCTCTACGACGTCTACGAATCGGAGATCGCCGATCAGGTCGTCACTTCGGCTGAGCGTCTGCGGTCCTATCTCAGCGAGCAAATCCCTGAGTGCGAAACTATCGAACTGCGGAGCGGTCTTCGGGAGATTCAGGCAGCGGTGCGTCAGTTCCTCACCGGCATGAGCAGCAACCGGGCACGGCGGAACTGGAATCCTTTCTGCAACGCATTGCGGCGCCTGCGTAGGCGAGTGGGAACAGCGGTAGTCGAGATCGCTCAGACCTTCGACATCCCCGTGGATGGCGATCTCGCTCGCATCGTTGAAGCGGGCCGCAGGGCCGATCAGTAGCCGCGGCCGGTGACCCCGATCGTCAGGCGCGCGTCGTCGGCGGGCGGGTGGATGGCGTCAGTCTCCAGGCAGACGCAGACCGAGGCGCAGTCGAAGGCCGGCCATGTCGGAGAGGCGCCGCCTGCCCCCCACACACTCGTGCTCGTCTCGCAGTTGCCCCCGCACTCCACAGTGGCGCGGCCGATCTGCCCGTCCAGCACGAGCGTGCCACCGGCGGGGACGAACCCGACCTCGAACACGGCGAGCGGGTCGCAGCGCTTGCGGTCCGCGATCTCCGCACACGACAGGTCCCCGTCCTGCTCGGCCCGCTCGTAGAAGGAGATCGTCAGCCGCCGCAGGTCCTCACTCCCGGCGAAGACCGAGATCACAGGCACATCCGTGCCCCACGCCGGACGGTTGGACAGATCGAGTTCGTAGCACTCCCGGTTCGTGGCGAGCGCCTCACAGAAGCAGGAGGAGGGCACGGCCGGTTGAGGGGGCGCCGGTGGTGTGCAGAACGGGTCCGCGCACGCGGCCGCCACGTCCGGGCAGCCCGCAAGCCGGCACGACCCATCGGCGCACTCACCCGAGGCGTTCTGACCGGTGTGCAGGCACCACGTGATGCACTCGGTGTCGTCGTCGGCCGGCAAGTGGACGTCCAGCAGCGGGATCTCGTCCGTCCACGCCCACGGAGTGGCAGCGACGAGAACGAACTCCACGGTGATGATGTCCGCGCCGATGGAGCACCGCCCGGAGGCGCAGTTGCCGTCGCCGTGCCGGGCCGTGACCGTCGGGCCGTCCACCAGCGCCACGCGCCGGTAGGTGCGGCGGTGCCGCTCGTTGAATTCGGCTGGTGTTTCCTGTTCGCCGGGGCAGCAGTTGAACATGCTCACGCAGTCGCCGCCGCACGCGCTGCCGGTGCAGCCTTGCAACGCCTCGGCCAGGAAGTGCAGTCCGTACTCCACGGCGCAGCAGGTGGCGCCGAGGAGGAGGCCAGTCACGGTGATGGTGCGCGGCTGCACCCGGGCGGGGCCGAGCGCGCCGCCGCCGACAACGGCGTTCGTGACCACCCGCTTCACCGGATAGTCGTCGATGCCATCGAAGGAGAGCGGCAGGAACCCGGCGAAGTCGGCGGACTCGGGGACGTCGGGGTCGTACCAGGGTGCGGGGTTGTCCGGGTCGTCGGGTGTCGTGTACGGCCGGCCGTCCGGGTCGAGGACGTCGGCGGTGAGGGTGTCGCAGCCGCAGATGTCCGGGCCGGAGTCCAGCGGGGAGCCGACGGTCTCGAGGTAGGCGCGTAGGCGGGCCGTGTTGATGACCTCGATACCGCCTACCTGGAGGAAGTCGGTCAGCACGTGGCACCCCTAATTCGGAGAGGTGCCCGGCCCACAACCAGCGGCGTCCCTCAGCTTACGGCCGCCCCACCAGGTCACATGCTGTACGTCAGCGCCATGCGGTGCATGACCCGGGCGGCGGTCGTCTCGGCGTCGCCGACCTGGGAGATGTTGAACACGGGCGCGATGGTGACCCCGCCGTCGCTGCCCGGCGTGGAGGAGGAGCCGTCATTGCCGAGCATCTCGGCCAGACCTGACTGCGCGGCCAGCTGCCGGGCCCGCTTCGGCTTCGTCAGGGGGATGATCACCTCCGGGCCCGCCTCCCCGACCAGGGCGTGGGTGGGCCCGAGCACGATGCCGCCGTCCGCGAACGGCAAGTACTTGCGTACGGCCGACGGCAGACCGCTCTTGATGCTCGACATGATCCGCGAGCCGATGTTGCCGAGCGCGCCGGCGATGCGGCCCGGCAGGCCCGAGAACAGGGACACGATCCCGGAGATCAGCGACGAGACAGCGCCTCGCGCTGCGCCCGCGGCGCTGCTGAACACACCCGCGATACGGGAACCCAGGGCGCTGAGGGTCGACACGATCCGGCCTGGCAGGCCGGAGAAGAACGAGACGATCGACGAGCCGAAGGACCGCGCGGCGGACAGGGCGCTCGATCCGGCCGACCGGAACAACGCGGACAGACGGCTGGGCAGCGCGGCGGCGGCCGATGCGATCCGGCCCGGCAACGACGAGAAGAACGCAGCCGCCGATGACAGGAACGACGAGATCGCCGAGCGGGCCGAGTTGAACGCCGATGTGAAGACCGACAGCAGCTGCGAGCCCAGCGACGACAGGCCGCTGACGATCCGGCCCGGCAGCGCGGTGAAGATGAACACGACGGCCGCGATCGCGGTCAGGATCGCGATGCCGACGGCCGCAACGGCCTGCACGAACAGGTCGACGAGCAGGCCCGGCAGCGCGGCAAGCCCAGACATGATCATTCCGGGTAGTTGGGTGAAGAAGCCGACGACCGTGGTGAAGGCGGTCGTCAGCCACGAACCGATGGTCGTGACGAGGCCGGTGAAGAACGTCGTGATCGTCGAGCCGAGCGCCGAAAGCCCGGAAACGATCATGCCGGGCAGTTGGGTGATGAACGTGACCGCCGACGTCAGCCCCGACACGAGCCCGGTCAGTACACCGACGACGCCCTGAATGATCGGGACGACGATATTGATCGCGGCCCACAACGCGAACGCCGCGGCGACCTGGAGCACAGGCGCGAGGAGTTGGACGATCAGGACGACGAGCGGCGCGAGGGCAGCGACGAGTCCGGCGATCGGAGGCAGGATCGGGATCAGCGCCTGCAAGATCGCGTTGATCGCGTCGACGATCGGCGGCAGCACCGGCAGCAGAGCGTCAGCGAACGCGGTGTAGACGGGCACCAGTGCGGTCGCCACCTGCACGAGCACGCCGGCCAGCGTCGACAGCAGCGGGGCGAGCCCGACGAAAATCTGAGCGACAGCCTGCCCGACCCCGGCGGCGAGCGGCGCCATGCCCTGCACGAGCATCCCGAACCCCTGCGCGATCTGCGGCAACACGGGCATGAGCGCGCCGACCAGCGCCTGAATGATCGGCGTGAACAGCGTCGCCAGGGTCTGCAGAACTGGCGCGAGCGCCTGCGCCAGGACCGCGACGAGCTGACCGGCGAGCGGCAGCAGCGGGGACAGCGCGGACAGGACCGAGCCGACAGCCGCACCCACGGGCCCGAGGCTCGGCCCGATGATGGCGAGCCCGTCGGCGAGCGCGGACGCGACAGTCTGGAGGCTCGGCGCGATCGCCGCCAGGGCGGGCCCGAGCGCGTTGATGACCCCGGTGATCGCCGGGCCCAGGGTCGAGAAGACCGGCGCGAGGGCGGGAGCGATCTGCCCGATCTGTGTGACGAGCGCGGACAGGATCGGCCCGAGCTGCGCGGCGATCGTCGCAACCGTGCGGAAGACGTTCCCGACCGCCTCCTGACCGGCCGCGCTCTGGACGAAGTCACGGAACGCACCCGTGATCGTCTGAAGGTTGTTCAGCAGCCCGCCGCCTGCGCCGGACGCCGCCGCGAATACCCCCGACACGATCTGCCCGACGTTGGAGGCGATCGCGCCGAGCTGCTGGAAGACACCGACTGCGCCGCGTACCGCTTCAACCGCGCGGCCCGACGCCGCGAACGCGGACAGGAACGTCCCGAACTGCGCGCCTGCCTGCGCGATTGCGCCGCCGATCTGAGACCCGAACGCCTGCGAGACGGCCGCGGCGACGTCCAGGAAGCCCTTCGCCAAGGGGGCGACGGCAGCCTGAAGCCCGGCTGCGGCCTGCGTGGTGCCCTGGATGATGGCGTGCAGCGGCCCGACAGCCTGCTGCGATGCCGCGAACTTCAGGCCCTCGTCGGCGGCCTGGCCGAACTCGGTCGCCAGTGCGGCGAGCTGCGTCCGCAGCGGCAGCAGGTTCTTGATCGCCGCGGAGACGTCGTCGGCGAACTGGGCGAAGAACGCCTGCTGAATGGACTGCTGGACCTTCTGCAGCTCCGGCCCGAGATCCCTTACCGCGGTGACGGCCCGCTGTGCGGCCGGGGCCAGCTTCTCCAGCGCCTCTTCGAACTTGGCGGCGTCACCCGAGAACGCCGCCGACAGGGCATCGCCGACTCCGAGGACGGCAAGCTGCAGGGTGCCAAGAGCGACCTGGGCCCCGGCCATCGCCGCCGGAAACGCGGCGACGATTCCGGCGGCCGGGGCGAGAGCGGCCGTGAGCGCGAGGACGCCCTGCGCGGCGCCCGCCGCGGCGATCCCGAGTACGCCAAAGCGGAGCGCCGACGACAGCGCCGTGCCGAGGCGACCGGCCACCCCGGACAGCCCGGCCAGGGCCCGCGTGAACCGGTCGTTATCGACGTCGACGTTCGCGTTGACCGTGACGTCGGGCGGCCGGTGAGCCCTGATATGGGCGTCGAACCCGTCGAGATCGGGGACGACCCGGATCGAGACTTCTTCGCCGGCGAGCGCGGCCCGAAGCCGCTCGACGAACCCGGTCAGGTCAGGCGCGACCGGAATGTTGATCGAGTCGAGGGAGCGCAGCCCGTCCAGGAGCTGCGCATCGAACCGCCGCAGGTCCGGGGTTACCCGGACAGTGACCGCAGCGGCGTCCAGGCCCCTTTGGATGCTGCGGCGGATCTGCGCGCCGATACCGCGAGTTGCGCGGTTGAGAGCGCGCTGGATCCGGATGCCGAGGTCACGCGCATCCGCGACGGCCCCGCTGTCATCGAGGTCGATGCGTATGACCGCGCGGCCGTAGTCCTCGTCCTCGCCGGCCACCGGGCAACCCCCGCTTTCGCGTGTGGTTGCCCGGCCCAAAACCAGCGGCTACAGCAGACCGCTACGGGCCTGCCGTGATCTCCAGACTATCCGGCCCTACCTTCGGACTTATGCTCGCGCGTCCTCGGCCGCCGCCTGTGCCATCAGCGCACGTGCCTGGCTCGGGTCGATGCGGGCCGCGCTGCGTGGCCATGCCCCTTCGGCCGGTCGACGGCGGGCGCCCTTGGGCGGGGCATACAGCTCGGCCCGGTTCCGCTGCCGCGCGGCGTCGTCCTCGGCCGCCATGTCCATGGACGCCTCGGCGGCGTTCAGCATTCGCCTCAGCGGCCAGGTGTGCGGGTCGACGCCCTGGAGGGCGAGACTCCCGTCCCACGCCTCCCAGCCTGCCGCGATGGAGTCGAGGAGGCGGAAGACGACGTAGTAGGGCGGTTACCACCACCCCCATACAGCTCGACCACCCATTCGAGGAGTTCGACGATGACGCGCGTCGGCAGGCGGAACGCGTCGACGACACGGGCGCCCTCGTGCTGCGCCGCGTAGGCCTCGGCCTCGTCCAAGTCAGTGAAGGACTCCAACACGCTGCCGGCCTGGTCCTTGACTTCGAGGCGGAGGAACAGCGCGGCGGACTCCTCCTGCATCTGCTTGGCGAGGAACAGGCGCAGCGCTCGTGCGGTGCGGCGGACGTCCTTCGGGTCGGCCTCGGCGAGGTTGTCCAGGTCGATGCCCTTGGCCTTCTGGGCGTCGCGCAACTCGGCGTACGCGTCCATGAACTCATCGCCCATGACCTCAGGCTGGAACCGCAGCTCGGTTCCACCGATGTCGGCGACATGGGGCTCAGTGTGAAGGGCAAAGGTTTTGCGCACAGGTCTTCCCCTGGGGTTTCCGCTCCTCGCCCGGCCCACAACCAGCGGCGCACCCCCGAGGGTAGCCATACCAGCGGAACAGCCTCGTTCAATGGCGCGTTGCGGCAAGATCAGATTATGGATCTACAGGGAGTCGGCGCCCTTGCGGCGGCAGCCGTCGCAGCGGTGGGCATACCGGCCGCGCTGCTCGTCGGCCGGTGGCAGATGCGTGCGGCCCTGCGGACTGCTGAGACGACTTACCGCGCAGCCCTCGACGCGGTCCGCGCCGACGCCGCGAACACGCACACACAATGGCAAAGAAGTGCACGAAGGGATGCATACGCCGCATTTCTCTCGACAGCCGGAGACCTGAAGACACGGTCTATGCGGCTGCGTTACTTGAACCCTCGCGACGAGGAAGCACATGCGGCTCTGCTAGGTGAACTGGGCGAGTTCAACGTTGCTTTGAATTCACAGCTCCTCATAATCAAACTCGAAGGACCTCCAGAAGTCGCTTCGAAAGCGGACTGGTACAGCACACAAGTCCACGCCTATGTGCGCCGCGAGAGGCGCTGCTACGAGGAGATTCGAGCGTGGACGAAGTTGCTCGATCTGGTCGCCGCACATGACCCCGAGCAGGAAGCTGCCAGGGCTCTCCAAGCAAGCCTCGAAGCACTGGAGAGGGCTGTCACCGAAAGCAACTTCTCCGGCAGTTATGAAATCGTCGAGATACACGACCACAACGGCGATGAGGATGTTCCAGAGCCGGTCACCACGGCATACCGGGTAGCCCAGAATGCCTACGCCGACCTACCGAGTGACACGTTCACAGAGAAGGACCATATTGCACTCTTCACCCGCTGCTTTTGGGACGAAGAGAGAATCCCTATGCCGCAAGGCTCGCACTTCTACGCCTACATCATGCAGGCGGAGGCCAAATTCATCGCCTCTGCCAGGACGGCTCTGTCGCATTCCGATGTGATCACAGACCAGTAGGGTCCGAAATCAGGTCCTAACGGCCCAGCCGCAACGCACGGGCAAGGAAGTTGTTCGGCCGCGTGCCTGGATGCCGGACGAGCCGTGTGAACACCACCTCGCCGCCGACCTCGAACCTCAACGCCTTTGCGCGGCGGGGACGGATCAGGTGCGGGCGGGTGCCGCTGAGGACGTAGTGCACTGCGGGGTGGTCGCACACGATGACGCCTTCTAGACCGCGCGGCCCCTCCTGGACCTTCCACGAGATGTACGAGCCCATCGACCCGGGCGCTTCTCCCTCGGCGATCCGCGCGACCCGCTCGGTGCGTGCGCTGATCCGCCGGTAGGCGATGCCGCCCCGGGCACGCAGGAGTCTCGCGATCCGGCCCGGCTCGATCCGTACCTCAACACTCACAGCTGGGCACCTCCTCTGGGCACTTGCAGCCGGGCAGGGCGATCGTGACGCGCTGCTCGACGCCGACGCAGCCGCCCTGTGGGCCGAGGGTTTGCTGACGGCCGAGGATGTACGGCCGGCCGCGCCGCCGTCCTCGTCCTCCGGTGGCGGCGAGACAGCAGGTGATCGCGTTGAAGACGCCGACGGCATCGATGTGGGTGACACGGGCCGCCGCCTCAAGGTCCTCACATGAAGGCGGGCAGCCCTCTTCGGTTGGGCCGGGCGCGCACCGCAGCACCGTGACGACGAGCTCGACCGCCGTCGACAGCGGCGGCGTGCAGCCGCGTACGTTCTGGGGCGTGTTGTCCTCGGCGGGGAAGTTCGTCGACCCGTACATGCGGGACAGGTTGACCGTGAGCTGGCCGCCGGCGTCGCCGGTGCACGGGTCGGCGCACTCGTCCCACGCGGGCAGGCCGGGGACGAGGCAGCGTCGGCAGGTCGGGCAGCCCGGATAGTCCTCGACCTGGGTCGCGAGGTCGTCCAGGGTGGCGCACACGCATTCGAGGAGGTCGGAGGCGGCCTCGTGGATGGCGAGCGGCAGGAGCGGCACGGTGGTCCCTTCTACGGCCAGATCTGGAGGCGCGGACGCTTGAAGTCGGGGCTGAAGACCCGGCTCGGAGAGGTCTGCCGGTAGGGGTTCACGGCGTTCAGCCACAGGTCGACCGCGGGGATGCCAGTCCGCATCTCCGAGTAGATGACCGTCGGATCCGCGAACTCGAGATCCACCCCCTGCCGGGACAGGCGGCTCAAGTTCTTGTTCGAGGCAACCTTGCAGCCGCAGCCGCCAGAGCAGTCCTTCACCAGGTGGCAGACCAGGGTGCTGAACGCGGTGATCGCCGCCTCGTCGAGCGGCAGGCCGATCCGGTAGGTGACGCAGAAGGTGTTCGGGGCGCCGCACGTTGCGGCCATGTCCTGGCAGTCGGGCCAACAGCCGCCGTCCGTACGCACCAGGAGGCCCGCCGAGTCGACGCGGTAGGCGTTCTGGGGCAGCGTGACGCCGTCGATCTCGACGGCCAGGACGTCGTGGACCGGGGCTTCCAGGCGCACTTCGCACAACTCGCCGCACGAGCAGTCCGACTTGCAGCCGCAGACGCTGGCGTTCCGCCAGGCCCCGTCACGGCCGAGGTATGGGATCCACGGGCCGGCTGTCTGCCAGTTCACGGTCAGCGGGGAGGCGTCGAGGCAAGCCCGGCGGCACGGGCGCACCGTGTAGGGGCATGACGGGCCTACGCGTCGGCCGGACAACGCCCACAGGATGAACGTCGCGACGGCGCGCTGCCGGTCGATGACGTCCTCGTCGACGCCCTCCGGGAGGTTGCAGCACACCGGGTCGAACGGCCACGGCTCGCAGGGGCCGATACGGAGCGGCATGGGTCAGCGCCTCCCACGCTTCTCGTACCGGCACGGGTCCGGGAACCGTTCGCGGATGAACCGGCCGACGGCGCCGTTGGTGAAGGAGTCCGGCATGGTCGACAGGAACGGGGAGGCGGGGTCGAACTGAGGGCCGCGGCGGGCGACCTTCACGTCCCGCATCGGTAGGCCGGTGACACCGTTCAACACCCCGTACACGGTGCGCTTGTGGACGTCGTGGCCCGGCGCGGCCTCCAGTGCCCGCAGCATGCCGTCCTTGTGCACGGGCAGCGGCACATGCAGCTCGAACGACGTCGGATCCTCGTAGCCCAGGCCGACGAGGAAGGCGTGCGTCTCCCGCATGGCCGCCACGTACGCGGAAGAGCGGGTGCCGTACTGGGCGAACACCTCCCGTACCGGGCCGCGGTGGAGCACCGGGAACGGCGACGGCTGCGGGGCCATGACGAAGAAGTCGTCGTTCGCCCACAGGAACGGGTCCGAGACGTCCGGGTGTTCGCACGCCGCTCGCACCGCGGTGGTGGTGTTGACGTATGCGGGGGTGGTCCGCTGGTGCGTCGGGATGTGCCGGGTGCCGGCCGCCCACCATGGCCGGTAGCCGACGATCCAGACATGCCGGTGCGGGAGGTGGGCCGCCCACGAACGCAGCGCGTACCGCAGCTGCTCGTTGTGGGCCCCCTCCCGCACCGGAACGACGATGTCCGGCAGCTCCATTACGAAGCGAGAGACATCGAGTCGCACGTCACCGGCGTGTAGTCACACGACGGCTCCGGCGGCGCCACGGTCGTGAGGAAGGTACGCCGGTGGCAGGACGAGGACAGCGGGGTGAGCATCGGGCCCGGGGTGCCGGCCGCGTCGAGCGGCTGCACGTCGTACGGGCCGACACCCCACGAGCCGCCCGCCCGGGTGGAGCCGGTGATCTGGAGGGTGACGGCCTCCGACCCGATCTCCAGATCGCCGATGATCCCGTTGGTGACCCACGGCATCAGCCAGTACAGCCACTGGCCTTCGGCGCCGTCCGCGCACTCCTCGCCCAGGACCTCCGCCCACAGTTCCAGTGCGAAGCCGGTGTTGCACTGGATGGAGCACGTGTCGAAGCCGATGGGCGTGCCGTCGTAGCCGAGGAACACCGGGTTGCCGGTGAGGATCTCGACCATCTCCGGGGACACGGAGAACACGTTGAGTTCCAGGTCCAGCCCGTTGAACGTCGGGCAGCCTCGCTTCGTCCCGCAAACCTTGCCGTTCGCGGCCTTGTAGGTGATGTCGTCGCCGTCGTCCGAGTTGACGTTCATGGCGAGGGAGCTGAAGCACTCGAAGACGAAGCCGTTGTCTTCGCCGCAGACCGGGTTACCGCACTGGTCGACCCTGGTGATCCGCATGACGTCGGCGTTGGCGATCAGGGGACAGGACATGCCCAAGGACTCCTGACATCTCGCAGAAGTCCGGCCCACAACCAGCGACTTAGCACAGTCTAAGACTTGTCCCGTACCGCCTGACCAGCTCGGAGCAGCTGCGGCCCTCAAGCACTTGCGCCAGCGCATCGGGGCTGGGTACCCCATCCGATCCGTGGCTGGTGGCTCATTTCTGGGATGTGCCTTGCGATGAGGTCATGGAGCTTGGCCTACACGACAAGCACCGACTCGTTAGGGATAAAAGGAGTAAAGTATACACATAAACGTTCTAAGGAGCGGTTATGGGACTCAGTCTTGGATTCGGCTTCGGGCCGATCCGCATGTCCATCCCGCTGTCAGGAGGGCGGAGGCGCAGGCGTCCAGCGAACACTGATTTTTTCGGACGCAAGATCCCTAAGCCGCCCCGGCGCAACCCGACCACCGGCCTGTTCCCCGGCGAGACCGTGGGATACCACCATGACGGGTGCGCCGAGATGCACATGACTGAGGCACAGGCTCTTGAGTGTGTGAAATCCAAGCTCCCGCCCGGCGAGAAGCTTGAGTTCATGCACGACGACTGCACCATCCACCACCGGACCCCGGGCGCAGCAGCTAGGTGCTACGGCACGAATTACCGGCGCTAGTGCCGCATCAGGCAACGTTCGCCTTGATTGCGGCTACTCTTCCGGCGTGACCGACGAGAAGGGCAGGGGGGACGGCTCGATCCGGCGCAGGCCGTCAGACCTAGTGATGGCCACCGTTGTGCTGGAACTCGTCGGCCTCGCTTTGTGCGGAGCTATCGTCTTGGTGGCGTGGCCATTCGGGTGGCTGCCCGACTCTCACTACGTCGCTCTCATGACTGCCATGTTCGCGGCGAAGCCTGCGGGCGAGCTGTACCGCGAAGGGCCACCGCGTCGGCTCGCTGCTGCTGCCGCCCTGCTCTCGTTGATTACGGCGGCACTGCTCGTTGCTGCAGCAGCGGACTGGGTCTTTCCGACAGCGGCTGATCACGACCTTGATTTCCTCGCAGGCTTCCTTATCGGGACACCCGTCGGCGCGGCTGTATTTGCTTGGTTCTACAACAGGGCGAACGTTGCCTGATGCGGCACTAGACGGTGTCCTATGTGGTGATCGACGTGTATTCGAGGACCTCCGGGCAGCTCTTGCCGCCTCGGCGGCCTGCTCATTCGCCTCCTGGCGGCCTCACCACTGCACCGCCCGGGGCACGACGAGGTGATGCACGACCTGCGCGAAGCAGCCGATAGCCCGGGAGGGGCCGGTCAATCGCGGGGGTAGAACTCCAGCACCGCCGTACCGCCGTCCAGGGACTTCACGCGGAAGCCGAGCTCGTTCAGGCCGCCGGTGCCACCCTCGCCGACCGACGTGCTCAGGAACATTCCGGAGCCCGAGGACTGGAGCACCACGGCGTCGTCCGTGATCTGCGTGATCCGGAGATCGCTGACGCCGAGCCGACTGTCAGTCTTGATGGTCATCGGCTTCGACACGGTGATCTCGCAGCGTCCGTCGAAGCAGGCGCCGACATCGGTCCCGTCGGCCGCGGCCGATCCGCTCGTGGGGGTACTCGTGGGAGAGGGCGAGGTCGGCGGCCGCTCCGACGCCGACGGCGCGCCCGCGTCGCTCGCACTCAACGACGTACGCGGGGACGACGGCTCCGCCCCCTCCCCGGAGCCGTCGTCCCGGCCGCCGTTCCCTCCGCAGCCGGAGAGAACCGCCATCAGAGCCAGCACTACGGCGACACCCGCCCGGCCCCTGCCAGTGGTCATCGGTCAACCCCTCAACTCGTACGCCTGCCTACGCTGTAGCCCCGGCGAGGGGGCCTGTCTTTTATACGGGCCCGTTTTGGGGAGGGGTCCCGTCGCGGGCGCGGGACCCTGGTGGGTGCCCTGTGTGCCAAGGAGCCCACGAACCTCCGAGGAGAACAGCGATGCCCCTCTCCACCAGCCTTGGCGCGCGGTGTCGCGCCCAGCATGCCCGGCACCTTGCACGCCCGTACGGTCGCCGGGGACCTTAAGAGACCCCGTAAACGATCTCCAACGAACTGGATGACCGGCTCTCACCAGCGCCTGCAGCCCGCAGACCGTGCAACCGTCCGTCACAGCAGCGCTTGAACCGCTTCCACCCACTTCTTGGTCTCCGTGTTCATCTGGTCGGCGAGGAACGCGCTCCGGGCGAACGCGGCGGCGACCGCCGCGTCCCGGCGCTCACCGTCCGGGTACAGCTCCTTGATCGCCGCCACCCACGCGCGGACGTCGGCCCGGTCGACGAACGTGCCCGCGTCGCCGAGGGCTTCCCGCAGGCCGGGGGTGGGGTGGGCGATGACGGGGATGCCGGAGGCGAGGGCCTCCACTGCGGCCATGCCGTACGACTCGTAGACGCTGGGCACCATCAACACCCGGGTCTGCGCCCACACGTTGCCGCGCATGTCGGAGGTCTGGCCGATGACGCGCATGTTCCGCAGCACCGGCCGCAGGATCTGTTTGCCGTGGCCGCCGGTGACGCCGAGGAACGGGGTGGACCGCAGGTGGGCAGCGGCCCCCCGCCACGTGTCCACGCCCTTGTGCCTGTTCAGGTTGACCAGCGTGACCCGGTCGCCCGTCTTCGGGGCCCGGTGCTCTGCCGGGATCACCGGCGGGTGCACGACCAGGGACGGAATCGCATCGACCTCAAGGTAGCGGGGGGCCAGGGCGCGGCGGACCCAGTCCGTGTTGTAGATGCACAGGTCCGGCCACAGGGCCAGGGGACGGGCAGCAATATCGAAGTCGGAGTGGATGACCACGACGGACTTCGCGCCGATGCCACGGGACAAGATGACGGAGCTCTCGGCGAAGTCGTGGTGCGAGACGAGGATGCGCGGCCGCATGGACCGGATCGCCGCGTCGGCGGCCGGAGAGGTGAGCTGGGCGTAGGTCACGCCGTCCACGTCCCACAGCGAGGGCGCCTCGGGCATCGCGGAACACACGACCAGGACGTCAAGACCCTCGTCCTTCAAGGCCCGCATCATGGTGTGGATCATCGTCTCCGAGCCTGCACGCCGGTAGGGCACCCCGAAGTGGATCCAGGCCACGACGTCCGGCGACCGCTCATGCAGGGCGGCGGGAGAGGCAGCGACCGGGTCGAGGTCGGCCGGCCGTACCAGGCTGGCGCACGTCGCCTCGAACTCCCGCAGGTTCCCCGCCCAGTCCAGGCCCGCGCCGTGTGCCCGCGCCTTGGCGGAGGCGTCGGCGTAGGCGTCGGGGTCGGACAGGCGGCGCAGCTCCTCAACCCACCGGTCGATGTTGTCGCGCGGGATGTACGTGGCTGCGTCGCCGAGCGCCTCCCGCAGGCCCGGCAGTGCGGCGGCCAGGACAGGGATGCCGGACAGCATCGCCTCAACCCCGGCCCGCCCATACGACTCCACCGTGGACGGCATCACCAGCACGCGGGTGCGGGCGTACACCGCCCGCGGGTCGGTCCGTTCGACCAGTTCGACGTTGCGGGGCATGCGGGCGGGGACGCGGCCGACGGTCTTCACCACCAGGAACCGCATGTCCGGTAGGCGGGCGGCGACCTGAGCAACGACGTCCGCGCCCTTGGCGGCCGTGGCCCCGTTCAGGGTGACCATGTCGCCCGGCGTCGTGCCGTACAGGGCCGGGTTGACGGGGGGCGGCAGAACGATCCCCGGGCCGCCGTAGTCGGCGTAATAGTCCCGGCACGCCTGCGAGGGGAACCAGGCCAGAGCGGGGCTGCTCAGGTTCCGGTTCGCTGACATGCCGTGCACCATCAGCAGATGTGGAACCCTCCACAGCTGACGCACCACCAGGTCGGCACGCCGGTCGCCGTGGTGGGTGATGATCAGCTGTGGCCGCTCCTGGTGGATGGCCGACCGCCAGTTCCCCAGCGGCCACACCTTGACCCCGTCCTCCGTACGCACACGTCCCGACTGGCGGCCCGTGGTGACGACGTGTACGGAGTGGCCCGCTGCGACGAGCCCGCGAAGGTACTCGCGGGTGGTGATCACCGCCCCTGTGGGAGGCACCGCCCCGTACGACGGCAGGACAGCAAGGATGCACATGGCAGTGGTCCGGGGCATCAGGCGCTATCCGCCTCGTGGGGGGTGGTCAATTCAGCACGGAGTCCGTGGAACGGCCGGTAGCCGCACCCAGCGCTCATGCGACGCGCTCCCACCGAAGGGTGGTGCGCCCGTTGCCGTCGGACTGGACACGGGCCACGCTCGGCGCGGGGCCGCTGTAGTTCTTCACGGCTTGAAGGCGGACGAGCCGGGTGCCCGGGACCGTGTACGGGACGAGGATCGGCCCATGCTGGTTGACGCCCTGGGTGATGACCGGCGTGGCGGTCGAGACGGTCATGTCGAGCTGCTGGACCAGGAGCTCGGAGTCAGCCACGACCGCGCCCGCCGTGACATCGAACAGCCGGACGCCGATCCACGCGTTGGTGCCGTCCGCAGCGGTCAGCACCGCGCGCACGTTCGCGTCGAGGTGGTAGGTGCCGGCGGCCGGGAGCGTCACCTGAAGGCCCGTGTTCACCCACGTCCCGCTCGCGGTGGCCGCCAGGTCAACAGGGGCGGGCAGTTCGGCGTAGCCGTGCCCGGAGATGCGGATGCTGCTGGAGGTCCCCATGGCTTAGTCCCAGTCCGTGTAGACATGCTCGGTCCAGTGGAGGAGGAAGTCCGCGCCCGCGGCCGTGCCGGTGAAGAGGAGGGAGCCGTCCAGCGCGAGGTCATAGGAGTCCCCGTCCACGCCCCACGACAGCGTCACCCCGGCCGGCACGGTGACGTCGTCCTCGAACGCGGTTGGTGCGCCCCCGTTGCGGGAGCCGGAACCTGCCGCCTGGACTCGTACCGCGCCCGCCAGGACGGTGAGCGTCACGGCCTGAACGTCCGAGGGGAAGGAGTCGACGTTGCCGCTCGTGGCTGTGCCGGTGAACCGCTTGATGCGCGACCGGACCCGCTGCGTCGGCGTGACCCGGGCATCGGGCGTGACCTGGACGGTGCACTCCACGATCTGTTCGGGATTCGGCGCGGGCACCGTGGCGCCGGCGTCGTTGGTCCACCGTGTGGTGGTGGTGCCGTCGCAGTCCACTTCGGTGATGCGGCGATAGAACGTGTCGGGGACCACGACGTCGACCGGGGCGAACGTGATCGTCTCCCCGGTGTCGTTGTCCACGGCGGTGAGGACGCCGTACTTGGTGCCCGTGGGCGGGAGCGCCCTTGAACGGAGGTGGTAGGCGCACTGGTCCGATACGGTCACCGTCCAGCCGCCCGCGAAGGGGTCCCAGGTGTTCATGATGGCGGCCAGGTCGGACAGGAGCGGCGTGCCGCACTCGTCCAGGCCGTCATTGAACGGGGCGTGGATGACGTTCCGGCCGTTGATGATCCACGACGTGAACTTGAGGTTCGGCCGGTCGCAGACCCCGGTCGGGGTGCCGTTGATGGTCGAGACGCCGCACGGCGTGGTGCCGCTGTTGTCGTAGGAGACGTACCGGTAGCCGGGGATCTTCCAGCACTCGCTGCTCAGGGTCTGGGGGCAGTCGCCGACTTGGCCTGCGGTGCCGCTCATCAGTTCTCCGTTCCGTAGGGATTCGCAGGGGGCCCGGTGCGGGCGACCGCCTGCCTCCCGCGAGGGCCGTCAGGCCTCCCGCGGGAGGCGTGGGGCTGTTACGGCTGGGCGGTCCAAAGGACCTGCCACGTCGCCGTGGCCGGGTCGCCGTCGATGGTGATCGTTCCGGTGAGCGCGGAGTCGACCGCGTCACCGTCGACACCCCACGTGAGGGAGCTGCCGGCCGGGACGGTGAGGGTGCCGTCGGCGGTGGTGATCGTGACGGTGCCGCTGTAGACGAGCAGGGTCACGGACTGCGTGCCCGCGTTCGCGGCCAGGTCCCAGTTCGTGTTCTGCGTGCCGTGCGGGGTCACGGTCTTCGGCGGGGCGGTGAGCGGGCACTGGCCGACGGTTCCGGCTGGGGTGTAGGCGGTGACCGCGTCCAGGGTGGTGTCCGTGACGGTGACCGTGCCGTCTTCGGCGATCGCCAGACGGCGCAGGAACGGCGTCACGGTGCCGTCGGCGGCGACGTCGCACAGCTCGATGACCTCGTAGTCGGTCACCTCGGCCGGGCATACGCCGACGGTGCCCGCCGGGGTGTACGCGGTGATGCCGTCGAGGGCGGTGTCGGCCACGGTCGTGTTGCCGGTGCTGTCGACGGACACGCGACGCAGGAACGGGGTAGGGGTGCCGTCGGCGGCGACGTCACAGAGGAGTTCGAACTCGCGATCCGGGGCGCTCGTCGAGATGCTTCCACCGGTACCAGACATGGCTCTCCTTGCAGGATGGTCGAAACAGGGGCGGGGTCAGGGGCGTTCGGTCCACGAGACGGCGACGATGTCTCCGGCGGTGGTCTCCACGGAGAGCGGGCCGGTGAGCTCGTCGGAGCCCGCGGCGACATCGGGGAGCGCCGACCAGGTGACGGACTCCCCGCCGTACAGGTGGGAGGTTCCGGAGGCGGTCGTCACCGATGGGCCTTCGGTTCCGGTGGCGATGACGGTCACGGTGACCGACTCGACGGTCCCGGCCGCCGTGGCGAATACGTCGAACGACTGGGCGCTGTCGAGGACCTGGCGGTGGCTGCTGGCCGTCTGGGTGGTGACCGGCGGCGTGGTCGTATCGCTGCTGGCATCGCAGACGGTGACGGTCCCGGCCGGGGTGTAGGCGGTGACCCCATCCAGCGCGAGGTCTGCCGTGGCGCTCAGCGTGCCGTCGGCAGCGTGCGTGAAGCGGCGCAGGAAGGGCGTGGAGGTGCCGTCGGCAGCGACATCGCACAGCGTCACGTACTCGACGTCCATGCTCGGCTGGGTGCTGCCCCCGGTGCCTGAGCCGACGAGGATCGGCCCGCAGCATCCGCTCATAGCGTGACTCCCGTGGTGTAGGTGATGGTGGTCGTCCCGGTGTCCGCGGTGATCGTGAGCGGCCCGGTCAGCCTCGCGTCCGGGTCTTCGCCGATCGACCAGGTGACCGACTCGCCCTGGAAGAGGGTCGAGGTGCCGTCCGCCGTGGTGATCAGCCCGGTGCCGGTGTGGGCCGTGGCGGTCGCCGAACGCAGCGCCGGATAGGTCGCGGCATCCCACGTCTCGCCCGCATCAAGCTGCACACGTCGGGCCTGCACGCCCACCGCAGCCTCGGCGCCCAGTACGCCGGCGTCGCAGTCGACCGGGGCAACCGGCGTGTACCGAGCGGACAGGTCCGCGGTGTACGTACCGAGGCTGGAGAGCGCTCCATCGCAGTCCACGGCCAGCAGCTCGACGTAATCGGTGTCGCCGATGCCGTCGCCGTCCGTGTCGTCGCAGCGGCATGCCTCAAGTACGTTCTGGGCCGGGCAGGGCTCCTCCGGGCAGCAGGAGCCGCCGGACCCCCCGCAGGCCATGTAGCCGTCCGGGAGGCCGCCCTCGTACCGCTTGCCGTCCGGGGCGATGAACGTGGTGGTGCCGCAGTCGCGGTGCTCGACCGTCCAGTACTCCGGTACGCCCGGCACGCGGTAGGTGAGAGTGACGTCGAGCAGGACACCGCCGTTACTCCCAGGGCCGGCCTCGGTCACGCGGATGGCGAGGAGGTTGGAGCCCCGCACCGCGCCAGCGATGCGGTGTTCGGCCTCTCTGTAGGGCGGCTGGTTGAACCATGTCGCCGCCTGCGGGTTGGTCCGCGTCTCCGCCGCGCCGTTGAGGGCGTAGCCCGGCACGGCGTTGTCGGCGTTGAGCGTGTCGATCTTGATCGTGGTGGCGTCCAGGACCGCATCGTCCGGCAGCTCGAACTCTGTGACCATGTAGTAGTCGACCGGGGCCCCGGGGGGCAGCGGCGTGGTCAGCGTGCTCGGTGTCAGGGACACCCAGCCGCCGCCGGGGGGACGCGGAGTCCTCCAAGCCGCCGGTCCGGCAACGTCGTAGACGGGGCGGCCTCCGGCCTTGGTCATTCCCCAGGTCCAGGCCGGGTCTACGCGCCCGCTGGTGTTGTTGCCGGGGTTGGACACCACCCGCTTGGAGGTCGGCAAGAGTGGGGTGACGCACACGGTTTCCCGTGTGGTCTCGCAGCACTCGCCGAGGCGCGTGCCCGCCGGCAGCGTGTACGGGTTGCCGGTCATCGCGTCGACGAGCCGCGTCGTGATCGCCTCGCCGTTGCCGTCGTAGACCGTCTCGCGGCGGACCTGGGTGACCGTGACACCGGTGGACGCGTTCACGACGCACAGGGGCCAGGACTCCACATCTGCTGTCTCGGGCTCATGGCAGGCGCCCACGGCGCCGGTCGACGTGTACGGCTGGCCGTCCAGCGTGTAGTCCGTGTGCCCGATGATCTGCCCGCTCGCCGGATCGCGCCGATAGTCCCGCACGAAGGCGGTGACCGTGCCGTCCGCCGCGGTGTCGCAGAGGACCGCGAGATCCTGCTCCGGCTGCTCCTCAGTGCCGGCGGGGCAGTGCCGTAGCTCGCCCTGGAGGGTGTACGTCGTCCCGGTGGCGGGGTCGACCAGGCGCACGGACGCGAGGGAGCCGTCCGGGTTGTACGCGTACTCGACGAGGACCAGGCCGAGGACGTCCCCGCTGGCCGGGTCGACGTCGCAGAGGAGCCCAGCAAGTTCGAACGCGCGGGAGTCGCCGCACGCCATCGCCCCGGCCGGGGGCGGGCCGCTGGTGTAGGCGCCGGTGGTGAGGTTGAGCCATCCGTCCTGGGTGACGGTGCCAGCGCAGTCCCGGGTGATGAGGACGGCGAGCGGAGTCCCGTCCGGCAGGCACAGGCCGAGCGTGGCGGCTGGGGTAGTGGCCGCCTCACACGGCGTCTCCGGGCTGCCGTCCCCGGCGCATGTACGGACGGTGCCGGTCACCGTGTGCGGGGTGGCGCCGTCCAACTCGAAGTCTTCGAAGGTGGCGGTGCCGCCCAGCCACGTGTAGCGGCGCAGGAACGGGCCCGCGTCGTCGCAGAGGGTCAGGGTGTCGGTCTCGGTGCACCCGTACTCGCAGTCCACCGGGGCGGTCGGCGTGTACGGGCTGGCCGGGTCGTCCTGGTAGGTGAGGAGGAGCTGAGCGGTGCCGTCGGCGCGAATGCACCACAGCTCGCTGTACGTCTGGTCGGCGGCGCCGTCCCCGTCGGTGTCGTCGCAGCGCTGCACACAGATCGTGTCGGCGCACCCGGTGTCACATGAGCCCGTGTCAGCTGGGGCCGGGCCGGGCGTGAACTGGCCGGTGAGGAGGTTGATCCAGCCCTCGGAGGTGATGTTCCCGGCGCAGTCCCGCACGACGGTCACCGCGATCGGGGTCCCGTCGGCCAGGCACAGGCCCACCGTCGCGACCGGCTGAGTCGGCGACTGGCAAGTCTCCGCCCCTGGGCCGCAGTTGCAGTTCGTGAAGTTTCCGCCGACGGCCACTAGTTCTCTCCGCTCATCGTCGCGCCGCCTTGGTCGCAGGGACCGAGGAAGTTGATGTATGCCGCCGCTCCGTCGAGGACCTGCACCGTGAACGGCGTGCACAAGCGGCCAGGGGCGCATCCGCCGGGCGGCGCCGACCAGTTCAGGCCCGTCCCGCATTCGTTGATCTGCGTCTCATTGCCGGCGCAGTCCGTGACGATCACGGGCCCGCACGCGACCTGGATGGACACGGACTCCGTGCCCTCGGGCATGGCCCACGTCTCCGGCCCTGACAGGCCGAGGAGTTGAGGACACAGCGGGGTGGGATCGCACTGGTCGCACGGCCCGGCCCCGGCCGGGGGCGGCCCCGGGGTGAACGCTCCTGTGGTGAGGTCGACCCAGCCGGTGACGGCCGGTTGCGCGGCCGCGGTACCGCAGTCGACGCACGCGCCTTCGATCAGGACGGTGATCGGGGTGCCGTCCTGAAGGCACAGGGGCTGTGAGGTCAGCGACGGGGAACAGCACGTCGTCACCTCAACGGGTTCACCACCGCAGCCCCCACACGGGGCGCACGGGGCAGGCTCAAGGGCCATCGCTCATGCCTCCCGGTGCACTTGGCGGTGGTGGGCGTCCCTGCCGCGCGCTGTGCTGAACGTGCGCGGGCACAACTGGCAGGCGTACGGCGGGCCCGACGGGCTGGTGGGGTCGCTGCTGTCCCCTTCAGCAGCAGCGTCCTCGGCGGCTTGGACGACGGTCGCCGCTTCTTCCACTGCCGCCTGGCCCGGTTCGGCGGCACCTGCCAGCAAGGCACCGTGGCCGGGGGCGGCGTCGAGCGGTACAGAGCCCGGCCCGTACGCGGAGTCCGGTACAGCCGGTAGCGGCTCCCCGGGCACGGCCGTCAGCCACTCCGGGTTCTCGTCCTCCACCGGGACGTACCGGTGGCCGTCCACGAGGGAGCCGACGAGGAGGTGTTCCGGCAGGTGCGTGAACAGATGCGGCGGCACAGCGAAGTCCGTGGTGGAGCAGGTGCGGACCTTCGGCGTCTGGGCGACCGCCCACCGGGCGAAGTCCACGCGCAGCTCCCGCGCGGGCCGGACGATGATCAGGTTCACGGGCACAGCACCACCCGGATCGCTGCGGCCTCACAGCACGCGACCTCGACCACGAACGACCGCTCGGCCAGCACGAACCGGTCGTTGGTGCTGATCCGGAAGCTCTCCTTGTCCGTGTCCGGGACGATCTGCGGGGCCTCGCGGCGGATACGGATCGGGCCGGTGATGTAGAGCCACGCCTCACCGGGAGGGGCCTGCGTGCAGTCCGGCGGGCCGACGTTCACGGAGTAGCCGCTGCCCATGATCACGCAGTTGCCCATGAGGGTGCGCGGGACGCCGTCCTCCATGTGGACGACGTTGCAGCAGCCCAACAGGGCGGCGGCCCCGGCGGGGACGTGGAGGATGCCCTGACCGCCGTAGTTCTCCGCGAGCCACCCTTCAAGGGCGGCCACACCCTGCGCGATGGACACGGCCCCAGTGGCGGGGGTGAGGTCGGCGGCCATGGGACAGAGCACGTCCCGCGCGAACCACTCCTCCAGGGCGCGCTGCTCCCCCATGCGCAGCGTCTCGCGGGCGTGCTGGACCGCCTCCTCGTACGGCCAGCCGACCGTGGAGCAGGTGGCGCCGGCGTAAATGGTGATCGGCGAGGCGGAGCACACGCCGGGCCGCTCGAACACCTTGGCCGCTGGCCCGGGTGTGGTGCTGTCCTCGGGGCACCAGTCCCAGTCGTGCGCGGCGGCGCACGAGAGCGGCATCCACTCGGTGCCGAGGAGTTCGTGCACGTCCTCCACGTCGATGATGTCGACGCAGCCGCCGAGGATGCCGTGGGGCAACGGCGTGCCCGGGATGGCCGCAACGCGCCTACGCAGTCCGGCTGATGGCATCTGCCTCACCTCCTCTCATCCGGGCAGCCCCGACCGGGCAGATGGCCGGGGCTGCGAACGGTGAAGGGGGTCAGCTGCTGCCGGCGGCGCAGACGAGCTCCAGCTGCGCGCCGGTCGCGCCGTCCGGGCAGACCGGGACGGTGACGAGGCGGGTGTCCACCGACCGGTCGACGAGGGTCGAGCACTCCTCAGCGAACAAGGCCGTGTAGTCATTCGTGACAAACTTGGTCGAATCGTGCACGACGCCCAAGTTGACCTCCTCACCGCGCCCGATCTGGAGCGACCCGGACGGGTACATGAGGAACCGGACGACGGCGGGCCAGTCGACGGCCGCGTCGGAGCCGCCGATCTCGTCCGGGACGGCCGGGGACAGGCCGCGCGCGAACTGGACCCGCACCCCGAGCGTGCTGAACACGTCCTGGATGCAGGTCGGGCTCAGGTCACAGATGTTGACGCCGTTCTGCCGCGCCAGGTCGGTGAGGAACAGGTTGCGGCTCCACCACGGGAACACGACCTCCAGCGCCGTGGTCTCGCAGAGGCTGTGCCGCTCGATGACGTCGGCGGCCTGGAGGGCGACCGCGCCGTAGATCGCGGACAAGGCGCCGAACGTCGGGGCCAGGGTGACCGGGGTCGCCGTGTTCAGGGCCTGCTGGAACAGGACCTGCTTCACGCGGATCTCGTGGGCGACCATCGCGTTGCGCAGGTACCAGGCCACCAGCTCCGGGAAGTGCCTTTGGGTCAAGATGCCCGCTTCGAGGCAGACGCCGATGGCGTCGCAGCGGACCTCTACCGGGTCCGGGCAAGGGATCTTGAAACAGGGTTTCGTGGCACCGCTGATGTCGTCGGCCTCGGTGTGGACCCACGTCATCGACCCGACGTCCAGGGACAGCGGCTTGTAGTAGCGCAGTCCGCCACGGGCGAGCTGGATTTCGGGGGCGTCCCACAGCATGTCCGGGCAGGCCACGCCGGTGATGTCGTACAGCGTTTCGCTGGGCGCGCACCAGCCGCCGGACGCGACGAGTTCACCCTGCGGGAGCCGTCCCTGGTTCTGCGCGGCGATCGCCACGGTGGTGCCCTCGGGCGCCGAGCTGGAGTCGGTGACGATCAGCTCGTCCGGGTACGGGTGCCGGTACGAGATGACCTGACCGGTGCCGCCACCAGCGGTTTTTAGGGCGTTGGCGCGGCTGATGATGCCGGTGACGACCTGCCCGAAGTCGAGCGGTGCGCCTGGGGTGTAGCCGGGGACGTCGACGGCCGCGGTGATGTGCGTGCCCGGGGCCGGCGGCTCCGGCAGGACGCGCGGCTGTACGGCCCGCACCGACGCGAGGTTGAGGGCGGGACGCCGCACCATGGCGGCGGACGCCACCACCGGCTCCGGGTCGGGCTCCGGCTCGGCCACGGGCTCCTCGACGACGGGCTCTTCCACGGCCGGGGCAGCGTTCGGGTCGTCCCCACGGACCTGCGCGGCGAGCTGCTCGATCTCCGCAGCGGCAGCCTTCGCGGCGGTGATGCGGTCGTTCTGCTCCGTGCGCATGGCCTCAACAGCGGAGGCCAGCGAGCGGAGTTCGGTGATGTCCTTCTCGGTGACGAGGCTGGACGTCGCCTTGGCGTCGAAGGCCTGAACGGCGCCCGCAAGGGCAGCAGCAAGCTGCTCGTCGTCCAGGGCAGTGTGGTCTTCGGGAAGCTCGAACGGCTCGGTCATGCCAGATGTCTCCTGTGTGAGCACCTGACACGGCCCTGAACCAGCTGTCCAACAGGCATATTAGCTGTACGGGCGCTCTGGCCTAGGCCTCAAGGACGGCTGCCTGTACGAACGGCGTCCGGACCTGATGACGCTCCCTGTAACCCGCCGCGCCCTGCTCAAGGGTGACCTCACACCTGCTCGATTGCTCTCCCCAGCATGCGGCCCATGAGTGCGATGCCGAGGTCCTCGAGCGCTCTTCGACGCATGATGAGCCGACGACAACTACGCAGCGGGAAGGAAGTTTTGGGCTGTGCAGAAACAGGTTTCGGAGCAGTTCGCTTTCTGGACGTGCCGCAGGCTGTTCGGCCCCATCTATCCCTACGACAGGTGCTTCGGCTGCGGAGCCATGCACATCCCGCCCAGTTCCGAGGATCCTCATAACGGCCGCTACGACTTCGCGGGGGAGGATGTGGCCGTTGAGGTCGTTTCGGTCGTGAACTCGTCCGCGCTCAGGAACTTCTCCTCCTGGAACAGGCGCCACCCTGGACCACTCGATGGGGATCCGGCCGAGTTCGGACTGACCCTCCCGTGGGTGATCGAGGTGCCCGCCCGTACTCGCACCGACCGGTTGGACTCGGTCCTGGAAGCAGTGCGTTCTATGGAGCGGGCCGGTATCCACACAACCCACGCTCATGGATGCGGTGGTCGCCGCTGCCCCGCCGGATCGGGCGGCCACATTTGCACCTTCTGTCAGGTCGCATGCACCGCGCCCTTCGACGCCTACGTGGATGACGAGGGGCTAATGGCTTCCCGGACCGGGAACGTGGTCGTCAGTGTGACCGAGAGCCTGCTCTCCCAGGGGCTGCATGACCTGGCTCACGAGATCGCGGGTCTACTCCGGGCGAGCCCGGATGGGAAGAGAACAGACGTTCAGCAAAAGCTCGACTTGGCCGAACGGCAGGGCAAGAGCCGAAGGGTGGTGTGCTTCGTGCTGGATCTCTACTTCGCTCTCCGGCTCAACGCGGCCCCGGGTACCTGGAAGAAGCTGGGAACCTTCCCCTGGGATGCGATCCGCCCTGTCACCGACGTCGTAGTGGCTTCACCAGACTTTCACCGCGCCGTGGTCTTCTCGGACGCTGCTCCCACCAGGCAGATACCGGTACGCAACACGGACAGGACACCGACCCCTCGCACTCTTGGATGCCGCCTCCACCGGTAGCAACTGCCGTGCCTTGCTGTCAGGTTGGCGCTCCATCTGGGTAGTAGAAACCGGTTCTGCTGGAAACGCTGCATGGGGGGCTCGGTTCCGCAGGCGGCCGGCTTTCGAAGTGAACCGTCATCGCGGGATGGGAGTGCAGATGGACGTGGACAGTCTTCGGAGGCTGATCGACGAGGCAGTTGTCTCTCGATACGAGGTTTTCCGCCATGACGACATCCCAGCACTGTGTGAAAGCCTCAGCATGCCTGCGCCTCCACCACGTATAGATCCCCACACGAACCGCGAGATCTCTAAGCACAAGCGCCTGACTGCCAGCTTGAGCGCCTGCAAAGGCGAAGCCCTTCCGGCGATCGCGCACGCTGTCCTGGCCAGCCAGCCCGTCGCCGCAGCCCATCGCAACGCCTTGCAAGACGTGCTGTGGCAAGAGAGTAGTTGCGTCGAGATCCCAGGTCGGACCAGACGTGAACTGGCCGCGTCGTTTGCCCTTGAGGATCACGCTCGTCACTCGGAACGCTTCCTCAAGACGCTCGACGCCTTCTGGATCTTGGACGACGATCCTCTGGCCGGCTGGGGCGGGCCCGACAAGAGCCTGCGCGCGAAGATCATCCGGCATGTGATCGGGCACGATGACTGGGACGCCGAATACCTCTTCGAACAGCTTGGCTGTTTCGAGGCACCGCATCCACGTTTCGCGCGCTTCCTGGAGGCGTTGGCGGCGCCTTCAACGCTGCCTGAGGAGCCAGCACAGCGGCGCTTCACCGAAATGGCCAATGAGCACCTGCTACGAGTGGGCGCACAACTTCAAGCAGTCGGAGAACACGACGGTTACCCGCTATTCGAATTGATCAACGTCGGACAGGCGTCATCCCGTCGGCCCCGGCAGGTCATCTTCGCCACCCTGGTTAAGCCGGACATCAGGGTCAGCAGCGTCCTGGACGGTGACTTGGAGGTCATCGAACACGCCGAGCAAGCCGACGAGATCCTCGTGTACAACCGCGTCATCGGCAACGACGGCCTCCGCTGGCGTGACCTCATGAGCTGGTGGCAGGAAAAGCACGACATCACCGACACCGGACATGCCCGGTCGTCGCTGTTCGACCGCATGCGGGCCAGCCTGCCCAAGGAATCAAGTGGTCAGGACAACCTGTACTGGCTGTACTACAACATCTATCAGCACGAGCTCGACGATCTTCCCGCCTTGCTGCCCGAGGTATGGCTGCACTGGGATCACCAGACGGTCAAGCAGCGCCGTGAGCGCGCCCAGCAACACATCCGGATGGACTTCCTGCTGCTGATGCCCGGCCGTAAACGCGTCGTACTCGAGGTCGACGGAAGCCAGCACTTCACGGACAACCGAGGCACGGTTCCCAACCCTCGCAAATACGCAGAAACTATGGCCGGGGACCGCGAACTGAAGCTTCTGGGCTATCACGTCTACCGCTTTGGTCATGACGAGCTCGAGAAGCGAGAGCACGCCCGTTCGATACTTACCGATTTCTTCAGCAGGCTGCTTCGGGCAGCGTGACCTGGGCCCTCCCCGAGGTAGTGGTGCACCTGTGGGGCCGGCCTTCAAATCGCGATGGGCTGCACAGTGCGACTGTGCAGCCCATCCTCCTGCTCGGCCGCCCGAATCGGCCTGGGCGCCAATGGGCTTAAGTCTCCGAGGGCGTTGTGACAGCGCCGAGCGGGCGCACGATGCTCCCGGCGTAGCTGCGGGAGACGCTGTTCGCCAAGGGCTCGTTGCTGGTGGTGAAGGCGACGCGGCCGTTACCGCCGTCCATGACCACCTGATATGTGGTCCTGGAGGGGCGGGCGGGGCCTACGTTCGGGGACCGTTTGCGGTTGCTGCCGCAGCCACATCCCATGGGGCTCTCCCCTTCGCTACTTCTTGGCCACTTCGCGGACTTCGCGGCCGTCGCCGCGCGCGGCCATGGCGTCGGCGGTCGTCTTGTACGGGGTGGGCCCGAACACGCGCTTCCCGTCGGCGTCGACGACCTCGTACTGCGTCTTGTTCTTCTGGCACGAGCACGGCATGGTCAGTTCCTTTCCGGCTGCGGGGCAGCAGTGGCAGCGAGCTCGGCGCGGAGGGGTGCGAGCCGGGCGGTGAGTTCGGCGAGTTCGGCGCGCGCGGCGACGGCACGCTGTTCCTCGCGGGTCTTGAGGGCGTCGGCGAACTGGTCGAGGAATGCGGGCTCCAGGAGCGCAGCCGTGATCTCGCCGACGTACGGTGCCGGGGCCTCGTCGCGGGCGGGTGCATGCTCGGGCTCGGGTTCCGGCTCGCTGACAAGGGGCTCGCTGGCGGTGACGGTGGTCTCGTCGATGACGGCCGCGGCGGCGGTGAGCGCGAGGTTCGACCGGTCGACGACGGCGGCCGCGGTGAGCGGCGACGAGTGCCCGGGTACGGGCACCGAGAGGACCGCCTTGAGCTGCCAGCGGCCGTCTCCGCCCCGCGTCATGTGGTAGCTGGGCTGGCACGCCTGGAACACGGTGCGATCCCAGGGGGACAGCCATGGGGCGGCGGCACCGGAGAACCAGAGGCCGCCCTCGTTCATGCCGACGGTGACGACGGCTGCGACGGTGCGGGAGTCGTCGAACTGGCAGGACGCGGTCTCGCACTCGTAGCCGTCGCGGTGGTGGCCGACGTTCATCGTCATCGCACCCGCACGGACCTCGCTGCCGTCGTCGAGCCGGAACTGTGTCCGCAGGAAGTGACTGAAGTCCAGGCCGCGCTGGGCGAGCTTCTCGATGGTGACCTTCCGGCCGTGCGCGGCGTGCGGCACACCGCGCTGTGCGACCCAGCCGTACGCGCGGCCGCCGACGATGTGGACGCCGCCGCTACCCGGCGGCAGCTCCTCGGGGGTCGGCTCACGGAACCAGGCGGCGGGCATCGGATCTTCGGTCTGCATCACCTGCCAGGCGGAGGCGACGATATCGGCGCCCCGCTCCTCGTACAGGGCATCCAGGGCTGCGGCGGCCGTCGCCTCATCCGCTGAGAGCGGGGCGGGTTCCGTGTCGTCGGGCGCGGCGGCCGTGATCGGGCCTTCGGGGAGGGTGGACGCGCCTACGTAGAGGCCTCGGGCGATCCGTACCAGGCTGCCGACCTCCAGGGCGCGGTTGAGGTGGGCGTGGACCTGGTCGAGGCTCATGCCGAGCTTGTTGGACAGGTGGCGCGGGCCAACCGGTGTCGGCGAGGTACGCACATAGGTGACGACGCGCTCGTGGCCGTCGCTGGAGGAC
The DNA here is from genome assembly GCF_030816965.1 of Streptomyces canus. Classification (NCBI taxonomy): domain Bacteria; kingdom Bacillati; phylum Actinomycetota; class Actinomycetes; order Kitasatosporales; family Streptomycetaceae; genus Streptomyces; species Streptomyces canus. Next base: position 4,839,077 of record NZ_JAUSYQ010000002.1, read on the forward strand.
GCCACCAGCACGGGCGCGGACGCGGTCTGTTCGTCGGGCGGGTCGAGGACGATACGGGCCTTGTCGTAGGCGGGCATCGACACGAGAGTTGCGCCGCGCAGCCGGGCCCGGGTGATCCGTACGAGGTAGTCGCCGGACTTCTCCTCGTGGAAGACGACGCCGTCGCCCGGGTCGGAGTCGCCGGCGGCCGCGGTGATCTGGTCGCCGAACACGCGGCGGGCGGTCGCGCCGGTGATGGTGCCGCCGGGGCTGGTGAACAGCATGACGGAGCGGGCGCTGTGTGCCATCTCGACGCCGGAGGCGGTCCATTCGGCGCGGGAGCGGGCGGTGATCATCCACGCGCCGTCTGCGAGGCGCATGACGCTCGCTGACGCGAACGACGCTTCCAGGAATGCCGGTTCGGCCTCGTCGTCTTCGGGCTGGGGTGTGGTGTCGACGAGCTGCACATCCACGTCGTCCAGGTCGACGGACACTCCGAGTGGCGCTTCCTGGTCGAGGAGCATCGCGGCGTCGAATCCGGCGGGCTGTGTCATGTAGAGCACGCCGGTGCCGGTGATGCGGTTACCGGCCCGGCCGAGCGTCTGGATCGCTCCGGCGAGTTCGGCACCGTTGTGGCCCTGGCCCATCGCTTCCGCGTACTGGAGCGGCCACGGGCCGCCGCTGTCCCAGAACAGGGCGTTCGGGGTGAAGACCCGGCCGTCGCCGGTCTGCTCGTCCTCGTAGGCGAGCGCGGCACCGTCGGGTGTCGACCACGTACGGACGGGTGGCGGCGGTGGGGTTTCCGTTTCCGCCTGCACGGGTGTGGCCATGGGGGGTTCCTCCTCTGCGGGGCCGAGCGGAATGTCGTAGTGGTCGCCCGCGAAGGCGAGGCGGATCCGGTCGAAGGTGATCGCGCCGAGCCGCTCACACATCGCCTCGAACGGCCACGTGTCGGCCCCGTAGGCGCCGGTGACATGGGCGACCCAGGGCGTGTGCTGGACGGGCGTCTCGGGCCGGTCGTGGGTGCCTTCGAGGGCCTGCACGGCGAGAGAGCGCGCGTCGTACAGGCCGGGGCCGTCGTGGTCACCGTCGTCGCCGACGGCCCACACCCAGGCCGGGTTGTCGGAGTCGGGATTCCAGTGGTTCACGCCGAACGCGCGGGCGACGACGGGACCTGACAGGGCGGCAGCCTGGGCGCGCACGTCTTCGACAAGTTCGTTGCGCTGGTCGTCGGTCCACTGGGAGACGTCGTCGCCGAGGAACCACAGCGTGCAGTGGAGTTCGCCGGCGTCCTCCCCGTCGGGCAGGGCGAGGAACCGTGCGTCTTCGTCCCGGGGCAGGAGCGCGATCATGCCGCCAATGAGGTGACTCCCATCCGCTGCGGCCGCCTCATCCCTCGAATTCCGTGGATCTGCAAATGCAGCCGGTGACGGTTCCTGAGATTCGTAGGCCGACGCCTGCTGTTCTGCTGCAAGTCGCAGGACGCACCGGCAGTTCACGGTAAGCTGCGGCGGCGCGGCCGGGTCGCCGGGATACGCCATGGCGACACCGCTGACGGTGAAGGCTTCACCGAGGAGGCGGAGTTGCCCGTCTACGTCGTCGTGGGCATCACGGACACGGCTATCGCGGCGGGTCTGCCACTGCTTGACCAGCGGGCGCCCCTCACCGGTGAGGTCTTCGGCGGCTGCCAGGGTGGCGGCGTTCCACGCGCGGGTGGACTCGGTGCGCGCGATGCGCTCCTCCCGCATCTCGCCGAGCTGGGCGCCCTCACGGGAGAACACCTCACGCAGCCGGGCCCGCAGCGCCTCAACATCCTCCCCGGCATCGAGGCCGGCGCCCAGCTCGGTGACGGCAGCCTCGGTCAACCGGTCACCCACGGCCCGTAGAAGGTGCTCGGTGTCGGTGACGTAGGAGCCGAGGGAGGCGGGGAGACCGTCACCACGGTCGTGGCGGCCTGGCAAGTCGTCCCAGCCGTCGGGGAGTTCCGCGTCGACGTCGCTCGCCGCCTGCTGGCCGGCCGTTTCGGCGACACCGAGGAGGCGGCGCACGAGGCGCGGCATCCGGGACGTCCACATGCGGCCGATCTGGGCGAGGGAGAACCGGGCGGCGACGATCTCGCTCGCATCGGCGAGTTCGGCCGCTATCTCGGCGGCGACCTCGTCCAGGACGGCGCGCCCCTCGTCGGCGACGGTCTGTTCCGCCGCGGTGAGCGCATCGAGCAGGTCAGCCACGGTTCACCTCCGGGGCGTCGGGGTCGTCGCAGAACTCGCAGACGGCGACGGTGCTGATGTACGTCACTCCGGTCGGGAAGAGCGCGTGCACGTCGACGGCGAGGGCACTGTTCGCCTTGCAGTCCGGGCACCACTTCGGCCGTGGCCGGCTGGTGGCCACGGTGACGGTGACGTGCGCCTCCCGGGAGTTCATGCGGCCTCGGAGATGCACGGGGCGCGCAGCACCCGCACGGTGTCCTCGTACGTGTGCGGGTGCCGGGCCGCGAACAGCGCTCGCGCGTAGTCGTCGAGGACGCCGGTGAGACATTCCGGGTTGAGGCCGTAGCGGGAGGCGATCTCTGGGACGCGCACCCACGCCCCGTCGAAGAGGTGCCAGGCGTCGATCATGTCCGGCTCTACCGGGAACACGGTGTGCAGCTCGGCAGGCACGATGTCGCGGGCGCGGGCGCGTTCGGAGCGGGGGCAGGCCGGCTTGTTCCGCAGGCGCTCCCCCGCGGCCTGGAGGGCGGCCCAGATCAGCCCGTCGACGGCGGCCAGGACGCGTTCAGGGTGGGCGGCCGAGGCGGGAAGGGTGTCGGGGATGCTGGTGGTCTCTCCCACGGGCAGGGTCGTCACGTTGCTCGGCGTCTCCTCTTCGGCGTTGCCCTCGGTGTCGTCGGGGTCGTCGGTGGTGGTCTTACGCGCTGCGGTCTCGGCCGCGGTGGGGGCGTCGGCTTCGTCGAAGCCGGTCTCACGGCGGGCGGCAGCGGCGGAGATCAGGCCGGCCTGGAACGCTTCGAGGGCGGTCTGGGCGCGGTTGGCCTGGACGCGGAGCTGGCTCGTGTCGTACCAGACGAGCCACTCGTCGGCGTCCTCCAGGCCCTGGTCCTCAAGGAGGGGGCGGAGCCACTGGGTGGTCAGGGCGAACGCGACGAGCGCGAGACGCGGCTCGACACCGAGACGAACAGCCTCGGCGGAAATCGCCCAGGCGGACCAGTGGTTCGCCTCAGAGAGACCCAACAAGATCTCGGCGGGGACTTCCAAGCCGTTGGCGAAGCGGCGGATCGCCTCGTCCCGCAACCGCAGGGCGAGTTCGTCGAAGTTCGACTCGAACGACATCCACTTGATGTCGCTGATCACCTCGGCGGGCACTTCCAAGATGATCGGCACCGTCGCCGCCGCGCTGTCCGGTTCACGGATCGCGGTGGAGGCGACCTCGAGGAACACTTCCAGCAGGTCGTCCTCTGCGTCGCCGGCCGTGCCGGGCGAGGTGGGGAACCTGGTGCCCTTGGGGACGAGCAACACACCCCTGCCGGTGATGCGGGAGCGGGCGATGGCGGCGACGGCCGCGTTGAGGAGCTGGAGTTCTTCGAGGAGGACGAGGCTGGAGCGGACGGGACTGTCGGCTTCGATGTGCCGGTCGGGGGACGGCTTCCACACGCGGATCGCGATGGGTGCCATCGGATCGGGTTCGGCGTCCGGGTCGTACGGCGGGATCGGTATGTCTTCGCCGTCGATCTCGACGGTCATCTTCCCGCCGCTCTGCTGCTTCACCTCGCGGGTGGACAGGACCCGCCAGTCGTAGCCGTCGACGTTGTCGGTCTTGTCGACGGTGGGCCGGACGACAATCCAGCCTTCCCCGGCTACGACGAGGTGGGGGCCGAAGTCGCCGAGGAGCTGGGACTGCCCGTCGGGGCCGCCTGCGATCTCCCGGACGATCTCACTGGCCGGGTGGTTGTCGGGGGCGCGTTCGATGGTGCCGTCGTCGGCACGGCGCCCGGCGTACAGGGTGGCGCCGCCCATGGCGTTGCCGACCCACGTTCCAGCGAACCGCACTTCGGGGACGTCCTTGAAGTGCTTCCACGCCTCTTGCTGCCATGAGGAGTCGCTTCTGCTGGCCCTGCTCTTGGTGGTCTTGACGCTGTAGCGGGAGGCTGCCGCGGTGAGCTGACGGGGCACAGGTCACCCGCTGAACGTGTCGTCGCGGCGGTTGAGCAGTGCTTGCACTCCAGCGATGGAGAACCACTCGATGCCGTGGACGATCCACGGGGCCTGGTCCCAGCTGTCGGTGGCGAGGAGGTACACGAGGAGCGTGATCCCGGACAGCCACCAGCCGAGGCAGTACACGCAGCTGATCAGCTGGATCAGGAAGGAGCGCGGCTTGGAGTCGAGGTTGTTCGCCTGCCAGGCGGCGAGCCGCTCCCGCGCCGGGTCGAGGATCGTGTCATGGACGCCGAGCTGAGTCGCGCGGTACGCGGCGAAGCCAAGCACTGCGAGCACGGGCAGAGAAATCACGAACCGCCTCCGGTGAAGATCCCCAGGTCAAGAAACGGCGGTAAGGATACTGCGCAGCACTACGTGCGTAGTGCGCAGGACTACGAGGGGCAGGCGGTGTCAGCCGTGCTTGCGGCTGGCCGAGGGTGCCCTGCGCGAGATCGAGGGCGTCACATGCCCACCATCAACACAGACGCCGAACCTCGACACTCCTGTCGCTTGGACACCAGCGCCGCGGGACGCGGGCATCCTGGCTCCCAGTCTCAGAAGGGCGGAATCTCTGCCTTGTACGTCCAGTATGAACTGGCCTTCTCGGAATCTGCGGGCACCTCAAGGTCGTCGACCTGCAGATACGTGCGCGGAGGCGTTAGGCCACGTCTGACCATTTCCTCCCTCAGCCCTTTCAACTCAAGCTTCAGGTGATAGGCGCGTTCCTTTTGCGATTCGGCATCGACAGCTGACATCTCCCACAAGCCCTTAGCGTCTTCGTTGATGTCCTTGTAGATGCCGCTGATCAGGTTCTCCAGCCAGCGGTGGGTACGGGCCACGGTCAGGGCCCATTCGTCCTTGGGTAGGCCGTCGAGACTCGACCTCCGGTGAATGGTGATGACGCCTGAGAACCAATTGACCGCGCGAATGGGATCGATCCAGCGATTAGGGAGATGCTCCACTTCTTCCACATACCCGGCAGGAATGATCAGCGCGATGGGCGGCACCCCTAGGGCCTGCGCAAGCGCCACGGTCTCCGCTACCGAGATGTTGGTCCGCCGCCCGTTCTCGATGTTGGAGATCACGGTGCGAGGGATCGGAGTGCCGAGCTCCTCGCAGGCGTCCGACAACTGCTGCGCGCTCATACCGCGAGCCAATCTGTGGCGTCGGATCTCCCGGGCGATCCCCGTGCCGACACGCGACATCCAGTCCGGTTGCTCCATATCGACGCAAGATACGGCAGATGTTGCGCCATGTCGAGTGGTGCCGTAGGGTCCACCCACTCGCCGAATCAAACAGATTCAGCTACGGCTGAGAGTTGCGTCAAAATGACCCAACCAGAAGCACCAGACGGGGAGGCGCGCCATCCCGGCCCTGTCGCTACTCCTCGTCTGGGACTTCTTGCGGCTCGTCGAACAAGGGCATCTGAGCGTGCTACTTGGAGGCCTCAGACAGGAGCGAGATGCGAGCCCCCAAGGGCGACTACGAGCTCAACGGCTCGGGGACTGCAGCCGGGCGGACTGGCGCGTCGCCGAGTTCGACAAGCGCATCAAGACGGGCATCTGCACCCGTGTCGTGGACGTGGATCTTCAGCGACGCCAAGTTCACCGCCGAGCTCCACCGCGACACGCCATAGGCACTCCAATCCACAGGTAAGAGATGCAATGGCGCTTCATCACTTACGAAAACCCACGGTGGGGGCGCGCAGCGGGCACCTGAAGAAGCAATCCTGGGGCGACTGCGTACTTTTTCTTCCTCACAGGCTGGGGACGGGTAAGCCTGCTGGTCAAAGCCACCTTTTGGTGTTGCGTGCCACGTCGTCCACAGGCTCGTACCGGGCTCGTCCACAGCTGAGACTCAACTGTCCCCAGAGGTACGGGCATTGTCCCCAGACCCCTGTGGACGGCCAGATTGGCCGACGGTCCGGCGCGTGCCACTATCAGCAGGCCGAGCGGCTGTACTGCTCCTTCGATCAAGGCAGTTGCCGCTGAGCACGTTTCACGTGAAACAACGCGGACGCACCGGCCTGCACGTAAGCGGAGTTGGGCGTCTCATTTGTCAGGGTCGTGCCGTAGAAACGACACGCCAGACAAGATGCAGGGCTTCAACTGCCCCGCTGCAACGACCGAGTCACTCCCCGGACGTACCCCGGTTTTGTCAGTGCTGCACTACAGACTAGTTCTCGGCGGCCTTTCGGGCGCCGCCGCCAAAACGGCGGCGGCCCCCTGTTGCGAGCAGGAGGCCACCGACTTCGACAGCAAGAACCGACGACCTGAGGAGGTCACGATTCCCACCGAAAACGAGCCTACGGGCTCCCACTGTCAAAGCAACTCTGACCAGCACCTTGAGGGCCCGCCCCTCGGTGAGAAGCCGCAGAACAGGCGGCTGAGCCCAGCCCGGATGCGTGCGCGCCGGCTGCTGGACACCGCGAGCGATGAACTCGTACGGCTGGCGGTTAAGGCGTCCGTGACGGGCGTGTTCGCGGGGGCGGTCTACTGGTTCGAGCACCGCTGAACGGGGCCGCCTTGAGGTGCCCGAGGTGCCTCCAGGCGGCCCACCCTGCCAGCACTACAAGATGGGCCACCTCGCGAAGGACGAGGTGCGCATCCTTCGGCTCCTCCAGTTCGAGAACGCGGGGGCGGCTCCCGGCCACTACCTAGCCGTCGGTGCACGAAGGCCACTTGCCTACCGCCCACTCGGGCCAGCACGCCTGTGTGGTGGAAATCTCTTTTTGTCCACGCCGGAGCAGACCCCAAAATCTGTGACCTGCGACAACCCGATAAAGCTGCGGTCAAATCGCAGATTTCCGTGAAGCGACTGCAGATTCCCGCGATCAGATATCCACGTTTCCGCAGGTCAGAGCCTTATATCTCCCCTCTCACACCTGGGGATGACCTAAGCTCGGAAACGAGACCGCGAATTTGTGGAACGACAAAGGGAAGCGCTCGGTGGCACCGCGAAGAGCCTTTTACCGAGAACTTCCCTGCCGTGCCACGGTCGCACCATTCGAGAAACGAGAGGGCAGCAAAACCGTGACCACTACCGACGGTACCCCACTGCGGGTACCCAACCCGGAGACACCGCAGCCTGCGCACCTGCCAGAGCCGGAGATGCCTACCCGGCCTTCCTCGGCTCTGGCGTGGGCCCAACTCGCTCTGTGCACCGCGAGCGTCATCTGCGGCGTCATCATCGGCCTCACGTGCTCGATCACGTTAGGGGCTGCCCTGGCGAGCGCCGGCGTCAGTGGCGCCGGCATCCGCATCGTCATCAACGTCCGCCGATAACTGCACAGGCTGACGGCCCGGTACAGAGAGAGCGGTACCGGGCCGCTGCCGTCTCAGCCACGGCAGCGCCTTCATCGGCCGATACGGCGCCCGTACGGGGCCGCCGGCCGGTTCTGCTGCACGGCGCCCGGTAGACCGCTCCGGGCAGCTCCGCCAGCTTCAGGGGCCTGCGGGAGCGGGGCGTGCACGATGGCGCCCGCGTTGGCTTCCGGGATCAGCCCGTACACGAGGATGCAGGACGCGTCGATACGGCCGGGGCTGTCGGGGTCGGTGGGCTGCCACGTCGCCCACTCGCGTTCCATGTCGGGGAACAGGCCACCGAAGCGGACCTTGTCCTGCACCATCTGCTGGGCGATCGGCTCCGCCCGCAGCAGCTTGCCCTGCTTCGCGCGCACGGGCGCGATGGCGGGCATGAGGACGTTCTTCGGGATCTCCCCCTCGCGCTGGAGCGCCTCCCACGACGTCTGGATCGCCAGGACACACATGTCCCGGCCGAAGTTCCACTCGACGTAGATGATCGCCGCGTTGGTCCGGTAGGCGAGGCGGCAGGCCGCCGTCGACCACTCGGCCGACGACATGGGCGCGGAGACGTCGTCGGTGATCCACACGCGGCCGTCGTCGCCGAGGAAGCCGCCGATGACGCCGGCGACGTCGCGGCCGCCGCCGGAGGGGTCGATGGAGACGGCGATCTTCTGTGGTTCCACGGGGGTGGTGGTGTCGCGGAGCAGGCGCAGCAGGTCCTCGGACACGAGCGCTCCTTCACCGGGCTGGGGGTCGCCCTGGTAGAGGGCGTGCCAGTCACGGACGATCGACGTGGCCTTCTTCTGCGCCCACCACGCCTTCAGTCGCGCGACGGCACGGGTGGGGATCTTCGGGTGGGGCAGCGGCTCCCCGGGTTCACGGCCGAGCGGGTCGTCCCCGAACTTGGGGTCGGCGACCGCGGGGAGGTGAATCACCTTCCACCGGCCGCCGTCCTCGATGCGGCCCTCTTCCTGGATGCGGCGGCCGGCGAAGTCGTCCGGGTGCCAGCGGGTCTGGATCGCCACCACGGCGCTCCGGTCGGGCTGGAGGCGGGACAGGGCCGCCGACGAGTACCAGTCGTGCAGGGCGCGCCGCGCGGCCTCGGATTCGGCGTCGGCGCGGTCCTTGTGCGGGTCGTCGATGATCAGCAGGTTCACGTCGAAGCCGGTGAGGCCCTTACCGACGGACACGGAGCGGCAGCCGCCGCCCTTGGTGATCTCCCAGTCCTGCATCGCCCCGGAGCCGGGTTTCATCCGCAGCTCCCACTCGTCGCCGAAGTCCTCGACGTAGCCGCGGATCCTCTTGCCGCGCCGCAGCGCCAGGTCGTCGCCGTACGAGGTGACGGCGACCTTGTCCTCCGGGTAGGTGCACAGCCACCAGAACGGAAACCACTCCGCGACCGTCGTGCTCTTCCCGACCTGGGGCGGGGTCAGGATCAGCAGCCGGTCGTACTCGCCCCGGCCCACCTCGGCGAGGGAGTCGCCGATGAGCTTCAGGTGTGGGCGTAGCCGGAACCGGCGGTCGAGGCCGCGGGCGAGCGTCACCGGATCTCGTAGCAGGTCAGCGCTCATGGCCCGGCGTGCCGCCTCCAGCTGCCGGTAGACCTCCTCGTCGTCCAGGTGCTCCAGCTCGTCCACGGCCGTCGTCACGGGCTTATGCCTCCTCGTCCCCGTCGTCTCCGCCGTCGACGGCCTTGATCCGCTGGTTCACCGAGGCGGCCAGGTCGGCGAGGCGAGCACGCCGCTGCTCGGCCGGCATCTGCGCGAACTCGGCGAACTTCTGGGCGAGCGGGTTCGATCCGTCACCGGTGACGGCGATCGTCTCCGTCGGATCGCCGAACAGGACGCGCCGGTGGCGCATGGCGACGTCCATCAGCCGGATGAAGTCGCCGGCCGACAGCTCGTCGGCGCGCAGGGTGCCGAGCCGCTGGGCGAGCTTGCCGATCGCTGCGCCCAGGATCTTCGCGTCGGTCTCGGCCGCCTTCCGGCGTTCCTCCAGCCACATCGCCTCGTACTGCCGGTCTAGGTGCCGGTCGTACGCCTCGACGCGCTCTCGCCACCGGTACTGGGCGGCGAGGTTCCTCACGTGCCCGTACGCGAGAGTCAGCCTTTGCGCGGCTTCGGTCAGGGTGCGGGTCCTGCCGATGTCTCGGTAGGTGACGAACTGTCCGTGTTTGTGTGGGGTTTCGGTGGGCTGACGTTCCCACGGGTCCAGGCCGGGGTCGAGGGTGATGGGTGGGCGGATGCTCATGCCGCTTCGCTGGGGACGTGGTTGGGGCCGGAGAGGTACTCACCTGCCAGGCGCTCGAGGAGACGCCAGCCCTGCCCCTGCTCTATCTCTCCGCGTCCTTCTGCGGCTGCGATGGCCTTGTTGATGGTGACGGCCGCGGGGGCGGGCAGGGTGCGGGCTCCGAGGACGGTCTCCAGGCCGACGTTGCCGCTGTGCAGGTGGGTGCCGTCCGGGGCGGTGTAGCCCTCTTGGAGTTCGTCGAGGTGGCGTTCGACGATCGCCAGGATGGCGTGGAGGGCGGTGGCGACGTTGCCGACCTTGTGGGCGGCGTGGGTGGAGGCGAGCGTGTCCAGGGTCTGTTCGTAGTCGGCGCGTGCGGCGAGCCAGCTTTCGTTCTGTCCGAGGCGGGCCTGCTCGAAGGCTTCGCGGGCGGCTTCCAGCTCCATGGGCAGGAAGATCAGGCTCACGGTGGCAAAGTCGAGGTTCGCTTCGGAGAGGCCTTCGGGGCTGACTTCGGCGAGGAGCTGGAGCTGTGCGTCGTCGAGGCCGGAGTAGGCCCGCCAGTCCACGTCTTCGATCTGGTCGTAGAGCTGCTGGAGGGTGGCCGGGTCGTCCTTGCCGGTGATGGCGTTGTGCGACAGCTGCCGGGCGATGAGCTGATCTTTCTCCTGCGGGTCGTCGATGAGCAGGCAGGTGATCTGTTGGAGCTCGGCTTGCACGGCCGCGTCGCAGCGATGGTTGCCGGACAGGATCAGCTCGGATCCTTCGGCATACTCGCCGGCCCCGTAGATGAGGGGGACGCTGGTGAGGCAGCCGTCGGCCCTGACGTTCGCGACGAGCCGGTCGTATTCCTCCTTGGTCTGGTAGTGCGCGTTGACGGCGAGGCGGGTGAGGGCGCGGGGGTCGCGCTGGACGAGGCGGGGCCGGATGCGCTTGTCGCTGGTGCTGGTCGTCATCGCATGTCCTTGCCGTGCTTGGTCTTCCACAGGGTCAGGGCTTCGTTCAGGTCGTAGGCGCCGAGGGGACCGCCGTACTGGAGCTGGTAGCGGTGGATGCCGTCGCCGGGATCCTTGCTGCTCGCTTCGGTGCGTTTCTGGAGCTTCACGCCGGGGATGCCGCGCCCGTACTTCGCCGAGTTCGGCCGGTCGGTGAACGCGGTCGTCGCCCAGCCGTCGATCCGCTTGGACAGCGAGCGCTGGATGAGGAGCTGCGCCTCCTTCGTGGACGCGGCCATGACGATGAGCTTCGCAAGGCGCCGGTAGCGGGTCCACGACACGGGGAAGTCGGACATCAGGTAGGCGGTGTTCGGGTCGAACTTCGGCGGCAGGTAGGCGAACGCGCCGATCAGCTTGCCGTCGACGGCGACACCACAGGCGATGAGCGGGCTGCCGGGTTTGATCGTCTTCGACATGAACTGGGAGCGGATGCCCGCGAACTGGCCGCCGGTGAGGATGTGGAGCGTCATGCGGTCGCCGAGGTCCTCGTTAGGCGCGATCTTCGGCATGGGGATCGGCTCGACCGGCTGGTGAGGCCGGACGATGCGGCGCGGGCCTGCGGCGGCGTACACGTAGATAGGGAGGCCGCGGTTCGCGGTCTGGACGACGCCGGCGAGCTTGTCTCGCAGCTCGGGGCGTTCGATGTGCAGGCCGAGGACCCAGTTGGGCCGGTCCTGTACCTGGGCGATGATCTCCTCTTTGCCCTCTTCGGTCAGGTCACGGAAAGTGGGCTCGGGCCAGTTGAATGCGGCGTCGATGGGCGCGAACTGGGCCTGGTAGTCGCCGCTGTTGTGCATGGCGAAGCCTTCGCCGATGTACGTGCCCGTCGTCGTCATGATCGACTGGATCGGGCGGACGCCGACCCGCTCGACAGCGACGACCTTCACCCGGGGGTTGCCGCGCGACCGGACGCTGAGGCGCTCGACCTCCAGTTTCTGGAGGCGAGCGACCAGGCGCTCGGGGCGCAGAGTGCCGAGGGCGCGCAGCATCTCTGGCCAGCCGCCCGCTATGTCGATCCCATTCACGCCACTGGGGCGCGGGCTCACGCTGGTGTCGAAACCGAGTTCCTTCAACCGTAGAGCGAACTGGTCGGCGGCCAGGCCGGGCCGCTGTGAGATGCCCACCTTCGACGCCGACTTGCCGAGGTACACCGAGCCCTCGCCGTCGAACATCCCCGCGAGCCACCCGGACTCGTATGTACGGACCGGCTCCCACGTGTTCGTGAGGCGGATGACGTACGGCGCCTCTTCGAGCAGCCGGTCAGCGCGCACCCACTTGCGGAGCACGCGGCTGGGTCGGTTATGGCGGTCGGCCAGCCACGGGTGGTCCTCTGTGCAGACGATGTCTGTGCCGTCCTCCAGGACGACGCGCACGCACTCCTTCATGGCGGGCTCGGACCGGACGATCTCCGACCAGCGCAGGCGGCGATGCGTGTACCCCTCGGGTGCTTCCTCGTCGAAGGCGATGAGGCGATCGCCGGCCCGCAGTTCACCGCACGGCACCCACCGCAGGTCTGCGGTCAACAGCCGGTGTTCGGGGGCGAGGCAGTAGAACGGCGGGAACATCACGACCGGCGCTTTGGATGGCACGGCCTCGCGCAGGTAGTCGCGGACGTCGCCGGCGTAGAAGGAGCCCAGCTTCGTTTGGAGGCCTCGGAGCTTGGTTGCTGTCTTCTCGTGCATGCGCGGCCACTGGTCCTGGGTCGCGTCCATCATTCGCCGGTAGTAGGCGCCGTCCTTTCCGACGTACTGGAGGAAGCGGGTGCCGAGCATGAGGGTGGCGAGGAGGTCGGTGCGGTCCTCCAGGTAGGGCTTGAGCCAGCCCAGGGGCTCCTCGTACTCCTCGCGCAGGGTGTAGTTGAGCTCGTCTCCGGCGAGGTACCAGCCGAGGGCGCAACTGTAGGCCTGGATGTCGTTGCCGTGGACGCGCCGCTCATCACCGAAACGGGCGTGCAGCACACGCTCGATGGTCATGTTCCCGGAGCAGCCGATGTAGATGTCTTCCCCGGGCCAGGTCCCGGCGTGCTCGTAGATGATCGAGCGGAGGGGCGCGGGTATCGAGCCGTGGAACATGAGGGCCGCTCCTTGGTGATCCGTCTGAGGCGGGCGGAGATGGTAGCCGACCTGCGGCTTTCTCCCGGTTCCAAGGATCGGCGGGCATGCGGAAGGCCCCCGCCGGGGGGTGAGACGCTGTTGGTAACTCCGCCCCGCTGGATCTCATCCAGCGGGGCGGAGTGCTGCGAAGGGTGAGATGCGGGTGCGGGCGAGCGGTCTGCCGGTGAGCCAGGCATCGATGCGGGCGAGGTTGACGGCGGCGCCGGTGACGTGGTGTTGCAGCCGGGTTTTGGCGAGGCCGCGGTAGCGGGATCGGCAGGCCGAACGCCTGGACGCCTTGAGAGATGGTGCCCTCGACGCCGGCGCGGTGTCCGTAGCGGCGGCGCCAGTGGTCGGTGTCCTGCTCGGTGCGGGCCTGCTGGAGGATCTCGTGTTCGGCCTTGGGGCGCAGGGTCAGGTTGCGGCCGGTTTCGGCAGTGGTGCAGGAGGTCCGCAGTTCACAGGGGGTGCAGTGATTGAAGCGGCCTTCGCCTGATCATGTGCTCCGATCAAGGTGCACCGATCAAGACGAAGGCCGTGAGGGTGAGTCTGCTGCCTGACGCCGGTCCCGTATTTCAGTAGGAGACACGGGAGAAATGGAAGTTGGCGCGCCAATCCGAATCTCCAGATAGAGACCTGTGGAAGGCATCGATGATGCGCGGAAGTTCTGTCACCATGGCACGAAAATGCTTATTTTCCGACCCGTCCCTGACTTCCAAGACGTAGGAGCCAGCGGGAATTCCAGCGGCGGCACCAAACCCTACCTGAATGAACCAACCTGGCCGGGTCTCGAGAATCAGGTACCAATCTTCCGGGGAAAGTCCATTCAATGCTCGAGTTACGTCGTCTCGGCTTGGACTGTGAACTACGGAACCGTCAGCAAATTCTAGGGTTACCGAGTTCCCGCTTGTCGGAAAATGCACATTTTCGGATTGAGGGTCGTAACAAGTTACCCCGCTCGCACTAGCCAATTCCAGCAGAAACTCAGACGCTTCCGGCTGTCGGGGGTACGAGATAGAGACGATCAGGCATTCGCTAGTTCGATATAGAGGTGCCGCCCACGGGGAGGTTTCGAAATTCTCCTCGGTCAGGTCAGGAAACCGGCTGATTAGCTCACCGAAGAACCGGTCCAATGCGGGGTGCTCGCTTACAACTCCAGCTTCGCCCGCGATCATCGCACTGTACTTTCGAGCCGCTTCAGCAGGAGGAATCGGCTGCGCCTCCCACCAAAACCCAAGATCAAAGCTCACTAGATCACTCCTGTAGGAAAAAGCTCCTGAGCACTGCTGGGGGCAGCCTACAGACGCAGGCCGCCCCCAGCCAATCAGTGGGGAACCCAAGCGTTGAAGGTTCCCTCCAGGGTGGGACCCCCGGTGATTGTAACCGTGTTCCCCGGCTTATTGAGCCATTGGTCAAATGCCCTTTGCGGCGGAGTCAGCGGCGATGACCCCCCCTTCACCTCCACGCCAAGCCAGCGTCCACCAATCTGAACCGCTCCGTCATATTTCCGGAGCGGGAAACCAGGAACCCTTGCATAGACCTGGCCACGAATTATGGGAGCGCCGTCCAATTCGAGCTGATCCATCACGGTTCGCTCATCGAGAGAGCCGTCCGTTCCTCGCTCGCCATTTCGCTTTGCAAATTTCCCATCAGGCGTACGCGGTGCTTTTCCTGCAGGGCTGCCCGTTCCTGGCTCCCCGTTTGCAAACTTCCCGTCAGGCGTGCGCGGTGATAGTCCGCCCCCACCCAGAAGTCCACCCCCACCGGCAAAGGTTCCACCTTTTGTCTCGATAGTTCCACAATAGGAGTGGTCTGGGGTGCACATGACGGTGGGTTCCGGCTCTTTTGTGAGCTCTCTCAGAATGCCACCGAGCGCCCATGCGACTCCTGCCATGAAACGCTTTTCGTCAAATACCTGGCCGCTGCTGAAGTGCGTTATGGAGGTATTTGCCAGGGCGTTCTGGAAGGGCAGGCCGGGGACGATGTTATTAGTGAAAATGCTGGTGTAGGTTGCGGTGCCGGTGTTCCATCCGGGTGCTACTCCGCCGCCGGTTGGATTGCCGTTCTTGGACAGGCTGCCGTCCCCATGGGTGACGACGCCGTTGCCGCAGCCGACGTCGAAGCCGTCGCCGCATGCGAGTCCTTCGCCGGTGGGGTCGGAGAAGGTGGCGGGGTTGTTGGAACTGTAGGTGTAGCCGTTGAGGGTCTGTGGTTTGTCGGTTTCCAGGAGCGGGTCGACGCTGATGAACCGGGCGAGGACGGGGTCGTATTCGCGGGCGCCGATGTGGGTGAGGCCGGAGGAGGAGTCGGCGCTCTTGCCGAGGAAGGACTTGTCGTCCGGCCAGGTTCCGGTGCCGCCGCTGCGGGAGGCTCCGAAGGGGGTGGTGTAGCGCTTGGTGATGGCCTGGGTCGTTGCGTCCAGGGCGAGGCTGGACGTGCCGTGCTGGTCCGCAGCGAGGTAGGAGAGAGTCGAGGTGCCGGACTTGTTGCTGCGGACCGCGATGACGGCGGAGCCGGCCGAGTAGTAGCGCTGGGCCCAGTACTTGGTGGTGGAGGTGCTGGTGTCCAGGTGGACCTCGGTGGCGCCGAGGTAGAGGACCGTCTCGCCCGCGGTGTTGCGGCGGATGAGCAGGGTGCCGTCGGCGTCGTAGACGTAGCCGGTGGTGCTGCTGCCTTCCACCAGCTTGTTCAGGCGGCTTTCGTTGTCCCAGGCCAGGGTCTGGGAGGTGGTGCCGTCGAGGCGGGTGGTGGTGTTGCCGGTGTCGTCGTAGACGTAGGTGGGGGCGACGCCGGTGCAGGTGCTGCCGGTCGTGGTGGCGGCGAGCTGGTGGAGCTTGGTGGCGCTGTAGCAGTAGGTCTTGGTGGTGTCGGCGCTGGTGGTGTGGGTGGTCTCGGTCTTCCGCAGGCCGGCGTCGGTGTAGGTGTAGGAGGACCAGTACGGGCTGGCGCCGCCGAGATTGGCGGTGGTGCGCTTGCTGGTGGAGCAGTCGGCAGTGGACGGGGTCCAGGCATTGGTCAGGCGGCGGTAGCCGTCGTAGGCGAAGCACTGGTTGTCCGCTACAACTGTGCCGCTCTGGGTGGTGGCGTCGCTGATCGCGGTGACGTTGCCGGCGTCGTCGTAGGTGTAATTGAGGTTCTGCAGCTGATGGGTCGGGTCGGTGACCCTGGATTCGGTCAGCCGGTCCGTGCCCTCCTCGTACTTGTTTTTGATGTACGCCTTATAGATACCGGCCGCGGCGGATGTTCCCAGGGTGAGCTCTGCGGTCTGGCCAGTGGCAGAGTATCCGGCGTCCAGGAGGTATCCCGTGGTGCCGGTGACGGCGGTGGGCAGACCGAGTCCGTTGTACTCGGTGTCGATGGTTTCGGCAGTGAGGCCGCCGGCGGCGGGCTCGGAGGTGTACTGCTGGGTTCCGTCGATGTTGTAGTACGTCGAGAAGGACAGGGTCGAGGACGGGACTGCACCGGACTTGACCAGGGCGTCGCCAGCGGGCAGGACTACCTGTGTGGTGGTGGCGCGGTAGAGGTTGTCGTAGGCCGTGACCTGCTTGGTGTAGGCGCTGCCGCTCGCGGAGGCTCCGCCGACATAGCGGGTGGAGGAGTCCGGCTGTCCCTTGGCCAGGGTGTCGTAGGCGTAGTGGGTGAGCTTGTTGGCGTCGACCTGTTCCTCCAGCGTGGAGGTGAGGTCGGCGGTGGAGGCGGCGCTCCATGTGTCGGTGGTGCGGCCGAGGCTGTCGTAGGCGTAGACGGTGACGCGGCCCGCGCCGTCCTTGGTCCAGGACGTCTGGTCGAGGTTGGTGTAGCCGGTGGTGGCGGTGCCCTTGTCAGGGTCGGTGCTCGAGGTCTGGCGGCCGAAGAGGTCGTAGGAGTAGGTCCACTTGCTGTCGGGGCCGGTGATCGTGGCTTGTTTGCCGTCGCGGGTGTAGGTGTACGCAGTGGGGGTGTAGGCGGCGCCGACGGTGGCCCCGTAGCCGGTGTCGGCCGGGGAGGTGCTGGCGTACTCGCGGCGCTCCACCGGCCGGCCCTGCACGTCGGTGATCGTCCGTACCGCGGAGCCGCCTGAGGGGGCGGTGGTGGCGCTGGAGTCACCGGTGTAGCTGCTGGTAGTGGACCATTTCTGAACGCCGTAGATGAGCAGGGTGCTGGAGGTGGGGCGCCCGGCGCCGTCGAAGACGATCTTGGTCTGCTTGGGTGCTTCGCCGTACTCCGCCCGGGTGTAGGTGCCCGACGGGGTCGCCGTGGAGTCGAAGATGTCGGCGTATGTCTCGTAGGCCAGGCCCCGGCTGTCGTAGCGGGTGTCCGTCAGCAGCTGGCCCCCGACGGGTGTCGGGGACTGCGTCTGAAGGGTGCGCAGCAGGGAGTCGTAGACGGTGTAGGTGGTGTTGTACGTGCCGTCGGCTTTGAGCGTCGAGGTGGACGTCCAGGACGGTGCGTCGTTGGAGACGGAGTAGGCGTAGGTGTAGTTGGCGCTCTGTTCCAGCGACCGGGAGCGGTTGGGCAGCCAGGTGGCTGTCTTGCGGCCGAGCGCGTCGTAGGTGCTCTCGGTGATCTTGTTGTTGGCGTCGTAGACCTTGGTGGGCGTGCCCCGGGCGTAGTCGGCGTAGGTGTAGACGTTCTGGGACTTGGGGTTGGTGACCTTGGTCTTGGTCAGTGGGCCGGCGCCGGTGGGGGTATAGACCGTGGTCGTGGTGTTGCTGGCGGCGTCGGTCGACGTCACGACGCGGCCGAGGGTGTCGTAGGTCAGCTTGGAGAGCGTCTGCCAGGAGCTCGGGGCGCGCTCGCCGCTGGTGGCGGTGGCCGGGTAGGCGGAGGCGCGGCCGGTCCAGGTCGCCTCGCCCTTGGTGGGGGTCTGGGAGGCGGTCCACGTGGTGGCGGTGGTGGTGTCGTAGACGGTGGCAGTGTCGGCCAGGACGTCACCGCGCGCGGCGGTAGAGGTCGGTAGGGACAGGGAGGTTTCGGCGACCGAGCAGGGCTGGCCGACCGTGCGGGTGCGCGAAACCAGGGAGTTGATGCCGAGGGTGTCGTTGCGGGCGTACCAGGTGCGGGTGCAGGTCTCGTCGCCGGTGGCAGCAGTGTCGCCCTCGTTGTAGACCTTGGTCGGCATGCCGTAGTCGTCGAAGGCGGTGGTTGAGGAGGCGCTGGTGCGCCACTTCGACGTGGCGGTGAGGTAGGTGTGGGTGTAGGTCTTAGCGGTGCGGACGTAGTACGCCTCGATGTCGGCGTACGACTTGTGCTGGGTGGCGGTCTTCTTCAGCCAGGGATCGTTGACCGTGACCGCCACGGGTGTCGAGCCGTTGTAGGTGATCTGCTGGCGCAGTTGGCCGGCGTAGGGGTCGCTGTCGGTCTGGTCGGCCACGTCCAGGCCGGTGAAGTCGATGCCGGCGACGGAGGCGGTACGTGTGGTGCCGTTCTTCTGTTTGTCGCCGTTCATGCCCTGCAGGTAGAGCGACACGGTCTTGGACTGGGTGCCGCCGGAGATACCGGTGGTCTCGGTGACCTTGCCGTAGCCGCGCCAGATGGACCAGGTGCGCTCGTCGGAGGGGGTGATGGGGTCGTCGTTGTAGTGCCAGGCCGGGCCGGAGTAGGTGTAGGCGTGCTCGACCGCGAGGTTCTTGCCGGTCGGGTCGGAGGAGAGGACCGCGGTCACGCGGTATTTGTGGAACCAGTCGATCAACGACTCGGCGGCGCCGTTGATGTGCCAGTAGGTCGGGTAGCAGCTTTTGGTGTCGTTGTCCTCGGCGGCCGGCATGTTGGAGCCGCGCACGCATTCCGGGTCGGACAGGGTCACGGTGGTGATCGCGCCGGTCTCGGACGTCACCGTCTCGATGCGCGGGCGGGTCAGCGGGAGGATGTCGTCGTCGTTGGAGTCGACCCGGTTGGCGCGCATCTGGTAGTCGAACGTGACTGGGTCCAGAGCGATGTCGGTGCCGTTCTTACCGGTGTGCCGGATGGACATCAATGCCAGCGTCTGGTCGGAGGTGTCCCCGGCCAGGTCGCCGCCGTCCAGGAAGTTCTGGGTGAGCGTCCAGGAGTCGACGGCGGTGAAGGCGCTGGATGCGGCAGACCAGGCGTAGGTGTCAATGCCGGTCAAGCGCTTGCGGGTGAAGAAGGACGGACTCTTGGCGTCGCAGTCGGCGTCCTGCTTGCAGACGGAGTCAAAGGGGACATCGGGCCAGTTGTCGGCGGTGGAGTCCGTCAGTGAGGAGCAGTCGGCGGCGGTGCAGCGCTCGTCGTAGGAGAAGGTGACTTTGTCCGAGGTGACCCCGCTGAACAGGGTGTCCTTGTTCTGCCCGTAAAGAATCTTGGAGAGGTAGCCGCCCCGGGTGTAGGCGGTGGTGGCGGTGGCGGCGCCGTTCTTGGCGTAGTAGTTGGTCTCGGCGGTGTACCAGTACGTCATCGCGTTACCGCGCAGGTCTACGACATAGTCCAGGTTCCAGCGCCAGGCTTGGGTGAGGGAGCGGCCGGAGAAGGAGTCACCCTTGTCGTAGCCGGGATCACCAAAGTCGTCGCCGTAAACCGGAACGGTCCATACGGAGTTGGTCCGCTCGGTGCCGGCACCGGTGAGCTTGTTGAGGCCGAAGACGTACTTCGTGCCGTCGCCCGTGATCACCGTCCAGTACTCACCGTCGTCGTCGCCGTTCTCGGCGCCGGTGGAGTGGGTGACGGTGGAGGCGTCGTCGTTCTTCAGCCGCCACTTGCCGTCGGTGTCGTCCTTGATCAGCTCGCTGGACTTGCCGTTGAGGACCAGCGAGGCATTGTCGTACTTCCAGCACTGGTCGTACTTGTCGTCCTGGCCGTCGTTGTCGCAGGCACCGTAGGAACGGTCGATGTAGGAGGACGTGAGGTTGAAGCCCTCGCCGACCTGCGTGGACTGGTTGTTCGTGGACGCCGTCTTGCCGTCCGAGCTGCCGGAGTCGTACGACAGCGACAGCGACGGGGCAGGGCCTGCCGCGGCAGGGGGCGTGCTCAGCGGGTACGACCAGGTGAACGCGCCGGAGGAGCCGCCCGCCTCCCAGGTCGAGGACGACGACAGCGGGGAAGCTGCGTAGTTGCCCGCGCCCGAGGCGGACTCCCCGGCGGCAGCGGTCAATGCGAGGACCGTGGCCGAGGACGTCGCGGCTGCCGTCTGCGAAGTGCTCAGCAGGCTGGTGGCTGTCGTGGTCGAGGCGGGGGCGAGACCTACCTTGGCCGAGACGGCCTGGCCGGAGATGTCATTGTGCGAATCGAGCGGGGTCTCAACCCGGCACGCCGCCTTCTTCGGCGTGGTGAGGGCACACGCAGGAAGCTGGACCAACCGCAAACGGCCGGACCAGCCGCCGCCGTACGCCGACGCGAACGCCGAGTAGTCGACACTCACCTCGGCCGTGCCCGGATCGGCGGCATCCGCGGTGAGCAGAACCCCCTTGATACCGGCCGCCTTGGCGGCCTCATGACTCAGAACGCGTACCCGTGCCTGGCCCGAGGCGGCGCTCTTGGCGCCGGACCGGGCGATCGTCACCGGCAGGCCCCCGGCGGTGACCTTGGCCTTCCCACTGTCCGGGATCTGCGCGGTGTCCTCGGCCGCGGTGGGCCACGACGCCTTCTGTTCCGCAGCTGCCCGCTTGGACTGGGCGGCGTTGGCCGCTTTCGCCTTGGCGACCGTGGCGCGGGCCTTCTTGTCACCCAACCCGGTGACCTTGCGGACTTTGCTCACGCGCTGTTCGGCCACCGCGGGCTTGCCCAGGCCACCGCCCGTCGCGGCAGCCGCGACGGGCGTCAGAGCGACCGGCACGGTCAAAGCCATGGACAGGGCCACTACGAGCGGCGCCCATCGGGCTGGTATTCGGGTACGCACGAAACCCCCAGGTGAAAAAGGATCGAAAAAGTCCGAGAGAGCGGCGGCGGGATACATAAGTCGGCGCAGCAGACGTGGTGGTGGCACGCGGGCGGCAACCCGCGTCCGACGGCGGACGCGGGGCGGGCGGCGGTGCCTGCCGCCGCCCGTCCCGCGCCAAGTTTCGGGATTAGTCCCCGACGGTGTTGGCGATCTGGTCCTGGCTGGCCATGGCGCCGGCCCAGACCCGGATGTCGGTGACGGATCCCGGCAAATAGTGGCCCCAGGCAGAGTTGGCGAAGCCCTTGCCAACCGCGAAGTCGCCGGATCCGACCACGGCTGTGTAGGCGGTGTCGTCACCGTTCTGGTTGAGGCCCAGATAGAGGCTGACCGTGCCGGACTGCGCGTCGTATACGCCGGTCATACGGACCGAGCTGCCTAGCATGGCTGCCGCGTCGGAGGTGACGCCGCTGAAGCTGCCATCGGCGTTGAGGCGTCCGAAGTGCCAGACGCCGACCGGAATCGTCTTGTCCGTCTCCAGGTCGGTGTCGGTGTTCTTCAGCTCGTACCAAAACCCCCAGGCGGACCCGTCGGCGCTGCGCTGACCGATCACCTGCGCGGTGTAGCCGATGTTCTTGGCTACCAGTGCGTCAGCGTCCAGTTGCACGGCGGTGGTCGCGGTGAACGAACCGGTCTCATCCACCAGCGGCCCGGAAGCTGTAGCCGCGCTGTCCGCACCGTGGAGGACGATCCCTTCACCGTCCAACGAGGCACCACCGGAGAGAGTGAGCGAGCGGCCGTAGCCGGAGTCGCTGTCCGCGAGGGTGGTGCCGCTGGCATCGGCCGGGTTCCAGGAGGCCACCAACTCGGCTCCCGCGTACCCGTTGGGGTTCTTCAGCCGTGCGTCCGTGGACACGAGGTCATCGGTGAGCTTGACCTGCCAGGCCCGGACCTCGTCGATCTGGCCACCGAAGTAGTCGGTGGGAGATCCGGCCGTGTAAAGGGCCCGGCCGATCAGGAAACTGCCATTGGCGGCCGTGGGCTGCCCACTGTCCAGGACGACAGGGGAGCCTTGGGCCTTGCCGTTGACGTACAGCTGGATGGTCTTGGCCTTCGAGTCGTAAACGCCGGCCAGATGGGTCCACACGCCGAAGGGCACCGAGGTCTGGTTGGCATAGGAGCGGGCGATGTGCGAGGTCCCCGCGGAGTCCCGCCAGTGCCAGTTGAAGATCCAGCCCTTGTAGGAGGTGGAGTAGTAGATCGAGAACCCTGACGCGGTGGCATCGCTGCTCACCTGCGAGACGACGGCGTAGTTGTGGGCCGGAGCCGAGGCGATGCGGGCCCACGCCGAGACCGTATAGGAGGCCCGGGTCTCCAGCACCGCGCCGGAGGTCGCCGCGTAGCCGGCGGAACCGTCAAGAGTCAGCCCGGTGTCGGTCACGGGGGTGCCGAGGTCGTTGCCGTTGGCATCCTTGGTGATGACGCCGCGCCGACCGCGTCCGTCACGGGAGGCACCCGAGGCGGAGAGGGCGGCGTTGTCCTGGTCGGCCGTCACCGTGGTTGAGGTATCGACGGCAGCGCCACTGGGCTCATCGAAATGCCACTGTCCGACGGGGCCGGGGCCTTCGGCGACCACGAAATCGATCGCGTTCTGGGCACCCCAGCCGATGGTGTCCTTGGCGCGCACAAAGATGGTGTATGTGCCCGGTGCGGTCGGAGTGATGACCTTGGTCACCGTCGAGCCGGGGATCGGGGCAGACCAGGAGACCTCCGTGGAGAACTTGTACATGTAGGCGGTGTTGGTGTCCCCCGAGTACGGAGTGAAGGTGAAGGACGCATCGACGCCCGGTCCGCCGCCCGGCACGCAGGCGTTGGTCGTGCAACGGAAGTACGGGCTGGCCACCGCGATGCCGGGGGCTTTCGGGCGAGTCGAATCGACCTTGAAGTAACACCAGCCTGTCGTAGAAGCGTTGGAGGCCGACGACAGATGGCTGTTGTAGCTGTTGTAGTACGAGCGGGTCCAGGTCCGGTAGCGGTACAGCGTGCCATCCGTCAGCGTCGGAGTGTCCGCGAACAGCTGGGTGTTGTCGGCGGCGTGTCCGCTGGTGGGCCGCTCCATCTCATCGACCGCCTGGGACCAGGACTTGCTGCTGTCGGTGTACTTGTCCAGGTCGAACGCCGCGCGCAACAGCGCGTCCTCCTCGCCCCCCTTGGCCGTCTGCACGGTCGCGGTCAACCGGGCGTTGGGGGTCGAGACGATCAACGGATCGCTCTGGTCGGTCTCGCACTGGATGCCATCACCGGTGACCAGTCCGATCGCGGTGGGCTTAGCCGGAATGCCGACGAAGTCCACGTCCAAGGTCGCGTCGTCGTCGAACCGCTTCCAGCCGTTGGGGTCGGACTCGTCGTGCGCCTTCAGCATCAGAGTAAGACGGGAGATGTCACCGGCCGCGAACTTCTTCACGGTCGAAGTGAGGTTCTCGTTGGGCTCGGTCGAGCTGTCGTTGAACTCGATCGCCTTGTCCGGCTGACTCGGATCGCAGGCCGAACCCCGGCCCGCCGAAACGTACCGGTCGACCATCAGGTCCCAGTTCGCGGTCGGCCCCGGCCACCTGGTGGACGAGGAGATGTTTCCGGTGCGCGCCAGATCCACCCAGGTCGGTTCACAGGACATCGAGAATCGCTCGGTGATCCGGAAGGTGGCATCCAGCACCTGCTTGCCCGCCAGCTGGCTCGGCGAGAACTCGAAGTACATCCGGTTCCTGTATCCCGAACCGCAGTAGTAGGCGTATCCGCCGGTCACATAGGTGCCGCAGTAGCCAACACCCTTGCCATCGTCACCGCCGGAGAAGTTGTAGAACGTGTCCCCGTCAGAGGACAGCAGCGTGCGCTCCGACTCGCCCCACGACACATCCGGATCGATGTACAGCGGGTACACCGTGTCCTCGCCGGTCAGCAGCTCCGCGTCCGGTACCACCGTCACCGAATCCGCATCCGCCGACACCGGCAACATCACCGAGGCATCGCCCTCGCCCGGGCCATCCGCCGGATCTGCCGATGCCTCACCGGACCCGTCCTCATCCCCTGCCGATGTGCCCTCCGCCGACGCCAGGCTGAACGAAGCCTGCGACGCGTTCGCTGACGAGGCACTCGGCGATGAGGAGACCGAGTCCCCTGCCGAGTCCCACATCTGCGCGGACGGGGCACGGAAGACCGTGTTGCCGTTGGCGTCCACCGCAGACAGGCTCCCGCCCCCGTCCCGCACAGTGAGGCCCTTGGCCCTCAGGGAGAAATCGAGCTTCTTCAACTGCGGATTGGCGGCCGCGGCCGCGCTCTTGACAACCAACACCTGCCGAACGCCCTCGACGGTGGCCGTCATCCGCAAGTCCACACCCGGCAGCACGTCCGCATACAGCGCGGACGCACCCTCCAGCGCCGGCTCGGGAAGCGACCCAGGCCAGCCCAACGACAGGGACATGCCGTCGTCAGCCAACGTCACCAGGCCGGCGCCGTCGCCGCCTCCGGACAGCGAGACGTTCAACACGGCGGCCTTCGGCCCGATCGAGCCGTCGGCTCGCCGTTCCAACGTCGCATCCGGTGCCACCCACGACCCGTCAGCAAGCTTGGCCCGCACCGGAACCGCCGACTGCACCAGCTTGAAGGTCAGACCGTCAGGATTGGCGTACGTCGTCGAGTACTCAGTGCGCTGGCCCACGACCTCGACCCGCTCGCCGGACTCGGCTGCCTGGGCCGAAGCGGCCTGCGCCTCCGACGTCGCATCCGCCTGCGCCTGCGTCGCGGACCCGGCGACGACTGGCAGTCCGGCCAGCAGCGCCGTCACGACCGCGCTCGCCAGGAATCGTCCCCTAGTTCGCCCGCCGTGTTCACTGTGTTTGCTCTGCACCGCATGCACGCAGGCATGACGGCGTGACACACGCCACCCCATAGCCCCCCACCCCACCCTTAACAGATCTTTACAATTTGAAGATCTAAGTTGACTCGTTGCATCAAGTCAACACTTTTGAGTGACGAAACCTTGACAGGGCCAGGTCAGGGTTTGAATCGAATCAAGCCCCCTCCCTCACAGAAAACTCACAGCACGGCAGGGAGTCTCGACCCCCACCTCAGGTCGCTGAATCGACGCTCTCGATCTATGGGTGTGCAGGGCGGCGGCCTGCCGGTTGATGACGTCAACGTCCGTGTAACAGCGGGCCCGATGTGCCAGTTCCTCGGGCCGCGCTTCTCCCAGTACGAGGGGCTGCCGCAGCTGCAACTGTTCTGCGTCAGGTGCTCCGTGGCCGTGGCGCACGGCCAGGCGGTGCCGCAGGTTCGGCACTTCCAGTCGGTCTCGGGGCCGCTGGGAAGGTGGGAGTCGGGGAGGCGGATGGGGCGCGGCTTCCAGTTGTCCATCTGTGGCGGCCTATCGCGGTCAGGTGGGGTGGGTTGTGCGGCAAGGGGGTGGGCCCGGTAGAACAGCAGTGAGCCCGGGGAACGCTGCCTGTTCCCCGGGCTCACTGCTGGTCGGATGGCGGTCAGCTCTGCGCCGCCGGCTGCGCCTCAGCGGTGTCCGGTGCGGCCAGGACGTGGGTCGCGGTCCGGTTGCCTGCCTGGCGGGGTCCGGCGCACAGGTACTCGCCCCATCCGTCGTTCACGCGCTTGCCGGTTCCGTCCCAGATCAGCAGTCGGCCGCACTGGGCGCGGTTCCCGGCGTTCTCCCCCGGTGTTCCGTGCGGCCAGTCGTCGGCGGCCGGGGCGGCGTCCTGTTCCTGGTCCTTGTCGGGGTCTTCGGGCAGGTCGACGCGCAGTGTGCCGAGCAGGTCGTTGACCGGCTTCCAGTCGGCCGCCAGCAGCGGGTGCACGGTGCGGCTGAAGGTGGTCATGTCGAGGAGCGTGTGCCGGATGTCGTTGACGGCCTGGCGGCTCAGCGTGTGGAAGGTGTCGTCGTTGAAACGCCAGATCACCTTGTCGCCGTCGTGGACCGTGGTCAGGACGTTGGCGTTGACGCTGATGGCGGTAGCCGTGGGCAGCTCCTCGCGGATCAGGTGGGCGATGAGGAGCAGGCCTCGGTCGAGGACTTCGCGCCGCTTCTTGGCGGCGTCGCGGTAGGCGTCCTCGAAGTACTCGGTCCAGAAGGCTTTGCTGGTCATGTGGGGCGGTTCCTTCCGTTGGTGGGGGTGGGCGGGTGGTGGGGCCGGGGTGGGCTGCCTGCGCCCCGGCCCCACGATGGCTAGGAGTTGGCCCGGTCGAAGGTCTGGAGGGTGAGGACGGCCTGGTGGAGGTTCTCCACGCTGTAGATGCCGATGTCGGCGACGTCGATGGTGCTGAGGTCGTCGTCGGCGATGAGCGCGGTCGTCCAGTCGCTGACGATGGCGAAGCGGGCGGTTTCGTTGACGTCAGCCACGGGCCGCACCCGGCCGTCGAGGCCGAGTTCACCGATGAACACGACGTTGGCCAGGGCGTCCGAGCTGTAGTGCCCGTCCGCGCCGAGGATCGCGCAGGCGATGGCGAGGTCGTGGGTACTGTCCAGAGGGGGGCCGGTGACCTTCTCGACGGTGACCGTGACCCGGCCGGTGGGCCAGGAGTAGCCGCCGTTGATGATGGCCGCGCGGATGCGGTCCCTGGTCTCCTGCCCGTGGGTGACGCCGTCGATGGTGAACGAGTCGAGGCCGGGGCTGACCGTCGCGTGGATCACGGCGGCGGTCTTGGTGGCGGCGCGCACCGTGGCGCGGCCCTGGCTCGTGCTGTTCTGCTCGGTCGGCCAGGCAACGCCGAGGCCGCGCTGGTCGGCGTCGACGACCAGGCCGGTGCGGTACAGGGCGTCGCCCACGACGTAGTTCGGGGTAGTGACGTCCTCGAGAACGTCGCCGGGCTGCGCGGCGAGGACGGCGTACTTCAGGTTGAACGGGTTGCCGTCCTCAGTGAGGACGCCGTCGGTGATGACGCCTGTGCGGGTGGGGCGGGCGGTGGTGGTCATGCTGGTGCTCCTTCGTGGGGTGGTGGCCGATCGGGCGAGCCGGGGAGCGCTGCCTGCTCCCCGGCATCACGTGGGGTACTGGTCATCCCTCCTGCTCGTCCAACTTCTCCGTCCTGCTGTCGGGGGTCAGCCCGTAGTCGTCCAGGCCGGACTGCTCGCGCATGATGGCGAGGAAGTTGTCGAGGGCCTCGCGGGGCGTGGCGCCCCACTCGGTGTTCACGTCACCGAAGGCGTCCGCCGCGTCGACGCCGAGCTCTTCGAGGACCGCGCTCCGCTTGGCGGGGTCGGTCGGAGCGGGGGCGATGTCCCACAGGGCGTAGCCGGCGCCCCGCTCCTGGCCGACGATGATGAACTCGCGGGTGGGGGTGCTGGTCATTCGGGTTCTCCTTCTTGGGGTGGTGGTGAGCCAGGCCCCGGGTGGGGCGGTTGGCGGCTCCTGGGCGGGCAGCGCGCACCGGGCGGTGGCCCGTCGCGCTGCCTGCTCAGGGGGCGGCCTGGCGGCCGCCCGGCCAGTCACTCGTCGCAGTAGGGGCAGAACACCGCCCGGATCTCGCCGTTGTTGCCGGTGAGCGTGTCCAGGTCGCCACCGCAGTCGGTGCAGGTGTCGAGGTCCTCGGTGGGCAGGTCGCGCACGCTGGTGACCTCCGTCTTGACGGGGCCGGTGGTGGTGGGGGGCGTGAGGCGGATGTTCAGCATGGCGCTCGCCTTCCTGTCGGGGTGGTGTGGTTTGAACTACTTCCATTCTTTCCGAATTGACTTGCCCTAGCCAGTTTTAACAAGTCAATTCGGTAAAAGAACTCCCAAGGAAAGGGGCAGGTCAGGCGGCCATCGCGTACCGGTCCATCTCCTGGCCGGTGATGCATTCGACCAGCGCGCAGTACAGGACCTCGGCGACCGCCGGGGTGACGGCGTTCCCGAGCTGGCGGACCTGGTGCCGCTTGGAGCCCATGACCTTGTACTTCGGCCGGAAGGCCATCGCCCTGTGGATCTCGTGCGGCTGAAGCATCCTGAACAGGACCTCTTCGAGCGTGAAGTTCTTCTTGACCAGCGCGTACCTGTCACGGGTCGGCAAGGCGCCGACCGGGTCGCTGACCGGCCGGGCCTGGCCGTTGCCGTAGTACGGGACCAGGAGGTGCTCAGGCTGACTCACCAGCCCGTGATGGTTGCCTCCGGCCGAGACCGTGTGCAGCGGGTGGCCGAGGTGCCGGGCCTTCTCCTTGTCGCCGCCGCCGCGCATGGGGACCACGAACGGCGCGTGGGCGATGGCGAGTTCCGCGCGGGCCGTCTGGGTGCGCATCGGCTCGTCCACCCGCATCGGCTTCTTGCCGGTGCGGCCCTCGCACGGGACGAGGAAGGGCGGGAAGGCGACGCCGTCGGTCTCCACCGTCGTGCGGGTCGGCATCGGCACATCCAGGGTGATCGCCTTGTCCCGCCAGGTGCCGCCGGCCGGGACGAGGAGCGAGCCGGGCTCGGCGGCGGGCTCGGCGCCCATGTCGCCGAACAGTGAGTCCTGGCCGTCATCCTCCTCGACGCCCCAGCCCCAGTACTGGGCGCCTCCAGCGCGCACGCGGGCGATCGTGGCCGGGGCGAGGCCCTCGGGGCAGTCGTCCGTCTTCTCTCGGTCGCCGATCGGCGTGCCCAGGATCGAGAAGTCGATCGCCGCCGCTGCCGGGAGGACGGCAGGCTCGACGACCGCGCGGCAGTTGGCGTTCGGGCACCGGTAGTCGTAGCTCTGGCGGTAGCGCCCCATGTCCTTGCCGGGCTTGCGGAAGACCTGGATCGCGCGGACCACGTCGTCGCAGTCGGGGCACCAGGCGTCGGGGCGCAGCACCCACTTGTCGAAGTCCGGGTTGCGGCCGAGGCTCTCGTGCCAGTACGCGAAGTACAGCCGGTCGCGGCTCTGCGGGACGCGCAGCATGGTGCGCGGGTCGACGTGCATCGAGTTGATGGCGAGGAGCTTCGTGCGGTAGCCCATCTTGTGGAACTCGCCGACCCACCGGTCCCACTGGTCCCAGTCCCGGCAGTCGATGACGTTTTCGACCACCCCGGCGAGGACCAGGCCGCCGCGGTTGATGACGCCCCACAGGTACATCGGGACTTCTTCCATCAGGGCGCGCGAGCGCTCCTCGGCCGCCCGGCGCTCCTTCTCGTTCTTGAAGTCCTCCTCTTCGAAGTCGAAGTCGCCTTGCATGGTGCGGTCGAAGTCGCGCTTCACGCCCCGGGCCGCGCTCCACTTCGGGCACTCGGGGCTCGCCCAAAAGAGCTGGCAGACCGGCCACTTCTCGACGGGGGCGCGGCGGATGTCGCCCTTCCACACGTCGCAGTACGGGTTGTTCCAGGTGTGCGTGGCGAGGGCCACGTCCCAGTGGTTCGCGGCTCTCGTGACCTGCACGCCGGGGACCGCATCCGATCCCTGGGTGTCGCCTCCGGCGCCGCAGAACCAGCTCATGCCGGTCAGCACGTTCCCGTCGTGCTTGTAGGCGCGGGCCGGACTGCTGGCGGCCCAAGCCTGAGTGGTGGCGTCGATGTAGGGCATGGATGTCTTCCTTCTGCGCTGGGGAGGTCAGTTGCTGGCTTCGCGGATCAGGCGCGCGTCGCCGCTGTCGCCGTGGAAGCCGTGGCGCCCGTACCAGGCGCGCAGCTGCTCGTTGTTGAGGCCGGGGCGCTTGGGCTCCCAGTACGTGTCGGACACGAAGGCGGAGCAGGACAGGGCGAGGTCCTGGTCGCCGAACTCGGCGATGACCGCGGTGAGGAGGCGGGTGGCGAGGCGCCGGCCGCGGTGGGCGGGGTGGACCGCGATCTCTTCGATCCAGGCGAAGCTCCGGCACTGGATGACGTGGACGTGGGCGACGTGGCCGCCTTCCGGGCCGATCTCGAACCAGTGGCCGTGCTCCCCGGAGAGGACGGTGTGCCGGATGGGCGGCTCGGGGTTGCTGGCGGCCGCGGGCTGGGGGGTGGTGTCGAGGCGGGGCACGACTTCGTCTCCTTGCTGAAATGAGGGACGCCGCCCCGTGGCCGGGGCGGCGTCGACTGGTCGGGTTGGTTCCAAGATCATTCTTTCCGAATCGGCTTGCCCTAGCCAGTTTAAACAATCCGATTTGGTAAAAGACTCGAAAAGAATGCAGGTCAGGTGCCGTCGGGCAGGAACGGGATCATCGGGTGCAGGTCGTCCGAGACGGCGTACCAGCACCAGTCGTGACCGCCGACCGCGTACCGGCCGACCTCGTTCGGCTGGAGGATCTCGGTCGCCTGCTCGTGCTTGTCCCCGCCGAGGTACATCCAGGAGACGACCAGGACGACCGCATGCGCCGTGCGGTCGACACTGCCGTCCAAGACGTGCACCGTGTCGACAGAGCCGTGCCCGTAGCGGACGGCTTCGGCCTGACTGTCGGCCGCGATCCACCGGACCGTGTCGAGGTCGAACCAGGGCCTCACGTACCCGTCGCGCTGGTCGGCGGGGTCCACCTTGGCCGGGTAGCGGTCGCGGTCGTTCGCGCAGACCGTGACGTCGACCATCGCGCTCAAGGGACGGGCCGGAGTGGCGGGCGCGGGCGGGGCGAGCGGGACGGCCGCCGCCTTGAGGAGGTCGAGGCGGTAGGCGGGGCACCCGTCACGGTCAGGCAGCTCGGTGCACAGCGGGTACCAGACGTAGCGCGTGCTGTCGTCCAGGTACACGGTCCACTCGCTCATGTCGTGGATGCCGTTACCGGCCTCGCTCTCGCCGACGGCCTCGGTGAAGGTGCGCTCCTCGCCGGCCAGCGTCCAGTACCGGCCGGTCGGGTAGAGCGGGCCGCGCACGGCTTCGACCAACTCCAGGCCCGCCGCGTCGAACGGGGCGTCGGGCTCGTAACCGGTCAGGATGTCGCGCACGGCGGCGGCGATCGCGACGACCATCGCGCGGCCGAGCTGGTCGCGTGCGTCAGTGGCGCTGTCCAGGGCGGTGTGGGTCACGGTGCCGAGGTCGGCGGGGATCGTATAGGCGGGGCGGGAGGCGGGCTGGTTGTCCATGTGAGGTCCTCGTTTTCGTGCGGGTGGAGGTCAGGAGGCGGGGCGGATCAGGGTGTTGCCGTCGTCGGGCTCGAAGCCGTGACGGCCGTACCAGGCGCGCAGCTGGTCGGCGTCGAGTCCGGTGCGCTTCACCGGGAAGGCGGGCTGGAACACCTCGCAGCCCAGGCCGAGTTGCTGGCGGCCGAACCTGTCGATGGCTGCAACGAGCAGGCGGGTGGCAAGGCCGTGGCCTCGGTGGTCGGGGTGGACGGCGATCTCTTCGAGCCAGGCGAAGCCGTGGCACTGCATGACGCAGGCGTAGGCGATGCGCTCGCCGTCCGGGCCGAGCTCGAACCAGAACCAGTGCTCGGCCTTCCGGGTCAGGGGCATCTGCCGCAGTACGGGCTCGGCGGCCGCGGTGCGGGCGGTGGTGTCAGTGCTGGTCACGCGCGTTCTCCTTGGTGCGCAGCGGGAGGTCGGGAAGGTGATCCGGTACAGCCGGGCGGACTCCTCGTCCGGGACGTGCTCCCATCCGGCCGCGGCGAGGTCCTGGTCCTCGTCGAGCGCCTGGCGGAGGATCGCGTCGGCCGCGCCGAGCGTCTCGGTGTCGAACGGGCCGATGTCGTCGGTTCCGGTGATGACGCGCTCGCCGGCAAAGACGTCGATGATGCAGGCGCTGTTGGTCAGGTCGACCGTGACCGACGTCGTCTCGGGGGCCAGGGTTCGCAGCTCGGTTCCGGCCAGGTGGCTGGCAGCCGCGAGGGTCGTGGGCGGCTGCCCGTCGCGGGTCAGGCCGCACAGGCACTCGGTCACGTGCCAACCCATCTCGTATCCGCACGCGCACTTCCAGGTGACCAGGCACCACGGCCACACCCAGCCGCCAATCGGATAGCGGCCATCGGCGAGCGGCTCGATAACGTCGAGCGCGCCCGAGCCCTCGTTGTCCACCCACTGCCAGTGGACACAGATGACTGCCGTGCGGGCGGCGGCGCCCCGGCCGCCACGGGCCTTGCTCCGCGTCTTGCGGGCAGCCCTGCGGGTCTCCCTGTTAACCGGCACCGGGGTGACGGTCGGGGTCTTGCCGCGCCAGCAGACGCGCACCGCGACCGCACGGGGGGCGCGCTCGCCGTCCTCGTTCAGCACATACGTCTCGCCGCTGTCGAAGAGGTGGACCGTGTCCGGGCTGCCCGCATACCCGTCGATGACGTGGACGGTCTCCGTGCAGCTGAAGCCGTAGTCGTCGGCCATCTGGAGCGTCCCCGCCGATACCTCCCGGGTGACGTCGAGAGTGAAGCGAGGAGCGCGGCCTTCCTCGGTGGCCACGCAGTCGTAAGGGCCGACGATGCTGTCCAGGGTGACGCGGGTGTCGATCATGACTGTTCCCTTCGGGTATGGGTCCGGCCGGGACCCTTGCGGGGTCCCGGCCGGTCGGTCGTGCAGAGCGTCAGTCGCTGTTGCTCTGCACCGGGTTGATGGCGGTCGTGTGGTCGTGGCCGGTCTGCTTCCGGTCGTGCGCCATGCCCTGGGCGCAGGTGGCGAGGTGCCCGGCCCATCCCTTCTCGGGGCCGTCGGGGATCTCCCGGTAGACGAAGCAACGGCGGCCGCAGAACTTGCAGTAGGCGCCGGGCATGGCGTCCTCCCTGTGTGGGGTGGTCAGAAGAGGCTGGGGGGCGGGGTCGAGGGCCTGGCGCCGAGTTCGGGGATCTCCTCGCCGGTCTGCTCAAGCCACCACTTCGCGAAGTGGTTGCGGTGGCACCAGGCGTCTGCGGGCTTCAGCTTGTCGAGGCGGTCGAAGCAGAGCAGGACCAGGCGGGCGCCGCCGTTCCGTGCTGCGAGGCCGGCCAGCTCGGCGTAGACGCGGTCGATGCCGTAGCTGTTCAGGATCCGCCGGTAGCTGAACTCGTACGCGTCTTGCGGCAGGTTCTGCGCGAGCAGCTCCCGTGTCGGCGTGACGAGCTTCGCGTGACCGGCCAGTTCGTAGCCGAGCGGGAAGCGCGGGTGGCCGGCGGTGGTGCGGATCGGAGCGCCCATGGGGGGCTGGAACTCCTGATAGGTGCAGGTGGCGAGATCCATCCTCGTCCTTTCTGGTGGTGCTGGGTGCTGGTGCCATAGGGAGGGGCCGTGTGGACGGCCCCTCCCCATGGGGCCTTAGCCGTGACAGATGCACGTGCTCCTGTCGCCCGGCTCGGTGCCGTAGAGCCGGTTGGAGAGCCGGAGGATCCGCGCGGTGAGCTGGCAGAGGTCGGAGTTCTCGTCCTTCCTCTCCTGGGCGGTGAGGGTCTCCCGGAGCCAGGGAAGGAGAAGGGCCATTTCCTCCCTGGTGAGGGTGAAGATGTCGCCGCTCTGGATTGCCTTGAGGATGTCCTGGTTCTCCATGGCCTTTGCCTTTCTTAGGGGTGGTGTGTGGTACTTCCTCCATTCTTTCCTAGTTGGCTTTACCTAGCCAGTTTAACAGAACTGATTAGGTAAAAGAATGCCAAAGAGTGGTGGTCAGGCGAGCGTGAACAGGTCGAGCTGTCGGGGCTGCCTCTGGTGCCAGCCGTGGGTGGGCAGCGGTCCGCCCTCCTCGGCGTCGACGACCAGGATGACCGTGCGCATGCTCGTCCCTGACGGCGCGAACGACTCGTCGGGCAGTGGTGCGAACGTGCCCTCGGCGAGGGCGATCAGCTCACGGAACTCGACGGTGGCGCGGTCGCTGTGCCACGTCACCGACTCCGGCAGGACCGCGACGAGCGTGCCGTTGTCGTCGAGGAACCCCAGCGCGTGCGTGACGTGCTGGACGGCTGCCGAGAACGGCGGGTTCATCAGCACCCGTCCGTAGCCGTGCGGGCAGTCGAGCGGGTCCAGGTCGAGGAAGTCCGCCTCGAGTACGCGGCGGGCGGTGCCCTGCTCGCGGAGGACGTGTACGCGCCGGGCGTCGATCTCCACGCAGTCGACGACCCCGCCACACTCGGCGGCCGGTCCCACGATGGAGCCGGTGCCCGCTGACGGCTCCAGGACGCTCATCCCTTCACGGACACCCGCGTGCGCCAGCATGTCGTCGACCACGCGCGGCGGGGTCGGGTACCAGCCCTGCTCGAACCGGCTCGGGAACTCGCGGGTGGCGAGGCACGCCCGCATGAACTCCTCCACCGGGAACGGGAAGACGTGGGCGCGTACCGCGGTGCGGCCGTCCCAACGTCCGCCGATCTCCTTCAGGACCTTGTTCACCTGCTCGTACGTGGGCCTGTCCAGCTCGAACGGGATCTGCACCCGGTCGCCGGTGATGACGGTGCGGGTGTCGGTGAGGATGTCGTGGACGCCGCTTGGGATCTCCATCGGACCCTCCGAAGGGGTTGGGGTGTCTGGCCGCGTGAACGGGGCTTAGATCGGCAGTGGTGGCCGGTGATCGATGTCCGGCCGAGAGGCGCACCGCGCGGTGGGCGGTGCGCCTCGGGCGGGACGGGGGTCAGGCCTCGACGTCGGCCCCGGCGTCGGGGGTGGCATCGTCGCCGGCCTCGGCGTCGGGGTTGACGGTCAGGCCACTGGCGCGGACCGCGGCGACCATCTCCGCCTTGCGGAGGTTGGCCATCGCCTTACCCGCGATGTCCTGGAGGTGCTTGATGCGCAGCCGGTGACCGCCGATGCCGCCGGGCGTACCGGCCAGGAGCAGTGCCAGCTCTTCCGGCTCGGTGGCGGCGAGCAGCGAGAGGATCTCCCCGGCTTCACCGAGCTTCTCGATCTTCCCGACGAGCTTCTTCCGGTCGACGACGATCCGCTCGCGTTCCTGCTCGGGCAGGTCGAGGGTGCCCGGCAGGGACTCCTGCCCGTTGTCCTTGCGTGCGGCGGCGGCCTCGTCGGAGAGGACGAAGAACGATCCCTGCTCCTCCTGCCGCTTCTCCTCGGTGTGGAGGGCCTGCGCGAAGGCCTCGGCGTCGCGGGCGCTCTTGAAGTCGCCGCGCACCCACTTGCCGAGGAAGCGCACCTGGTTGTCGTTGGACAGCTTCCCGACGTACCAGGCCAGGCCGACCGGCAGCTGGTTCTTCACGAGGGCTTCCTGCGCCTCGGGGCACAGGCGCAGCAGGTCGATGCGCCACTGGACGTAGGCCGGGCTCTTGCCGACGAGGTCGGCGACCTCGTCCACCGTGTATCCGGGCTCGATCTGCTTGCCGTTCTCGTCCATGCGGCCGTCGACGAGCTTCTTGAAGCCCTTCGCCTCCTCGATGGAGGTCATGTTCTCGCGGCCGACGTTCTCGGCGACGGCCTTCGCGAACGTCTCAAGGCCGTCACTGGCGCCGTGCAGGACGACCGCCTGCATCTGGGGCAGCTCGGCGATCTGCGCGGCCCGCCACCTGCGCTCGCCCATGACGAGCGTGAACCGCTTCGTCTCCGGGATGTACCGGACGGTGATCGGCTGGAGCTGGCCCAGCTTCGCCATGGACTTGGCGAGCTCCTGGAGGGAGGCCTGGTCGAAGTGCTCGCGCGGCTGGCCCGGGTCGCGGTCGATCTTGCTGGTCGGGATCGTGCGGAGCTGCGTCCGCTTCTCATCGCCGGCCGCCTTGGGGGCCGTCTCCTTCTTCTCGGGGGTCGCCTTCTTCGCGGCCGGGGCCTTCTTCGCGGTGGTCTTCTTCGCGGGCGCCTCGGCGGGCTCGGCGGCAGCGGCCCGGGTGCGGGGGCGGCGCGGGAGCCTGCGGGCGGGCGTCCTCTCCGCCGGGAAGTCGTCGTCCTTCGGTGCGCCGAGTCCGTCCGGAGCGAAACCCGCGGGGGTGTCGGTCGGGCTGACGACGTCTTCCGTGCCGTCGAGGTCGGTGGTCGTGGTGGCCTCGGTGGTGGCGGTGGCGGTCATAGCGCGTCCAATCGCTTGCTGGTGGGGTGGTTTGAACTACTTTCATTCTTTCCGAATCGGCTTGCCCTAGCCAGTTTTAACAAGCTGATTCAGTAAAAGAACTTCTAAGAACCCGCAGGTCAGAGGCGTTCTCATTGCGGCTGCCCCCTTCCGGGGTGGGTCCGGCCCGGCACTCGGTGCGCCCGAAGGCGCCCGGTGCCGGGCCGGTGAGGTGCGGTGGCCGTGGGTCAGCGGGCCAGGATCGCCTCGCCGATGTCGGTCAGCGTCACCGCCTGGCCGTCGAAGAGCGACGTGTTCCGCGCCTGCCGCGCCCAGCCCTGGCCAACGACCCACTCGACCATGTCGCGGCGGGGCCTCTCGCCGCGCTCGACGGTCACCCGGCACTGGCCGACCCGCAGCTCCTGGAGCGCCACGCCGTTGTCCCGGATGGCCTCCAGGGTGCGCTGCTGCGCCGGGGTCGCCGTCGGGACGTTGACCGGCGCGGGCGCCGGCTCGGCCTCGGCCTGCTCGGCGGTCTCCTCGTTCGGGGCGTCCTCGTAGTGACCCAGGAGGGTTGTCCGTGTTCTGGAGGAACCGCTGCGCGGCCTCCACCTCCATGCGGGCGGCCTCGTTGCGGATCTGGCAGGTGCTGGACCCTGCATACCGCGTCAGCAGCTGGCGGGTGAGGTCCTTGCGCACGTCGGTCAGGGCCACGCGGACGCCGGCCTTCTCGGCGTACTCCAGAACTCGCCTGTACGGGACGGCCTCGGCGGCGGCGTCCATCGCGGTGCGGATCAGGCTCGTGTCGACGCCCTGGCTGAGGTCCGTCAGGCACTTGGCGAGCTTCGTGCGCGCGTTCTCTTCGCGGGTGGTGTAGCTCTCGGCCAGGGACTCGAAGATCTCTGCGAGGGTGACGGCCATGACTTGCTCCCATTCTGTGCAGGTTGGTGTGTTTTGAACTACTTTCATTCTGTCCGAAATGGCTTGCCCTAGCCAGTTTTAACAAGCTATTTCAGTAAAGGAACGGCAAAAGAAGCACGTCAGGCTGCTTCGGAGTCCATGCCCAGGAGTTGCTCGGTGCGGGCCAGCGCGTACGCGATGGCCATCTGGGCGGCGACGTCGTCTCGGCGCTCGACCATGGCGCGGCGGTGCTCGACGGCCCGGGGCCACAGGTTGCCCTCGGCGAGCGTGTCGCCGCAGGCCACCATGGCGTTCGGGCCGAGGCCCCAGACGATCACGTTGACGGCGCACCCGGCTGCGGCCAGCGGGTCGAGCTCTTGCGCGAACCAGGTGTAGTTGGCCGGGTCCAGGCCCATGTATCGCAGGTGCTGGGCAGCGGAGCGGAACATGCCGCCGGTTCCGGCACACGGGTCGAGGAACGAGTAGCCGTCGTGGATTGCTTCGCTGTCCTGGCCGATGATCTGCGCGGCCATCATGTCGCACACCTCGGGCGGTGTGTGGTACTCGCCGAGGCCCTGCCGGGCCGAGTTGTGCCGCAGGCTGGTGACCGCCCACGACATCAGGTCGACATCGCCGTTCCACGCTGGATCCGCTCGCCCGGTGTGGTCGAGGACGTTGGCGTCCAGGGCCGCGTGGAAGGTGGCGCGGATCGCGCGCAGCTCGTTCGCCGTGTGCTTCTCCCCCTCGGCCCATTGGAAGAGGACGGAGGCGGTGTCGATGAGGTCGGGGCGGCGCATCCACCAATAGGCGGCGACCTCGCGGACGCAGGCGAGGATCTGCTGGGCGTCGAGGCCGCGGAAGAACTCGGCCAGGGTGCGCGGGTGTTCCTTCTGCGGCCAGAGCGCGAGGGTGGCGACGAGGCCGAGCGGGATCTCCATGCGGTTGCCGCCGTGAGCCTGGTGCCAGGCTGTGGAGACGGACTCCCCGAAGGTCGGGCCGTCGGCGGGGCGGATGGCGAACTCGCGGCCGCGGCTGCCGGTCTTCTTGACCTCGGGGGTGATGCTGGCCGATTGCTGCGGCTTCGGCAGGGTGGACGCCCACTGACCGGCGGTCGGCTTCGGCAGGGTGATCGTCGTCTCGGGCTTGGGGGGTTCGGGTTCGCCGAGGTCGGCGAACAGGTCGAGCTGTTCCATCGCTTCTCTCCTTGCGGGCATGAGCCGGCCCGGCACCCTTGGAGTGCCGGGCCGGGGGTGGGGCGGGGGTCAGAACCGGGCGAGGATGTCCTCCGCGACGTCCAGGTGACGGCAGACGTCCCAGGGGGCGATCTGGTCCAGGTGGCCGGCATCCTCGATGCACAGGGCGAGCACCTCGGCGATCACCTTCATCTCGCGCGGCAGGTTCTGTCCGACCAGGTCGGCCGCCAGGCCCCGGTACCGGGCGGCCATGCCCGGGTGGAGGTCGGTCAGGTCGAGGTCCTCGTACGCGAGGGCGAGGGCGTTGGCCAGGGCTTCGGTGTCGGCGGTGAAGGTGGCGGCCATGTCGGGCTCCCTTTCCGGGCGGGTTGGTGTGTTTTGAACTACCTTCATTCTTTCCGAAACGACTCGCCCTAGCCAGTTTTAACAAACCATTTCAGTAAAGGAACTTCTAAGAAAACCGCAGGTCAGGCGCCCACCCCGGCGAGGCTCGCGCCGAACAGGTCGAGCTGCTCGGGGGTCCGCAGGTCCGCCTCCAGCGGCGGCAGCTCCTCGGGCGGCGCACTCCGGACACTCGGCAACTCAGGCTTCGGCTGCGGATTCTCGACATCCGCGCGGAGCTCGGCCACCAGCTCGGGGTCGAGGAAGTGGGCGGCGATCTCCTCCTCGGTCGGCAACCAGTCCGCCGGCCGCCGCTGCAACTTGAAGCGGACGCCGTTCACCTGCGCCCAGACCGCCCACAGCCGCTCTTCCCGGTCCTCCTAGGCATGCAGGCGGTCCAGGGCCTCGTAGAACACGGTCCGGTCCGCCTGCCTCTTCTCGTCCTCCTCGCGGGCTCGCCGGGCAAGCCGGGCGGCCTGCTCGCCGTGAAGGAGCGGGCGGAGCGCCTCGTACTCCTCGGGGCGGTTCTTCTCGACGGGCTGAGGCTTCCACCGCCTCCATACGGCGATGGCGCGACGGCCGTCGGCGGTGACCCGGATGGGGCGGCGCGCGGTCTCGTCGGGCTCGCCGATGGTGAGGAACCCGGCCTTCACCAGCGGGGGCAGGCGGTGGCTGGCGACGATGCGGCCGGGGAGCCCCGGCACCGGCACCTCGCGCAGCGTGCCGTCGAAGTCGCGGTGCAGCTGGCCGGCTGCCGCGCTGGCGACGAGATCGGCCTGGCCGGTCGACCAGCCGAGCGCGGCGGCCTGCGCCCGCTGGAGGCGCAGGTCCTGCGGGTCCTCGACGGGCGGGGCGGGCACGGGGACCGGCTCGTTCTCCTCGACCGGCTCGGGCTCGCCAGCCGGTTCCGGCTGCGCCGGGTCCTCGAGGACCGCCGGTGCGGCGGGCGGCGTCTCGCGGACCCGGCTGCCGTAGTTCGCGACGGTGGTCATCGGGCGGCCTGCGCTGCTGTAGCGGACCGACACGCGGAACGCCCAGCCGCCGTCTTCGCTGACCCAGCGCTCGATGTCGTCCGCCCGCTCGGCGATCACCTCGTCGCCGTGGCGGGTGCTGACGACGACGAACGTGCCGATGCGCTCGCCGTTGCGGTAGTCCCCGGTGACGCGGAAGTCGCCGCCTCGCCCCTGGGTCAGGCCGAGGCGGCGCAGGACGCGCGCGATGGCGACGGTCGGGGTTGAGGCGGTGGCGCTCGTTCCTACCGGCTTGGTCCCTTCGTGGGGCGCGGCGGGAGGGCTTGAGGCGGCGCTCTGCTGGGGGGCGCGTGCGGCACGCTGGGCGGCGACGATGACCGCCGCGCGGGGCTCGTAGCAGGAGGGGCAGAAGGACTCGAATCGCGGCTTCCTGCGCTTGCCGTGGTCCAGGAGGCAGGTCCGCTCGTGCTGCGGGGCGTTGCACTCGGTGTCGGTGCACTCCGCCGCGCGCGGCTCCTGGTAGCCGATCCCCCGGTGGTAGTGCGCCCGCCAGGCTTCGAAGGGCTCGGGGCTGTACCAGCCGTCGGTGTCGGCTAGGCCGTCGGACACGTACCGGCGGTACGCGGCGCGCTCGTCTTCCTCGTTGCAGACGTGGCTAGTGGTCATGTCGATCGGTCCTTTCCGTTCCGGGATGGAAGGCCCGGCCCGGCGAGTGTCGGGCCGGGGAGGGCTCAGACGCGGGTGGCGGCCATGGCCGCGTCGACCATGGCGATCGTCTGCGGCCAGGTGGCACGCGCGGTCACCCACTCGTCGCCGCCGATGCCCTCGCGGCCGATGATTTCGGCGCGCTCCTCGGCGGGGAGCTGGACGAGATACCAGTAGCGGTCGTGGGAGACCAGGACGGTCAGGCCGAGGTTCGTCCGCTTCCAGTGGGAGGCGGTTGCGGCCGCGGCGAAGACCTCGTTGGCGGTGGCGGTGTCCATGGCGGGCTCCCTTTCCGTGCAGGTTGGTGTGTTTTGAACTACTTTCATTCTGTCCGAAATGGCTTGCCCTAGCCAGTTTTAACAAGCCATTTCGGTAAAAGAACTTTCAAGAACCCGCAGGTCAGGAGCCCGTCAGGCGGTTGTCAGTCGGTGCGGCTCATGTCGATGTCGGGCCGCCGCAACTCTTCGGTGACCTCCTCGATGCTCGGCCCACCCTGCCAGGTGAGGGACGCTTTCACGCCGGGCGGCTCACGCAGTACCCATCCGGCGTCCGGCCAGATCAGGCGCACCCGGTACAGGATCCCGTTGACGGGCACCGGGCCCCTCGCGGTCACTGGCCAAGCTCCGTGCGACCGTTGAGGCCCGACAGCCTGCGGACCATCGGCCAGGCGTCCGCCTCGTACTTGCTCACGACGCCGTCCACGTAGCCGCGCTGACCGGGCAGCGCCTGCCCATCGGTGTCCACGC
This sequence comes from Streptomyces canus, assembly GCF_030816965.1. Classification (NCBI taxonomy): domain Bacteria; kingdom Bacillati; phylum Actinomycetota; class Actinomycetes; order Kitasatosporales; family Streptomycetaceae; genus Streptomyces; species Streptomyces canus. The sequence continues at coordinate 4,879,342 of NZ_JAUSYQ010000002.1, forward strand.
GGCCGGTGACGGCCGCCTCGTACTCGTGGACCAGTTCGGCCGCCTGGTCCGCGAGGTCGTCGAGGTCCTCCTGCCGCCGGTACTCGGCTCGCAGGTCGCTCCAGTGGATTCCGCGCTCCCCGTCCGGCAGGCCCTCGTGGGACTCGTCGGCGAGGACGTAGCAGTCGATCGTCTCGTCAGCCGTGATGTGCCAGGCGAGGGCCTTCGCCCAGGCCTTCTCCATGGAGCACTCTTCGACCACGTACGTGGTGGGGCGGGAACCTTCGCGGCGCTCGGGTCCGGCGATGGTGACGGTGAACGGCCGTACGGTCTGCCGGTAGTCGAGGGGCAGGTTGCCGTACAGGGGTTCGCCACCGAAGCGCTCGGGGGTCTGGATGTCGTGCTGGCTCATGCTCGTCGTCCTGTTCTCTGCGAGGGGGTCAGGGGTCAGCCTGCGAGGTGGGTACGGAGTGCTTCGCCGGCGGCTCGGACGCGCTCGGCCGTCCAGCCGGATCCGGACAGGGTCAGCCGGACCCGCTCGTATCTGGGCCCGTCGACGGCGACGATCTTCACGCTCGTCGTCCCCACGTCGACGCCGAAGCGGACGCTCCCGGCGGGCTGCGGCGTCATCTCCTGCGCCTGCCGCCAGCTGACCGGTACGCGCTCCTCGTCGGCGCCGTCCGGGCCGGGGCAGGCGTGGGAGATCGCGTTCAGCAACTCGTCGTCGTGGGTGCACTCGCCGTGGTGGTGCAGGAGCGCGACGCTGGTCCTGTTCACGCGGAACGCGTGCCGGGTGAAGGACGGCCGCGTGCGGGTTGTGATGACGCAGCCCCACGCGGGGACGCGCGTGGTGCGCTCCAGCCAGAAGCCCTCACCGTGTTCGTCGAGGTACGGGCGGCCGAGGTCCCATCCGTGAACCCGGACGGCGTGCTCCCAAGTCCACGGCTTCGGCTGCCGGTTGCGGTAGTCCTGGTCGTCCGGGCCGGTCGTGACCCACAGGCGCCATGCGTCCGGGCCGCCGAAGAGCGTGCCGGGGGCGAACACCGGCTCGCAGCGCACCAGGACGCGGGGAGCGTTCACTGGTACGACCGTGCACTGCTCGTACACTGCCGCTCTTACCGGGCAGTCGTTGCAGTCGCCGCGGTTGATGCAGTGGCCGAACCCGCCCCAGCGGGCCCGCCGGGTGTCGTGGGACTCCAGCAGCGCACCCCAACGGCGGGGCCGCAGGGCGCACTGATTCGGGAGGCCGCCGTGGGCGTTGAGGCTCAGCCTGTTCCAGCCCTTCCCGTCGGGGCCGCCGGCCGGGGCTTCGGGTGCGCGCAGGTAGATCGGCACGTTCGTTCCTATCTGGTCGAGGTCGGTGGCAGGTCAGAGGGCGCGCGGGTAGCGGTGGGCGTTCGCGGTGAGCCAGCTGGCCAGGGACAGGGCGGCGGTCGCGCACTCCTCGTCGAGCGGCAGGCCCGGCCGCACGGCGAACAGCTCGTTGATGTACTCGCCGTCGGCCGCGTACAGGGATGCCGCCCATGGCTTGTCGTGCTGCCGGGCGGGTCGCATGGCGTGTTCGCCGGAGTGGAGCAACACGCGCGCCCCCGTGTGAGCGTCGTCTTCGTCGGCGGTACGGTCGACGGCGACCAGGACGCACGAGACACCTCGGTCCTTGCCGTAGAAGGACGGGATACCGAAGGTGGCCAGCGCCGCGCGCAGCATGTCGCCTTCGGTCGGCCCGCCGGCGGCTGCGGCGTGCCGCGCCGCGCGGTAGGCGTCGGCCAGCTGCTGGCCGGGATGCGGCTCGGCCGTGAGCCCGGCGGTCACGAACGAGGTGCGCAGTCCGGCCAGGTCGTAGGTGCGCAGGCTGCGCATGACCTGATAGGTGACGTCGGTGTGGTCGTCGCATGTGCCCAGGCCGAGGCCGCTGCTGGCTTTGACGACGGACTTCGCCCGGCTCTCACCGCCGGTGATGTCGCATGCGATGCAGGGCATCTCGAACCAGCTCGGCACGGTGTCGATGTTGACGGCGAACTCTTTACTCATCGGGACACTCCTTGTTCGAGTCCGGGTGGCGGTCACTGGTTGGCGAGGTCGGCAGGGGCCTTGCCGCGGTTCCAGGGCCGGTTGTTGTCGAAGGCGATCTCGGCGGCCAGGCGCTCGTGCCTGCGGTGGAGGACGGTGAGCCCGATGAGGGCCGCGTTCAGCACTTCCTCGTCGCGCGAGTTGAGATGGCCGTGCTCGACGATGGCGAACCGGCGGGCACGCAAGTCCGCGTCCAGGCGGGCGAGCCGGACGCCGACCGCCTTGAGCGGCTCCATCTGTGGCATGACGCCGGTGACCGGTGCGGTCGCGTAGTCGACGATCACCGCCGGGATCATGAAGTCGTGCTGGGTGAGCAGGTCGGTGGCCTCGCGCAGGGCGTCCACGGCGGGCTGAGGGAGCTGGCCGGGTTCGTCGACCGGGGACGACTGGATGGCGATCGCGGCGTCCTCGATGGCCCCGGCGACCGTCTCGATCATGAAGTGCTGCGGGTGGTAGGCCCGGCCGCGCACGACGGCGGCGAGGTGGTTCAGGCGGCGGGCGGTGGCGAGGTAAGCGGACATCGTTGCGTCTCCTTCGGTGGTCACGCGGCCAGCAGGTGGGCCGCGACGGCGTGGTAGCAGCGGACGGAGCGCAGGCCGGCCGGGCAGTTGCACTGACCGGTGGCGGCGGTCCGGTAGACCTCCGTGCCGTCGTCGGCGACGACGAGGAAGATCCGGTTCTGGCGGAGCGGAATGACGGCGCCCAGCTCAAGCAGCTCGGCCGCTTTGGCGACCTGCCACTTGGGGTGGGCGGCCTCCTCCCGGGTGGCGCGGCGGACCTTCCGCCTGCACTTCGGGCCGAGACCGTCCGGGCTGGGGTTGCGGAGGGGCCGGTGGCACTTCAGGCACCTGCTGTGCTCGGTGGTGACCTTCTTTGCGCGCACGTCCCGCTCCCTGGTTGGTGGTGATTTGAACTACTTTCATTCATCGACTTGCCCTAGCCAGTTTTTATAAGCCGATTCATTAAAGGATCGTCAAAGAAAACCGCAGGTCAGCGGCCTGCGGTTCGCTACTTGACGTCGTCGGCGCCCTGGAGGCTCATCGCCTGGAGGTGCCGCACACGATGGATGCGCCCCTGCGGGACATGGTTGTCCCACGCGCCCGCGAACGGGCTGCACTGGTAGTAGACCGTGCCCGCCGGGTCGACCCAGCGGTTCCGGACCGGTCCCATCTGGAGGTCGCCGCGCCGGTCGGTCCACGCCGCGTAGGCGTACGGCCTGAGTGCTCCGGACGTGGGGGCGTCTTCGAGGATCTCGATCTCGTACTGCGAGAGCTTCACGGTCATGCTCCTTCTGCGACGGGCGGGCGGGTCAGGCGGCAACGGTGAAGGCACGCCGCTCGAAGTGGTCGGCGAGGGCTCGGGCGCCGATGTAGGCGAGGCCGTAGTAGCCGAGGTTCGTGCAGACCTCCTCGACGCACCAGCCGCAGCGGTCCTGCCAGAGGCGGTAGGCCGGCTGTCGGCGCGGGCGCGGTGCGGTGAGGCCGGCCCGGCGGGCACAGGTCGGTCCGTATCCGAGCGCGATGCTCTTGGCGGAGGTCAGCGTGCGACCGCAGCCGCCCTTGCACTTCACTGCATTGGTCGCGATGGAGGCGGTGCGGGCGGTGGCGGTCATGGCATTCACTCCGTGTTCTTTGGTGTGTTTTGAACTACTTTCATTCTGCCCGAATCAACTCACCCTAGCCAGTTTTCACAAATTGATTCGGTAAAGGATTCCTCAAGAAATCGCAGGTCAGATACCTACCGGGCAGTCGAGGCCGCGCGCCTGGGCCTCGGCGTCGACCGCCCACCAGGCCCAGAAGAAGCCAGGCGTCTCGTCGTCGCGGGCCTCGCGCTCACGGGCGTCCTTCAGGACCTCGCGGAACCGCTCGCCCGTCATCTCGACCACCTCGGCGCGTACGGCGTCCCGGGCAGCCGCGCCGCGGTTGTCGCAGTTCAGCGTGCACGGCTCCCCGATGGCCGCCTCGCAGGCTCCGCACTCGTCGTGCATGCCGGGGGCTTCGGTGCTCGCGGCGATCCGGACCAGGTCCTCAAAGGTGGTGGCGCTCATGTCTGTCTCGCTTTCGTGGAGGGGAGGAGGCGGGGCATTCTTGTCAGCCGCGTGCTACCGGAAGGACCCGCTCGACGGTGACGACGTCCCAGGCGGCCGTCGCGAGGGGCACCGCGAAGGCCCACTGGTCGCGGTAGGTGCGCCGGCGGTCCGCCTCGGTATCGCCGTGAACGAGGGCCCACCACTCGCCCTCTCCGGTGGCCGTGATCCGGGTTCCGGTGTCGAGGACGTTCAGGCGTGCGCCGAAGGCGTGCAGGACGTCGCCCGGCTCGACCAGCATGCGCGGCATCTCGATGGGCACCGGTCGGCCTGCGGCGATCCGGGCCGCCTGGGCGGCGGACGGGTCGGCGAGCGCGTAGTCCAGTTCGATGGCGACCTGCTCGGCGCGCTCAACGCTGCGGGTCCACGAGCCCTCCGCGTACTCGCGGGCGGGCTTCCCGAGGTTGGCGTAGCGGTTGAACGCGCCGTGCTGCTCGGTGATCGCGACCGGCAGGACACCCACGGTGAAGCCGACGATGCGCTCAGACTCGACGACCAGGACGTCCCCGTCGGCGACCTCCTCGCGGTCGGCGGCCGTGCGGGCGTCGTTGCTGCTGGCGAAGTGCCACACCTTCGGCTCGGCCGCCTCGGCGGCGCGGGCCTTGTCGGTGGCGTCCACGATCTCACCGAACCGGTATGCGGCGGCGGCCAGCGGGGAGGCCGCGGCGAGGCGCTCGGCGTATGGGCTCATGACCAGCTCATTCCTGTCTGTGGCGGTTTGTGGTGCTACTTTCATTCTGTCCAAAACGGTTCACCCTAGCCAGTTTTAACAAGTTGATTCTGTAAAGAAACTCCCAAATGTGCCGCTCTCGGTGCCGAGTTGAGCGCCGCCCGGCTGGAGCTAAGCAGTTTAAACAAACCGGTTATGGAACACTGGAGGCATGCCCAAGCCCTATTTCGGCAAGCAGCCAGTGCCCGAGTACAAGCCCAGCGACGAGGCCCGCGCCGCCATCAAGGCGTGGCAGGACGCCGTCGAACTGGAAGAGCGGACACGTCACGCGGCCCGCGCGGCACTCGCCGCAGACCTGAAGGCCGACACCGATCTCCCCTACAAGGCCGTCGCTGAACACCCGCTCGTGCCGTGGACGGAAGCGACACTCCGCCTCCTCAAAGACGAGTACGACATCCCGCCCCGACAGCCGAACAAGGCAGCCTGGAGGGCGGAACGCCGCGCCGCGCAGTCTGAGCAGCAGCCGACGACCCAGGACTGACCCTCATCTGCCCCGGCAGCCGAACAAGGCGAAGCCGAAGGAGTAGTCCACGGACACAGGAAGGGCCGCACCGGAAGGTGCGGCCCTTCTTCGCGTCTTCGTCAGCCCGTCTTGGCCCAGACGCCGAGCAGCAGGGCCAGGACGAGGAGGACCGTCGCGATCTTCTGCCCGCGCGGCACGTCGACCCATCGCACCGGTGGAGGCGCGACCGGGATGACTTCCTCGCCGTCGGGGTGGTGACCGCCGTGGAAGTCGTGGCGGTGCTGCTTCCCCTCGGCTCTTGCCTCCGCCCGGGTATCGACTGGCTCCGACGTCGTCCGGCACAGCGGACAGCGGTACGCGTACGGCCCGCCCACGGGCGCCCTCCTCAGTCGCGTCTCGTCACCGCTCATGATGGAGGATGCCCCCCTCAGCTGGCCCATGGTTCCCTGCCTTTCACACCTCGTACGGGCTGTTCGTTTCGCTGCGCCAGCCGGTCATTCGACGTCTTCGCGGCGCTCCATCACCCATGCGGATGGGCCGCGACCGGGGTCGTTCTTCCATCGGTATCCGCGTGCGTCGTCCTCCTCCGTCCACCCCTCGGGGAGCTTCCGCAGGGCTCTCCGGCCACTCTCCACCTTCGGAGATTTCCGCAGGTCAGCACCACTCTCCGCTAGTGGAGAGTGCCCTGGAGGGTCCTCCTGGGCCCCTCCCGGGGAGGGGAGCGGAGGCAGGTCCCGGCGGTGCACGCCGGAGCGCCCAGCGACCCCCCTCGCCCGGAAGGTGCGGGAGGGGTCGAAGCCGGCCTCCACGAGCACCTTCCGCAGCTGCTTGTCGTCGGCCTCTGCCAGGCCGGGGATACGCTCCCGCATGGCCGGTCGGAGGACGCCCAGGTGTACCCCGTTGTCGTCACCGATCAGCTCTCGGATCAGGGCGGTCAGCGCGGGCTCCGCCAGGGCCTCGCTGCGGTCCTCGTCGGGGGCCTGTTCAACGGCCTCGGCGGGGGTCTGCTCGGCGGGCCTGCGCAGCCATCGGGCGGGGCCCTTACGGCGGCTGGTCGGGGCCTTTTCCTGGCCCTTCTCGGGTGCCTTCTCGGGGGCCTTCGGTGCGGCCTTTGGCTGCTCTGCCTTGGCCTTGCTGAGCTTCCGGTCGAACAGGCCCCGGCCGGTCATGACGGCCGCTTGGAACCACAGCCATACGACGGCCAGCACCACGGGGGTGCCGTAGCGCTGGACCGTGTGGACGGTGGCGAGGAGGACCAGGACCACTCCCCCGCACCGAGCCGGGATGGAGAACTTCTCGCCGTAGGTTCCTCTCAGCCAGCCGATCAGTAGGCGGGCGAGGATCCGGGTCCCCCTCCAGAAGCACCCGGCGACGGCAGCGACGCCAGCCAGGGCGTGGTGGCCGAGCCTGGTCGCGGGCTTACGGCTCGCCGCCAGGCCGCGGCGGGCGAGGCTGACAGCGGCCTTCGGGTCGGCGTACGGGCGGAGGTCCGAGATCACCAGCGCCGGGATCTTCTCGGGCGTCTCCCCCGGCTCAGGCTCAGGCTCACACGCAGGCCCAACAGCAGGCTCAGGCTCACGTGCGCCGTGATCCTGAGCCTGCTCGGCGGTGAGCCCGGCGGCGAGCTGTGTCGTCTCGCTGTCCGGGCCGGGCGTGTGCGCCGTGGTGGTCATGACGCGAAGTGCATCGCGATCGCGTGGATGCGCTGGGCAAGGGTGCCGAACCCGCCGCCCGCGCCCGCCATGATGTGGACCAGGACGATGCCGAGCACGGCGACCTGGCGTCGGGTGAGCCCCATCCACGCCAGGAACGCCAGGAGGATCAGCGCCAGACCCGGCAGCGTGATCCCCGGCAGGGTGGCGGTCGCCAGGCTCACGGCGTCTCCCATGATCAGCTGAGACACGATGTCGAACGGCCACCCGGCAGCCGTGTACGAAGCCCCGGCGATCATGCTGAGGCCGAGCACCCACCACCAGCCGAGCGGCTTCGCCTTGCCGGCCTTCTGTTCCTTCGTGCCGAGGATCAGCACGACGGTGAGGACGACGGCGAACGAGACGACCCCGAGCGAAGGGATCAGGGATTTCACGGGTCTGCTTCCTTTACGAGGGGGTGGCCGAGGTCAGTGCGGGAGGGGGTTGCCGTACAGCAGCGCGCCGAGGATCAGGCAGACGGTCAGGCCGCGGGTGACCCAGGCGATCAGGAACCAGGAGTGGCGGGCGCGGCGGTCGAGCGAGATGACGACGAGCGCGACGACGCCCCAGAAGTAGACGTCGGGGTTGTCCTGGAGCCGGCCTTCGTGCTGAGCGACGCTGGCCGTCGCGTCGCGGACGAACTGCGGGACGCCGAAGTACCAGCCGGCCCCGAAGCCGGTGCCGATGTACAGCAGCCACTTCTTGTGCGCCGGGACGTGGCGGATCAGCTCGGCGAGTGACACCTTCTCGGCCTCCCGGTACAGCGGGACGGCGGTCGCGAACGGCGGCCGGGTGGTCTCGCCGTGCGAACGCCGCCACCGGGCAGCCCGTTTCCGTGGCTGCCCCTCCCCCGCGTCCTCGTCGACCGCTTCGGCGTCCTCTTCGCCCAGGTCGTCGGGCTCGTCGATGTCGTCGGCGTCGGGCTGCTTCGAGACCTTCCGCAGGCGGGGGCGGCGGCCCTCGGCAAGGTCGTCGCCGTCGTCGTGCTGCTCGACGGATGCGGGGCTCTCCCCCTGCTCGTCATCCTCCTGGGCGTCGTCGGTCTCGAGTTCCGGCTTCCTGGCGTTCCACCAGTCGGGCAGGCGCGGCGCGCAGGCCCGGCGCGGGCCGGGCACGGTCGGCTCGTACTCGGGCCGGACCGGGACCGGCGCGGGCTGCCGCTCAGCGTCCCCGGCCGGGGCGTGCCCGGCCGAGCGGGCGCCGAGACGATGCAGTGCCGCGCGAACCTTCGTCTCCCCCTCATCGGGCTCGCTCACGGCTGGTGTCCTCGGGCCGTCTTTGCGGGGCCGTCCGGTCGTACCGGTGCGGAAGACGGGACGGGCCGGGTCACACCGGCGGGGAGAACCGGGTACGACGAAGGGAGGTCGGTCGGACGGGCCGTCGCACCAGGAGGGCCGGGCGTCGGACGGGCCGTCACACCCCGGGGACCGGGCGTCGGACGGAGCCTGTAGGCGGTGGGAACCGTCGTCTGCGCCGTACCGCGGCCGGGCCACTGACCGGGGTCACACCGTGTGATCCAGAACCGTTCGATCGTCGGACGCGTGCGCGCGGGCACCGCTCCGGCGTCCCACACCTTCCGGTAGACCCCGGCAACGATCAGCAGCGCGGATCGCACGGCGTCCGACAGGGTCATACCGGTGGACAGCATCACCTCAAGGTCGTCATACATCTGGGCGTCGACCTTCACCGAGGCGTTCTTACCGACGGCGGGCGGAGTGGTCATGGTGTGATCCTTCGTGCTCGATCGGACGTGAAGCCGGGCCCGCGCACAGGGGGGCCGGCACGGGCCCGGCGGTCTGGGGAAGCGGCCCCCGCCCGGGAAGGCGGGAAGGCAGCGGCCCGCTTGAGGGGCCGGGCTCCGCGAGGGGCGGAGCCCGGCCCGGTCTCAGGAGCGGCGTCGGCGGAACAAGCCCGGCTTCTCCTCGAAGGCGAACGTCGTCTTGCCCTTCGCGACGGACTCGCGGTGTCGGCGGCGACGGCCCGCCCCGAGGTCGATCTCACGGGCGCGACGGCGGGCGTTCTTCTCCTGGTCGCGGGTCGAGGCGTGCGGGCCGACGGCGGGCGTGTAGCGCGGACCGCCCGTCATCGCTTCGCGGATGCGGTCGAGGCGCTCGCCCATCAGGGGCACCCCCGGCGGCTTCGGCACTCGCCTTCGCGTGGAACCGCGTCGACTCCAGCTGTCCGACGGCTTCCTCAGCCCGAGCGTCCCGCTCCGGCGCAGCGCCCCGGTCCTGCTGGCACGCCTGCACCGTCGCCGGCTGGGTGGCCGCCTGGTTCGGCGTCCTCGTGTCGATCCGGCGGGCGGTCACCGGCGGATCGCCTTGCTCGTGCGGTCGTTCGCGACGTCCCGGGGAGAACCCGGGCGCGCGTTAGTACGCTGTCGCATGCGTCAGCTCCATCTGACGTGGCCCCCGGTCGGCGTTTCCTAGGCCCCGACCGGGGGCCGACTTGTAGGCGCAACATCACGTTGCTTGCCCGACTGTATGGGACCCCCATACAGTCGGGCAAGCGGCCGCGGCAGATAGGAACCGGATGGCCGAGGAACAGGCAGGCGGCGGGAAGGTGGCACAGCGCGTGTTCGACGCCCTGGAAGCCCTCAAAGCCATCGAGGACGAGGCGGACAGGGCGCGGGAGATCAGCGTCTTCCTGCGGCAGTACGGGCCCAAGGTCAAGGAGCTCAGCGACCTGCGGCGGGACTTCGTCCTCCGCCAGCGAGAGCAGAAGGTCCCTCACCGGAAAATCGCGGCGAAGATCGACGTTTCCCCCTCCACCGTCCAGGACATCGAGCGCGGCTACTCCGGGTCGGGCAAGACCCGGCCGCGCAAGGAGAAGGCCGAGGATGCGGACGGCGGAGCCGGCACCGCCGACTGAGCGGATCACCTCGTCGTGAATAAGCCGGGCGGCTGTCCGTTCTCACCGAAGCCAGCCGTCGTCTCATTCAATCCAATCCACCCTTGAGCTGGATATGCCCGACCGCCAGCAAGGTACGGATCTTCTTGTTGTCCTCCGAGTGACAAGGGAGCCAAGTTGTCCGGGATCTTGCCCCAGCCGTCAGCACCACGGACGGCGGCTGAGTTCGTTGAGGTGGCTCGCCATCGACGCGATGCGATGAAGGACCGGCGCAGTATCGGGCTTCGGATGTTCACTGCCGTAGCCGTCGTCGACTTCGTAGCCACTAAGCTCGCACTGGATGCCGTAGGCAGAGTGTCGCACCCACAACAGCTGACCTGGGTGCTCCGCTTCGTGTTCATCGGCACCTTCGTAGCCCTTGCCGGGATGGCGATCCAGATTGAGCGGCGGAACCGCCTCGATCGCATCGTCTACCGGACGAACGAAGACCGTGCACTCGCGGTCCTCAGAGGCGACGACCCAGCTCACGTCCTCGAACACAGCGAGACGCGCCGGCTCTCCGTTCGCCAGTCGTGGGCGACAACCTGGCCGCTTGTTGCCCTGGCTGGTCTCACAATCGCCCTCTGTTGGTTCGCTGGCCTCATCGGGAATCCCGCTCCACCGGTCGCCACGAAGACCACCTGTGTCACGCCGCCAGCTAAGCCCCCAGCGACCAGGGACCCAGTCGTCGGACACAGCCATTGGGCTGACTTCCCTGGCATGAGCCGCGTCGACTGGATTGGATGAGACGACGACTAGCTTTGGTGAGAACGGACAGCGGCGATCGAGGCCGCCCGGCAACTCGATGTCCTGTGCCAGCGAATCTTGAGCGATTGACAGCAAACCTTGAGCGGACGCGTTGGCGGGATGCCGAATGTTGATAGTGGTATGGCGGCGACGCGGCCAGCGGAGGATCATTGCGGAACATGGGGACAGAGGGGGCGGCCTACCGCCAGTTGTTCGTACTAGGTCCTGATCGGCAGCTCTTCGAATGCAGCGACATGCCATGGAACGCCACTCCCAAGGAAATCGCCGATGCAGTGTGGCTCCATTACAAGCAAGTGCCGGATGGGCCCGATCGCCGCCCCCGAACCGTCGTTGATCTGCGCAACAAAGACGGCGACGCGGTGCGCCTCGCCCCGGACGTTCCACTGAGTGAACAGGGAGTACTCGAAGGCGACCAGCTAGAAGTCAGCGCAGAGGCGACGGCCGGGGGCGGGTCCGTGGACTTCCTCCTCGGCGTGCTTGGTGGGAGCGCATTGATCCCATTTGTACAGGCCATCAGCACGAAAGCGGGCGAGGACACCTACGCGAAAGTCCGCCAGCTGCTAGGCCGCCGCACCCCAGGGCGACCCGCGAACGGCGAGGACATCGTGGTGGGCCACCGTCGCAGCAAGGTTGTATTGCGAGTACCCACCGACGCCTTACGTCCGTCGCTACCACCGCAGCCTACCGAGCCCGAGGAAGGAGCCCCTCTCGCACCATGGCAGGTGATCACCTGGGACCCAGAGACCGGTCACTGGCAACGAGCGCGTCTTGACGCCCCGCCGCCTGGCACTGTCTTCGTACGTCGCTGGGGGCCCCGCATAACCCCACAGCCCGACACCACGTTCGTGCGGCGGCGATGGTGGCGACGCCGCCCCCGCGATCTGTAGGACTAACCGTTGCCGTGGTCACGAGCGCCTCGGTCTCGCGCCACCTCTGACCTGGCGCATCAGGCGCACGCACTACGCGGCGCCGCCCCCGCTCAGCGGGGCCTCTGACCAGGCGTGATCAAGCTTTGATGGCATGAACTCACATCCGTCAAAGTTCGATGGCACGCGATCAAGGTTCGATGGCAGAGGACACTCGACGTCACATCGACGAGCCGCAGGCACGGGTGCTTGAATCGAACGTATGAACGAGCTGCCGCCTGACCCTGCTCGCCTTCGGGCGATCCTCGGGTACCTCGAACAGCAGCTCGCCGAGGAAGAGACCGTGGTCACGTACCTGCGGCTTCAGGTCGAGTCCGTACGGCACGCCCTCACGGTGGCCGAGAACAGGAAGCCCGCCCGCCCACGCCCGCCGCAGCGCCGGCCAGCGACAGCCGTTGCGGCCCTGGGGCCCGCGCCCACCCGTGGCGAGCGGAAGTCGACGGGCTTCGTCATCGAGCAGCGGCGGACTCCGTCAGGCCCGCAAGAGGCTGCGGTGCACTCGGACGACTGCACGATGACCAGCGAGATGACGCACCCGGTGACCGCGCACGAAGCGCGGTTGGCCTTGACGGATGCGCAGCTGGAGGCGTGCGCGTTCTGCCGCCCGGACACCGAGCTGGGGATCTTGGACTAGGCGCTGCGTCGACGTACCGGCAGTGGCTCCGGGGCCCTGCGTGTGTTGGCGTTCAGTCGCGGGCGGGCGGTCCCTCCTGCTGCTGTATCTCGCGGTGGATGGCGGTGACCGCTTCGGCGAGGGCTGCGCCGACGAGGCCGCGGGGCACGCGCGCCCGGTACTCGAGGCGGACGCCGTCTCGTTGCTCGGGGGACGTCAGCGGTGTCTGGGGGCCGGTCGCTTTGGTCGCTGCCGGGCCGGTGACGTGTTCGCGGATGCCTCTGCATAGTGGCGGTTCGCCAGGCAGCAACGCGTGCGGCATGTGGCATTCCTGGCAGCGCGGCCGGGCACGTTGGCAGCTCCGGCCCGAGTCAGGCGAGTGCCTCCAGCCGAAGTCCACGATGCCGCTCGCCCATACGACGGGGGCGCCGCAGATACACCTCAGGACTTGGTCGGCCACCGTGCGGATCTCGTCGTCCTCGTCGTGCGTGCACTCGGCCGCCGTGGCGGGGACCGTGTCGAGACTCGCGATAGCGGCGCGCTGCCCGTCCGGGCACATCTCGGCGAGCCGCATGCCCGGCCAGCAGGTACCGCACCCCACGGCGTGGGAGACGGCGGCGTCGTACGCGACGGCGACGGCCTGGAGTAGCGGCATCGACCGAACGGGCTCCGGCTCCTCGCCGTGGATCCACCCGGCCAACGCGTCGGCGTACGCCTGTTGAGCCTTCTTCGCCTGCTCGTCGAGGGCCTGGGCCGCGTGCCGCAGCGTGCCCAGGTGCGGGGCGAACTCGACGGCCTTCCGGACGAGCGGCTCAGGCAGTACCTCGGCCAGCTTCTCTGGGGTCCGCTTGATGCCGTGGCCGGGGTCGAGGCACAGCTTCAGGAAGCTGCGGAGCGCCTCGGGGGTGTCGTACTGGGGTTGCAACGGGGTTCTCCTTCGTGGTGGCTCAGAACGGCGGTTGGCCGTGCTGGTCGGCGGTCTGGGGGTTGGCGCCACGCTGCTCACGACGGCGGGCGGCTTCGGCGTGGAGGGCCTCCGCCTCGGCGCGGGCGGCGTCCTCGGCGGCCCAGCGCGCCATGAGCGCGGTGATGGCGTCGGCGGGCGTTGCGCGGCACCTTCGGCACATCCCGTCGTCCGGGATGCCGCCGGCGAGCGGGCGACCGCAGTCGACGCACTCTGGGCGCGGGGTGGAGGCGCCAGGGGGGCGGCGCGGGTCTTCGCCGCGGTTGTAGGCCGCGCGCCGGTTCGCCCGGCGTGCGACGCAGGCCCGGCACTCAGCGCCCGTGTCGACCATGACGCCGTCCTCGCACGACGGGTCGGGGCAGCACGGCGTCGGGCCCAGCAGCGCCATAGCCGCGCCGATCGGATTCCGGATCAGGCCGTCGTAGAAGGCGGGCTCGATGCCCCAGCCAACCCACCGGCGGCCGATCCGCCCGGCGATCTGCTCGGGCGTACGCGCGTCCAGGGCAGCGAGCACCGCGCGGTGGTTGTTGCCCGGGATCCGCTGGCCGGGCAGCTGGGCGAGCAGCGGGCGGGGAAGCGCGGCCTCCACGGCCCGGAGAGCCGCCCTCTGCTCACCGGTCAGCCGCAGTTTCTTCCTCGACGCGGCGGAGCCGCCGTTCGCTCGCGCGCTACTACCTGCACCGGTCCTACGGACGTCAGCGGCGCTACGCGCCGAAGGCGCACTCTCCCCACTCTCTTCTTCAACACCTTCTTGTAGATCTTTTACCGCCGCATCCATGCGGCCAGGGGTCGCCGCATGGATGCGGCCACCGGTAGCCGCATCTGTGCGGTCAGGGGTAGCCGCACCACTGCGGCCACCCCCCGAGGAATTCCGTGCCGCCCGGCGGGCCGCAGCCCGCTGCTCGGCCCGCTCATCCCACCGGTGGTGGTCCAGCAGCTCGTACACGCTCGGAAGGTGCCGCTTGGGGTGCTTTGGGTCGGCCACGCGCTCCACGCGGAGCAGGCCGTACGCCTCCAGGCGCTTCGTCGCGCGATCCACCGTGTCAACCGACCGGCCTATGCACTCGGCCAGCCGCTTGCGGGTCGGCACCCGCGTGGGGACGTTGTTCGGGTCCACCTCCGCCGACTCGGCAGACTCCCGCGTCCCTGCATCCACGAACGACGCGATAGCCGCGTAGAGCGCCTTGTCGACCGGGTCCACGCTGCCGTCGCGGGCAAGCTCGGCGTCGAACTTGATCCAGTCGACGACGGCGCCGCGACGGATGACGCGGGGGCGCTCGGTGCTCAACAGATGCTCGCTTTCAGGTCGCGCTGAGGGGAGGGGAGGGGCGACGGCTAGGCCTCGTCGGTGAAACGGGCGGGAGGCGGCGGCTCGGGCTGCCGGAACCGTTCGGGCAACGCAAGGAGTTCGGTCAGCTCGGCCGTCACAAGTCGCCTCGCAGCCACGTCAGCAGGTCCTCGTCCGAGCCGTGCGTGTACGCCTGGTCGAAGTCGATGAACCCGCCCCGCTCCTCGGCCAGCGACGCTGACTCGTGGCAGCTGCCGCACAGGTTCCGCACCAGCCCGTCCCGCTTCGACTTGTGCGACCACAGGTGCTTCCGGTGACGGCACAGCTGACAGTCCCCGAGCGGCGGAGGCGTCGCCGGCGTCATCGCTGCCCCCCGTTTCGGGCCCACGACGGCACCCGCCGCACGGGCGGCCGACGGCGGCCGCGGGCAGCCCGCTGGACGGCCCAGACGGCCGCGCGTTGGGTCATGGAGGCCAGGACCGGCGTATGCCCAAGGAGGCCCGCCGAGCCGGTCAGGACGGTGAAGAGATAGAGGCCGACGAGGATCACCGGCCACCTCCGACGCGCCCATCTCGGTCACGGAAACGCTCGTCGAGATGGATGACGCCGAGGCAGCGGGTCATCGGCTCGTCGCTCTGCTGTCCCTCGCACGTGGCCACGTGGGGCTTGTGCAGCTTCTCGTAGGGAGCGACCGGCAGTTCCTCCGTTGGCCGACGCGAGAGCCACGTGCCCCGCCCGTCCCGGGAGACGGCCGTGTTGCCGTCCGGGTGCGGCTCGGCGTCGACGGCGAGCCGCTTCCTGCCCTCGGTGATGGTCCACCGGATTGCGGCGCCACAGACCCCGCAGTTCGAGGGGCTGAGCATCAGGCCGCCGCCTTTCGGGGCCGCCCGTGCTGGTCGCGCATCTCGACGCCGGCCGCGAGGAGGCGCGTCCGTATGAACGCGTACCCGTACCCGGTGCGCTTCTGGATGGCACGGATGCTCAGGCCGCGCCCGAACTGGCCGGCCCGGTACAGGACCGCGAGGTGCTCGGCGAGCGGGTCGGCCTCCATGGGACGGCCACCGCTGGCGCGGAGCTCCACCCCGGCGGCCAGCAACTCCCGCCGAGCAGTCGCGTAGCTACGGCCGAGCTCCTCGGCCACGCTGCGGATACCCAGGCCCTCCTCGTAGAGAGCAGCGACGTCCACGGACACGAACGAACCTTTCTGCACTGGTGGATCTGAAGCTGGAGCCGCCCAGTTGCGGCCCAGGCCGGGTGAAGGGGTCAGGCCCAGAAGACGAAGGCCACGGCCAGCCCAAGCACGGGCGACCACGGGCCGACGACCGGTATGAACGCGGTCCCGGCCCAGGTCGCGACGCCGAACGACAGGCCGACCATGAACTTGCGGAACGCCTTCACGGCACCGCCTTTCCTGAAGTGCTGCGCGCGTTTCGTGCGCGCGGGTCTATGAGTTGGGTCCGCTCCGCGTACTCCTGCGCGGCGTACGCCTGCTTGCGCGCCCTGTGCGTCTCGGCACAGGTCTTGTGGGATGGGCGGCCCTCCTCGTCGCGGAGGTTGGTCGGCCCCTTGCAGTACCGGCACGGCCGTCGCCATTCGGCCCAGTGGGATTTCGCGTTCGACCAGTCGAGAACTCCGCTCGCCGGTAGGTCAGGCAGCGTCGGCCGCTTCGCCCGCGCCATCGCCGCCCTCCTCCCGTCTGCGGTCGTCCCGGCGGCGAGCACGCCGCTGCTGCCGTCGCCGGAACGTCTTCCGCTCGTCCTTGTCCAAGCCGCCCCAGACGCCGTTCGGCTCCGGCCGTTCAAGAGCCGCTTCAAGGCACGCCTCGATCACCGGGCACCCAGCACAGACCGCCTTCGCTTCCCTGGTGACGAGCAGCACCAGCCCTTTGGGGAAGTCCTCGGGGAAGAAGATCGAGCGGTCGTCCAACTCGCGGCAGGCGGCCCGGTCGGACCAGTGCGGAGCACGCGAGAGGGTGTCGGGCGCGTAGCGGCTGGGACGAGGCATCAGCCGTCGTCCCCCACGCCCGCGTAGGTCACCGGCTGGAACACGATCGTGTCCTCGTCGACGGCAGGCGGCGCCACCACCTCCCCCGGCTCGGACCGGCCGGGGCGCGGCCGACGGTGCTTGCCCGTCGGCCGCAGCCACAGCCACGCCCACACGTGCACGCCCGGGGCCAGGAACAGCAGCCACCACCAGCTGAGGTTTTCGGCGATCCAGATCAGAACCTCCAGGGCCGTCTTCATCCCTCGGCCTCCCGCCAGCTCATGACGGTCTTCTCCGTGACGCCGAGGAGCTTCGCGACGCTGCGCGCTGACTCCTTTGAGTGCCTAGCCGCGTACCGCAGCTCTTCCGGCTCCAGCGCCGTGTGCGGCAACGTCCCCTTCAGGACCCGCTGAACGGCCACCTTGTCGATGCCGTGCTCCCATGTGGCGAAGTCCGCCAGGCTGTTCACGCCGCTTCACCGGCCTTCGCCGCTTCGCGCATGATCCGGTCCTGTTGGTGCTCACCAGCGACGCAGCCCGGGATCTTGCACGACCGGGTCACGTACCCTTCCGGCTCGCGCCCGTTGTGTAGCCGGAACGCCACCCGGTACGCGGTCTGGATGGCCGTCCGGTACCGAACCACGGGCGTCCCTGACTTCTCCCGCGGGCCGGTCCACCGCCGGTGACCGCCATCGACAGGTTCGGACTGCTGGGTGAACGCCTCTTCCCATGAGCGGTAGGCCGCGCGCCGGCCGCGCACGTACGAGGGCAACCCGGCCCGCTTACGCACCTCGTCGACCCGCCGGTCACTGATGCCGAGCCTTTGAGCAACGGCTCGATTCGACACGTCTTCTTCGGCGAGCAGCGCCCGAAGTATCTGCTCGTCGCTGACCTCGACGATCGTGGTCATTGCTCCACCTCCGGCCACGTGGCGTTCTCGACTGCGGCGCGATGCGCCTTGGGCATTCCGGTGATCGGGGCGAGCAGCCAGTCACGGCCAGCGGCCATGAGCGTCACGGCGTCGCACGCGTTGTCGTTGCCGCCAGTGCGCCACTGCGGCCACCGGCGGGCGACGGCGTCGACGACGGCCGTCTTCGGCCCCGACCCCTTGCCGGTCGCGTACAAAATCCGCTGGTTCGGGGACATGAGGCCGACGGGGATCTCGGCGTCAGTGAGCCGCTCGAAGATCCGCCACCACAGCCAGCCACGCTCATGCGCTCCGCCGCCGGACCTGGACAGAGCCGCCGCCTCGATGACTGCCAGGTCCGGGCGGCCGATCGCTTCCGTCGCCGCGTCCAGGACGCGCCGCATGTGGAAGAGCCGCACTCCGTGCGGGAGCTTGGTGATCGGGTTCTTCTTGTCCTCGTAGCCGATCACCCGGCACCACCCCATCGAGGAGGCGAGGCCGGTAGCCGACAGCGAGAGGTCAACCCCGACGACGTTCGGGCCGGGAGCGATCTCGGCCGTTGGCTCCGGATCAGATGCGAACAGGTGGATGCTCTTCATCTTGTGCGTCACCGGGCACCGCTCTTCATGATCCGCAGCGGGCGCACCGCGGCGTAGTCCTCGGTGACCTGCTCGGGCATCTGGATTCGCGTGAGCACCAGGTCGTCGGGGTCGGCGACGCCGAGGTTCACCTTCGCGTCCAGGTGGCGGCCCGGCAGGTCGCCCAGCTTCAGGCCCCCGGCCTGCGCGAGGAAGTCGGCGAGGACTGTGACCTCACGCTCCATGTGCCAGCCGAGGACGACGACCTTCGCCGTCCGCGTCTTCAGGTCGACCGAGTTCACGTAGACGGCGCTGGTGTAGCGCGGCTCTTCGAGGGCCAGCAGATACCGGCGGCCCAGCTGCGTGATCCGCCACGAGTCCTCGCTGCCGTCCGCATACCGGCGAGCACGCAGTCCGCGCAGTTCGTCGGTGGGGTCCTGGAACGAGTCGCCGCCGGCCAGGGCCCGCAGCACATGCGCCGCCGCCTTCGGCAACGGCTGCTCGGTCGCGTGCTTCACGACGCGGATCTGCGCAATCCGCCACGCGTGCGTGCCGCGCGTTGTCTCCGCCGAGCACGGGCACGCGGAGACGATGGCGACCGTCTCCGAGTCGGCCACATGACCGTGGCACTGCATCACGCTGGTCCGGCCCTTCTCACATAAGCGGGCCGAGCAGCACGGGCAGTTGGGGCAAGGAGCCTGCGCTGGGCGCAGATACTCAGGCCCGAACGGCTCGTTGTCGGTGATCGTCATGAGTCCTGTCCTGGGGTTTCATGTCCGCAGCGGAAGCACTTTTGGGAGCCGTCCACACGCATCGCGTGCGGAGTCCGGCGCTTCTCGCGCGGGCAGTCAGCGAAGTCAGCTATGTCGGCGCGGCCTTCCGCCCACAGCGCGGGCAGCGCCAGTACGGAGGGAGCCGGCGCGGGGGCCGGGCCCGCGAACAGTGCGCGAGCCCGGCCCAACCAGGCGGCGAGCACGCCTACCGCCTCTTGTTCCTGTCGCGGTTGCGGCGCCTCGGCTTCGCCGGGCCCCGCGCCTTGACCGCCAGGCGGGGCGCCGGAACGTCCTGTGACGCCTCGGCCGCCCGCGCGGCCTGCCGCGCCTCCGCCTCCAGCGCGGCCGTGTCCCGGTCGACGGCCGCGAGGATCTGCGGCTTGCCGTCCTCGGCGGCCTGCTCGACCGCGATCAGGGCCCGCAGCTCAGCGCTCTTGGGCGCCAGCTTCACCAGGCGCCGAATCGCTGTCTTCAGGTGCATTCGGTCGAACCGGGTGTGCCACAGCGAGTTCTTCTCGCCGTTCGCCTCCGCCCGCTGGTACGCCTTGGAGTGCTCGTCGCGGATCTCCTCCGCTTCCTCCAGCGTGACGACCGCGACGTTCGACCGGGCGCCGCCCTCCAGCCACGCGAACGCGTACGCGAACAGTGGCCTGCGGTCCTTCTTCGACGCCAGCACGTTCGGCCTGTGCACGAAGTCCTCACCGACGCGGGCCGTCGGCACGAACTCGTAGTCGTCGCCCTCATACACCAGGTTCGCGATGACCGACTTCACCAAGCCCGACCGGTACATCAGCTCGACGTAGCCCTCGTAGGTGGCGAGGAAGGTCGCGATCCGGTCGTCGGCGGTGATGACCGCCTGCTGGCCGTCGGGGACCAGCCCGAACCGGGCGGCCGTGATGACGGCCTGCATCACGCTCGCCGGCGTGCACTTCCGCAGCTTCGGCAGAACGGGGCGGAGCGACGCGAGGAACAGGTCCACGCTGACGTGCTTCGGCAACGCGGCCTCGATGTCGGCCCGGTACTGCTCGATGTCGTGGCCGTGCCCGGCGGGCGTCTCCTCGACGTCGTCCGCTCGGTCGGGCCGGATGTCGTCGGTGCTGGCGACCGCCGCTGCCCGTTGCTGGACGCGTTCCTTCAGAGTGGTCAGGGCCATCACAGCTCCTTAGCGGGCACGCGCAGGACCCTCGCGCGGCACGCCTCGTACTCGGCGGGGTACTTCTCCTTGATCAGGTCCATGTCGAGGACCTCGACCGTCTTCCGGCACTGGGCGGCAATGGCCGGATACTCCTTCTCCAACTGCTTCGCCGAGAACGTCCCGTTGGGGACGTACGACCAGGCCTTCTTGCCATCGACCTCGGCGACTCCTGCGGCGCCGCACACAAGGCGCATCTCGTTCTCGACCGTGGTCTTCTGGTCGTCCAGTTCCTTGATCTGAGCGGCCAGCGCTGCGCGCCGCTTGCGCAGCTTCTCCGCCTTCAGGCGGGGCACGTCGATGACGTGCGTCGGCTTGACGTTCCACAGGCGGCCGAGGAGTTCCTTCGTCGCCTCCAGACCGTCAGCGGGGGGAGGGAATCCCTCAACGATGTGCCGCCGGTACCAGCGCCCGCACACGTCGATCAGGGTCGCGATCAGCTCCTCGTCCCGCTCGATGCGGTGGTAGCGGAGCGTGTTGCCGCCGACGAGGGCGACGGCCCAGCCGTACGGCCAGCCGCCGACGGCCATGTTCCAGTGGACCTGGAGCGCGGGCGCGTCGGGCACGCCGTCTTCCCAGTCGGCCAACTGGTAGGCGCTGCGGTTCTTCAGCTCGACCGGGGCGAGGACAGCGCCGGTCTCCGGGTCGAGGGCGTACCTGTCGACGTTGGACCGCATCCACGGTCGGTCGATGTTCGCGAGCATTCCCGGCGTCGGCACTGCCGGGATGCCGGTCCGCTTCGTGAACAGGTGGGCAATGAAGTCCTCGATCTCAAGGCCGACTTCGGCGTACTCGCTCAGCTCGGCGCCCATCGGGACGGGCCGGCCGTGCTTCTCCTCGTAGACGTGGCGGGGACCCTGGTACTTATTGAGGCCGAGGATCTTCGCGACCTCGGACCCGCCGATGCCGCTGCGGCGAACGTGTTCCCACTGGGCCCGGTACTCGGGGTCGTTCAGGTCACCAGCAGGCAGCAGCAGCCGCGCCGTCGGCGCCCCGTACGCGACGGCGTCCGAAGTGGCCTCGGCCGGTGTCCACGGTTGGCTAGCCTGTTGAGGCAACGTTCCTTCTCCTTCGTTGGATCGTTCGGAAGATCGAGGCCGTCGAGCTGTGCTGAGCTCGGCGGCCTCGCCGCGTGCAGGCGCCTTCACGACGCCTGCCGCTCCATGGCCACGGGCGGCTCGTCGTCGAGCCGGGTCACGCCGGAGCTGGGTTGCAGGTCCGAGACCGGACAGCCGATGACGCGCGCCATCGCGCGCAGCCGCTCAGGGGTCGCGTTGCGTCGGCCCGCCTCGATGTCACAGAGCAGCTGGAAGCTGAACCCGCACTCCTCAGCCAGGGCCTTCTGCGTCAGTCCGGCGTTCTCCCGTGCGCGTGTCACCGCCTCGGGCGAATGGTGAAAGGGCGCGCCTTTGCGGCGTCGCATGCGGGGGGTGTTCATGCGCACAGACTATGCGTAGTGGCGCGTAGTTTGAACATTGCGTGCGTAGTTTGCATTAGATGTGACGTCAGTCACACAATGGCTTGCCGGATTCCGTCAGTTCTTGCCGTCGCGTAGCGCAGTACTGCGTAGTTATGCGAACCTTCGCCATATGGACGCAAAGACACCACAGCCGCCCGCCGAGGCCGTGCTCATCAAGGAGGCTGTCCGCCGAGCCCGCCTATCAGGGCGGGAAGCGGCACGGAGGGCCGGGCTAAGCGAGACCCGATGGCGGCAGATCGTCAACGGCTATCAGGACGTCGGAGGTATGCGTATCCCAGTGACTGCCCCTGACGAGACACTGGTTCGCATGGCGGAAGTCGTCAGCCTCACGCCGGAGCAGCTCCGGCAGGCCGGCCGCAGCACCGCCGCGGACCTCCTCGACGAACTCGCTGCACCGCCGACGGCCGCGAGCACGCCGGGCGCACCCGCGAGCAATGATCAGGTCGAGGCGATCGCGGCGCTGTTGGCCACCCTCACCCCTGAGGCGCGGGATCAGGTGCTGAGCCGTTTCGACCGTTCGGCAGCGGGCGAGACTGGCCCTGCGGACACCTCGGAGGACACCAGGCGCCGCAGGGCTGGATAAAGCGCTCTAGTAACCGAACGTCACGTTATGATCACGAAGGTTACTCGTTAGTAGAATCCAGTTATGTGAAAGATCGATCATTAGCCCCTCAAAGCAACGCAATAGTTACGAAGAGGGGCACACGTGGTTGAAGTTGTGCTGGCTGGCGTCCTCGGCGCCGCAGTCCTGGCGATCGTCCTGCTCTACCAGAGTGGCCAAAAACAGAAAACTCGCCTGACGAAACTCGAAGCCGACCTCGCCGCAGAGAAGATCGCCCGCATCGCGCAGCAACGGATACCGCTCCCCCCATCGGTCGCCGCCGCCGAGGACGAGCCCGAGCCCGCGCGACGTAAGCAGCACCTGGCGCTCTACTTAGGCGGCGGAGTGGCCGCCTTCCTCGCCTCCCTCGGCCGTCTCCGCACCATCGCTCGCGGACGCCGAGCCACGGTAGTCACCGCAGCCGCCAGCTCTGTCCTCATCGCCACCAGCGCCGTCGCTTACTACGCGAACGCCGGCGGCGAAGAGACTCCAGACTCGACCTCGCCCGCCCCGTCGGCGACCGCCCCCGGCTTCGTCGACAGTGACGCCCAGAGCCAGCCAGGCTCAGACGACCAGGGCCTCCAAGACAGCAAGGGGGACACCAAAGGCGGCCCGCGCAACATCAGCAACTACAAGATCATCGGCTCCGACGCGGGGCAACCGCCGGAGACCACACCGAGCAGCGAGGCGGCTCCCCCCGGCTGGGGAACGGAAACACCGGCCGCACCGCATACCCCCGACAAGCCTGCGACGCCGAACCCAACGAACTCTCCGGAAGCCCCCAGCGAGACCCCACCTGAGACGACGCCAGTGCCAGCGCCGAGCAATCCAGGGCCAGTGAAGCCTGCCGAGCTCACGGTCGGGAAGGTACAGCGCGCGCAGACCGATAAGCGGTGGTGCGAGGACGTGACCGTGGAGTTCCGCAACACCGGCGGTTCGCCGGTGACGTCCGGCATGGTCACCTTCGGGACGCACATCATCGACCTGTTCGGCACCGACTGGAAGACGATCAACCAGACCCGCGAACTGTCCACGCCCATCCCGGCCGGAGGGTGGGTCGACCGCACGTGGACGCTGTGTGTGGACTCCTGGCGGGTGCCGGCGGGCTGGCTCATCGAGACCCGGGACATTGCTGCCGCACTGAACTAGTGCCGCGTCAGACAACGTTGCCCTGCCGATACGGTTTGGGCATGGATGACAGCGGCCAGCCAACTCTTGATGAGATCGAAGATCGCTTCGTTGAACTCGTCGCGGGTCGGCTGTCCCGGGACGAGGCTGACCGTTGGGCGGCGAGGTGGGTGATGGAGGACGGGATCGTCTGGGACGACCTGTCCTGGTGGGCGCTGAACTGCCTCTACGGAATCGATCTCTCCGCAGGCGAGAGCGGCGGCTACCTGCACGACGACGAACAGGTACGGACATGGCTCGCTGAGCTGAGGAAACACCGAGCGAGGTGAAGCAGCCGCAGCGCCGTCCCAGGTCCCGGTCACTGCCAGGGCGAACGTTGCCTGATACGGCGCGGCGCGGATTTACGCTTCGAGCGAGCCACGAGCGAGCCAAAGAGCTTGAGGGCCATGAGAAAGCCCCCGAGTGATCGGGGGCTTCTCTATTCGTGCAGGTCAGGCAACGTCCGTTCCTGCCGACCGTGGTAGGCCCTGTGGGACTCGAACCCACAACCAATGGATTAAAAGTCCACTGCTCTGCCAATTGAGCTAAGGGCCCAGGCGATGTTGCCTCCCCGAGCATAGCGGGACGTGGCCGTGTCTCCGATCGGGTATCGGGGACACGGCCGTGTCGGGGCGGCGGAACGGGGTGGAAGGTCAGGGATCGACCGGTTCGGGGGCGTTCACGCGGGCCGCCTCGCGGGCCCTGGTGCGTTCGTGATCGGGGTTCAGGAACCAGTGGCGGGCCGAGACCGCCCACCAGGTCCAGGCGAAGCCGAGGACGACCAGGACGGCGACCGGAGCGTAGTTGAAGGTCTCCCAGGTGACCGGGGAGACCTGCGGAAGCATGAACAGCACCGTGATGACGGCGACCCACGCCACCGAGACCACGCCGATCGCACGCGACCAGCGGCCCAGGTGCCACGGTCCGCGGTCGAAGGCGTCACCCTTGCGCAGCCGCAGCAACGTCGGGATGACGTAGGCGATGTACAGCCCGATCACCGCGACGGACGTCACCGCCGCATAGGCCGTGTAGTTGATCAGGTACGGCAGCCCGAGCAGCAGTGCCCCCGCCGCGGCCAGCCACACCGCCGCCACCGGCGTCCGGGTGCGGGGGCTCACCGTGTGCCACACGTGCGAGAACGGCAGTGCGCCGTCGCGCGAGAAGGCGTAGATCATGCGGCTGTTGGCGGTCACCGAGGCCATCCCGCAGAACAACTGGGCGCCGATGACGACCAGCAGCAGGAGCTTGCCGGCCGTGGCGCCGAGCGCGTCGAGGAGGATCTGGGCCGGCGGCGCGCCCGTCGGCGACGACAGCGCCCCGTCGTACGACTGGATCGCGAACGTGAAGCCCAGCAGCAGGACGAAGCCCGCTATCCACGACGTCCAGATCGACTGGACGATGCCCTTCGGGCCGGCCGTCGACGCGTCGTGGGTCTCCTCGGTCATGTGGGCCGAGGCGTCGTAGCCGGTGAAGGTGTACTGGGCCATCAGAAGACCGAGCAGGACCACGTAGAAGCCGCTGCCCCAGCCCGTGTTGTTCACGAACTCGCCGAAGACGAAGGACGCCGACTGGTGGTGGTCCGGGGCGAAGGTGAGGGCTCCGACGATCACCGCCACGCCGACCACGTGCCACCACACGCTCACGCTGTTCAGCAGGGCCACGATCCGTACGCCGAAGGTGTTCAGCAGGCCGTGCAGGATCAGGATCGCGGCGAACAGCAGCACGGTCCGGCCGGGCGTCACCTCGAAGTCGAACTGCAGGTTCAGATAAGCCCCGAGGAACGACGCGGCGCCGAAGTCGATGCCCGCCGTGACCGCCACCTGGCCGAGCACGTTGAACCAGCCCGTGAACCACGCCCAGGCGGCCGCGGTACGGGGCGGCGCCAGGCGGTGGGCCCAGAAGTACAGGCCCGCGGACGTCGGGTACGCCGAACAGATCTCGGCCATCGACAGCCCGACGAACAGGGTCATCAGGCCCACGGCGACCCAGCCCCAGGTGATCACGGCCGGACCGCCCGTGTTCATGCCGAAGAGGTAGAGGGTCAGGCAGCCCGACAGCACCGAGATGATGGTGAAGGAGACCGCGTAGTTGGAGAACGCCGACATGCGGCGGGCGAGGACCTGCGTGTAGCCGAGCTGGGCAAGCCGTTCTTCGTCGGAGAGCCCACTCACTCTGTCGTCATCTGTCATGCCCCCAGCGATTCCCATCCCGGGGGCGTGACACACGTCACAACTTGGCTGAGAAGAGCCCTTCTAGAAAAGCCCCTTGTAGCCCTGCCAGCCGCTCGCGATCTTCGTCCGCGCCCCGAACGACCCCTTGCCGTCCCCGTTGTTGCGCCAGACGTTCCCGCCGCTGTCCCGGGAGACCAGGTCGGCCTTGCCGTCCCCGGTGATGTCGCCGACGCCGACGATCACGTTGTACGAGCCGCCCCAGTTGGTGAACAGCTTCACCCGCGCCGTGAACGTGCCGTTGCCCTTGCCGTAGTACCGGTACAGGTTGTTCGACTTGTCCTGCGCGAGCAGGTCGCCGATGCCGTCGCCGTTCAGGTCCCCGGCGCCCACGATCTTCTTGTACGTCTTCCAGTTGTCGTAGAGCTTCACCCGCGCCGACAGCTTGCCCGTGCTCGTCCCCTTGTAGAGGTACACGGCCCCGGTCGAGGAGTTCCGCGCGATCAGGTCCGGGAGCCCGTCCTTGGTCACATCACCGGGCGCGGTCAGCACGTCGTACTGGTTCCAGCCGGACGTGCCCAGCGAGGTGTACGGCGTCGACGACTTCAGCGCGGCACCGCACCCCGGTCGGTAGGCGCGCAGGGCGCCGCTGCTCAGCCGCACCAGAACGTCGTTGCACCGGTCCCCGCTGAGGTCCCCGAACGGCACCGCCCTGACCGAGGTCGCCCAGCCGCCGCCGCTCACCTTCCCGGAGAACGTGCCCTTGCCGTTGCCCTGCTGGAAGGTCAGCGCGCCGGAGGAGTTGAGGGTGAGGAGCTCGCCGAAGCCGTCGTCGCCCACGTGGTCGCGACGGACCGCCGTGCCCTTCACCAGCTTGACCGTGCCGGTCACCGTCAGCGGGGCGCCGACGCCGTCCGCCGGCGTGACGGTGACGGTCCAGTCGTAGGAACCGTTCGGCAGGTACGCGTCCCCGGTCCCCTTGGGGTCGAGACCGCTCCAGCCGACGGTCAGCTCACCCCGCGCGGCCGTGCCGTCCACGTTGTCACCGTAGACCTTGCCGGTCGCACGGTTGCGCACCGTGACGTCCCAGCCGGAGGACGGCTTCGACAGCAGCAGGGTGGTCAGGGTGTCGGGGGTTGTGTCGAACGTGTGCGCCTCGACGGACGACGCCTTGGCGGCCGGGGCGAGCAGCCGCAGCGGCTGCTGCGGCACGCCGGACGGCACGAGGTGCACCTGCTCCTGCTCGTCGACGTAGGCAGCGTTCGCGCCGGACTCGTCGACGGTCCAGCGCACGTCCCTCTGCGAGGTCCCGGTGTCAGGCAGATCGCCGATGACCCGGCTCGCGGCCGTGCCCTCGGCGAACGTCGTCAGCGTCAGCTTCCCGGCCCGCTTGTCGTGCGAGACGACGAACCCGTCGCCGAGCTTGGCCTCGTCGGCGGGCACGGCCACGGACCTGCCCGCCGTACGGTCGTACACGCCGGCCCGGCCGTCACAGGTCCAGTACAGGTAGCGGCCGAGTGCCTGGAGTTCGGTGGGCACGCAGCCGGCGTCCGTCCTCACCGTCTCGACGGTCTTCTTCGTCGTCAGGTTGTACGCCATTACCTCACCGGCGTTCGCCCCCGCCGTCCAGAGGATCTCGCCGTCGAGGGCGGCGGCGCCCGGGGCACGGGTGACCTTGGGACCGGCGCTGTCGCCGAGCTTGAGGACGATCTGCTGGGTCGCGGTCGTGTGGATCACGTACTGGCCGGAGACGTCGGTGATCCGCCCGCCGGCCGGGACGTAGTGCTCCGAGAAGTCGTACGCCTCGGGCCCGTTGGCCCTGATCCGGTCATTGGTGCCGTCGTCCCGCATCAGCCAGACCACACGATTGTCGGCCGTACCGAACACGGCACAGCCGCCCTCCGCGGTCGGACAGGAGTACAGCAGCGAGTCGGTGCCGTCGTAGTCGGAACGCGCCCCGTAGGTGGGCGTCCCCGTGGCGGCGACGGTCCGCAGGTAGACGTCCCGGGTACGGCTCCGGCTGTCGTCGGCGACCAGCAGCCGCCCCTGCTCCAGTGCCAGACCCTGGATCTTGTACGGAGGCTTCGGCAGCGCCTTGACCATGCTCACCACGGGCTTGCCGTCCGCGTCAGGATGGATGCGCTGAATGCCCCAGTCGTCGGCGCCGGTGCGGCCCACGGCGACGGCGTCGCCGTCCGCCGAGGCGGAGACGTCGCCCTGGGAGGAGGCGAGCAAGGTGACCGGGTCGCCGCCCGCGATCGGTACGGCGGTCACCTTGTTGCCGCCGGCCGGACTGTGGACGAGCCAGTCGCCCACCACGGAGAGCTCGTCGGCGGGGTCCAGGGCGCCGACGCCGTCCAAGGCCACCTCGACAGGCGGTGCCGAGAGGTCGGCGCGGGAGTAGACGTACGCCTTCGTGGCGGCGTTGCCCGCGTACTGGACCAGGTAATCGGGCGACAGGACAGCGGAGTTACCGCCGGACAGTGCCGGGGTCCAGCCCTGGGCCCGGCCGGTCTGCGGGTCGACGATCACCGACCGGATGCTGCCGTCGAGCGACGCGCGGAAGACGATGCCGGAGGCGTCGCCCCGCAGCGGCGCACCGATCTGCATGCCCGAGGGCAGGCCGGTGATCGTCAGGTCCCGGGTACCGCCATCGGGTCCCGGGCTCAGCAGATGCCTGACCTTGGTGGTGATCCCGTCCTCGCCGGTGACGTCCTCGTAGGCGACGACCGTGCTGCCGTACACACCGCCGTACACCCCGGCGTACCCCGAGGGCACCTGGATCGTGCTGGTCGTGCCGTCGGCGGCGTCGAACAGCTCGACGCGGCCGTCCTGGTAGCGGCGCGCCAGGACGTCGGTGCCGGTGCCGTTGTCGATCGCCAGGCCGCTGCCGGCCGCGGGCACTGCGACGGACGCACCGTCCGCGTATCGCGTCCACAGCAGTCCCGAGCGGCCCTCCATACGGTGGAAGACGCCCTGGCTGCCCGCGCCTTCTCCCCCGTAGGTGGTTTCGGCGTAGGAGACGGTCGCGACGGTGTACGCGTCGCGGAACGTCGCCGGTACCACCGTCTCCTGCGCGGTGTCGGCGACGGCGGACGACGGCAGCAGCGGGCTCAGACCGGCCACCAGTACGGCGGAAGCGGCGACGAGGCGTAGACGTACGGCGGCATGACGAGCCAAGGAAGACCCTCCCCTGAGAAGGAGACGGACGGCCCACCGGCGCGCGGTGTCCCTGGCCCCCCGGCCATCACACCCGTCTCATAAGTGGGGTGATCTTACCTTCTGTTCATCTTGACGGAGAGCCCTTTCTGTCGGGGCACACACCGGGTGACACGACAAACGCCGTGGCCCCCCGTCAGATACGACGGGGGGCCACGGCGTTCACTTCTCAGAGGCGTCAGCCGTTGCGCTTCCAGCGCGGCTTGTCGTCACGGCGGCCGAAGGTACCGGTGCCGGTACCGGTGCCGGTGGTGCCGCGGTGGTCGTCACGACGGCCGTGCGGGCGGTCGTGGCCGCCGGAGCGGAAACCTCCGCCGGTGGGGCGGTCGCCCTGACGGTCACGGTTGAAGGGGCGGTCGCTGCCCCGGTGGGTGGACGGACGCTCGTCACGACGGTCGCGGCTGAAGCCACCCGAGGGGCGGTCGTCACGGCGGAAGCCACCCGAGGGACGCTCGTCACGACGGTCACGATTGAAACCGCCGGTGGGGCGGTCGTCACGACGGTCGCGGTTGAAACCGCCCGTGGGGCGGTCGTCACGGCGGAAGCCACCCGAGGGACGCTCGTCACGACGGTCACGATTGAAGCCACCGGTGGAGCGGTCGTCACGACGGTCGCGGTTGAAGCCACCGCGGTCGTCACGACGCTCGAAGGAACGGCCACCACGGTCGTCCCGACGGAACCCGCCCCGCTCGCCGTCCCGGCGGTCGCGGTTGAAGCCGCCACGGTCGTCACGACGCTCGAATGAACGGCCACCACGGTCGTCCCGACGGTCGTCACGGCGCTCGTAGTTGCCCCGCTCGTCACGGCGCTGACGCGGCTGCTCGTACGCGGGACGCTCGGCGGGCTGCTCGGCGACGACGGCCTCGGCCGGAGCCTCGGCCACCGCGGCCTGCGCCTCGGCGACCGCCGTCTCCGGGTCCTCACCGCGCTCGCGGGCGGCCCGGGCGACCAGGCGGTCGGCCTCCTCGCGCAGCTCGGTCGCGCGGCGCTGCGCCCGCTCGAGCTCCTTGGTGAGCTGGGCGACCTCGCGCTCGGCCTGCTGAGCCGCGTTGGCCGCGGACTCGGACTGGACCTCGGTCATCGAACGGGCGCCGGTGATCTCGGCGACCTCGGGCTCGAAGGCCGTACCGGAGTTGATGATGTGACGCCCGGCGTCGACGCCCGCGTCCTCCATCAGCCGGAAGATCTGCCGGCGCTGGTGCGGCAGGGACAGGGACACGACCGTGCCGGTGCGGCCCGCGCGAGCGGTACGGCCGGCGCGGTGCAGGTAGTCCTTGTGGTCACCGGCGGGGTCGACGTTCAGGACGAGGTCGATGCCGTCGACGTGGATGCCACGGGCGGCGACGTCGGTCGCGACGAGCGCGTTGACGTAGCCCTTCTTGAAGTCCTCCAGCACACGGGTGCGCGCGCCCTGCGTCATACCGCCGTGCAGCGCGTCGGCCTTCACACCGGAGTCGCACAGCTGCTCGGCGATGCGGTCGGCGCCCAGCTGGGTGCGGACGAAGATGATGGTGCGGCCCTTGCGGGAGGCGATCGCGGCGGTGACCGGCGCCTTGTCCTTGGGCTTCACGATCAGGATGTGGTGCGACATGGTCGTCACGTTGCCCTGGGCGCTGTCGACCTCGTGCGTGACCGGGTTGCTCAGGTAGCGCTTGACCAGCGTGGAGATCTCGTTCTCCATCGTGGCCGAGAACAGCATCCGCTGGCCGCCGACCGGGACCTGGTCGAGCAGCTCGGTGACCTCGGGCAGGAAGCCCAGGTCGGACATCTGGTCGGCCTCGTCGATGACGGCGACCTCGATGTCCTGCAGGGAGCAGGCACCGCGGTTGATGAGGTCGCGCAGTCGGCCCGGGGTGGCGACGAGGATGTCGACGCCGCGCTCCAGGGCGTAGATCTGGTTGCTCATCGACGTGCCGCCGCAGACGACCTTCATCTTGAGGCCGAGGACGTCGCCGTAGGGCTGGAGGGCGTCCGCGACCTGCATCGCGAGCTCACGGGTCGGGGTGAGGATGACGGCGCGCGGCTTGTGCTTCTCGGTGCGGCCACCGGCGAGACGCGTCATGGCCGGCAGACCGAAGGAGAGGGTCTTGCCGGAGCCGGTGCGGCCACGGCCGAGGATGTCCTTGCCGGCCAGGGCGTCCGGGATGGTCGCGGCCTGGATCGGGAAGGGGGTGGTCACGCCGTTCTGGGCGAGCTTGCGCACGACGCCCTCGGGGAGACCGAGGTCCGCGAAGGTGACCTCGGCGGCTTCCTCCGTGCCCTCGTTCTCGGGCACGACGACGTGATCAGTACTGGAAATGGACATGCGTATGCGAAACCTTCCGGAGTCTCGTCGGCACGCGCCCGTCAACTCCGTGATTCGCAATACGACCGCCTCTATGCGGTCAGCCACGGCAAGGGAGAGAACGCGCCACACGGCGCTCTTCTGCTTTGGCGCCGGGCAAATGATCAAACGATCTATAACCATACGCACCCGTCGCCCTCGAAGGCAAACCGATCCCCTCGCATGTATCCGAGGTCACTCGGGACCTTCCACCGTCACACCGGCGACCCCGCGGTCGGCGCCGGCTCCCGCTGGCTCAGCTGGGGGCCCGTCTCCGGCTGCGCGGACGACGACGTTTCGGCGGGCGGCGGCGACGGTGTGGGCGACGCGGGCGGCTCGCTGGACGCCGGCGGCTCCGGATCGGGCGTACGGGTGGGTGCCGGGTCGCTCCTCGTCGTCGACGGCACCGGCTGGGCCGACTTCCCCGGCTTCGCCCCCGCGGCGGCCGACGCACTCGCCGAGGCGGACGCCGACGGGGACGCCGGCTCCTCGCCGGCCTTCCCCTTGTGCTGGCCGTGCTTGCCGTCCGGGCCCGCCCCGCCGAGCCCCACGGAACCGCCCGAGCCCGCGGATCCCCCGTCCGGCGCCGCACCGCCCCGCTCACCGGCGGAGTGCGACGGCTTCGCTCTGTCGCCTCCGCCGTCCCCGCCGACGCTCATGCAGCCCGCTGCGGCGGCGACGGCCATGACCGTGGCGGCCAGACGGACGGGTACGTACAAGGGGCGCACGAGCAGCCACCTCCGAGGGCGGTCGTCAAAAAGTCAACCTGCCCAACTCCCGCCGCCCACAAGAGGACACGCGCCCCGTTCGAAACGGACTCAGCCGTAACCAAGTGCGTGCAGCCGCGCGTCGTCGATCCCGAAGTGATGGGCGATCTCGTGCACGACCGTCACCTCGGTCTCCGCCACGACGTCCTCCCGCGAATCGCACATCCGCAGCGTCGGCCCCCGGTAGATCGTGATGCGGTCCGGCAGCACCCCGGCGTACCACTCGCCCCGGTCGGTCAGCGGAGTGCCCTCGTACAGCCCGAGCAGCTCGGGATCCTCCGCCGGCGGTTCGTCCTCGACGAACACCGCGACGTTGTCCATCAGCCGCGTCAACTCCGGCGGAATCCGGTCCAGGGCCTCGGCGACCAGTTCCTCGAACTCCTCGCGCGTCATCTCCAGCACACGTCCATTCTCCGGTACGACCATCCGTACGAGAGTCATGAGCACGCCCGCATATCCACGAGCGGACTTGGGCATACGGGACCAATGGCCCGCGTCCCCGCCGCAGTCCTGAACGCCCGGAGCATCCTGAACGCCCTACGCAAGCCCCCGCGAGCCCTCGCCCGCCAGTACGGCAGGCGCCGATCCCACCCGTCCGTCGAACTCGTCCACCAGCCGCACCCCTGGACCCGCGCCCTCGGCCTGGTCGTCGTCGTCCTTCTGGGCGCATGGCTCGGTCTGCTGATCGTCGGCAACGTACGGGTCCCGGTCGGCCCCATGAACACGACGATGACCCTGCGCCCGTCCCTCTCCGGCGGCACGAAGATCAACGTGTCCCCGCTCGGCGCGCTCCAGCTGGACAGCCACCAGGCGCCCGTCCGCCTCGACGTCAACGTCGACCAGCTCGACCCGGAACGCTCCCAGGCCCTCGTCGACCACCCCGAGCGCCTCTCCGGTCTCCAGGACGAGGTCGCGACGGACGTCGAGCACGGCACCCTCGACCTCGCCCTGCGCTCCTGCGTCGCCGTGGTGTCGGGCGCCACCGCCCTCGGCCTCGCCGTCTACCGCCGCCCGCGCCGGGCCCTCGCGGCCGGCGGCCTCGCCTTCACCCTCCTGGCGGCCTGCGGCGGCACGGCGTACGCCACCTGGAACCCGGAATCCGTCCTGGAGCCGAAGTTCTCGGGACTGCTCTCCTCCGCCCCGTCCCTGGTCGGCAACGCGCGCAGCATCGTCACCGAATTCGACGTCTACCAGAAGGAGTTGGCCCGCCTGGTGACGAACGTGACGAAGCTCTACGACGTCACGTCCACCCTCCCCGCCTACCAGCCGGACCCCACCACCATCCGGGTCCTGCACGTCTCCGACATCCATCTGAACCCCGCGAGCTGGAAGATCATCGCCTCGCTGGTGGAGCAGTACAAGGTCGACGTGATCGTCGACTCCGGCGACACCATGGACCACGGCACGGCGGCGGAGAACGGCTTCCTGGACCCGATCCCCGACCTCGGCGCGCCCTACGTCTGGGTCCGCGGCAACCACGACTCCCTCACCACCCAGCGCTACATGGAGGGCCTGAAGCGGGTCCACGTCCTCGACAACGGCAAGGCGGAGACGATCGCCGGACTGCGGTTCGCGGGCATCGGAGACCCCCAGTTCACTCCCGACCGCTCCACGGACCCGGGTGCCGACGAGTCCCAGGAGGCGGCGGGCGAC
Organism: Streptomyces canus; assembly: GCF_030816965.1. NCBI lineage: Bacteria > Bacillati > Actinomycetota > Actinomycetes > Kitasatosporales > Streptomycetaceae > Streptomyces > Streptomyces canus. The sequence goes on from NZ_JAUSYQ010000002.1 coordinate 4,912,619, forward strand.
CGCCTGGCCGCCGCCCTGCGCGAGCAGCGGGCCGCGGGCACCCCGGTCGACCTCGCGATCGCCCACGAGCCCTCGGCGGCCCGCGAGGTCGACGGCGAGGTCCCGATGATCCTGTCGGGCCACCTCCATCACCAGGAGATGGAGGTCATGAAGAAGGGCACGCGGCTGCGGGTGGAGGGCTCCACCGGCGGCAGCGGGCTGCGGGCCGTCGAGGGCAAGTACCCCGACCCCATCGAGGCCTCGATCCTCTACATGGACCGCGACACGCGCCGCCTGCAGGCCTGGGACGAGATCAAACTCGGCGGTCTCGGCCTCACGTCGGCGGAGGTCAGCCGCCACCTCCCGGAGGAGAACCAGCCGGGAGCGACCCCCTCGCCCACGGGTTCGCCCACCGCCTCACCCACGGGCAGCCCCTAAACCGTTTTGGCGATACCTCCCGGCATCCCATATGCTTCTCACGTCCCCGACGCGCTGAGAAGCGCCCAGGCGGGCCGATAGCCCTCATCGTCTAGCGGCCTAGGACGCCGCCCTTTCAAGGCGGTAGCACGGGTTCGAATCCCGTTGGGGGCACGCATCACCGTGTGCGACACTGTTCGTGCACAACGCTTGGTCCTGTGGAGCAGTTTGGAGTGCTCGCCACCCTGTCAAGGTGGAGGCCGCGGGTTCAAATCCCGTCAGGACCGCTGAGGTTTCCCCGGAAACCTCGCGGCTGGGTAGCTCAGTTGGTACGAGCGACCGCCTGAAAAGCGGTAGGTCGCCGGTTCGACCCCGGCCCCAGCCACAGCACAGACCCCGATCTCCTGATCGGGGTCTTGTTGTATGTGAACGTGCAGGTGAACCACGGGGACAAAACCGTTCGCCAGTAATTTCCCGGGGATGAGATCCTGGATCGCGTATGTCTACGCATCCTGCCCCCGCCCCCGGCATCCCCGCCTTCGGGGATCTCGCCGCCCGCCTGACCGAGCTGTCCCTGCGCGACGCGCACCGGCTCGGGCGCAGGCTCGAAGGCGCGCGCAAGATCCGCAAACCGGAGGCGCGGGCCGCCGTCCTGTCCGAGATCGAGGCGGAGGTCGGCAAGGGCGAGGAACGCGTGAGTGCGCGCCGTGCGCGCGTGCCCGCCGTGTCCTATCCCGAGCAGCTCCCGGTCAGCCAGAAGAAGGACGACATCGCGGCCGCCATCCGTGATCACCAGGTCGTGATCGTCGCCGGTGAGACGGGCTCCGGCAAGACCACCCAGATCCCGAAGATCTGCCTGGAGCTCGGCCGGGGCGTGAAGGGCATGATCGGGCACACCCAGCCCCGTCGTATCGCCGCCCGCACGGTCGCCGAGCGGGTCGCCGAGGAGCTGGACACCCCGCTCGGCGAGGCGGTCGGCTGGAAGGTGCGGTTCACCGACCAGGTGAACCCGGACGCGACCTTCGTGAAGTTGATGACGGACGGCATCCTGCTCGCCGAGATCCAGACCGACCGCGAGCTGCGCGCCTACGACACGATCATCATCGACGAGGCCCACGAGCGGTCCCTCAACATCGACTTCCTGCTCGGGTATCTGGCCCAGCTGCTGCCGAAGCGCCCCGACCTCAAGGTCGTCATCACCTCGGCGACCATCGACCCCGAGCGGTTCTCCCGGCACTTCGGTGACGCCCCGATCGTCGAGGTCAGCGGACGGACGTATCCGGTGGAGGTGCGGTACCGGCCGCTGCTGGACGAGGACTCGGACGATGCCGACCGCGACCAGATCACCGCGATCTGCGACGCCGTCGAGGAGCTCCAGGGCGAGGGCAAGGGCGACATCCTCGTCTTCCTCTCCGGCGAGCGGGAGATCCGGGACACCGCGGACGCCCTCGTGAAGAAGAACTACCGCTTCACCGAGGTCCTGCCCCTGTACGCCCGCCTCTCGCACGCCGAGCAGCACCGCGTCTTCCAGCCGCACACCGGCCGCAGGATCGTTCTGGCGACGAACGTCGCCGAGACCTCCCTCACCGTCCCGGGCATCAAGTACGTCATCGACCCCGGCTTCGCCCGGATCAGCCGCTACAGCCACCGCACCAAGGTCCAGCGGCTGCCCATCGAGCCGGTCTCGCAGGCCAGCGCCAACCAGCGCAAGGGCCGCTGCGGCCGTACGTCGGACGGCATCTGCATCCGGCTGTACAGCGAAGAGGACTTCAACGGCAGGCCGGAGTTCACGGACGCCGAGATCCTGCGGACGAACCTCGCCTCCGTCATCCTCCAGATGACCGCGGCCGGCCTCGGCGACATCGAGAAGTTCCCCTTCATCGATCCGCCGGACCACCGCAACATCCGCGACGGCGTCCAACTCCTCCAGGAACTGGGCGCGTTGGACCCGGTGCAGAAGGACGTACGCAAGCGGCTGACCGACACCGGCCGCAAGCTCGCCCAGCTGCCCGTCGACCCGCGGCTGGCGCGCATGGTCCTGGAGGCCGACAAGAACGGCTGTGTCCGCGAGGTCATGGTCATAGCCGCCGCGCTGTCCATCCAGGACCCGCGCGAGCGCCCGGCCGACAAGCAGGCCCAGGCCGACCAGCAGCACGCCCGCTTCAAGGACGAGACCAGCGACTTCCTCGCTTATCTGAATCTCTGGCGCTATGTCCGCGAGCAGCAGAAGGAGCGCGGCTCGTCGTCCTTCCGCCGGATGTGCAAGCAGGAGTACCTGAACTTCCTGCGCATCCGCGAGTGGCAGGACATCTACTCCCAACTGCGCACGGTCGCCAAGCAGATGGGCATCCATCTCAACGAGGACGACGCGCCCGACCAGAGCGTCCACGTCTCCCTCCTCGCCGGTCTGCTCTCGCACATCGGCATGAAGGACGTGAAGGACGGCAACAAGAACGAGTATCTCGGCGCCCGCAGCGCCAAGTTCGCGATCTTCCCGGGCTCGGCGCTCTTCAAGAAGCAGCCGCGGTTCGTGATGTCGGCGGAGCTGGTGGAGACCTCACGCCTGTGGGCCCGGGTCAACGCCAAGATCGAGCCCGAGTGGGTCGAACCGCTCGCGGAGCACCTGCTGAAGCGGACGTATTCCGAACCGCACTGGGAGAAGGACCAGGCCGCGGTGATGGCGTACGAGAAGGTCACGCTGTACGGCGTGCCGATCGTCGCCCAGCGGAAGGTGAACTACGGCCGGATCGACCCGGAGTCCTCCCGCGAGCTTTTCATCCGCAACGCCCTGGTCGAGGGCGACTGGCGTACCCACCACAAGTTCTTCGCCGACAACCGCAGACTCCTCAGCGAGGTCGAGGAGTTGGAGCACCGGGCGCGGCGCCGGGACATCGTGGTCGACGACGACACGCTGTTCGACTTCTACGACCAGCGGGTGCCCGAACACGTGGTGTCCGGAGCGCACTTCGACTCGTGGTGGAAGCGGAAGCGGCACGAGCAGCCGGAGTTCCTGGACTTCGAGCGGGAGATGCTCATCCGGGAATCGGCGGAGGCGGTCACGAAGGCCGACTACCCCGACTCGTGGCGGCAGGGGTCTTTGAAGTTCCGGGTGACGTACCAGTTCGAGCCGGGCGCGGACGCGGACGGTGTGACGGTCCACATCCCGCTCCAGGTCCTGAACCAGGTGACGGACGAGGGCTTCGACTGGCAGATCCCGGGTCTGAGGGAGGAGCTGGTGACGGAGCTGATCCGTTCCCTGCCCAAGCCGATCCGCCGCAACTACGTACCGGCGCCGAACTTCGCGCGGCGCTTCCTGGATACGGCCGTCCCCCTCCAGGAGCCCTTGACGGTCACGATGGCCCGCGAACTGAAGCGCATGGTCGGCGTGCCCTTCGACGCGGAGGACTTCGACTGGACGCGGGTCCCGGAGCATCTGCGGATCACCTTCCGGATCGTCGACGAGCGGCGCCGGAACCTGGCCGAGGACAAGGACCTGGAGGCGTTGCGGCTGAAGCTCAGGCCGAAGGCGCGCCAGGCCCTGTCCCAGGCGGCGGCCGCGACCGCGTCCCGCGAGGGCGGCGAGTCCCTGGAGCGCAAGGGCCTGACGGACTGGACGATTGGCACGCTCACGCGCGTCTTCGAGACCCGTCGCGCGGGCCAGCCGGTGAAGGCGTACCCGGCGCTGGTGGACGACGGCGACACCGTCTCGGTCCGGCTCTTCGACACGGAGGCGGAGCAGGCCGAGGCGATGTGGAAGGGCACGCGGCGGCTGATCGTGCGCAACATCCCGGTGAGCCCGGCGAAGTTCGCGTCCGAGAAGCTGACGAACCCCCAGAAGCTCGCCCTGTCGTCGAATCCGCACGGCTCGATCCAGGCACTGTTCGACGACTGTGCGACCGCTGCGGCGGACAAGCTGATCGGGGACTTCGGGGGGCCGGCGTGGGACGAGGAGTCGTACCGGAAGCTGTACGACAAGGTGCGCGCCGAGATCGTCGACACCACGGTCCGTACGGTGGGGCAGGTGCAGCAGGTGCTCGCCGCCTGGCAGGCCTGTGAGCGGCGTCTGAAGGCCGTACGGAGCCCGGCGCTGCTGGCGAACCTGGCGGACGTACGGGCGCAGCTGGACGCGCTGGTGAAGCCGGGGTTCGTGACGGCGACGGGGTTGCGCCGGCTGCCCGACCTGATGCGTTACCTGGTCGCCGCCGACCGCCGTCTCCAGCAGATGCCGACGAACGTCCAGCGGGACACGACCCGTATGGAGAAGGTCCACGAGATGCAGGACGAGTACGCCTGGCTCCTGGAGCAGCTTCCGCAGGGCCGGCCTGTGCCCCAGCAGGTTCTGGACGTCCGATGGATGATCGAGGAGCTACGGGTCAGCTATTTCGCCCATGCGCTCGGTACGGCGTACCCGATCTCCGACAAGCGGATCGTGAAGACGATCGACACGCTGGCGCCGTGACGGCTCCCGCACACAGGGTGAGTTCGACCAGGACCTCCCTGCTCCTGTACAGTCCTTCTCGCAGCGCAACGCAGCAGTAAGCGCCGCGAAACCTGGTCCTGTGGAGCAGTTTGGAGTGCTCGCCACCCTGTCAAGGTGGAGGCCGCGGGTTCAAATCCCGTCAGGACCGCAGTTGGAAGTCAGGCCCGCAGCCCCGGAAACGGGGAGCGGGCCTTCTTCATGTCCACAGCACCCAATCAAGGCGGAGGCCGCGCCCGCGGCGCAGCCGCAATCAGACACCGCAAATCCCGTCAGGACCGCAGTGGGAAGTCAGGCCCGCAGCGCCGGAAACGGGCAGCGGGCCTTCTCCGTGTGTGTACGCCGGTTCAGGCGATCTCAGACCGTCCGGCGCTTGAGGACGAGGCTGTTTGTGAGGCGTCGGCGGCGTCCACGCCATCTTGACGGCGCCGCGTCGCACCGGTACCCAGAAACCAGGCCCCCGTTCCCAGCGGAGCCCGGAGGTGGCGTATGGCGGCAACGGCCAGGCACGAGACGCGGGCACTGCTGCGCGCACACCTCGCGGCCGCGTCGTCATACCGGCATCTGACCCGCCACTGCCCGATCTGCCACCGCCTGTTGCGGCTGGCGATGGACTCGGCCCCAGGGACCGTCCCGGACCCGGACGAGGCCGTCGAGGACGAAAGCCCCTCCACGGCGTGACCGTCGACGGAGCCCAACCCCCGCCCCACCGACGGCAGTCCGGGACGCGGGCCCCTTTTAGCGCACAGGAGCGGAAGGCAACAAGGACTCTGGCATGTGACGGGAGTCACCGCATGAGTTTTTGAAACCGTGGAACTTACCCCTCCCCTACAACAGGTCAATTTAATATGTGCAATTGCACTCCTGTTCGCACACCAGCCAGGGGACCCTCACAGGAGATCCGACACCCCTCCCCAGACTCCGACAAGCCCACTCACAGGGCTGTCGTCCGCCCACCCCCCACGCACAAAAAAGATCGCGCTGGACTCGGCGGAGTCCAGCGCGATCGACGACGGGGTTGAGAATGGGCCCTGTTGGGGCAGGACCCGCGTCGCTTGGAGCCAGAGTTCGGGCGGCGCGGCCAACTGGGGGGCCAGCCGGTTTGCCCGGTTATTGAGTTGTTCAGGCCTCGCTGCGCTGCTGCGGGATGCCCGCGAGCAGAGCGCGGACCTCGGCCTCGCGGTAACGGCGGTGCCCGCCGAGCGTACGGATCGACGTGAGCTTGCCGGCCTTCGCCCACCGCGTGACCGTCTTCGGGTCCACGCGGAACATCGTGGCGACCTCAGCCGGGGTCAGCAGCGGCTCGGCATCAGGGGTGCGAGCGGTCATGAGCGGCCTCCTCGGGAGAACCGATCGTTCTCGGTTCTTTCCTCTAAATTCTGCACCTTGACCCGCGTTGCCCGAAATGGCGGATGCGGGTCGAGTCGGTTATAGGACGAACGGCTTGTCCTCGGCACTACAACTACACCATCCGTCCAGCCGCGTCGGCCAAACCGATGGAATTGCCCCCCAGGTGTTCATCGGCGACGGAAGCCGATGGACCATGCCATAGCGGACAGTCACGCCACTGTGACGATCAGTCACAGAGCGATCAGGAGTCACCAGACCCCCCAAAGCGGAACCTCCCCCGGGCCCCTTGTCCTATTTTGGCATGAGGAGGGGCAAGAGATGCAAGAGCCGGGTACGTGCGGTCCGTCACGCTTGACACTCCGTGAGGTGTACGCCCGGATCGGGACCTACGTCCCCGTCGGTGAGACTTCAGGGGAAGCTGACACCTTGAGCGAGGACGAAACCCCAAAACGGGCGTCAGGTCAAACGCCAGTTCGTGACATGGCGCACATTCAGTTCGCCGAGCGCCGGTCCCTGATGCCCCGCCAGCGCTCCACGAGCCGCCCGTAGGCCTCGCCCGCCGCGGCCCCGTCGCCGTGCCTGAGCGCCTCGATGCCCTCGGCCACGTCCGCCGCCGAGTGGTCGTCCTCCAGCTCGCCGGGCGGCAGCACATGCACCAGACCGCCGTAGTCGAGCTCGACCAGCGAGCGCGGGTGGAACTCCTCCAGCCAGCGCCCCACGTCGATCAGACCGTCGATGAGCGGTCCCTCGTCGATGGCGTCCTTGAGGGCCCTCAGAGCCCGCGCCACGCGCCGCCGGGCCTGCACCATGGGTGTCCGGTAGCGCAGCATCGGCGGGATCTCGCCGGAACCCTTGTCGAAGCGCCGCTCCTCGTCGGAGACGAGCACGAACCAGTTCAGCGGCACCTGCCAGGTCGCGGTGCGGATCCAGGGCCGGGCGTCCGGGTTCCGGGCGAGCCAGCGCTCGTAGTCCTGGGCGGTCTGGCGGCGTACGACCTCGGGCAGCACCGCGTCCAGGACCGGCCCCGGCAGCTCCTCCCCGAGCTCCTCCAGGGCCAGCCAGCCGCGCAGCCGGGTGCGCCACGGGCACACGCACACCACGCCGTCCACGTCGAGCACGAAGGCGTCGCTGCTCTCGTGCACCGGCACCGGGACCGGCGGGGTGGGCAGCAAGTCCGCCAGGGAGCGACGCAGTTCGTCCTGGTACGACGGACGGTCCTGACGACGGGCGTAACGGGCCCAGTGACTGCGCTCGGGCTCGGGGAAGGCGGCCAGCGGTTCGTACACGCGCAGATAGGTCGCGTACGGGACGATCACCGAGGACACCTTGGGCACGCCTGCTCTCTCCCCCGCCGCCTGCCGGGAAAACCTGCGAAACCCGCACACAAACGTGCGGGAAAACTATGCAAATCGTCGCACGCCCGTCCCCCGGGAGAAGGTGATCCTGAGCACTGCACGGTCTTGGGCCGCCACAAGCCCTAATCTCGTGCTCACAGGTCCCGCCACCCTTACGGGCGCCTGTGTCCCATCGCCGCAATGTACCCAGGAGTCACCACAGTGACCGACGTAACCGGCGCCGCTGCCGACGTGCTGCACACCCTGTTCCACTCGGACCAGGGCGGTCATGAGCAGGTCGTGCTCTGCCAGGACCGCAAGAGCGGCCTCAAGGCCGTCATCGCCCTCCACTCCACCGCGCTCGGCCCCGCCCTCGGCGGGACGCGCTTCTACCCGTACGCGAGCGAGCAGGAGGCCGTCGCCGACGCGCTGAACCTCGCGCGCGGGATGTCGTACAAGAACGCCATGGCCGGGCTCGACCACGGCGGCGGCAAGGCCGTGATCATCGGGGACCCGGAGCGGGACAAGACCGAGGAGCTGCTGCTCGCGTACGGCCGCTTCGTGGCCTCGCTCGGCGGGCGCTACGTCACCGCGTGCGACGTCGGCACGTACGTCGCCGACATGGACGTCGTCGCACGCGAGTGCCGCTGGACGACCGGCCGCTCCCCCGAGAACGGCGGCGCCGGCGACTCCTCCGTCCTCACCGCCTTCGGCGTCTACCAGGGCATGCGGGCCAGCGCACAGCACCTGTGGGGCGATCCCTCGCTGCGCGGCCGCAGGGTCGGCGTCGCGGGCGTCGGCAAGGTCGGGCACCACCTGGTGGAGCACCTCCTCGAGGAGGGCGCCGAGGTCCTGATCACGGACGTACGCCAGGAGGCCGTGGAACGGATCGCCGGCCGGCACCCCTCCGTCTCCCCCGTCGCCGACACCGACGCGCTGATCCGGACCGAGGGTCTCGACATCTACGCCCCCTGCGCGCTGGGCGGAGCCTTGAACGACGTCTCCGTGCCGGCGCTGACCGCGAGGATCGTCTGCGGCGCCGCCAACAACCAGCTCGAGCACCCGGGCGTGGAGAAGGACCTCGCGGACCGCGGGATCCTCTACGCGCCGGACTACGTGGTGAACGCCGGCGGGGTCATCCAGGTCGCCGACGAACTGCACGGGTTCGACTTCGAACGGTGCCGGGCGAAGGCCGCGAAGATCTTCGACACCACGCTGGCAATCTTCGCACGTGCGAAGGAAGACGGGATTCCGCCGGCCGCCGCGGCCGACCGGATCGCCGAGCAGCGGATGCACGAGGCGGCCACGAAACGGGCGCACTGACGTTTGACCGGTACCCGTCGGCGCACACTTAGAGAGAACTCTCACGTTCGTCGGCGGGTCGGCCGCGAAGAAGTGGTTAAAATCGCGGTTGACCAGCGGGGACGGGGCTCCCCGAGGGTTCTGGGCCAGGGCACGTGCTGCGGGCGACGTACCGTATGGGCGTGGGCTCAGGTACCGTGGAAGCCCTACGGACCGGTCTCTCTGCGGAGAGTCCGTTCTAGATCATGAACGCGTGTCAAGACTCTGGGGCCACCGAGCCCCGTATTCGAGGGGGTCGAGCCATGGGGCGCGGCCGGGCAAAGGCCAAGCAGACGAAGGTCGCCCGCCAGCTGAAGTACAGCAGCGGCGGGACAGACCTGTCGCGTCTGGCCAATGAGCTGGGCGCTTCGACTTCGAGTCAGCCGCCGAATGGCGAGCCGTTCGAGGACGACGAGGAAGACGACCCGTACGCCCAGTACGCGGATCTCTACAACGACGACGAGGACGAGGACGACGAGTCCGGTCCTGCGTCTCAACGCCGCGGAGCTTGACGACCCAGCTGTGCGTAACCCGGTCCGGGGTGGTCCACACCACCGGACCGGGTTTTGCGCTGCCTGTCAGTTCCTAGGCGTAGTCACCGACGAGCTCGGCACCCGTGGTGTGGTCACCGCGGTCCGTGATCTCGCCCGCGACCCATGACTCGACCCCGCGGTCGGCCAGGGTGGCCAGGGCGACGTCAGCCGACTCCTCGGGCACGATCGCGATCATGCCGACGCCCATGTTCAGGGTCTTCTCCAGCTCCAGGCGCTCGACCTGACCCGTCTTGCCGACGAGGTCGAAGACCGGGCCCGGGGTCCAGGTGGTGCGGTCCACGACGGCGTGCAGACCGTCGGGGATCACACGGGCCAGGTTTGCCGCCAGACCGCCGCCGGTGACGTGCGAGAAGGCGTGCACCTCGGCCGTGCGGAGCAGGGCCAGGCAGTCCAGTGAGTAGATCTTGGTGGGCTCCAGGAGCTCCTCGCCGAGGGTGCGGCCGAGCTCGTCGATCCGGGCGTCCAGGGCGAGGCCCGCCTGGTTCAGGAGCACATGCCGCACGAGCGAGTACCCGTTCGAGTGAAGACCCGAGGCCGCCATGGCGATGACCGCGTCACCCTTACGGATGCGATCCGCGCCGAGCAGCCGGTCGGCCTCCACGACGCCCGTACCGGCGCCGGCGACGTCGAAGTCGTCCGGACCGAGCAGACCCGGGTGCTCGGCCGTCTCGCCGCCGACCAGGGCACAGCCGGCGAGCACACAGCCCTCGGCGATGCCCTTGACGATCGCGGCGACCCGCTCGGGGTGGACCTTGCCGACACAGATGTAGTCGGTCATGAACAGCGGCTCGGCACCGCACACCACGATGTCGTCCATGACCATCGCGACCAGGTCGTGGCCGATGGTGTCGTAGACGCCCAGCTGACGCGCGATGTCGACCTTGGTGCCGACGCCGTCGGTGGCGGAGGCGAGCAGGGGACGCTCGAAGCGCTTGAGGGCGGAGGCGTCGAAGAGTCCGGCGAAACCGCCGAGGCCGCCGAGGACCTCGGGGCGCTGGGTCTTCTTCACCCACTCCTTCATCAGTTCTACGGCGCGGTCGCCCGCCTCGATGTCGACGCCCGCGGCTGCGTAGCTGGCACCAGTTGTCTCAGACATGGCAGTAGAGAACTTTCGTGTCGTACGGCAGGTATGACGGGCTGCCTACGGGCGACGGATCGCGTCGGCCGCGGCCGTGGCGGCGGGCCCTGCGGCCAGCTCGGTCTCCAGGAGCTGCTTGCCGAGCAGCTCGGGGTCCGGAAGCTCCATCGGGTACTCGCCGTCGAAGCAGGCGCGGCAGAGGTTCGGCTTGGCGATGGTGGTCGCCTCGATCATGCCGTCGAGGGAGATGTACGCCAGGGAGTCGGCGCCGAGCGAGGTGCCGATCTCGTCGATGGTCATGCCGTTGGCGATGAGCTCGGCGCGGGTGGCGAAGTCGATGCCGAAGAAGCAGGGCCACTTCACGGGGGGCGAGGAGATCCGGATGTGGACCTCGGCGGCGCCCGCCTCGCGGAGCATGCGGACCAGGGCGCGCTGGGTGTTGCCGCGGACGATCGAGTCGTCGACGACGACCAGACGCTTGCCCTTGATGACTTCCTTGAGCGGGTTCAGCTTCAGGCGGATGCCGAGCTGGCGAATGGTCTGGGAGGGCTGGATGAACGTACGGCCGACGTAGGCGTTCTTCACCAGGCCCGCACCGAAGGGGATGCCGGAGGCCTCCGCGTAGCCGATGGCCGCCGGGGTGCCGGATTCCGGGGTCGCTATGACCAGGTCGGCGTCGACGGGCGCTTCCTTGGCGAGTTTGCGGCCCATCTCCACGCGGGAGAGGTACACGTTCCGGCCGGCGATGTCGGTGTCGGGGCGCGCCAGATAGACGTACTCGAAGACACAGCCCTTGGGCTTCGCTTCCGCGAATCGGGAGGTGCGCAGGCCGTTCTCGTCGATGGCGACGAACTCACCCGGCTCGATCTCGCGGACATAGCTCGCGCCGCAGATGTCGAGGGCGGCGGACTCGGAGGCGACGACCCAGCCGCGCTCCAGGCGGCCGAGGACCAGCGGGCGGATGCCCTGCGGGTCGCGGGCGGCGTAGAGGGTGTGCTCGTCCATGAAGACGAGGGAGAAGGCACCGCGCACCTTCGGGAGGACGGAGTGGGCCGCCTCCTCGATGGTCAGGGGCTTGCCGTCCTCGTCGACCTGGGCCGCGAGGAGCGCGGTGAGCAGGTCAGTGTCGTTGGTGGCGGCCACACGCGGGCTACGGCCCTCCTGCTTGGGCAGGTCGGCGACCATCTCGGCGAGCTGCGCCGTGTTGACCAGGTTGCCGTTGTGGCCGAGCGCGATGGAACCGTGCGCGGTGGCACGGAACGTCGGCTGGGCGTTCTCCCAGGTGGAGGCACCGGTGGTCGAGTAGCGGGCGTGACCGACCGCAAGGTGACCCTGGAGCGAACCGAGAGAGGTCTCGTCGAAGACCTGGGAAACGAGGCCCATGTCCTTGAAGACGAGGATCTGGGAGCCGTTGCTGACCGCGATTCCCGCGGATTCCTGACCCCGATGCTGGAGGGCGTAGAGCCCGAAGTACGTGAGCTTGGCGACCTCTTCGCCCGGAGCCCAGACACCGAAGACGCCACAAGCGTCCTGGGGGCCCTTCTCACCGGGGAGCAGGTCGTGGTTGAGTCGTCCGTCACCACGTGGCACGGTTCCGAGTGTAGGCGAGATCGACCACTGGTCCGAATTCGCGGAGAGTGGGCTTTCTTACTCCGCATGGGCCGTAACGCTCTCGCCGGAGGCCTTGGTGATCTTCAGGGAATCCCGTTCCTGCTGGTAGGAGACCTTGCCGGAGAGGATTTCGGCGAGCTCGCGCTCGGCCTTCATCACCGGGCCCGAACACATCATGCGCGTGGTAGCGAGGCGCCCGAACTCGATGGTGCCGTCCTTGACCGTGGCCATGCCGTTGAAGGTGTTGCAGCCGAGGCTGCCGGTGACGGTGTTCTTCCTGGTGAGGGTGAGGTAGGCGTTCTCGCCGAGGGACCAGCGAGTGCCCTTCAGGGCGGGGGCCTTCTCCTCGCGCAGGGTGATGGTGTCGTTCTGCGGGCTGGTCAGCGTGAGGGTCCTGGCACCTGACGGCCCCTCCAGCTCGGCCTTGAGGTCGTTGTCGAAGACGCCGACGAACTTCTCCTCGAACGTCCCCACCGCCCCTTGGCAGCCGACGAGTGTCCGGGCGAGGTCGGAGACCTTCACGGTGTCGCCCTGGATGTCCACGTCGGCACCGATGCTGTTGCAGCCCACGGAACCACCGGACTTCCCGCCGCCGACGTCCGGTTCGGCGGCACCGGGCTTGAAGTCGATGTGAGCGTGCCTGCGAGCACCCTTCTCGGGCAGGACGTAGTCCTTGCCGTCGACGGTGACCTTCTGGGGCACCCAGGAGGTGTCCGCGATGGTGGAGAGGTCCTGGGTCCTGGTCCCCACGGTCTCCGTGCCACAGGCGGCCAGGACGGTGGTCCCGGCCAGGGCTGCGGCCGCGTACTTGGCGTATGTCGTCCGCTTCATGCCTCTTTGACGCATGAGGCGGGCGGTGGGTTCGATGCCGTTGTCAGTCTGTTGCCGTGTTCGCGGTCAGTATGTCGTCAGCGCCCATGGGGTCAGCTCATGACCGGCAGCAGTCCGCTCAGGTCCGCCCGCTCCCCGCTCGCGCTGACCTTGGCCTCGTCGAGCGCGTCCTTCCAGGTCAGCCGCCCGGTGGCGAGCCGGATCCAGGTCAGCGGGTCGGTCTCGACGACGTTCGGCGGAGTGCCCCGGGTGTGCTTCGGCCCCTCGACGCACTGCACGACGGCGTACGGCGGCACCCGCACCTCGGTCGAACCGCCGGGCGCCTTCGCGGCGAGGGCGTCGGCGAGGAGGCGGGTGCAGGCGGCGAGGGCCTGACGGTCGTAGGGGATGTCGAGGCCGGGGACGGCGGCGCTCAGGTCGTCGGTGTGGACGACGAGTTCGACGGTGCGGGTGACCAGGTAGTCGGCGAGGGGCAGCGCGCCGGCGTTGGTCTCCAGGAGCCGGGTGCCGGGGTGGGTGTCCAGCAGCTCGGTCAGGGTCCGGTCGACGTCGGTGAGGTAGGCGTCGAGGTCGGGGTGCCGCTGGGCCAGGTCCCGGGTGAAGTCGGCGATGGCCGCGGAGCTGGCGGAGGTGGCGAACGGCCAGTCGAGCAGCACGGCGTCCTGTCGCGCGGGCGCGGGCCGGTCCAGGGCCCGGTGGACGGCCGTGACCGCCATCCCGATGTGCGCGACCAGCTCCCGTACGGTCCACTCCCCCAGCCGCGTACGCAGCGCCAGTTGCTCGGGGGTCAGCGTGCGTACGGCCTCCCGTACGTTCCCGAGCTGGGCCTGGACGGCCGTGCGGATCTTGGCGGGGTCGTAGGCGCGGGCGCGCTTCCTGGCCGTGGGCATGACGGTGAGCCTAGTCGGCGGGGAAGGCGGAGAAGGAGGAGGGGAAGGGTGATCGTCGGGTCCGGACAGCTCCTGGGCCAACTCATCCTGCGCGCCCAGGAAGCGGCTCCGCGAAGGCCCCGCCCGTCACAACGACGGGCGGGGCCTTCGGAGTCGTACGACCACGGCCTACTTGAGCAGGGCCGGGATCGTGTCTTCGTGCGCCCGGCGCAGCTCCTCCAGGGTCAGTTCGAACTCGCCCTGGAGGTCGACGGTGTCCCCGTCCACGACACCGATACGGGTGACCGGCAGGCCCCGCGCACCGCACATGTCGTTGAAGCGGAGTTCCTCCGAGCGCGGTACGGCGACGACCGCACGGCCCGCCGACTCGGAGAAGAGGAGGGTGAAGGCGTCCAGCCCGTCCGGTACGACCAGACGCGCACCCTTGCCGCCGAGCAGCGCCGACTCGACGACCGCCTGGATCAGGCCGCCGTCGGAGAGGTCGTGCGCGGAGTCGATCATGCCGTCTCGGGAGGCGGAGATCAGGATCTCGGCGAGCAGCCGCTCGCGCTCCAGGTCGACCTTCGGGGGCAGCCCGCCGAGGTGGTCGTGGACGACCTGCGACCAGGCCGAGCCGCCGAACTCCTCACGGGTGTCGCCGAGGAGGTAGAGCAGCTGGCCCTCCTCCTGGAAGGCGGCCGGCGTGCGGCGGGCGACATCGTCGATGACGCCCAGGACCGCGACCACGGGGGTCGGGTGGATGGCCGCCTCGCCCGTCTGGTTGTACAAGGACACGTTGCCGCCCGTGACCGGGGTGCCCAACTGCAGGCAGCCGTCGGCCAGTCCACGGATCGCCTCCGCGAACTGCCACATCACGGCCGGGTCCTCGGGGGAGCCGAAGTTCAGGCAGTCGGAGACGGCGAGCGGCTTGGCGCCGGTCGTCGCCACGTTGCGATACGCCTCCGCCAGCGCCAGCTGCGCGCCGGTGTACGGGTCCAGCTTCGCGTAACGGCCGTTGCCGTCCGTCGCGATCGCCACGCCCAGCCCCGTCGACTCGTCGATGCGGATCATGCCGGAGTCCTCCGGCTGGGCCAGGACGGTGTTGCCCTGCACGAAGTGGTCGTACTGCGAGGTGATCCACTTCTTGGAGGCCTGGTTCGGAGAGGACACCAGCTTCAGGACCTGGTCCTTCAGCTCCTCACTCGAAGCCGGCCGCGGCAGCTTGTTCGCGTCGTCCGCCTGGAGCTCGTCCTGCCAGGACGGGCGGGCGTACGGGCGCTCGTAGACCGGGCCGTCGTGCGCGACCGTGCGCGGGTCGACGTCGACGATCTTGCCGCCGTGCCAGTAGATCTCCAGGCGGTCGCCGTCGGTCACCTCACCGATGACGGTGGCGATGACGTCCCACTTGTCGCAGATCTCAAGGAACCGGTCGACCTTCTCCGGCTCCACGACCGCGCACATGCGTTCCTGCGACTCGCTCATGAGGATTTCCTCGGGCGAGAGGGTCGAGTCACGCAGAGGTACGTCGTCCAGCGTCACGCGCATGCCGCCGGAGCCGTTGGAGGCCAGCTCGGAGGTGGCGCAGGACAGACCGGCCGCGCCCAGGTCCTGGATGCCGACGACCAGCTTCTCCTTGAACGCCTCCAGGGTGCACTCGATGAGGAGCTTCTCCTGGAAGGGGTCACCGACCTGCACGGCCGGACGCTTCGACGGCTTGGCGTCGTCGAAGGTCTCCGAGGCGAGGATCGAGGCGCCACCGATGCCGTCGCCGCCGGTCCGGGCCCCGTAAAGGATGACCTTGTTGCCCGCGCCGGACGCCTTCGCGAGGTGGATGTCCTCGTGCCGCATGACGCCGATGGCACCCGCGTTGACCAGCGGGTTTCCCTGGTAACAGGCGTCGAAGACGACCTCACCGCCGATGTTCGGCAAGCCCAGGCAGTTGCCGTAGCCGCCGATGCCGGCGACGACGCCGGGGAGCACGCGCTTGGTGTCCGGGTGGTCGGCAGCGCCGAAGCGCAGGGGGTCGACCACGGCCACCGGCCGCGCGCCCATCGCGATGATGTCGCGGACGATGCCGCCGACACCGGTGGCCGCGCCCTGGTAGGGCTCGACGTAGGACGGGTGGTTGTGCGACTCGACCTTGAAGGTCACGGCGTAACCCTGGCCGACGTCCACCACACCCGCGTTCTCGCCGATGCCGACGAGCAGGGCATCGCTCTGGGGTGCCTTCTCGCCGAACTGGCGCAGGTGGACCTTGGAGGACTTGTAGCTGCAGTGCTCGGACCACATGACCGAGTACATGGCGAGCTCGGCACCGGTGGGCCGGCGGCCGAGGATCTCCACGACCCGCTCGTACTCGTCCTTCTTCAGGCCGAGTTCGGCCCAGGGCAGCTCGACGTCGGGGGTCGCGGCCGCGTGCTCGACCGTGTCCAGAGGCGTCCGGCTCATACGTTGACCAGCTTCTTGAGGATCGAGGTGAAGAAGGGGAGGCCGTCGGTGCGGCCGGTGCCGATGAGCGGCTCCACGGCGTGCTCCGGGTGCGGCATCAGGCCTACGACGTTGCCCGCCTCGTTGCTGATGCCGGCGATGTCCCGCAGCGAACCGTTCGGATTGAAGTCCAGGTACCGGAACGCGACCCGCCCCTCGGCCTCCAGCTTGTCGAGGGTGTACTCGTCGGCGACGTACCGGCCGTCCATGTTCTTCAGCGGGATGTTGATCTCCTGGCCGGCCGAGTAGTCGGTGGTCCAGGCGGTGTCCGCGTTCTCCACCCGCAGCTTCTGGTCGCGGCAGATGAAGTGGAGGTGGTCGTTGCCGAGCATCCCGCCCGGGAGCAGGTGAGCCTCGGTGAGGATCTGGAAGCCGTTGCAGATGCCGAGGACCGGGAGGCCGGCCTTCGCCTGCTCGATGAGGGGCTCCATCACCGGCGAGAAGCGCGCGATGGCACCGGCGCGCAGATAGTCGCCGTAGGAGAAACCGCCGCACAGCACCACGGCGTCGACCTGGTGGAGGTCCTTGTCCTTGTGCCACAGGGCGACCGGTTCGGCGCCCGCGAGGCGGATCGCGCGCTGGGTGTCCCGGTCGTCGAGGCTGCCGGGGAAAGTGACGACGCCAATACGAGCGGTCACTTCGCGGCCTCCGCGACTTCCTCCACCTTGACGGTGAAGTCCTCGATCACGGTGTTGGCGAGGAAGGATTCCGCAAGATCGTGGATGCGGGCGAGCGCGGCCTCGTCGACCGGTCCGTCAACTTCCAGTTCGAATCGCTTTCCCTGACGTACGTCGGAGATGCCGTCGAAACCCAGTCGCGGCAGTGCACGCTGCACCGCCTGGCCCTGGGGGTCGAGGATCTCCGGCTTGAGCATGACGTCGACTACGACGCGTGCCACTGGCACTCCCGGTGGTGTGGTGCTGAGCAGGTTCCTTCAGACTACCCGCACAAAATTTCTACGCGCGTTGAGTTGGAGGAATCTACGTGACGGCCATCACGGCCCAGCACGGAGGCGGACGTTCGTGAAAATTTCCCGGAAAGATCTCAGATCGACACCCGATACCTATTGCGCTCGGACACGCGGAAGGATTTAGTCGAGCTTCACAATGCATTGTCGGGCACTGTACAAATGAATTGACAACGTGCCGCACGAAGGGACCGATATTCGTGGCGCAGAAGGTCGTGGTCACTCTCTTTGACGACATCGACGGCTCGGAAGCGGCGGAAACGATCGCCTTCGGACTCGACGGCAAGTCGTACGAGATCGACCTGAATCAAGCCAATGCCAAGAAACTGCGTAAGGCGCTCGAGCCCTACGTGGAGGCCGGCCGCAAGCGGTCCAGGTCCGGCAAGGCGTACCGGCAGACCGAGGTCGCTCCCGACCCGGCGGCGGTCAGGGCCTGGGCCCAGGCCAACAAGATGGACGTCCCCGCCCGCGGACGGATCCCCAAGAGGGTCTACGAGGCGTTCACCCAGGCCCAGTAGGGCCTGTCGACGCCGGGTCATCCGCCCCTCGGGCCAACCGACTTGCGTTGCACCCCACCTGGTCAGCTAGAGTCTGGAGCACGCCGAGGGGCGAGGCCGAAAGGCCCAGCTCACGGAGTACACGCGGGTGTAGTTCAGTAGTAGAACATCCCCCTTCCAGGGGGAAGGCGCAGTGTGCAATTCCTGTCACCCGCTCTGCATCGCCGTCCGGACCACTCTGGTGGATCGGGTAGGATGATGCTCGCGCCGATCGGTGAGAGCCGGTCGGAGGCAATGCGGACGTAGCTCAGTTGGTAGAGCGCAACCTTGCCAAGGTTGAGGTCGCCAGTTCGAACCTGGTCGTCCGCTCCACGAAGAAGACCCCGGTCATCGCGACCGGGGTCTTTTTATGTCCGTGCACCGTCTGACATTTGTCACACGGAGTGGTGACAGCGCGCACTGCTGTCGCATCCGGTCCGCCGGGACGCTGGCTTCATGAACACCGACGAACACGAACACGTGATCGAGGTCACCGGCCTGCGGCGTGTGTACGGGGGCGGGTTCGAGGCCGTGCGCGGGATCAGCTTCGCCGTGGACCGCGGAGAGGTCTTCGCCCTGCTCGGCACCAACGGCGCCGGCAAGACCTCCACCGTCGAACTCCTCGAGGGGCTCGCCCCGCCGACCGACGGGCGGATCCGCGTCCTGGGCCATGACCCGTACACGGAGCGGGCCGCCGTACGCCCACGCACCGGAGTGATGCTCCAGGAGGGCGGCTTCCCGTCCGAGCTGACCGTCGACGAGACCGCGCGGATGTGGGCGGGCTGCGTCAGCGGGGCCCGGCCGCCGCTGGAGGTGCTGGAACTCGTCGGGCTCGCCCGGCGGACCGGCGTACGGGTCAAGCAGTTGTCCGGAGGCGAGCGGCGGCGCCTCGACCTGGCGCTCGCGCTGCTCGGCGACCCCGAGGTGCTGTTCCTCGACGAGCCGACGACCGGCCTCGACGCCGAGGGGCGCCGGGACACCTGGGAGTTGGTGCGGGCGCTGCGGGACCGTGGGACGACCGTGCTGCTCACCACGCACTACCTGGAGGAGGCCGAGGATCTCGCCGACCGGCTGGCGATCCTCCACGAGGGACGGATCGCGGCCACGGGAACACCGGCCGAGGTGACCGCCGCGCAGCCGGCGCGGATCTCGTTCGAACTGCCGGAGGGGTACTTCGTGGGAGATCTGCCACCGCTCGGGGAGCTGGGGGTGAGCGGGCACGAGGTCGACGGCAGCGTCGTACGGCTGCGGACGCGGGAGTTGCAGCGGACGGCCACCGGACTGCTGGTGTGGGCCGAGCGGGCCGGGGTCGAACTGCGGCGGCTCGATGTGCGGTCGGCCTCGCTGGAGGAGGCGTTCCTGGGGATCGCGGCACGTGAGGAGGTCTCGGTATGAGCACGGTCACCACTCCCGCGAGCAGGCTGGGCGCCCTCGCCCGCGCCGAGTTCACGCTGCTCGGACGCAGCAAGGCCACGCTCGTCGCGGCCGTGCTGGTGCCGCTCGCGCTGCCGTTCAGCCTGCGGTCCGTGGTGGCCGACATGGACGTCGAGGAGGCCGGGCTGAGCGTCGGCCTGGTCCTGCTGCCGGCCGCGGTCGGCTTCGCCCTGTTGTTCGGTGTGTACGGCGCCCTTGCCGGGATCTACACCTCCCGGCGCGAGGAACTGGTGCTGAAGCGGCTGCGCACCGGGGAGCTGCGGGACGTGGAGATCCTCTGCGGCACTGCGCTCCCGATCGCCGCGACGGGGCTCACGCAGTCCCTGGTGCTGATGGCCGCGAGCGCAGCCCTGCTCGACGTGCCCGCACCGCACGCGCCCCATCTCGTCGCCCTGGGACTGATGCTGGGTCTGGTGCTGTGCGCGGCGCTCGCGGCCGTGACGGCGGCCGTGACCCGGACCGTGGAGAGCGCGCAGGTCACCACGCTGCCGTTCGTGATGATCTCGATGGTCCTCTCGGGCGTCGCCGTACCCCTGGAACTGCTGCCGGACAGGGTCGCGTCGGTGTGCGAGCTGCTGCCGCTGTCGCCCGTGATCACCCTGGTCCGCGGCGGCTGGGCGGGCACTCTCTCGGCGTACGAGGCCCTGGGCGCCATCGGGACCGCGGTGGCCTGGACCGTGCTGGCCGTGTTTGCTGTACAGCGGTGGTTCCGGTGGGAGCCGAGGCGCTGACGTACGGGGAGAGCATGCGCGAGGCAGGGGGCTGGTGGCGGCGGAAGAGCACGCCGGCGAAGGTGGAGACGTACACGCGCTGGTCGTTCCACTTCTTCGCGCTGATCTACGTCGCCTCGGTCGGCCTGCCGGTCTTCGGGCAGGTGACGGGGCAGCTCGCGGTCTGGCTGGTGCTGCTGGTGTGCGCGCATGCCGTGGTGTGTGCGGTGACCGCGTCGCGGGCGCTCGACTGGACGCGGGGGCGGCGCGAGCAGCCGGTGCGGACGCTGTGGCTGCTCGGGGCGGTCACTCTCGTCATCTCCGTCGCGGTGATCGGCATCGCCGAGCGGGGTCCGGACGACGACGGTCTCGACATGGCGGCGGGTGCGGTCTTCGTGGGCGTACTGACCTTCGCGGCCGGTATCGGCGCGCTCGGCGTCCGCAGGCGACGGCGCGTGCTCGCGCTGGTGGGCGGCTTCGCCGCGGGCGCCGTGCTCGGTGGCTTTCCCCTGGGTTACGCCGTCCCGGAGTCACTGGTCACCGGGATGGTGGTGCTGGTCGCCGCCGGGTTCCTCGCCTTCACCTCCGTCTTCTCCGTCTGGCTCCTGAACGCCGTCTACGAACTCGACACGGCCCGAGAGACCCGCGCGCGGCTCGCCGTCGCCGAGGAACGGCTGCGGTTCGGGCGGGATCTGCACGACGTGGTGGGGCGGAACCTGGCCGTGATCGCGCTGAAGAGCGAACTGGCCGTGCAGCTGACGCGTCGGGGACGGGGCGAGGCCATGGACCAGATGACCGAGGTGCAGCGGATCGCGCACGAGACGCAGCGCGAGGTGCGGGATGTCGTACGGGGATACCGGGAGGCCGATCTCGGGATCGAACTCACCGGAGCGCAAGGGGTGTTGACCGCCGCCGGCATCACCTGCACGGTCACCGGGGAGCCGAACGGGCTGCCCGCCGAGGTGCAGTCGGCGCTCGGCTGGGTGGTACGGGAGGCCACCACGAACGTCCTGCGGCACGGGGACGCCAAGCGGTGCGAGGTGACCCTGCGGAGAGAGGGGGAGCGGGTGGTGCTGACCGTGGAGAACGATGGGGCCTCGCGGTCGCCCGGCACCGGCGGGTCCGGCCTCGCCGGACTGCGCGAGCGGCTCGCGGCCGTGACCGGGACGCTGGAGGCGGGACCTGCCCGCGCGGGCGTGTTCCGGCTGGTGGCGGAGGTGCCGCTGGTGGCGACGGAGGGGGTCTCTTGACTGGGCGGGTGGTGTCGGAGGGGATGGGCTCGTGACTGGGCGGGTGGTGTCGGAGAGGAGGGCTCGTGACTGGGCGGGTGGCGTTGGAGGGGAGGCTCGTGACCGCGCGCCTGATGTGCCGGAGGGGCTCGTGACCGTGTACGTGCTGCCGGAGGGGATGGGCTCGTGACCGTGTACGAGCTGCCGGAGGGGCTCGTGACCGTGCATGTGGTGCCGGAGGGGCTCGTGACCGTGCAGTGCTGCTGGAGGGGATGGGCTTGTGACCAAGCACGTGGTGTTGGAAGGGACGGTCCGTGATCGTGCGCGTGGTGTCGGAGGGGATGGGCTCGTGACCGTACGTGTGGTGGTGCTGGAGGGGATGGGCTCGTGACCGTACGTGTGGTGGCGCCGGAGGTGGGCTCGTGACCGTGCGGGTGTTGCTCGCCGATGACGAGCATCTGATTCGGGGCGCGCTCGCCGCGCTGCTCTCGCTTGAGGACGACCTCGCGATCGTCGCGGAGGCGGCGACCGGTCCCGAGGCGCTGGCGATGGCCCGGGCGCACGAGCCCGACGTGGCCGTACTCGATCTCCAGATGCCCGGCGCGGACGGTGTGAAGGTCGCCACATCCCTGCGGACCGAACTGCCCTCGTGCAAGGTGCTGATCGTCACCAGCCACGGGCGGCCCGGGCATCTCAAGCGGGCGCTGGAAGCCGGTGTGCGGGGGTTCGTTCCGAAAACCGTGAGCGCGCAGCGGCTCGCGGAGATCATCCGCACGGTGCACGAGGGAAACCGTTACGTCGATCCCGAGTTGGCCGCGGACGCGATCTCCGCCGGGGACTCCCCCCTGACCGTGCGGGAGGCCGAGGTACTGGAACTCGCCGCCGACGGGGCGCCCGTCGCGGAGATCGCCGAGCGGGCCGCGCTGTCGCAGGGGACCGTACGGAACTATCTGTCGTCGGCCGTCTCCAAGCTGGGGGCGGAGAACCGTCACACGGCCGTGCGGCTCGCGCGCGAGCGAGGTTGGGTATAGTGGTTCTCGCACCACGGCGCATGCGAACGTAGCTCAGTTGGTAGAGCGCAACCTTGCCAAGGTTGAGGTCGCGAGTTCGAACCTCGTCGTTCGCTCCATCGAGAAGCCCCCTGGTTTTCACCGGGGGGCTTCTCCGTTACGACCAGCGCTACGACCAGCTCGTGCCCGTCAGGCGCTCGTACGCCTCGATGTACTTGGCGCGGGTGCGGTCCACGACCTCCTGCGGCAGCGGCGGCGGGGGCTGCTCGCTCTTGCGGTCCCAGCCGGACTCCGCCGAGGTCAGCCAGTCGCGCACGAACTGCTTGTCGTACGACGGCTGCGCGTGCCCCGGCTCCCACTGCTCGGCCGGCCAGAAGCGGGAGGAGTCCGGGGTGAGGACCTCGTCCGCGATGACGAGGGTCTCGCCGTCGAAGCCGAACTCGAACTTGGTGTCCGCGAGGATGATCCCGCGGTCCCGGGCGATGTCCCGGCCCCGCGAGTAGACGGCGAGGGTCGCCTGGCGCAGCTGGGCCGCGGTGTCGGCGCCGACCTGGCGGGCGACCTCCTCGTAGGAGACGTTCTCGTCGTGCTCGCCCACGGCGGCCTTGGTTGCCGGAGTGAAGATCGGGGCGGGGAGCTCGCTGCCGTCGACCAGTCCCTCAGGGAGGGCGAGACCGCAGACCGTACGGGACTCGTTGTACTCCAGCAGTCCGGAGCCGGTGAGATAGCCGCGGGCGACGGCTTCCACGGGGATCATCTGGAGCGACTTGCAGACCAGGGTGCGGCCCGCCCAGTCGGCGGGGGCGCCGTCCGGAACGGCCGTACTCAGGACGTGGTTCGGCAGCAGGTCGGCGATCTGGTCGAACCACCACAGGGACAGCTGGGTGAGGACGCGGCCCTTGTCGGGGATCTCGGTCGGCAGCACCCAGTCGAAGGCGGAGATACGGTCACTGGCGACCATCACGAGGTCGCCCGCCTCGTTCTGGTACAGCTCGCGCACCTTGCCGGTGTGCAGGTGCACCAGGCCCGGAACCTGGAGCGGCTCGGGCTTTTCTACGAATCCGGACACGGTTCCTCCCCGTGAGTATGTCCAACGGGTCGATTGTCCCGTACGGGGCGCTGACCTTGGACTTGGGGTGCGCTCAGGGAGCGGCGGGGGTGCTGCTGGGTGAACTCAGTCACGCTTGCAGATGCGGTCCAGCAGGTTGGCGGTGGCGCGCTGGACGCGGGTGTCGACGTGGCCCGGGCGGTCCAGTGCCGGGGACCAGGCGAAGGTGCCTGCGGCGAAGACCAGGGCGCCGGAGGGGGCGCGGTAGAGGGACGTCTCCTGGTGGCGGAGGGCGCCCTCGCTGTCGGCGTACGGCGAGTGGGCGAGCAGGATGCGGTCGTCGTGCTCCGGCAGCGGGGTGCGCGGGAAGTAGCGGTCGGCCTCGCCCGCGACCAGGCCGGCGAGTTCGTCGCCCTCCCGGGCACCGGTCGCCTCCCACAGCCAGTGCTCGGCGTTGCGAACGATCAGGGGGTGGGGCTCGGGCACCCTTCCCGCGTACTGGATGCCGACCAACTGCTGTTCGGGGCGGTCGACTTCGCGCCAGAGCGCCGGTTTGCCCGGGCCCCTGCGCTTGCGGCAGGTCAGCAGACGGTCGGGGACACCGGACGGCGAGGGGCCCAACTCGACCTGCCAGTACATGGTGTTGGCGGACAGGAAGACGAGAGAGGTGCCGCTGTCGCGGGCTCGCTCGACCGTGCGGCGCATGGCCGTCGACCAGTACTCGTCGTGGCCGGGGAAGACCAGGCCCCGGTACCGGGTGGGGTCGAGGTGGCCGGCGTGCAGGTCGCGGGCGTCGGCGTAGGCGAGGTCGTAGCCGTAGCGCTCGGCGAAGCGGATGAAGTCGTAGGCGTGGCCCACATGCAGCGGCAGGCCCGCGCCCGCGTACGGCCGGTCGAAGGAGACCGTGGTCGCCGCGTCGGCCTCGCCGAGGAGCCGGCCCTGTTCGTCCCAGGCGTGGTAGAGGCTGGCGCCGGTGCGGCCGTCCTCGGGATAGAGGTTGTACGCCTGCCAGGTGACGTCGGGCAGGAGGAGAAGTAAGTCCGCTGGGTGGTTCTCGCGGACCGTGAAGGGGATGTGGGAGCGGTAGCCGTCGGCGGTCGTGAGGACGGCGACGTATGCGCCGACGCTCCAGTAGGACGGGATCTGCAGCCGCCAGGACAGCCACCAGTGGTGGCAGGAGACCGTACGCTCCGCGGTGAGCGGCGGGGGCTGGACGATGCCGGAGAGACGGGGACTGGTGGTGATCTTCGCCGCGCCGTCGCCGCCGTAGTGGCCGATGCGGTAGATGTCGACGCCGAACTCCTGCGGCGGGTCGACGGTGATGTGGAAGTCGACGGCCTCACCGGGGGCGACCGCGCCGGTCGAGGTGAAGCCCTTGATCTGACGGCGGACGTCGTCGGCGGAGCGGGGGCCGCCGCCGGGGGCGGTGCGGGGGGAGGGGATGCGCGGGGCGCCCTCCTTCGGGGTGTGGGCGGGGTCCGTCTCGACGTACCACGGGACCACCTGGCCGGTGTCGTCGAAGTACGTCTCACTGCCGCGCAGCCAGGGGACGGGGCCCTGGCCGAAGGGGTCCGTCACGGCGTGCGCGAGTGCTCCCGACTCCCAGCGGCGGATGTGCTCCGGTCCTGGGCCCATGGTCGCTCCCCTCCCTCGTGCCCCCGTTGTTCGTCCTGCGCCATGCTTTGTGCGCGTGCCGTGCGTGTGCCGTGCGCCTGTCCTGTGGCACAAGCCCCTGCCATGTGCGCGGCCATGTGCGCGATCGGTCTCAGCACATCACATTCCGCGCCCAGGCTGTCACTATTCGTTGCGAACTGGCCGAAAGTGGAAGCGGGGACTCCGGATTCGTCAGACGAGGCGGACCGGCTTCTCGGGGCGTATCCCCGACTTGACCAGCCAGGCGCGCAGAGGGGCCGGGTCTCCGTCCTCCACGAGGCTGAGGACGCGGGGGGTGAGGTCCGCGGCGCGTTCGCCGTTGATGAGGAGGGACGGGCCATCGAGCCAGTCAAGGCCCGGGGCGGCGCCGGCGGTGTCGATCGCGGCGCAGCAGACCATCGCGGTGACGTGGTCGGTGAGGAGTTCCCTGGCGCTGCGGGGCGGTTGGAGCGGGAAGAGGGGGAGGGCGGTGTCGTCCCAGAGGATGAGATCGGGCGTGCTACGGGACGGCGGGGCGGCGGCTTCCTCACGGGCCAGCTCGGCGGTGAGCGCCGCGGCGAGCGTGTCGGCTTCGCCGTCTGTGCTTCCACGCGCGCAACCCGCGCCACATTCGTCATCCGCTGCGGGCGCCCCCTGGGCCGCGGTCTCACGGTCGACTCCTGCGGGTTCGTCCGGCGGGACGGGGGTGTGCTGTCCGGCCGCGAGGGCGTCAGCCGGGGGAGGTTCACGGTCCGGGTCCGCCGTCATGTCACCGTCCGGTGGAGCCGGTAGGGGGGCGGCGGGAGCCCGGTCGTGCCGGATTGGAGCCGGGGCGGCGGTCGCGAGTGCGTCCGCCTGAGCCGATTCGTGCAGCGCGCCTCCGGCGTCGGCGTCGTCCGGGGAGGTGGATCCATCGGTCGTCGCCACGCCATCGGCCGGCGGAGGCGGGGCGAGGTCTGTGGAAGCGGGGTCGCCCAGGGGTGGTGCGGTCCCGCCGGAAGCGAGACCATCCGCGTCCGCCCGAACCGGCCCCTGCTCGTGCTCGTGCTCGACGGCGCCCGGGTCGTCCGCCGAAGTCAGTCCACCGGCCATCGCCACGCCGTCTGTGGAAGCAGGATCACGCGGAGATGCCGCGGTCCCGCCGGACGCGAGACCATCCGCGTCCGCCCGAACCGGCCCCCGGTCCCGCCCGGGCTGGACGGCGCCGGGGTCGTCCGCCGAAGTCAGTCCACCGGCCGCCGCCACGCCGTCGGTCGGCGGAGCCAGGGCGAGGTCCGTGGTGGTGGGGGCGGGTGAGGACGTGGGTGTCGAGGTGGCGGGTCGGTCGGCTGCCGGGGGGTGTGGAGTGGGGCCGGTGTGCCCGGGAGCCGACAGGTGGGCCAGGACTCGGGAGAGCGTGGGGCCGTGGGATTCCGGCGGGGCGGTTCCCGGGGTGCGGCTCACGCCCTGGGCATCGAGGACTCGGTGGAGTCGGGCCGCGTCCAGGCGCCACTTTCGGTCCACTACCTCTTCCGGGTACTCCTGCCAGTCCACCGGGGACCAGTCCTGGCCGGTCTCCGCGGGGCCGCCGTGGAAGAGGCGGGCGGCGAGGAGGGAGGCGGCCTCGTCGACCGCGCCGGGCTCTTCGAGCAGGTCGCAGGCGGGGCGCTCACCCAGACGCGAGGCGAAACCCTCGGCCAGTCGGTCGCGGCGGGACAGCTCGGTGAGGGCGGCCACCACGCCCGCGTCCAGGCGGGAGGGCCAGCGACCCATCCGCCAGGCGGGGAGCGCGACCCGGGTCAGCAGCCGGTCCCAGCCCGCGTACGCCAGGCCCACCTGTTCCTGGGCCACGATCCTGAGGCCGTAGTCCACAGCCTGTGCACGCTCCGCGGCCGCGGCCGCGACCCCGCGCTCCATCTGGGTCGCGTGCTCCCGGCAGCTACGCAGGAGGAGCCGGGCCACCCAGGCGACACCCGCGCACATCACACGGGTGAGCGGACAGCGGCCCGGGACGGAGCCGACGGCCACGGCCGCGTCCAGACCCCGCACGAAACGGCGGGCCGCCGCTATGTCGGGGTGCGCCGAAGGGCCCGTACCGGCGACGACCGGAGCAAGGACCGCGCGCAGTTCGCCGACGCGCATCCACCACAGGAACGGCGAGCCGATGACCAGCACCGGTGCGGCCGGGACACGGCGGTGGGAGCCGCGGACGCCGGCGATCTCGTCGTGCCGGCCCTCCTGCGGGGGCGGGCCGTGGGCAGGGTGGGTCCGGTCCTCCAGCCAGCTGTCGCAGTCCGGCGTGAGCGCTATTGCGGAGGGAGCCGGGACGTCTAGGCGGTCGGCGAGGTCGCGCACCATGCGGTACAGGTCGGGCGCGGACTCCTCGGCGATCGCGACGGTCGGACTGACGGCGGGGCGGGCGCGGGCGACGACCAGGGCCACGGCTCCGGCGGCGAGCAGCACCACGGCCCCGAGAACGGTCATGGCGAGGCGGGCGGTGTCCCAGAACCCGCCCATGAGATGACTGGTGGAACCTCCGGCGAGCAGCACCACGGCCACCGCCGCGGGCAGCAGCGCCACGGCCAGCGCACGGCTGCGGATGCGCAGCACGGCGAGGGCCCGGGAGCGCGCGGCCTGCGCGGCTACCTCGACTCCGATACCGGTCATGACCGGACCTCACCCCCTCCCTGCCGTCCTGCATGCCCAGCTGTCCTGGCGTTGCTCACTCCCCCACTGTGGCACCCGCCACTGACATCGCAATGCCGGTGGGCCAAGTGCCGGACCGCTTGCGCCGCACCATAGTTGGGCCCCGGGCCCCCGTCAGCCGTATGGATCCCCGGTCACTCGATGGAATGGCTTTGGGGAGAGGTGGATGACGTACAGCAAAGATCAGGCCCCGAATCCTTAGACGGATCCGGGGCCGGTCAGGTTGTTCGGGAGCGGGGGTTTCGCCCTGGTTTTCGAGCTTCTCAGGCTCCGGACGCCGCCTTCGCCGCGATGTCCGTCCGGTGCTGGGAACCGTCGAGCCGGATGCGCGCCACCGCCCGGTACGCACGGTCGCGGGCCTCGGTGAGGTCCTTGCCGGACGCCGTGACCGACAGGACGCGGCCGCCTGCGCTGACGACGGCGTCGCCGTCCCGCTTGGTGCCGGCGTGCAGGACGTAGGCGTGCGGGGCGTCCTCGGCGGCCACCTCGTCGAGGCCGGTGATCGGGTCGCCGGTGCGCGGGGTGGCGGGGTAGTTGTGCGAGGCGACGACCACGGTGACCGCGGCGTCCTCGCTCCAGCGCAGCGGCTCCAGGTCGGCCAGGTTGCTGGTGGCCGCGGCGAGCAGGATGCCGGCCAGCGGGGTCTCGAGGCGGGCCAGGACGACCTGGGTCTCGGGGTCGCCGAAGCGGGCGTTGAACTCGATGACCCTCACGCCTCGCGAAGTGATCGCGAGACCGGCGTAGAGCAGGCCGGAGAAGGGGGTGCCGCGGCGGCGCATCTCGTCGACCGTCGGCTGCAGGACCGTCTGCATGACCTCGTCGACCAGCTTGGGGTCGGCCCAGGGCAACGGGGAGTAGGCGCCCATGCCGCCGGTGTTCGGGCCTTCGTCGCCGTCGAGGGCGCGCTTGAAGTCCTGGGCCGGCTGGAGGGGCAGAACGGTGTCGCCGTCGGTGATGGCAAAGAGGGAGACCTCGGGGCCGTCCAGGAACTCCTCGATGACGACCCGGTCGCAGGCGTTGGCGTGCGCTGCCGCGGCCTCGATGTCGCTGGTCACGACGACGCCCTTGCCCGCGGCGAGTCCGTCGTCCTTGACGACGTACGGGGCGCCGAAGGCGTCGAGGGCCTCGGCGACCTCCTCGGGGGTCGTGCAGACGTAGGAGCGGGCGGTCGGGACTCCGGCCGCGGCCATGACGTCCTTGGCGAAGGCCTTCGAGCCCTCGAGCTGCGCGGCCTCCCCGGACGGACCGAAGACGGGGATGCCCACCTCGCGCACGGCGTCGGAGACCCCCGCGACGAGCGGGGCCTCCGGGCCTACGACGACCAGGTCGGCACCGAGCCGCTGCGCGAGCGCTGCCACCGCCGCGCCGTCGAGGGCGTCGACCGGGTGCAGCTCGGCGACCTCGGCGATGCCGGCGTTGCCGGGGGCGCAGTGCAGGGCACTGACGTCGGGGTCGAGGGACAGGGAGCGGCACAGGGCGTGTTCGCGGGCGCCGTTACCGATGACGAGGACCTTCACGGGGGTCAGCCTAACGGGGTTTTTGTGGAGGGTTCCTAAGGGGTGGAGGGAGCGGAGCCGTAGGTTCCTCCAAGATGAGCTCTCGCGCGCGTCCCTCCCTCGTCCCCCTCTTCGTTTTATTCGTTGGTGATTTCCTCCACCACGGTCGCCCCGAGCTCGCGCACGATCAGTTCGCGACCCGAGAGGGCGGCCTCGTTGAGATCGGGGTCGTCGTCCTCGGGGATGTCGTCCTCGATGGAGACCGGCGGGGGTTCCGGCGCGGACCGCTGCGGGGCAGGGGCCGGTACGGCGGCCGGCGTCGGCGTGGGCCGGGCCGCCGGGGCGGGCGTCGGCTGGGGGGAGGACGAGGCCTGGGGGGCCGGGGCGCCGTAGCCCGCCGTGCTACCGGTGCCGTAGCCGCCGGTGTTGCCGCCTCCGCCGTAGCCACCGCCACCGCCGCCGTTGAAGCCGCCGGATGCCGGGGGCGCCCCTCCGCCGCCCGACGGGTCGATGACGGCCTCGATCTTCCACTGGATGCTGAACTGCTCGGCCAGCGCCTGCCGCAGCACCTCTTCGCTGCCGCTGCTCGCGAAGTTGTCGCGGGCGCCGGCGTTGACGAAGCCGAGCTGAAGGGTGGTGCCGTCGAAGCCGGCCACGTGGGCGTTCTGGCTGAGCAGGATCCATGTGAAGCGGCGGCGGTTCTTGACGGCTTCCAGGATGTTGGGCCAGAGCTGACGGGGGTCGGGGCTGCCGGTCGGCGGGGCGTAGGCGCCCGGTCCGGGTGCGGAGGCCGCGGGTGCGGCCTGAGCCGGTGCCGGGGCGGTCGCGGGCCGATGCGATGCGGGCGCCTGGGGTTGGCCGCCGCCGCCCGCCGGGGCCGCGGTGGGCCAGCCACCGGGACGCCGGCCGCCGCCGACCGGGGCGGCGGCGGGCCAGGCTCCGGGGGCGGGGGCGGAACCCGACGCAGCCGGGGACGGTGTGGCGGACTGCTGCTGGTGGGGCGGTCGGAGCTGGTCCGGGTGGGCGGTGGAGGGTTGGCCGACGGGAGCACCAGGAGGCTGGGCCGTGGGTGAACCGTGCGCCGGGCCGGCGTGGGGGTCGCCGGTGTGGAGGTCGGGAGTCGAACCGTGGGTCGGACCGGCGGGCGAGTCAGGGGTCCCGCCGACGGGCGGCGCCGAGTCGGCCGTAGCGCCGGGGAATCCGCCCGTGCCACCTGCTCCGGCCGGAACGCCGCCACCCGGGACGCCGACTCCGCCCGGGGTGCCGCCGCCGAAGCCTCCCCCGCCGGGCGTGCCCGCGCCCGAGGCCCGGACCGCCGCACGCGCCGCGGCCGGGCCACCACCGGGCGGGACCGGTGCGGGTGGCGGGACGGCGACCGTCGAGGCACTCGAGGCACCAGGGACGCCCTGGACGCCCGGGGTACCCAGGGCCGCTCCCCCGTGGGCTTCCGGCCCCGGCACGTACCCCATCGCGGGGGCGCCGCCGGCCGAGAAGTTCACGCCCCGCTCGATGCGGTCGAGGCGGGCCATCACCGAGCGCTCGTCCCCGTAGGCCGCGGGGAGCAGCACGCGCGCGCAGATGAGTTCCAGCTGGAGGCGGGGCGAGTTGGCGCCGCGCATCTCGGTCAGGCCTTGGTTCACGAGGTCGGCGGCGCGGCTGAGCTCGGCCGCACCGAAGGTGCCGGCCTGGGCCTGCATGCGCTCGATGACATCGGCGGGGGCGTCGATGAGCCCCTTCTCGGCGGCGTCGGGAACGGCGGCGAGGATGACCAGGTCCCGCAGCCGCTCCAGCAGGTCGGTGACGAAGCGGCGCGGGTCGTTGCCGCCCTCGATGACGCGGTCGACGACCTCGAAGGCGGCGGCGCCGTCACCGGTGGCGAAGGCCTCGACCACGGAGTCGAGGAGGGAGCCGTCGGTGTAGCCGAGGAGGGACGTGGCCATGGCATACGTCACACCCTCCTCCTTGGCCCCGGCGAGCAGCTGGTCCATGACGGACATGGAGTCACGCACGGAGCCCTGGCCTGCCCGCACGACGAGGGGCAGGACGCCGTCCTCGACGGGGATGTTCTCCTTGCCGCACACCTCGCCGAGGTAGTCCCGCAGGGTGCCGGGCGGGACGAGCCGGAAGGGGTAGTGATGGGTTCGCGACCGGATCGTCCCGATGACCTTCTCGGGCTCGGTGGTGGCGAAGATGAACTTGAGGTGCTCCGGGGGCTCCTCGACGACCTTCAGCAGCGCGTTGAACCCTGCCGACGTGACCATGTGGGCCTCGTCGATGATGTAGATCTTGTAGCGACTGCTCGCGGGCCCGAAGAAGGCCTTTTCGCGCAGCTCACGGGCGTCGTCCACACCACCGTGGGAGGCTGCGTCGATCTCGATGACGTCGATGGAACCGGGGCCGTTGCGTGCGAGGTCCTGGCAGGACTGGCACTCACCGCAAGGGGTGGGGGTGGGTCCCTGTGCGCAGTTCAGGCACCTGGCGAGGATGCGCGCGCTGGTCGTCTTGCCGCATCCGCGCGGACCGCTGAACAGGTACGCGTGATTGACCCGGTTGTTCCGCAGCGCCTGCTGCAGCGGGTCGGTGACATGCTCCTGCCCGATGACCTCGGCGAAGGACTCCGGGCGATAGCGGCGGTACAACGCGAGAGACGACACGCATACGAGGTTATAGGCGCCCACTGACACCCGGGCCCGCGCGTGCGCTCCGCCGGGAACGCAAGCGCCCCCCACGCACCCGCCAGAGCCGACCTACCCTTGCTGCCTTCCGGCCCTGGGGGAGTTCAGTCAGATAGCGCCGCGTGAGGGGCTGCCCAAACAGTACCCGATGGCAGCGGGTGGGAACGAGTTCGCGAGCACTCCTCAACGTCTTGTATTGTTTGCGGCGGAGGATTCGCCTAGAGGCCTAGGGCGCACGCTTGGAAAGCGTGTTGGGGGCAACCCCTCACGAGTTCGAATCTCGTATCCTCCGCCAGTCCCTCACCGGGCACGATGTCGATGGGCCCCACCGTTCGCGGTGGGGCCCATCGACGTTGTCCCAGCCCTCGTTGTCCTGGTCTTTGTCTACAGGGGCCGCTTCCGGCGCTACCCAGAATCGCCGTTCCGATCACCGACTCCGCCCCCTCAGCTTGACCGATAGGCTTGAACCTATGACGTTGACATGTCCGCGACGTCTTCAAGGGTGCGGGCGATCAGGTGCTGGTAGCGGCGGCGTATCCGGGCGGACCAGCCGGGCTCCCAGCCCGTGATCGCGTCGACGACCGTGTCCGGGGGCCCAGAGGCTTACGGCGCCGAGTCCTTCACGTTCTTGGCAAGGGCGTAGGCCTCGGTCGGGGAGGTGCTGGACGGCGGGTGGTCCTCGCTGGTGGGCATACCGTTGGCGTCCAGCCCGATGACGTCGTTGTAGGGGCTGACCGTCGCGCACTTCTTGGTGTCGCCGGTCTGCTGGTGGGAGCCGTTCAGAGCCACCTGGGTGTCGACGTGCGTCGGAGTCGGCTTGCCGCCGGGGAAGGTGTCGCCGGTCGTCCAATCGGTGCCGATGAGCAGCACGATCTGCGAACCGGTGCCCTGCTCGACCGCCTTGGACGGGAGGCCGAGCGCCTTGGCGACCGCCTGGGCCTGCGCCTTCTGCCCGGCCGGGTAAGTCAGCGAGGTAGCGGTGGAGGGAGTCCCGTTCCCCGAGTCGGTCTCCTTGCTGAAGCCCTGGTCGATCAGCGCCTGGGCGATCGCCACCCCCCGGTGGTACACCCCGGTGCCGTTCTCGACGTGGACGACGACCGAGGCGGCGGAGACCGGGCTGGCGGTCGCCGAGGGGGAGCCCTTCTTCCCGGTGGACGCGGTGAGCGACTGGTCGTCCGCGATGGTCTTGAACATCTCCTTGGCGCCCGGGCCGATCAGCGTCTCGGACCCGCCGCCCGGCAGGTCGACGTCCTGGGTCTGCATGGTGGCCCAGGTGATCCGGCTGGCGGGCACCTTGTTGAGGTCGAGTGCCAGGTCGATGAGCTTGTTGGCGGAGTCCAGGCTGTTGTCGACGGTCAGCGCCTTGGTCGCGGCGTTGGCTATGCCCCACATCTTCGACGGGCTGCTCAGCGTGCCCTTGCTCTTCATCTGGTTGAGGAGGGCGTTGAGGAAGATGTGCTGGGCGTCGGTCCGGCCGCGGCTGTCGCTGGAGTCACCGAAGCCGTGCCGGGTCCGCACAAACTCCAGCGCGGCATCACCCTTCAGCGTGTGCGACCCCTCCTTCAGTTTCAGGTGGCTGTAGGGGTCGTAGACGTTCTTGCTGACGCAGACGCGCGTCCCGCCGACCGCGTTGGACATCGCCACCACGCCGGCGAAGTCGATCATCATGAAGTGGTCGATGGGTATCCCGGTGAGCTGGTGCACCGCGACGACGCTGCAGCCGGGGCCGCCGTTCAGCGCCGAGTTGACCTGCGCGCGGGTCTGCGCCGGCATGCTCGGGTGGCCCGGGTCGTGGCAGCCGCTCCAGTCGGTCCGCAGGTCGCGGGGGATGCTCATCACCGTGGCATTGGACCGGTCGGCGGATATGTGGACGATCATCTCCACGTCGGCTCGGGCGCCGCCGGCCGTTCCGCAAGCGCCGCCGAGCTTGCAGTCCGCCGCGCTGTTACGGGCGTCGGATCCGATGACCAGGATGTTGATCGGGCTGCGTCCGAACGCGTCGACCTTCTCGTGCCCGGCGCCGTCCTTGCCGTTGGCGGACAGATGGTCGGACTTGATGTTGCTGTTCAGCTTCCAGTACGCGTACGCGGCAGTGCCGACGCCGAGCACCAGCACGAACCCCAGCAACAGCCCGACGATCTTAAGCGCGCGCCTTCTGTCAGGCTTCTTGCTGGCTCTGCGCATGGCAGCCCTGCCACCGCCGACCAACTCCGCCGGATCCGCCTTCTCGGCCCTGATCCGGCCGGTGGCATGCCTCCGCGATCTGAGGGGCTGCGTCATGAGAACTTCCTCGTACCTTCAGGGGGCGACGGCTACCAGAACTATCCGTAAGTGGGACTCGCGGAAGACAAGTTGGGTTGTAATCCTGTCGGCTTCCGACCGGCCCTCTATTGCGAAATGCCTGGGAGACCAACCAAGTTGGGCGAGTTCCCGCACAACCACACAATCCGCACTTACTGGCTCTAACAAAAGCGGGTTGATCATGTGACTGTCTACTTGATCGCTCGTTGATGTGGGCATGGGGAAGCGTCAGTCGCGACCGTGGATCGTGTCGGATGAACTGTGGTTGCTCATCGAGCCGTTGCTGCCCGAGCGGCCCCCGAAGCAGGTCGAGGGCAGACCGCGAGTGCCCGATCGTCAAGCCCTGTGCGGGATCTTGTTCGTCCTGCACACCGGCATCCAGTGGGAGTACCTCCCGCAGGAGCTCGGCTTCGGATCGGGCATGACGTGCTGGAGGCGCCTGGCGGCCTGGAACGAGGCAGGCGTCTGGGACCAGCTGCATCAGTTGCTGCTGAACAAGCTGCGCTCGAAGAACCAGCTGGACTGGTCGCGGGCGGTGATCGATTCCTCCCATGTCCGGGCCGCGCGCAGGGGCCCAAAAGCGGGCCCAGCCCGGTCGACCGCGCACGCCCGGGCAGCAAGCACCACATCATCACCGACGGCCAGGGGGTCCCGCTCGCGGTGTCTTTGACCGGCGGAAACCGCAACGATGTCACCCAACTGCTGCCCCTGTTGGACAAGATCCCCGCAGTGGCCGGAGTCGTCGGGCGGCCGCGCAGACGGCCGGACATGCTCTTCGCCGACCGCGGCTACGACCACGACAAGTACCGACGGCTCTTGCGGCAGCGCGGCATCAGGCCCGCGATCGCCGAGCGTGGGCAGCCGCACGGGACGGGACTGGGCACCTTCCGCTGGGTCGTTGAGCGGACGATCTCCTGGCTGCACGGCTTCCGCCGCTTACGGATCCGCTGGGAACGACGCGACGACATCCACGAGGCCTTCCTCGGACTTGCCGTCTGCCTGATCACTCACCGGCACGTCCAGAGGCTTTGTTAGGGCCTGTTAGCGACAGCCCCTGAGGGTTGCAGCCAGGGTTGCGTTCACCCCCGTTCAGCCCAGTGCGGCCGTCGCTGCTCGAACCCGTCCACCGCAGGTCAGGACACTGACGGCTATCCCGGACGCCCGCACGAACATTTGGAAAGCGCGTTGGGGGCAACCCCTCACGAGTTCGAATCTCGTATCCTCCGCCGTCGCCTGACCAGGCGAAACGAAGAGCCGGACCGTGATCGCGGTCCGGCTCTTCGGTGTGCTTTGGGTGCAGTTTTGGTTGCATTTATGTCGGGCATTACAGTCATTTCACTCGGTCTGGCGCTGTGAGGTATTCCCAACTCTGCTTCCCTTTTTGACCTCCGGGCAGCGGACCAGTACGACCGGGCTGCTCGCAGATGCGGCGGCTCGGTGTGGCATGGAAGTGCAGGTGCTCACGGACGGGCAGGCATTGGACGCCCTGGTGGGTCGAGCGGTGCACTGGTACGGGGGTCCATTGGCCGCTGACCGGGTCGCCGACGGCCTGGGGCTGGGATTGCTGGAGCCGTCGGATGACTGGTTGGTGCGGTTGCCGGAGGAGTTCACGGCACGGCGGATCGAGCTGACCACCCTCTCGGAGGCATGGGCGTTGCGCCACCCCGTGTTCGTCAAGCCGCCGAGCGAGAAGTCGTTCCCTGCTGCGGTGTATGTCTCGGATCGAGGCTTCCTCGCACGAGTGAGGGAGTGGGCCCGGACATCCCGGTGTTGGTCTCCTAATGTGGTGACCTTCTTCTGTCGAGTACCGGCTGTTCGTGCTCGACGGGCGGATCGCGGCCGGGAGCCGGTATGCCGTCTAGGGGCGGCTGGACGTCGCGCCGCTCGACGGGGATCCGCGTGAGCGCGAGGTACGCCGGTTCGCCCAGGGACTCCTCGCCACGGTCAGGGAGTCCCTGCCCAGCGCGGACCGTCGACGTCGGCCTGATCCAGGACCCCGACCCCGGTCATGAGCGCTGGGCCGTGATGGAGGCCAACATGCCCTGGTTCTCTCACAGTTACGCGGCCCGGGCCGACACCGTCTTGGACGTCGCTCTGCGCGCAGCAGGTCCTCGTGGCCACGCTTCCCTTGCGATGCGCCGTTCCTCCGCGCGTCAGCAGCCTCGGCTCACATATAGGGGTACGTTTTATAGATACGTACTTCTACATCTACCGGAGGTGGCGCGTGGACAAGCCCGCCGAGATGTTCGATCGCGATTACGAGTGGTCGGCGCTGACCCGGTTCATCGGCGATGAGCAGCCCGGTGCCACGCTCGGAGTGGTCTCCGGTCGGCGGCGCCAGGGTAAGACCTTCCTGCTCGACGCGGCCTGCCGTGCCGAGGGAGGCTTCTATTTCGGTGCGACGGAGGCCGCTGACGCTGAGTCTCTGCGCCGGATCAGCACGGCGCTCACCGCTCATGTCCGGCCCGCCAGCCCGTACCACTTCGCACATTGGGCCGAAGCTGTCGATGAGCTCCTTGCCCTCGGCTCCGAGCACCCCGTGCCCGTGGTGATCGACGAGTTCCCGTACCTCGTCAGGGCCAATCCGGAGCTGCCCTCCATCATCCAGGAGGCGTTCCGTCCGCTGCGGGAGCAGCGCACGGCCTCTCGTGCGCGGTTGCTGCTGTGCGGCTCGGCCCTGTCCTTCATGGGCAAGCTGTTGTCCGGCAACGCACCGCTGAGGGGCCGGGCGGGACTGGAACTTGTCGTGCGCCCCCTCGACCACCGCCTCGCCGCCGAGTTCTGGAACATCACCGACCCCCGGCTGGCCCTGCAGGTCAACGCGATCGTCGGCGGTACGCCCGCCTACCGGCGCGAGTTCGCGCGAGGAGACAGCCCCAGCGGGCCCGACGACTTCGACGCCTGGGTTGTACGTACGGTCCTCAACCCCGAGACGCCGCTCTTCCGCGAGGCCCGTTATCTGCTGGCCGAGGAGCCTGATCTGCGTGACACCGCCCTGTACCTGTCCGTCCTGGCGGCCGTCGCCGACGGCAACGCGACCCGCGGCGGCATGGCCGGCTACCTGGAACGCAAGGCCACCGACATCGCGCACCCCATCAACGTCCTCGAAGACGCCGGGCTGCTGCACCGCGACGCCGACGCTTTCCGCGACAACCGCCCCACCTACCGCATCGCCGAACCCCTGATCGGCTTCTACCACGCCATCATGCGCCCGGTCTGGGACCAGTTGGAACGGCCCGGCAGCGCCGCCCGGGTCTGGCAGGCCAGCCGTCGCCGCTTCACCAGCAACGTCCTCGGCCCCCACTTCGAACAGGTCTGCCGCGACTGGGCCCTCCACCACGCCGACCCCGACCTGCTCGGCGGCCTCCCAGCCCGCGTCGGTCACGGCGTCGTTCATGACCCCAAGGCTCGTACCGGCCACGAGGTCGACGTTGCGGTCGTCGGCATCGCGGACGGCGGCAAGCCGCCGCTGCTGGCGATCGGCGAAGCCAAATGGAACGACACCATGGGCATCGCGCACATCGAACGCCTCCAGCACATCCGCGACCTCATCGCCCAGGCCGGCCGCTACGACACCACCCACACTCAGCTCATCTGCTTCAGCGGGGCGGGCTTCAACGACAAGGCCCGCATGGCCACCGACACCACCTCTGGCATCCAGCTGATCGATCTGGCAGCCCTGTACGGCCAGGCGTAACACCGGCACTGAGCGAGCTGCCGCCTTGATGTCGATCGGCCTCGGCGAGAATGTCATGATCCGGACCCCAAAGAGCTGGAATCAGTCGAATACGCGCGCAGGTAGAGCGGTTCGCACCGCTGGCCGGTGACGATGGGCCTGGCATGGCGCGCCTCCGACCGGACAGAGGACGACGAATGGGCAAACAGGTCAAGTGCGGGTCGACCCATACCAAGACCGGCAAGCGGTGCCAGAACCCGGCGATGATCGGTTACTCCCGCTGTCAGTTGCACCGAGGCGAGTGGAACCCGCCGCAGAAGAAGAAGACCAAGAAGCGCCAGCCGCAAGCTGTGGTGCGGTTCTCTGCCGGGGAGTTCGGAGCCTGGTGAGATTCTCAGGCCCGTGCTGATGACGGTGTAGCGCTTGCACTGGATGATCATTGTGTGGCCGTCTGGGAAGCGCCGGTGACGTCAGACAGTTGTCTCCGGAGCCGCCGACGCGGCGGACGTCGGTGCAACCGTCGCGCCAGCAGAGAGCCGCGCCCGGTTCTTCGAATTCGGTACCGGACATCTTGTCGACGTCGGCCAGTGTCCGATGGCCGGCCCGAATCGCGTCCTGCCCGGCGCCAGCGCCGGCCCCCGCCGCGAAGGAGCCCGGTCCGTACGTAAAAGCCACCCGGCTCCGGTAGCAAGGCCACCGAGCACGACAGCTCCGATGAGGTACGGCCACATCGCTGATCGGAACACCACCCAGCGTGACCAGTAGCAGGGCGCCACCGCTGAGGATCACCTTCCACTGCCTGCGTGCAGATGATCGTCGCCCGCGCTTCCTGGCCATGGCTTCCCCTCCATCGGCTCCCTGCCGAGCAGCGCGGTGGCGAAGGTGGGCCGCCTCTTGGCCAATGGCTCGAATCCGGCCGCTGACCTGGGTGAAACGGGGGCAGCCTTGGTTGCAGGTTTGGTTGCATTCACCTCCGTTCAGCAGCGTCCGGAAGCCTCCGGATGGACCATTCCACCGCAGGTCAGGACGTACGCGGCCACCCCCGAACCCCCAGACGAACATTTGGAAAGCGTGTTGGGGGCAACCCCTCACGAGTTCGAATCTCGTATCCTCCGCCAGTGCCTCACCGGGCACGATGTCGAAGGGCCCCACCGTTCGCGGTGGGGCCCTTCGTCGTTGTCCGTCTCACTTTCCGTCTCAGTTGAGCTTCAGCTGGTCTTCGGCTGCTCCCAGAGAGCGTCGCCGACTTGTTGGGCGACCTTGCGGAGCAGCGTCCCTGTGACGTGCATGTACCGGGCGCGCATCCGGGCCGCTCCCCCGGGCTCCCAGCCCATGATCGCGTCGACCACGACGTCTGGGAGGCCGAGGATCAGGAGGAGGGTCGCGGCAGTGTGGCGAGCGTCATGAAGACGGCCGTCTCATACGCCTGCGTCTCGCAGTAGCCGCTTCCAGGTGTGGAAGTCGGTGTTCGGGCTGAGGGGGCCACCGGTCGGGGCGGCGAAGACGTATCCCTTGTCCTCCCAGTCGGTACCGGCCTCGACCCGCTCCTTCTCTTGCTGCTCCTGGTGCTGGCGAAGAAGCTTGATCAGCGGGTCGCGGAGACCGATGGTGCGACGTCCGGCGCGGGACTTGGTGGACTTGTGCTCTCGGCTGGTCTGCTGTTTCTGGGGGCAGTAGCCGGCCTTCCGGCCGCACGGGTTGTCTCCACAGCCGTGGGTGTACTTGGGCCGGAGGCGGTTCTTGCGGATGCGGACGTACCCTGCGTCCAGGTCGACGTCTTCCCAGTGCAGCCCGAGCGTTTCCCCTTGGCGGAGGCGCGAACGGATCACGTGCCGTCGAAGCAAACAACGGAGGGGCCCTTATGAGCACTGTCCACGTACGCATCGGTGACTACCGGTCCAAGTACCACACTGACGTGGATTGCCCATCGCTGAACGGGAAGCAAGACACCTACACGGGGCAGACGTCGATGTCCGAGGACGAGGCCAAGGGACAACGGCTCACAGCCTGCCAGCGCT
This sequence comes from Streptomyces canus, assembly GCF_030816965.1. NCBI lineage: Bacteria > Bacillati > Actinomycetota > Actinomycetes > Kitasatosporales > Streptomycetaceae > Streptomyces > Streptomyces canus. Next base: position 4,952,364 of record NZ_JAUSYQ010000002.1, read on the forward strand.
GCAAGAAGTGACTGCGCACGCATCACAGCAGCAACGGCACCATGCGTCGCGTTGCCGCGCGGTGAATGTCTGACTGCGTGGCAACGCCCACGAACAACGGCGAACAAGCGCGAAGGTCCGCGGATCATCAGTGCAGGTGAGCGGCACACCACTTCAAGGCAGCACCCCCGCCGAGTTGCTTCGGGACGAAAAGAGGTCGTGAGCTAAAGGCCGTCGCGCTCGATCAGTGAACCATCAGGGCCCAGTGTGTAGACGCGCGGCGGGGGCATGGCTTCCACGGCTCTGCACAACTCCGCTTCCTGCTCTGCGAGATCGGGTCCGTGGCGGTCCCTCATGTGGAATCCGTGCAGCTTGATGCCGTCTGCGTCGACGTCATCGGGCTCGGGGCGCCCCTCTTGGATGAAGCCGCAGAGCGCCCTCAACGCGTCCTCGCCCAGCTCCAAGGGGTGAAAAGGCAGGGGGTATGGCTCTTCCTCTTCGCCAGGCCAGGGCACGATGTCAGCCGGACGGTTTCCGGCCCAGTAGGGCAGTTCGAAGGGGAGCGGTTCGCCGATGTTCTCCATGACGCCACTGTCCGGGGACAGACTCAGGGAGCGGATCAGGCGCCCGTCCTCCCACACGGCAAACGCCAGCCAGTCGACAACGCTGTGCATGGCGTGCAGGACCAGCCGTCGGCCGGCACTTGCCGACACCAGGTACTCCGGGAGCTGGGAGGGTAGGTCGATCATCACCCTCTGATCGCCGATGACCTCCACGCCAGGCCAGCTGGCCGCGTACGCGGTCCCCTTCGGGGGGTACACGCCGTCCCAGAGAGTCGCGCCTTCGCATTCCTCGATCTCGCACCCCGGATACAGTCGCCGCATCATGGCGGCCGTCCGGTCACCGTCCGCCGACCCCACTCGTTGCAGCAGCCGCGGTATGTCGCCGTCGGCGTACACCAGCAGTCCCGTCTTGGCTCCCACAGCCCCTCCCAGAGCGATGCCCATCCTGGCTGACGCAACATAACCGCACGCACTGACACGAAGGCTTCCACAGCCCCGCACCTGGCCGGGCTCCCCGAGCGCTCCCACGCTTCCCGACGACGACCAGACTGCACCACCACCGCGCCAGTCGAGCGGGGAGAGTGGGGAACCGTGGTCAAAGCCGACGAGGCCAGCCAGGCCGTCCAGTGCGGTCAGCCCAGGTCAACGTCCAGACCGCCCTCAAGTGCCTGCAGCTTCCCAAGCTCATTCGCAGACCCTGCTGTGTCGCGGCATCGACAAGGGGAACTGCGTCGCTGAGGATCCTGGGGTGACTGATGACGAACTCGTCCTGGCGGTCCGGTCGCATGTGGCCGGCCGGGGACTGCCCGGTCCCGCATCTGCTGAGGACGTCACCATCTTTGAGCGGGTAGTGGGCCGTCCGATGCCCGACTTGCTGAAGCGGATGTATCTCGAAGTCGCCAACGGTGGCTTCGGGCCCTGGCAGGTGGTCTCGCTGACCGAGACCGACGACTGGTTCAGCGACTGCGCGGACATCACCATGGCCTACCACGCGTTCGGCGGCCCCGACGGAGATGCCCTCCCGTCGGGACTCGTCCCGCTGATGGACCGCGGCTGCGCGATGTGGACACTGATCGACTTCCGTACGTCCGACGGCCAGATGTGGGACTGGGACCCCAACCTGTGCTGCATCCGGCACGCCCCTGCACCACTCGGACAATCACTCGCGCAGTGGCTTACCGACTGGTTGCGCGGCGAGGCGCACGAGGGCCCCTATCCGCACCGCGTGCCAGCCGACTCCGCATGTCACAACCCATGAGGCCGAAGGCGGCCCGGTCTCACTTTCCGTCTCATTCATCGGCGTTCACAGCCGTTCAGGCAAGACCACAAGCCCCGTAACGCACGGAGCCCGGCTCTCCATGAACGCAGGTGACCACCTGTACCCGGGCCGCCACCCCACCACCACAGTTGGAAAGCGTGTTGGGGGCAACCCCTCACGAGTTCGAATCTCGTATCCTCCGCCAGTGCCTCACCGGGCACGATGTCGAAGGGCCCCACCGTTCGCGGTGGGGCCCTTCGTCGTTGGCCGTCTCAGTGTTCCGGAGCCCGTGTCTGCCGTCGGCTCGTCTCGTCGGGCTGGGCTCGCTGCGGGGAGGTGCCCGGACTCTGTCTTGGTACGACATCCGCGGATCATGGAATTGCGCCAACCTTGACCTTGGCGCCGAAGCGGCTTCGGCCCGACTGTGACGTTCCCCGTCTGTCGAGGTGAACCCTCATGAAGTCCCGATCGACGCTGGCGGCTTGGCTGAGCGAACTGGACGGTCCACGCCTGGCACGCGTACTCGCCATGCGGAAGGACGCGGCTTCCTCTCCGGAACCACGCTCGGTGGGGGAACTGGCGGACCGTCTCCAACGTCCGGGGTCCGTGGCACTCGTCCTGCCGCACCTCACGCTGCCGTGCTTGCAGGCCGCCGAGGCGCTGGCCGCCCTGGGGGGCCGAGCGACCCGGGACAGCCTGGCGGAGTTGCTCGGCGCGACCTCCCCCGCGGCGGTACACGCGCTGGACGCGACCCTGGAGGCACTGTCGGTTCGGGCGCTCGTGTGGCGTGACGGCAACGAGACACTCCGCATGCCTGCGCCCTTGCGACAGGCGTGGAGCACACCCCTGGGACTTGACGCCCCGCTGGAAGAACTGCTGGCCGGCACCACCTCGGAGGAACTGCGCGGCATGCTGACGGCCCTGGTTATCAAGCCACCCGGCACCAAGCAGCAGCGACTCGCGGCCCTGGTGGAGCATCACAGTGACGCGGAACGGATCGCCGCGCTGGTGGCGGGGGCACCGGCGGCCACACGGAAGTTGCTGGAGCAGAACGCCAGGTCCACGCCACGTCAGTCACTGTTCGTCGCGTTCGGGGCTCCTGGCAGCGACCTGCAACCAGGCGCCCGATGGGCACTCGACCGCGGGCTTCTGCTCCAGGACCGTCACCGGTACGGGCCCGTCCGGATGCCGCTGGAGGTGGCCCTGGCTCTGCGGGGCCCCGATTGGCACGCTCCGTTCGAACCTCTTCCGCCCGTCACACAGTTGGTGCCCGTCACCTCCTCGGAGGTGGAGCGGGAGGCCGCGGTGGCCGCCACCGCGTTCGCGGCCCATGCAGCCGCCGTCCTTTCTGCGTGCGCCACCGCTCCACCGGTCCGGCTGAAGTCGGGCGGGATCGGCGCGCGTGAACTGGCCCGGCTCGGCAAGGCCGCCCAAGCGGACGACGCCGTCGTACGCATCACCCTGGAGACCGCGTACGCCGCCGGACTGCTGGCCCGCGACGGTGATCGCGTACCTCTCACCGAGGCGTACGACGCCTGGGCCGAGCAGGAGCCCGCGAAACAACTCGCCGTACTGCTCCGGGCATGGCGGGATCTGCCGCTCACCCCCACCCGGGCGCGCGACGAGGACGACAAGGCGCTGCCCGCGCTCGCCGGTGCGCCTGACTGCGGCGGCTGTCTGCAGGCCCGCCACGGGCTGCTCACCGCGGCCTCGGGGCTCCCGGCAGGACAGGGTGTGAAGGTCGCTTCGGAGCTGGGGCCGCTCGTGGCCTGGCACCGTCCGCTCGCCGACGACGCCTCGCCCGAGGACACGGCACCGTTCAGCACCGTGATCCGCGAAGGCGAACTGCTGGGCGTGCTGGCACGGGGTGCGCTGTCCCCGCTCGGTGCCCACCTGGCGGCCCACGCCGACGAAGAGCTCGACAGCACGGCCCGGCGACTGCTGCCCCCCGCGACCACGACGGCCCGGATCGGCGCCGACCTCACCGCCGTCGTCACCGGCACGCCTTCCGCGCGACTCGCAGCGCTGCTGGATTCGACGGCCGACCGGGAGACCAGTGGCACGGCGTCGGTATGGCGCTTCAGTGCCGGCAGCATCCGCCGGGCCCTGGACGCCGGCCGCACCCCGGACGACATCACAGCCGACCTGGCAGCCGGCTCCGCCACCGCCCTGCCACAGCCGCTGACCTATCTCATCGCCGACACCGCACGAGGTCACGGACGGGTGCGCATCGCCCCCTCGGCCTGTGTCATCCACGGTGACGAACCCGCGCTCCTGGCCGAACTCGCCGCCCACCGTGCACTGTCCAAGCTCGCCCTGCGGCAGCTCGCCCCGACGGTCCTGGTCAGCGGCAGCCCACCCGCGACGGCTCTCGCCGCGCTCCGTGCCGCGGGTTACGCCCCGGTCGCCGAGACCGCCGGGGGCACGGTACGCATCGAAAAGCGCCTGCCGCAGAGGGCCGCCGCTGTCGTTCCGCCCCCGCGAAAGAACGCCGGGCGGCGCCGACCCGGGACCACCGCGGCCCGCGCCTCGGACATGCCCAGCGACGCCGGGACGGACGTCCTGGCCGACCGGCTGCTCAAGGCCCCGCCCACGACACCGGAAGCCGACCCGTTCGGCAGCGGGGTGCCTTTCGCGACGGACACCGAGGAGATCGTCGCCGGATACGCGAAGCACCTGTCGTACAGCGACGTCCGCCAGGTCGCCCATGCCATCGACACCGGTGCGGCCATCACGGTCGAGTACATCGCCGCATCGGGCAACCGGACCGTACGCACCCTCAGCGACCTGGAACTCGACCCGCCCTACCTCGACGCCTGGTGCCACCTGCGCGAAGCGGAACGCGTCTTCACTCTCTCCCGCATTCATGGCGTGATGCCCGCGTAGGACCCATGGGCAGAGCACCAAGAAAGAAGAGACAGTCGACACCGCTCTTCGGAAGGTGCCGGAGAGTCGGCGTCGCGCCCTGGCTCGTCCCCGGCTGCGGGCCGCGGCCGGGGACGGCGCATTCGATCCGGACCAGGCGGCAGCCGCCGGGCTCATCACCACCTGCCCGATGACCGAGCTCGAGTTCTTCTACAGCGCCCGGTCGGCAGCCGACAGGGCGCGCGGCATCGAGGACATCGACTGATCTTCGGTCGAGTTCCCGTCGACGACCGCGCCTGCCAGGTCCAAGAAGCTCTCGCCAAACGGGGAAAGCATCGCGGTGCGGGTGCGGTGGATCTCGTCGTCGCCGCGACGGCGAGCCGCAAGGGCTCACCCTCCTGCCCGGCAACCACGCCTTCGCCTGCGTCGCGGCGGTTGCAGGTGGCTGATCTGGACGCACGTCGACGACCTACGTCCGCTGCCGCCGACATGCCGCGCATGGCGTAATGAGCCGCTCCGACTGCTCGACCAGGTCACGTTGTGCGGAGGCAGTGACCGGAGCGGGGTAGGAAGGCGGTGGCGAACCGGGCCATGGGCGAGCAGAGCGTGGACCGGTCGGAGGGTTTCGGTGAACGGCTGCTCGGGGTGCTGCTGGATCGAGCGCGGCTGTTGCCGCCGCAGCTGATCGCTCCGCTGATCGCGGAGGAGGTGGCCAGGATCGGCGGCCGTGAGGTGTCCATCCTGCTCCAGGACTACGCCCAGGAGCTGCTGATGCCGCTTCCGGGCAAGAAACTGCATGTGGGCCAGCCCGAGCCGGTGACCGACTCCCCCGCCGGCCGCGCCTTCCAGCGCGCGGACGTCGTCGAGGTACCCCACGCCCGCGGCGGCGTCCGGATGTATCTGCCCCTGCTGGACGGAAGCGATCAGGTGGGCGTCATGGCCCTGACGCTGGATACCGTCGACGACGATGGCCGACGCCTGTTGCGCCGGCTCTCCGGACTGGTCGCCGACATGCTGGTCACCAAGAACGCCTACACCGATCAGTTCTTCCTGGCCCGGCGCCGGGAGCCGATGAGTGTGTCTGCGGAGATCCAGTGGGGCCTGCTGCCGCCGCTGACGATGACCGTGCCGCAGGTCGAGGTGGCAGGCATCCTGGAGCCCGCCTACCGCGTCGCCGGCGACAGCTTCGACTACGCCCTCAACGACAACATCCTGCACATGGCCGTGATCGACGCGATGGGCCACGACCTGGACGCCGCCACGATGGCGACCATCGCCATCGGCGCCTACCGCCATGCCCGCCGGGTGTTCGTCAGCCTGGCCGAGAAGTACGCGTTCATGGACCTCGCCGTCTCGCGGCAGTTCGGCGCCGACCACTTCGTCACGGCGCAGCTGATGCATCTGAACATCGCCACCGGTGAGCTGGAGCTGGTCAACGCCGGCCACCCCGCCCCACTGCTGATCCGCGGCGGAAAGGTCGTGCGGCAGCTGGAGAGCGCGACGACGCTGCCCGTCGGCTTCGGAGGCGAGGCTCCTCGCATCAGAGAGCACACGCTCCAGCGGGGTGACCGGGTGCTCTGCTACACCGACGGCATCATCGAGGAGCGCCTCGACGGCGGAGAGCCCTTCGGTGAGGAACGCCTCGTCCGCTGCGTCAACCGCCTGGGGCAGGGGCCGTCGGACGGGATGCGGGCGGATCTGCGACTGCTCTCGCACACGCTGAAGAAGGAAAGGGGCGGGCGCACCAGCGACGACGCCACCCTCTTCATGATCGAGTGGCGCGGAGGCGCCGCCGACCACCTCGCGATCCTGGACTGAACACCTCGACGTCGACGAAAGCCGCCATGCGCCTTGCCGGCCAAGGACCGGTGCAGCGGCGAGAGCGTGCTGAGGGGGCTGATCTCACCGGGCTGCCGGGCCGGTGGTGAAGAAGTCGACCATCTGCTCCAGGCCTCGCTCGCCGAACATCGTGTCCAGGCTGGCGGCGGACTCGGCGGCGGACGCCTCGCCGCGCGGGAAGAGCGCCTCCTCGTAGGCGGCCAGGGCGGCTTCGGTGTCGCCGGGGCGGGCGGCGACGGCCAGGGCGAGTTCCGCGCCGTCGAACATGGCCAGGTTGGCTCCCTCCCCCGCGAACGGGGACATCACATGGGCGGCGTCGCCGAGCAGCGTCACGCCCGGGACACGGTCCCAGCGGTGCCCGACCGGCAGGGCATGGATACGACGCGGAGTGATCGTCTCCGCGTCGGCGACCAGGGCGCGCAGGCCCTCGTCCCAGTCCTCGAAGTGAGCCAGGACCGCGGCCTTGGCGGCGGTTCGGTCGGTGAAGTCGATCGTGTCCAGCCAGACCTCGTCGGCCTTGAGCGCGGTGTAGACGTGGAGCGAGCCGTCTCTCTCCCGGTGCGCGAGGAAGCCGCGCTCGTGTCCCAGGGCGATGAGGAACCCGTCGCCGACGACCGCGGCGCTACGAGGGTGGCGGGTGTCGGCCTCGAACAGGTCGGTCTCGACGAGGCAGATGCCGGTGTAGAGGGGCTCGGCGTCGGAGACCAGCGGCCGTACGCGCGACCAGGCGCCGTCGGCGCCGATGAGGAGGTCGGTGGTGACGACCGAGCCGTCGGCGAACGTCACCTCGTGACGCCCGTCGCCCAGCGGCCGGGCACCGGTGGCCTTCCGGCCCCAGTGGATCGTGCCGTCGGGCAGGGAGTTCAGGAGCAGATCGCGCAGGTCGCCGCGGTCCACCTCCGGTCGGCCGCCGGTGCCGTCGTCCTCCTCGGACACGTGCACGGTGCCGTCGGGGCCCAGCAGGCGCATGGCCTGGCCGCCCTCGTGGACGAGCTTGAGGAAGTCGTCGTGCAGGCCGGCGGCGTGCAGGGCCTGCTGCCCGTTCTCCTCGTGGATGTCGAGCATCCCGCCCTGCGTACGGGCCGCCGCCGACGCCTCCAGGTCGAAGATCGCCGACTCGATGCCGTGGACGTGCAGGACGCGGGCGGCGGTCAGACCGCCGAGACCGCCGCCGATGATCGCGAGGGGGAAGTGGGGGGTGCTCATGGCGAACCTCTTCGAAGGAGTGAGGGATGCGTGTGCGCACCGGGGAAAAGGCTGCCGGCGCCGCCCGTGGACGGGCAGCACGGGACTGCACGGCTGTTCGAGAAGCGATCCCACCGGCCGCTTCCAACGTAGCGAACATGTTCGTTACGAACAAGTTCGCAGCGCCGCGCATGTGTCCACAGGCCGTGCCGGACCCGCTGGGCTCAGTCGGCCGGGACGGGTACGGGAGTGCGCGTGATGCCGTTGACGAGGACGTCGAAACTCCAGCGCATCCGGTCCCGGACCGTGCCACTGATCAGGTCCGGCATGTGTGCGGTGATCGCCGGATGCGTGGTCTCGTCCACGGAGTGCAGCGCGGCGACGGCGGCGTTCCAGTCGCCCTCGGAGGCGGGGTCGTGCTCCTGCGTCGCATGCTCGGCGGCGGTGGCCGTCGCGTCCTGGAGAAGCTTGTCCACCCCCCAGGCGACCTGCTCGCGGCCGGCACCGCTGCGCGAGAGGAGGTCGAGGATGCGCTCCACCAGCCGCAGGTAGTTCTCTCCGCTCGGCCGGGCCACGAGCGCGGACCGGGCGAGCTGCGGGTGTGCGAACAGCACCAGGGTGTACGACGTCATGACAGCGCGGAGCCGGCCGCGCCAGTCGTCGCCGCCGTCCCGGCCGGTCAGGTCGACCTCGCCGAGAAGTGCGTCCAGGACGGCCGCGTGCAGCTCGGCGGTGTTGGCGACGTACACGTACAGCGAGGCCGGGCCGGTGTCCAGCTCCTGCGCCAGGCGGCGCATCGTGACCTTCTCCAGCCCTTCGGCCCGCATGATCCGCACGGCCGTGTCCACGATCCAGCGTCGGGACAGGGCGGGCTTCGCCGGACGCTCCCGGCGGCCGGCCGGCTCTCTTCTCGCACCCATGACATCGATCGTAACGAACGTGTTCGCTCAGCGGGGACGTCCGGTGCGGCCTCCGCTCGGCCGGGGACGGTGACCGGACGGTCAGGGGAAACGGTGCGGGTGACGCGGTCAGTGCACCGACAACCCCCCGTCCACAAAGATCGACTGCCCCGTGACATAGCCCGACGCCCCGCTCGCCAGGAAGACCGCGGCGCCCGCGAAGTCCTCGGGGAGGCCGTTGCGGCCGGTCATGGTGCGGGCGGCCAGGGACGCGACCTTCTCCGGGTCGGTGGCGAGGCGGGCGTTGAGGGGGGTCAGCACGAAGCCGGGGACGAGGGTGTTGCAGGTGACGCCGTGCGGGGACCACGCCTCGGCCTGGGAGCGGGCCAGGGATTCCAGGCCGCCTTTGGAGACGCCGTAGGCGCCGCTCTGGACGAAGGCGCGGTGGGCCTGCTGGGAGGTGATGTGGATGATCCGGCCGAAGCCGCGCTCGGCCATGCCGGGGCCGAAGCGCTGGCCCAGGAGGTAGGGGGCCTCCAGGTTGACCGCCAGGGTGGTGTCCCACACGTCGTCGGTGAGCTCGGTCATCGGTGGACGCAGGTTGATCCCAGCCGAGTTGACCAGGATGTCCGGCTCACCGAACACCGCGGCGGCCGCCTCCGCCGCCGTACGCACACCCTTCCTCGTGCTCAAGTCGCCGCTCACCCAGTCCGCTCGGCAGCCGTCTGCCCTCAACTCCTCGACCGCCGCGGTCAGTTCCGGCTCCCTGCGGGCCACGATCACCACGCTCGCCCCCGCCCGCGCCAACGCCCCCGCGATCGCCCTGCCGATGCCCGAACTCCCGCCGGTCACCAGCGCCACACGGCCGTCCAGCGAGAACAGTTCGGAGAGGTACGCCTGGGAAGTCATGGCCGAACCCTAAGTCGGTACCCACTCCCCATGACCAGCATCCTTGTCGGCACCTGCTCCTGGACCGATCCAGCGCTCGTCCGCAGCGGTTGGTACCCGCCCGGTCGGCGGGACGCCGAGGGACGGTTGCGGTACTACACCGAGCGGTTCCCGGTGGTGGAGGTGGACGGCACGTTCTACGCCCTGCCCAGTGAGCGCAACAGCCGTCTGTGGGTGGAGCGCACGCCTGCGGGATTCGTGTTCGACGTGAAGGCGTACGCACCGCTCACCGGGCATCCGGTGAAGCAGGCCGCCCTCGCGGACGTGGCTCCTGACGAGGTGTGGGCGCGGTTCGCCGCCGGGATCGAGCCGTTGCGGGAGGCCGGGCGGCTCGGTGGGGTGCTGTTCCAGTTCCCGCCGTGGCTGCGGCCCGGGGCGCGGGCGGAGCGGTTCCTGGAGGAGACCGCGGCGCGGACCGCCGGATGGCCCGTCCATGTGGAGTTCCGGCATCCGTCCTGGTGGGGGGAGCGGCAGCGGGACCTCACCTGTGCGCTGCTGAGCACGTACGGCTTCGCCGCCGTGGCCGTGGACATGAGCCAGGACCTGCCCACCTCCCTGCCGCCGGTCACCCCCGTCACCGCACCCCGGCTCTCCGTCGTGCGCTTCCACGGACGCAGTGCCTCCTGGGGGCGCGGCAGCAAGGAGGAGCGTTTCCGGTACGACTACCGGCGCGCCGAACTCACCGAGTGGTTACCGCGGTTGCACGCCCTGGCCGAGCAGGTGGACGAGCTCCACGTCCTGTTCAACAACTGCTGCGGAGCCGCCGCCGTACAGGCCGCCGAGACCATGGCCGGCCTGCTCAGCCCACGATCCTCACCGTCTTCGTCACGCTGACCTGGTCGACGTCGGAGACCCTGATCGTCGTCTTCATCCGCCAGTCGCCCGCGAGGGGGAGGGTGAGGTCGTTCGTGCCCCAGTAGCCGCCCTTGTCCTTCAGTTCGGCGTCGATCGGGCCGATCTCCTTGGCCGGGAGGGTGAAGGAGAGCCGGAGTTCGGGGACGGTGGCGAGGCCTCCGTCGGCCGCGTAGACGATGGCCTGGACCGAGTTGTCGCCGGTGCGGCCCGGGTCGAGGGTGATCTGCACCCGGCCCGTGGCGCCCCCCACGGAGAAGGGGACGTCGGTCAGGGACGCGGCCGGCAGTCCGCCCGTGGCCGGGCCCGCCTCGGCGGCCTCGGCCTCCGCCCGGCCGGGCAGCGTGCCGCTCAGTACGGTGCTGAGCACCAGGACCACGACCCCGACGGCCACTTCGGCGAGGACGGAACGGCGCAGGCCACGCCGGTACGCCGGGGAGTCTCCCCCCGGGGCGGCGGGCTCCCGCTGCGCATCGGAGGCGGCCGGCGGTCCCCCCACCGGCTCCGGCACCCGCTCCCGTACGACGGACTCCGCCTCGACCTGCGCCCCGGCCGTCACGAGCCGTCCCGTCCACTGCCGCGACAGCCGCGCCGCCCCCAGCAGCCCTGTCACCGCGAGCAGCTTGAAGACGAGCAGATGGCCGTACGTCGTGCCGGTGACCGCGTCCCAGGAGCCGAGGCCGCGCCAGGACTGGTAGACGCCGGTGCCGACGAGGACGGTCACGGAGGCGAAGGCCAGCCGGGAGAAACGGGCGACGACGACGGCCGGGATCTGCGACGACGCCCGGTACAGCGTGGTGAGCAGGGCCGCGAGGCCGCCCAGCCAGACCGCCATCGCGAGGACGTGCAGCACCGCGGACGTCATCGCCACCGGCACCTGGATCCCGGCGGACGCGTGCTCGGCGGCGGCCCAGGTCAGCGCGAGACCCACGGCCAGCGCGCCGCCCGCCGCCTGCCAGGAGCGGGGCAGCCTCGACTCCCCGAGCCGCAGCAGTCGTACGACGAAGAAGTACCCGGCGAGCAGCAGCGCCAGGCGGACCAGGAGCGCCTCGCCCGGGCGGGTGGTCAGGGTGCGTTCGAAGGCCGTCAGCGAGAAGGCGGAGGCCGGGCCCGCCCCCGACTCGTACGGCGCCCGCAGCACCAGCAGGAACACGGTCGAGCCGAGCAGGGTGCCCCAGCCCGCCCACAGGAGCCTGCGCAGCCGGGACGGCTCCGGCGGGCGGCAGGCGAGGAGGAAGACGGCCGTGCCGATGAGCAGGGCGGCGGCGAGGTAGGCCAGGTAGCGGCCCATGTTGAAGAGGCTCTCCGTGGCCGGGTCCTCGGTCGGGCCGGTGTCCATGACCACGGTGGCCGGGGAGGGTTTGCCGACCGAGAAGGTGAAGGCGCCGGAGACCGGGTGGCTGTCGGCCGAGACCACCCGCCAGGCCACCGTGTAGGTGCCCTGGGTGAGCTCGGCGGGCAGCGAGACACTGGCCGTGTCCGAGCCGCCCGCACCGTGTCCGGCGTCAGTGACCTTCAGGCGCTTGCCGTCGGGGTCGAGCACCCGGAAGGAGTCGTCGAGCAGGCCGACGGACTCGGTGAAGGTCAGGGTGATGTCCCGGGGGGCGGACCTGAGGACGCTTCCGTCCTCGGGGTCGGTGGCCCGGAGGGCCGCGTGGGCCGACGCCGCTCCCGCACCGCCGAAGAGGAGCAGGACCAGCACGGTGCCCAGCAGCACCAGCCCTTGAAGTCCTCGCCCTCGCCGGCCTGTGCTGCTGCCTGCACGCTCACACCTCACGTCACTACTCCGTACCTGGGCTCGCGGTCTTCCCGATAGGTACGCACGCGAACCCCCGAGCGCTCACCACGTCGGCCTGGCGGACACCCCGCCGTCCACGACCAGGTCGTGCCCGGTGACCCAGGACGCGAGCGGTGAGGCCAGGAACACACACGCGTCGGCCACGTCCTCGGGCCGACCGAGCCGCCCGAGCGGCGCTTTCCGCACCCACCGCTCCACCCCCTCCGGCCAGGCCTCCGCCAGCCCCGCCCGGTCGATCAGCCCGGGCGAGACCGTGTTCACACGGATGCCCCGCGGTCCGTACTCCAGGGCCGCCGACCGCGCGTGCATCACGATCGCGGCCTTGGAGGCGGAGTAGTGGGCGTGCTCGGGTGCGGGGTGGCGCGCCTCGATGGACGCGATGTGGATCACGCAGCCGCCCGGTCCCATGACCTCGGCCGCCGCCTGGGTACACGCGAAGACACCGGTCAGGTTGGTGTCCACGACCGCGCGCCAGTCCGCCGCCGTCATCCCGGGCAGGGGCTGAGTGGGCTGCACACCCGCGTTGTTGACCAGGGCGGTCAGCCGACCGCCCCACGCGGCGGCCTCCCGGACCAGCCGGTGGCACTCGTCCTCGTCCCGCAGATCCGCTTCCAGTACGACGGCCCGGGCGCCCGAGTCCTCGATCCGGGACGCCACTTCACGGGCCGCCGCCACTGCCGTACGGCAATGGAGTGCGACCGCCGCACCCTCCTCGGCGAACCGCAGCGCGATCCCCCGCCCGATGCCGCCGCCCGCACCCGTGACCAGGGCGACCTGCCCTTCCAGGAGTCTCATGGGCGGCACAGTCCCGCGATGCGCGCGGCCTGGGACGGATAACGCGCCGTCAGTTCGGCAGCGTCCCCGTGTTCGTAGTCCTCGTAGGTGAAGCCGGGCGCCATGGTGCAGCCGAAGAAGGTCCACGCGCCGCGGGTCCTGGCCCCCATCCAGGTGCCCGCGGGGACGGTCAGCTGGGGGTGCTGGCCGGCGCGTATGTCCGGGCCCAGGACCGGGGTGGCCGTCGTGCCGTCCGGGGCGAGGAGCAGGAGGTCCAGCGGGTCGCCGAGGTAGTGGTGCCAGATCTCGTCGCTGGGCAGGCGGTGCAGGGCGGAGTAGTCGTCGGCGGTGAGGAGGGCGACGATCGCCGTGCCGTGCGGCCTGCCGTCGCCACGTTCCTCGCCCGCCCAGGTCTGCCGGAACAGCCCGCCCTCGCGGGGAATCGGTATCAGGCCGTAGTGGGCGACGAGGTCGTCAGGCGTCACCCGGGAAGGCTACCTCCCTTGTCAGGAACGCCAGTTGGGCTTGCTTCTCGGGCAGGTGCACGTCCGGGAGGTCGATCTCCGGCAGCACGACCGTGGCTCCGGCCACGAAACCCTGCTTCAGGAAACGGGCGATGGCCTTCTCGTTGCGCACGTCGGGGTCGACCACGACCCGCCGTTTGTCCAGGACCAGCAGCACGTACGAGGCCACGGTGGACAGCAGCGCCGACGACCAGCCGGGGTGCGGGCCGTGCGGGCCGGGGGGCGGCAGCAGCAGGTGGATGCCGATGTCGCCGGGTTCCACGGGGTAGCACTCGCTGACGCGGTCCGCCTCCGGCTCGTAGGTCTGCAGGAGTCCGGCCGGTTCGCCGTCCTTCTCCAGGAGATAGGCGTGGTGGGTGTCGAGGGTGTCCAAATGGGCGTAGATCTCGGCCACTTGCTCCTTCGTGAGGCCGTTCATGCCCCAGAACGCGGCCCGTTCCTCACGCACCCAGGCGTGGACGGTCGCGGCGTCGGCGTGCGGGTCGAGCCGCAGGACACGGACGGTGCCGAAGCCGTCCACTGTCTGGGTGTGGACCGCTTCACGGGCGGGAGTCTCGGACTTCGGTCTCATCGAACTTCCTTCGTCAGGTGCTGCCAGTCGGTGCCGACCGGGACAAGATCTCCCCTGAGCCACAGGGGGAGTTGGTCGCGGTGATGGGGTGAGCCGGGCACGCCGGAGGCGCCCAGCGGGACCACCCAGAGACTGTCCTCGCGGCGGGCCAGGTCCCAGACGTAACGGGCGGCCGGGCCGCGGGCGGCGAGGTCCGTGAGTCCGGGGACCGCGGAGGTGCACAGGACGCAGTCGTGGTCGCCGGAGAGGGCGGCGGAGAGGGCCGCGGCCTCCCGCTCGTCCTCGGGGAGCGCCCGCCAGGGGGCGAGGCGATGGGTGTCGCCCCAGGTGCCCCGCGGCGGATCGGCGGCCACTTCCTCCACGGCGGCCCGCACGATCCCGGCGCGGTCGATGCCGTACAACTCCTCGGCGCGCAGGAGGTGTTCGAGCGCGAAGGCGACACGGGGGACGAGGCCGAGCCAGGGGAGGAGGACGTCGGGGTAGGCGGGCGGGGCGGTCAGGGCCGCGAACGCGGGGTGGGCGGCGAGCCGTCGTACGACCGCGCTGCGGACGGCGGCGTAGAGGGCGGCCTCCCGGCTGCTCGCGACCATGCGGCGATCCCAGCGAAGGATCGTCTCCCTCGTGGCCACGGCCTCGGGGCTCAGTCCGTCCAGAGCCTTGATGTGATCCAGCAGGGGCTGCGCCGAGGCGAGATGGGTGTCCATGTGGATCCGGGGCATGTCGGCGGCCGACCACTGCTCCTTCTCCCGCAGCAGGGCGGTGATGCGGTCGGCCCGGTGGGGCGGTGCGAACTCGACGCCGAGCGGGGCGGCGGGGCCGCGCTGGTTGGCCATCACGGCGATGCCGTCGGTGAGACCGGCGCGGGGAGCGTCGTGCCAGCCCTGCCAGTCGTGGCCTGGCTCCCAGGCGGGGACGGGATGCAGCCGGTTGGCCTCCGCGCGCACGGGGACCCTTCCGGCGACCCGGTGCAGCAGCCCGCCCTCGGTGTCGGCGGCCTGGACGACGTTGACGGGTTCGGCCCACAGGTCGAACGCCCGGTCCACGTCGGCGGTACGGCGGGCCCGGAGCAGAGGGAGCAGGGCACTGAAGCCGAGGTCCTCGGTGACCCGGGGCGGGTAGCGGAGGGAGAGGGCCACGGGTGTGCCCGGGAAACCCGGCCGCTCCTCCTCCGGCACTCCCCCGTCCAGCCCTTCCGGACCCCCCGCGATCACCGGCCCCCGCCCGGTCTCGATCACCTCGATCTCGACCGGCACCTCGCCCGCCACCTCGACCGTCTCGGTGTGCCGGGTGGCGCGGTGCCAGACGCCGTCCGGGCCGAGGGCCTCCACCCCGGCCCCCGTGCGGCGCAGTCGCTCCCGGTACAGGTCCTGGTAGTCGGCCATGGCGTTGGTGATGGACCAGGCGACCGTGCCGGTGTGGCCGAAGTGGGCGATGCCGGGGACGCCGGGGACGGCGAGGCCGACGACGTCGAACTCGGGGCAGGAGAGCCGGATCTGCTGGTAGACGCCGGGTTCCTCGATGTAGCGGTGCGGGTCGCCCGCGAGGACGGCGTGGCCGGTGGTGGTGCGGGTGCCGGCGACCAGCCAGCCGTTGCTGCCGGAGGTGCCCGGTCCGTCGGCGGCGAACAGGCCGACCGCGTCCGGGCCCAGGTGCCGTAGCGCCTCGTCCCGCCAGAGCTTGGCCGGGAAGCCGGCGAACAGGATGTGGGTGGCGAGCCAGACGCCGAGCGGGGTCCAGGGGTCCCAGCGCCCGGGGGCGAGGCCGACGCGGGCGAACTCCGGTGCCCGCGTGTCCGGCAGCTCCTCGTTCACGCCGTCGACGTACGCCCGCACCCAGTCGGCCGTCTCCGGGTCCCGTCTCTCCAGCGCTTGGAAGCAGCGTCTGGCCGTGTCGTCCAGGCGGGCCCGTCTCGCGAGGGTGTCCCAGGACAGGGCCCCGGCACCGAGGAAGGCGGCCGAGGTGCCCTGCGCGCGATGCCGTTCGACCTCCAGCTGCCAGGCACGGTCGCGGGCGGTGACCCGGCCCTGGGCGCGGGCGAGTTCACGCGCGCTGCCCGCGCGGAGATGGGGAATCCCCCAGGCGTCGCGGTAGATCTCGATGCTCACCCTCGAACCAGCTTCCCTTTAAGTTAGGCTTACCTAAGTTGCTTGGTGAGGGAATCGTACGCGAGGGGTGAAACGGTCATGGGGCAGGGGCACGGCTGGGAGGGAGCGGTCCTGCGACTGCTGCGCGCGAAGGACTTCGTGTTCACCGTGACCGGCGCCGAGGACGTCACCGGCGCCTACCGGCGGGTGCACCTCACCGACGGCGGGATGCTGGCGGTCACCGGCGTCCACCCGACGATGTGGGTGCGCCTGTGGTTCTCCGCCGCGGGCAAACCGCACCAGCGCGCGTACACGCTGGTCGACGCGGACCCCGCGGCCGGCACCTTCACCCTGGAGTTCGCGCTGCACGACGGCGTGGCCAGCGACTGGGCCCGGACGGCGAGGCCCGGCGACACCATCGAGGCCACCGTCCACGGAACCGGCTTCGAGCGCCCCGACCCCGAGCCCACCCACGTCTTCGCCATCAGCGACCCGGCCTCCCTGCCCGCCCTCAACTCCCTCCTCGGCGCCCTGGACTCCTCCCCCGCGACCGTCTGGTTCGAGGGCGGCGACGAGGACCTCCCCTTCCGCACCGACCCGTCCCGCCACGATGTCCGCCGGGTCCTCCGCCTCGACTCCGGCGCGCATCTGGTCGCCCAGCTGAAGGCGGACCTGCCCGGTCTGCTGACGAGCCACCCGGACGCGTATGTGTGGATCGCCTGCGACACGGCGACGACCAGGGCGCTGTCGTCGTACGTCCGCAAGGATCTCGGCGTCCCCAAGGAACGGGTGAACGCGCTCGGCTACTGGAGAGAGCAGTCCGCCGGCTCCCGGTAGAGGCGAGCCGTCGGCGCAGGCATGATCGGGGACATGGACGTCACCCTTCACCTCGCCCAGGACCCCGAGGCCGACGAACTCCTCGGCCGCTCCCCGCTCGCCGCGCTGGTCGGGATGCTGCTGGACCAGCAGGTCCCGATGGAGTGGGCGTTCAAGGGCCCCCGCACCATCGCGGACCGCCTCGGCGCGGACGACCTCGACGCGCACGAGATCGCCGCGCAGGAACCGGAGGCCTTCGCCGCGCTGCTCTCCGAGAAGCCGGCCGTGCACCGCTACCCCGGCTCGATGGCCAAGCGGATCCAGCAGTTGTGCCAGTACCTGGTCGAGCACTACGACGGTCAGGCCGAGCTGGTGTGGAAGGGCGTGGCCGACGGTCGCGAACTGCTGCGCCGACTGGAGGAGCTGCCGGGGTTCGGGAAGCAGAAGGCACAGATCTTCCTGGCGTTGCTGGGCAAGCAGCTGGGCGTTCAGCCGAAGGGCTGGCGCGAGGCCGCGGGCGCGTACGGCGAGCCGAAGTCCTTCCGGTCCGTCGCCGACATCACCGGCCCCGAGTCGCTGACCAAGGTCCGCGCGCACAAGCAGGAGATGAAGGCGGCGGCGAAGGCGGCCAAGAAGTCCTAGTCAGCCGGGTGGCCCCACCCCGGTGGGAGTGCGGTGTCCAGGCGTTCCCGCATGGACCTCACCGAGTTCGACGACCGCTTCGGCCTCCGCAAGGTCCACGCTGGCCGAGGGTGTGCAGGAGCCCCTCGAAGGGCGAAGGGCGGTTCGGGCGCGTAGGGCGAGACGCCTGATCCCGGGCGTCCTGGTCCTGGTCCTGGTCCGACGCCTCCCTGCTCGCGGCCGGTGTCCTCGTCGGCGTCCACCTCCTGATCGGCGGCGCCTTCCAGCTGGTCGCGGCCCTGGGCACCCTCCCCCATGACGACGGCCCTGCGCGTCCTTGCCCTCATCAGCGGCGCCCGTCGATCCTGCTGGGCCTGTTCTGTCTGCGCGGCCCGATGCGGTCGATCCTGCTGCTCGCCCTGGGGATCGGCATCGGCATCGTCCGGCTGATCCGCGGCATCACCCAGAGCAGATCTTCCTCAGCGCGCTCACCTTCGCCGCCGGGATCGTCCTGACCGCCCCCCTTCGCATCGGTCGCCGTGCTCAGCCTGGTCGGCGGCATCTGGATGGTCGTCGTCGGAGTCGTGGAGTTCACACCGCAAATCCCCACCCGGGCCCGGGAGACCGCGGCCGTCCGCGCCGTCGGCCGGTACGGCCCGGCATGGGCGCTACTGCGACCGGGTGAATCCCACCGCCGAAGTGATGAACGAGGCGCGTCGGCAGGGGAGACGACCTCCGTGAGCACCGTACGACGCCTTCCGCACCGCCACATCTGGCTGCGCACGCTCGTGCTGCTCCTCGCCCTCCTGGCGTCCGGCGCCCCCGCCCAGACGCACGCGGCGCACGTGGCGGCCGGTGAGATCGCCGAGTACGACGTCCTCGACACGGCCCTGCGGCCACCGGCCCGCGCCACCCACCGCACGGCCGTACCCCTGCGTCCCGCTCCGCGCCAGGAGACGGCTCCCGATGTCCGCGAGCGCCGCTCCGTCCCAGCGCCGCCGCGGTCGCCGTACGCCCTGCCCGCCCTGCGTTCCGTGGTCCTGCGCTGCTGACGGAGCCGGTTCCCCCCAGGCCGACCGGCTCAGCACTACGCAAGGAAGACAGCCATGCCCACCGACCCGTACGCGGTCCTGCGCGCCCTGCTGCGCGCGGAGGCCGCCCGCAGCACTCCGAAGCCGCAGATGAAGGAAGCAAAGCCACAGCCGCCGAGCGAGCAGAAGCACCGCTGATCCTGAGTGGGGCGCTCCGTGCAGCGCCCCACTCAGCGGCTCGTCGTACCCCCGGATCCCGGACCGGAACCCGGCGTGATTCGGGTGGTGGTGGTTCGACGACCGGTGTCACAGGTCTCCCACTTGTTGCCTCTCGTCGGCCAGTGGGGCGGACTCCCACTCAGTAGCGCCCTTCGGCCGGGAGCAACGGTACGAGGCGGTAGCGCCGAACTGTCTTTCGATCACCCGCGAATATGTCAGCAGCCATGTCACATCTACCCCCTTTGGCAGATATTGGCCACGATCTGAACGCACTTGACTCGCACGCTCCGGGCCAGGAGGCTGCGCCCGGAACGACTTGACCGGTAGGCTTTCCGTGTGATCTTCAAGCGCATCGGAAACGGCCGGCCGTACCCCGACCACGGCCGGGAAAGCACCCGGCAGTGGGCGGACGTCGCACCGCGCCCGGTCCGCCTCGATCAGCTGGTGACGACCAAGGGCCAGCTCGACCTGGAAACCCTGCTCGCCGAGGACTCGACGTTCTACGGCGACCTGTTCGCGCACGTCGTGAAATGGCAGGGCGACCTGTACCTGGAGGACGGGCTGCACCGCGCGGTGCGAGCGGCGCTCCAGCAGCGACAGGTGCTGCACGCGCGTGTGCTCGAGCTGGACTGAGTGACCGCGCTGTAAAGGTTTGACCCTTTCGGGTTCACCTGCGCCGTGGTCAATGATCATCTAGTAGGCATTGCCGTCCTGGCGCACTACGCTGCGCCCATGAGCATGCTGACGCCCCCCGGCATGGGCGGTAAGTACCGGATCACGGGTGACAAGTACCCCCGGATGCGTCGGCCCCGGCGGCGCGGCAGGCTCGTGTTCGGCGTGGTGGCCTCCGTCGCCGCGCTGAGTCTGGTCGTCTGGGGCACGCTCCAGCTCGTCGACGTGTTCACGGGCGGCGGGGACGAGGCCTCCGCGGTCGGCTCCAAGGGGGACTGCACGACGAAGGCCGGCGCGTCCCCCTCCGCTTCCGCGATTCCTCTCCCCAAGCCGGGCCAGATCACCGTCAACGTCCTGAACGCCACGGCTCGCGGCGGACTCGCCAAGAAGACGGCGGACGAGCTGAAGAAGCGGGGCTTCAAGATCGGCGACGTGGGCAACGCGACGGCGACCTACGACAAGAAGGTCAAGGGCACGGGGGTACTGCTCGGTCCGTCGTCCGCCCTCAAGACCTCGCTGCCGGTCCTCGCGACGCAGCTGGCCTCCGCCGAGACCCGTACGGACACGCGCAAGGGCGCCGAGGTCGACCTGATCATCGGGACCGGCTTCAAGAGCCTGACCAGCAAGGCGGCCGCGGACAAGGCACTGGCGGCACTGAGTGCACCCCGGTCGACGGCTACGGCGTCGAAGAAGAGCTGCTGAGGTGTCGTAGGGCCGGGTGCCTGTGGGGTTGCCGCGCCGGGTCCTCGGGCGATCGCGGGTCCGTTGTGGCGGACCCGCTGTCGCTGGTCGTCCGCCTCCAGACCGTCGACGGCAGGCGGGTCGCGCCTGCTGGTCGCGCAGTTCCCCGCGGGCCGCGTGCGCGGGGCTAGGGCCGGGCGCCTAAGAGGGTGCGTCGCGAGGATCTTGTGCGGCTGCGGCGGTGGACGGCGGGACGCGCAGTTCCCCGCGCCCCTGGGGAGTTGCAGTCACCCACGCCACGACGGACCGATCCCCACTCGTGCGCCACGACGGACCGTTCGCCGCACCGCGCGCCACGACGGGCCCGTGGTCGCGTACGGCGTGACGGGGACGGGGTGGGGGGTGTCCGCCCGCAGCGGCCGGCGTCCGTTACAGGGCACCACTCAAGGGACCGAGCCGCCGGACCGAGGACGCATACCCCTCACCCCGGCCCCTGCCCACCACCGGACCCATCGCGCTGCACCCGCCCGCACCGAAGCCGAAACAGGCCGCCGCAGGCACCCGCCCAACCGCCGGAGGCAACCCCTACTCGGCCGCTCCGTACAGGCGGTCTCCCGCGTCACCGAGGCCCGGGACGATGTAGCCGTGCTCGTTGAGGTGGTCGTCGACCGCGGCCGTGACCACCGTGACCGGAGTGCCCGCCAGCTCGCGCTCCATGATCTCCACGCCCTCCGGGGCGGCCAGCAGGACCACCGCCGTCACGTCGTCCGCGCCGCGCTTGATCAGCTCACGGATCGCGGCGACCAGGGTGCCACCGGTCGCGAGCATCGGGTCGAGGACGTAGACCTGCCGTCCGGAGAGGTCCTCCGGCATGCGCGCGGCATACGTGGTGGCCAGAAGCGTCTCCTCGTTGCGGATCATGCCGAGGAAACCCACCTCGGCGGTCGGCAGCAGACGGACCATGCCGTCCAGCATGCCGAGCCCGGCACGGAGGATCGGCACCACCAGCGGGCGCGGATACGACAGCTTCACACCGGTCGTCGGGGCGACCGGCGTACGGATGTCGACCGCCTCGGTGCGCACGTCGCGCGTGGCCTCGTAGGCGAGCAGGGTGACCAGCTCGTCGGCGAGACGACGGAAGGTCGCGGAGTCGGTGCGCTGGTCGCGCAGCGCGGTGAGTTTGTGTGCGACCAGAGGATGGTCGACGACGTGGAGACGCATGTCCACAACAGTAGCCGTGTCCACCGCACCCCTCGCGCTGGCGTCAAACCGCCCGACCGGGGGAAGGTGGGAGGGACGGACTGGGGTGGTGAACCGATGCCTGACCTGCCTGAGCACGAACCGTCGACACAAGAGACCGACGCCGAGCGCCGACGCCGTCGCGCGCAGTTCCTGCGCGATCTCGCGGAGGCCCGAGAACTGCGCGACCGGGTGCAGCCACGCCGAGCGAAGGTGGCCCGGCTGCGACACGCGATGCGTATGCGGACCTTCCGCTGGTAAGGAGGATCACGCGCCCCGAGCCCGTCGGGGCACCGGCGGCGCACCGACGGTGCGCTGAACAGGTGTCCGTGCATGGGTCCTTGGGAAAGCCGCGTACGATCCCGCTCGTGGCGGCGACGAGTGCGCTGGTGAGTCCTTCACCGACGTGCCGACGCACGTGCGATCAAAACCACCGGACACAGGGTGCCGAAGACGTCCCCTGAACGCCTTGTTTCTGCCACGATTCCGAGTGGGCGGGGCTCGGAGCCGAGCTCTCCCCGCCCACAACCTCCGCCGGGGGGACCCCCAACCGGCACGCCTATGACCAGTGGGAGAGTCACGGTGTACTTCGCCGCACTGCTCGCGCGCACCGAAGACGGGTGGGAAGCGAGCGACACAGAGCTCCTCGACAATGTGGAGACGCTGTCGGATCTGGCCGACCTCGCCCGGGAAGCCGCGGCCGAGGACGACACGGTGCTCGTACTGATCGAGCAGGAAGACGCTTGGTTCGGCGTCGTCCGCATCGACGGCGAGGAGGACCCTCGCATCTATGTCTCGGACGCCGCCGCCGCTGCCCGCAGCTCGTACGGCGAGATCCTGCTCACCGACGAACTGCTCGGAAGGGAGCCCGGCGACGACGACCCCGATCTCGACGCCCTCGACCTGGACGGCACCGAGGACGGTGAGGACGAGGACGACGACGACCCCGCCGCCGAGGCGGGCGTATCCGGAGAGATCGTGCCGCACGGCCCGGTCGGCGACGCGCAGGTCCTCGACGACCTGGGCGTCAGCGAGAAGGAGCTGAAGTCCCTCACGGAGGACGCCCTCACCGAGATCGCCGAGTCCCTGGGCGCCTCGGAGGTCCTGGAGACCGTCCGCTGACCGGAACCACCGCGGCAGATCCGGTACGCGACCGCTGGCGGACCGCGATGCGGCTCGCCCTGGAGGAGGCCGGCAAGGCGGGCGCGGACGTGCCGGTGGGCGCCGTCGTACTGTCTCCGGACGGTACGACCGTGCTCGCGGCCGGCCACAACGAACGCGAGGCCGGCGGCGATCCGACCGCGCACGCGGAGGTCCTCGCGATCAGGAGGGCGGCGGCGGAGCTCGGCGAGTGGCGGCTGACCGGCTGCACGCTCGTCGTCACGCTGGAGCCCTGCACGATGTGCGCGGGCGCGATCGTCCAGTCCCGGGTGGACCGGGTGGTCTACGGCGCCCGGGACGAGAAGGCGGGCGCGGCCGGTTCCCTGTGGGACGTCGTCCGCGACCGGCGCCTCAACCACCGGCCCGAAGTCATCGAAGGTGTCCTCGCGGAGGAGTGTGCCGGACTCCTCACGGAGTTCTTCCGCGAGCGCTGAATTCCGATTTCAAAGCACGCCCCCCCTTGCTGTAAGGTCTCCCTCGGTAGCGTGTCCGAGCGGCCGAAGGAGCTCGCCTCGAAAGCGAGTGTGGCGCAAGTCACCGAGGGTTCAAATCCCTCCGCTACCGCTTGAGAAGGGCCTCGTCGAGAGACGGGGCCCTTCGTGCGTACTGATCACCCCGGTTACACTCGCGCCCCAGAAGGAACAGACACACCAGAAGCGGGGGAGGCCGCGGTGGCGGTGAACGGAAAGAAGATCGCCGTCTATTTGGTCGTGGTCTTCGTGCTGTACGTGATCATCACGGACCCGGAGAAGGCCGCCGACTACGTGCAGATAGGGTTCGAGGGCATATCGGACGCCGCCAAGGCCGTCGGCGACTTCTTCACCTGGCTGGCCGACGGGGCGCACTGACAGACCCGAGGGACCGCCCATGATCCGCCACCTCGTCCTCTTCAAGCTCGACGAGGGCGTCGAACGCGACGACCCGCGCGTGGTGGCGGGGGCCGAGGCCTTCCGCGCACTGGAGGCCAAGATCCCCGAGATCCGCTTCTGGGAGCTGGGCTGGAACCTCAGCGACCGGCCCATCGCCTACGACTTCGCCATCAACTCCGGCTTCGAGGACCCTGCCGCGCTGCGGACGTACCTCGACCACCCGGATCACCAGGCGGGCGTGGCGCTGTGGAAGGAGTTCGCCACCTGGGTGGTCGCGGACTACGCCTACTGAGCCCGAGCGCTCCGAAGCCTCCCGCCGGGAACGGTGGGGGGCTTTTCTGCGCCTTCCGCTCCAACTTGCCCCTCAACACGGCGTAACCCAACGTTATGCGGTGCTTGCACACAGTGCACATGTCTTGTGATGCTATGACCGCTTTTGACGGATGGGTTGATCAACGAAGAGGTGGCGTTGACCGTGTCGGCCAGTACCGCGCCTCCCCAGGAGGCCAGCCAGGAGGCCGCTCCACGCAGCCGCGGCGCCGACACCCGGGCACTCACCCAGGTGCTCTTCGGCCAGTTGAAAGGACTTCAGCCGGGCACACCGGAACACAGCCGGGTACGGACGGCACTCATCGAGGCCAACCTCCCGCTCGTGCGCTACGCGGCCGCTCGCTTCCGTTCCCGCAACGAGCCGATGGAGGACGTGATCCAGGTCGGCACCATCGGGCTCATCAACGCGATCGACCGCTTCGACCCGGACCGCGGTGTGCAGTTCCCGACCTTCGCGATGCCGACGGTCGTCGGCGAGATCAAGCGGTACTTTCGCGACAACGTCCGCACGGTCCACGTCCCGCGCCGGCTGCACGAGCTGTGGGTGCAGGTCAACGGCGCGACGGAGGATCTGACGACCGCCTTCGGACGGACCCCGACGACCGCCGAGATCGCCGAGCGGCTGCGCATCACCGAGGACGAGGTGCTGTCCTGCATCGAGGCCGGACGGTCGTACCACGCCACCTCGCTCGAGGCGGCCCAGGAGGGCGACGGGCTGCCGGGTCTGCTCGACCGGCTCGGCTACGAGGACCCGGCACTGGACGGCGTGGAGCACCGCGATCTGGTCCGCCATCTCCTGGTCCAACTCCCGGAACGCGAACAGCGAATCCTGTTGCTGCGCTACTACAGCAATCTCACCCAGTCGCAAATCAGCGCGGAACTCGGCGTCTCACAGATGCACGTTTCGAGGCTACTCGCGCGTAGCTTCCAGCGGCTGCGATCCGCCAATCGGATCGACGCATAGCCGATGCATAAGGGGCGCACGGTCGCACGTTCCGGAACACCGCAGTTCGCAAGCAGTATCGAGGCGTAACCGGCGCGAGGGAATCGCTCACCAGCGCCGTTCCCGACACTTCTGTGCCGAAAGACCATCAGACCCCCTTTATCCAGGGCGTATTCGGGTCTCACATGTCGACATGTCACTACAGCGTGTTGCCGACATGTGACATTCTGCGGGAAGCGCGTTTGCCGAGGCTTCGGCACCGGTATTCAGGTGAAGGCTGACGTTCCACCACGGGGCGTTCGCCACGACCGTCCCGCGACCCAAAGGGGGTGGCATGTCCGCAGATCAGGGCAGCTCGAAGGTGCTTACGCTCATGAAGAGCGAGGCTGAGCCAGTGCTCGACGACATCACGACCGTCGAGGCCGCACCGGCCCCGGCCCTCCCGGCTCCCCCGGCCGTGTCGGGGGCCATCGACACCCGCACCCTGTCCCGCTCCCTCTTCCTGCGGCTCGCCGCACTCGACGAGAACAGCCCGGAGCGCGCCTACGTCCGGGACACCCTCATCGAACTCAACCTCCCGCTGGTGCGCTACGCGGCGGCCCGCTTCCGCTCGCGCAACGAGCCGATGGAGGACATCGTCCAGGTCGGCACCATCGGCCTGATCAAGGCGATCGACCGCTTCGACTGCGAGCGCGGCGTGGAGTTCCCGACGTTCGCGATGCCGACCGTCGTGGGCGAGATCAAGCGGTTCTTCCGCGACACCTCGTGGTCGGTGCGCGTCCCGCGCCGGCTCCAGGAGCTGCGGCTGGCGCTCACCAAGGCCAGCGACGAGCTCTCCCAGAAGCTGGACCGCTCCCCGACGGTGGCCGAACTCGCCTCCGTGCTGGGCGTGTCCGAGGAGGACGTCGTCGACGGCCTCGCGGTCGGCAACGCCTACACCGCCTCCTCGCTGGACTCTCCGGCCCCGGAGGACGACGGCGGCGAGGGCTCCCTCGCGGACCGCCTCGGCTACGAGGACACGGCCCTGGAGGGCGTGGAGTACCGGGAGTCCCTGAAGCCGCTGCTGGCCAAACTCCCGCCCCGGGAGCGGCAGATCATCATGCTGCGCTTCTTCGCCAACATGACGCAGTCACAGATCGGCGAGGAGGTCGGCATCTCCCAGATGCACGTCTCGCGCCTGCTGACCCGCACGCTGGCGCAGCTGCGGGAGGGACTCATCTCGGACTGACCTGACCGAACCGGGTGCACCCGAGGGGGCACCCGGTCAGGTCGGGGGGCGACTGCGGGTCCTTCGTGGCCGGTCGCGCAGTTCCCCGCGGGCAGCTGCGCCGGGCGTGGGCGGTGCGCCTGTGGGGGCGCCGGGTCGGTTGTCGGGCGACTGCGGATCCGTTGCGGCTGGTTGCGCAGTTCCCCGCGGGCAGCTGCGCCGGGCGTGGGCGGTGCGCCTGTGGGGGTGCCGGGTCGGTTGTCGGGCGGCTGCGGGTCCGTTGCGGCTGGTTGCGCAGTTCCCCGCGCCCCTGGGGAGTTGCGGTCCCCTGCGCCACGACGGGCCGGTCCTCACCCCGGCCCCGAACCGCCCATCAGACCGTCCGCGCTACACCCGCCCCCACCGGGGCCGCAGCTGCGCCGCAGGCATTCAGGGGCGCGGGGAACTGCGCACAACGCCCGCCCCCACCGAACCCGCGCAGGCCGCCGCAGGCACCCGCCCCGTTACTTGAGCGCCAGCCAGGCCACCGCCGCGACGATCGCCACTGCGACCACCACGCCGATGACGAGGCCGATGCGCGGGCCGCCCGAAGAGGCGGGAGCAGTCTGCTGCCGGCGGCCCTGCGGGCCCTCGTCGACGAACGCGCGGAACATCTGGGTGCTGCCGGCGGGGTCGTGGTTGCCCTGGGGGACCTGGTTCTCAGCCATGCCCAGAGACCCTAGCGAATCCGGGAGCCGGGCCCAAGTGCGGGGCTCAGGGTGGTTGTACGGGCCCTCACCCGCAGGTTTACGTTCGCAATACTTGCCTTTGCCAAGTTTTTGTGCCGCACCGACCCCGTTTTATTTGCCTGTAGCAACCAAGCGCGCCTATGGTTGCCCTAAGCAACGAATACGGGAGGTGTGATGGCCGAGCAGGCGCGATACGAGGAGCTGATCCGTCAGTTCAGCGCCTTCGGCGCCGTGAAGAGGGAGATCGGGCGGATGATGCCGTCCGAGTGCCCCGCAGGTTCCGCCGCCGTCCTGACCCTGCTCGGGCGCTTCGGAGACATGCGCATGAGCAGGCTCTCCGAGCTGCTCGCCGTGGACATGTCCGTGACCAGCCGGCACGTGGCGCACGTCGCCGAGCGCGGCTGGATCGAACGCTCCCCCGACCCGGTGGACAAGCGCTCGCGCATCCTGCGGTTGACGCCGGCCGGCCAGGTGCTCCTGGACCAGCTGTCCCGCCGGACCTGCCACCTGCTCGCCGAACGGCTGAGCGACTGGAGCGACGACGAGGTGGCCCAGCTGACCGCGCTGATGGCCCGCCTCCGGGCGAGCTTCGACGACACCCGCGCCCACGGCCCCGAACCGCGGCCGCCCGTACCCCCCGTACTCGGACAGATCACCCGTACACCCGCGACCACCCAGTAAGAAAAGGAAGCCCATGGCTACGACCACACCAACCGGTGTGCGGGCTCACGCCAAGCACGGGGGAGGCTCCACCGAGTACGCCCCCATGACGCACCGGCAGATCATGGAGGCCCTCTCCGGCCTGATGCTCGGCATGTTCGTGGCGATCCTGTCGTCCACGATCGTCACCAACGCGCTCCCGCACATCATCAGCGACCTCGGCGGCGGCCAGTCCGCCTACACCTGGGTCGTCACCGCCGCCCTGCTGTCGATGACCGCGGCCACTCCCCTGTGGGGCAAGCTCGCCGACCTGTACAGCAAGAAGGCGCTCGTCCAGATAGCCCTGATCATCTACGTCCTGGGCTCCGCGGCGGCGGGTCTCTCGCAGAACGCCGGCATGCTGATCGCCTGCCGTGTCGTTCAGGGCATCGGCGTCGGCGGTCTGTCCGCCCTCGCGCAGATCGTCATGGCGGCGATGATCTCCCCGCGTGAGCGCGGCCGTTACTCCGGCTACCTCGGCGCGACGTTCGCCGTCGCCACCGTCGGCGGCCCGCTGCTCGGCGGTGTCATCACCGACACCTCGTGGCTGGGCTGGCGCTGGTGCTTCTACGTCGGCGTCCCCTTCGCCGTCATCGCGCTGATCGTGCTGCAGAAGACCCTGCACCTGCCGGTCGTGAAGCGGGACGTGAAGGTCGACTGGGGCGGCGCGTTCTTCATCGCCGCCGCCGTGTCGCTGCTGCTGGTCTGGGTCACCTTCGCCGGTGACAAGTACGACTGGATCTCCTGGCAGACGTACGCGATGGTCGGTGGTTCGCTGGTCCTCGGTCTGCTGTTCGTGCTCGTCGAGTCCAAGGTGCGCGAGCCGATCATCCCGCTGCGCCTGTTCAGGAACCGCACCATCACGCTCGCGTCGCTGGCCTCGCTGTTCGTCGGTGTCGCCATGTTCACCGGCACGGTCTTCTTCAGCCAGTACTTCCAGCTGGCCCGCGACAAGTCCCCGACGATGTCGGGTGTGATGACCATCCCGATGATCGGTGGCCTGTTCGTCTCCTCCACCGTCTCCGGGCAGTTCATCACCCGCACCGGCCGCTGGAAGGCGTGGCTGGTGAGCGGTGGTGTGCTGGTGACGGCCGGACTGGGCCTGCTGGGCACCATCCGGTACGACACGGCGTACTGGAAGATGTCGATCTTCATGGCGCTGCTGGGTCTCGGCATCGGCATGATGATGCAGAACCTGGTGCTGTGCACGCAGAACCAGGTCGACCCGAGCGACCTCGGCTCGGCCAGCTCGACGGTCACCTTCTTCCGTTCCCTCGGTGGTGCGGTCGGCGTCTCCGCGCTCGGCGCGGTCATGTCCCACCGGATCACCCACTACGTCACGGACGGCGTCGCCGCCCTCGACCCCAAGTACCAGGCCGCGCTGTCCGGTTCCGGCTCGTCCACCGACAGCATCCCGGACCTGGGCAAGCTGCCGGCCCCGGTGCGCACCCTGATGGAGAGCGCCTACGGCCACGGCATCGCTGACGTCTTCCTGATCGCCGGTGCCCTCGCGGCCGTCGCGTTCCTGATCACGCTGTTCATCAAGGAGGTTCCGCTGAAGACCAAGGGCGCACTGGCGCAGGCGGCCGGCGAGGACTCGCCCGCCGAGGCACCCACGCAGGCCGCGGCTCCCGCAGAAGCTGCGGCTCCGGCTGCCGGGCACACGCCGAGCTGGGCCACCACCTCCGACACCGAGACCGCTCCCGACGGCACGCAGCGGCTGTCCGCCGTCGCCACCCTGACCCGCCCCGAGGAGTCCTCGGCCGGCTCCGGCGGCATCCCGGTCCGCGGCTTCGTGCGCGGCAACGAGAGCGCGCCGGTCCCGCAGGCCGCGGTCACGCTGATCTCACTCGCGGGACGGCAGCTGGGCCGGTCGGTGACCCAGGCCGACGGCTCCTACGCGGTCGAGGCGCCGAGCGTGGGGTCGTACGTCCTCATCGCCTCCGCCGACGGCTTCCAGCCGCAGGCCTCCACGGTGCTCGTGAACGGCGAGCCGGTGGCCTACGACGTCCTCCTCAGCGGCACCAGCGGGCTGAACGGGCTCGTGCGGGCCGCGCAGACCGGGGAGCCGGTCAAGGACGCGATGGTGATCGTCACCGATGTGCGGGGCGATCTGCTGGCCACCGGGACCACCGGTGAGCAGGGCGAGTTCGCCTTCGGCGAGCTGGTGCCGGGCGCGGTGACCGTCGCGGTGAACGCCGCCGGGTTCCGGCCGCGCGCGCTGCCCGTCGAGGTCGGTGGCACCGGCGTCACCCGTATCGAGGTCGACCTCGACTCGGGGGCCCGCCTCCAGGGTGTCGTACGGGCGCCGCACGGTCCGCTGGCCGACGCGCGGGTCACCCTCGTGGACGGTGCGGGCAACGTGGTCGGTACCGCCACCACGGGGACGGACGGGGCGTACGCCTTCACCGACCTGGACGGCGGCGAGTACACGGTCATCGCGACGGGCTACCCGCCGCAGGCGACGGCCCTGACGGTGAACGGCCCCGCGGTCGACGGCCACGACATCGAACTCGCCCACCCCGGCGAGTAGTCCACCGACTCCGGCCCGTGGCAGGGAGCGCGCTCCGAGCGGAGGTGCGCGCCCGCCACGGGCCGGTCTTCTTCGAGGAGTTACGTGAAATGGGACTGAACGCGAGGATCCGGACCCGGGACGGATGGGCCGTGTCGCACGCGGTCGTCACGGTGACCGACATGACCGGCACGCAGGTGCTGCGGGCGGAGGCGGACGCCGAAGGGGCGGTACGGGACGCCACACCGCTGGAGCCGGGGCCGTACACCGTCATCGTCACGGCCGTCGGCTACGCGCCCGCCGCGTCGAGCGCGATCGTCACCGCGAGCGGCCGGGCCGAGGTCGGCACGGTCACACTGGCCCGCATCGGCGGGGCGGAACTTCCGCCGCCGGGGCCCTGGACCGTGGACCCGGCCCATTCCAGTGTGAGCGCGGTGGCCCAGCACCTGGGAATCTCCAGCGTGCACGGCCGCTTCACCGACTTCACGGCGGCGATCGAGATCGCCCCGGACGACGTGACCAAGTCGCGGGTGGAGGCGGTGCTCCGGGCGGCCTCCATCGACACGGGGAACGCGATGCGGGACGAGCACCTGCGGTCGGCGGACTTCCTGGACGTCGAGCGGTACCCGGAGATCACGTACCGGTCCACAGGACTGACGGTGGCCGGTACGGACCGGTGGACCGTGCGGGGTGAGCTGGCGATGCGTGGTGTCGTACGCCCCGTCGACCTGGACCTCGCGTATCTGGGGACGGGGGCCGACCCCTGGGGCGGGACCCGTGCCGCCTTCCGGGCCACCACCCAGCTTCGCCGGGAGGACTTCGCCATGAACTACAACCAGGTCGTGCAGGCGGGGATCGCGGCGGTCGGTACGACGCTGAAGGTCGAGCTCGATGTCCAGGCGGTGCAGGGGGAGTCGCTGCCGCAGGCCTGAGGCCGTTGTCAGTGGCAGGTCATACCGTTTTGGCATGGAGCGAACCACGGGGGTACAGGCCTACTATGCCGAGTCGGCGGAGCGGCTGGGCAGGGTGTACGAGAGCGTCTCCTTCGAGTCGGTGCACGAGGCGCTGCTGGATCTGCTGCCGGAGGCGCCCGCGCGGGCGCTGGACGTCGGCGCGGGGACGGGGCGGGACGCGGCGGCGCTGGCCCGGCGCGGGTTCACGGTCGATGCGGTGGAGCCGGTGGCGGAGCTGCGGGACCTGGCCGAGCGGCTGCATCCCGGCAGCGGGGTGACCTGGCGGGCGGGTGCGCTCCCGGAGATACCCGGCGTCCAGGGACCGTACGACGTCGTCCTGCTGTCCGCGGTGTGGATGCACCTGCGGCCGGAGGAACGGCCCCTCGCCATGCGGCGCCTGGCCGAACTGCTCGCCCCCGGCGGCATCCTGCTGATCACCCTGCGGCGCGGTGAGCCGCCCGTGGACCGGCGGATGTTCGACATCGCGCCGGAGGAGGTCGCCGGGCACGGGGCAGCGGCGGGGCTGAGGCTGCTGCGGATCGTGGACGAGAAGGCGGACCGACTCGGCCGTGACGCGGTTCACTGGAACGCCGTGGCGCTCCAACTAGGCTGACGTCATGGCACCGAACATTGCTACCAACAAGGCCGTCTCGCTGGACGAGCTGCTGGAATTCGTACGGCCCCGGCACCGGGCGATCCTGCTGACGCGGCGGGGGGACGGGTCACCGCAGGCCTCGCCGTTGACCTGCGGGGTGGACGACTCCGGGCGGATCGTCGTCTCGACGTACCCCGAGCGGGCCAAGACGCGGAACGCGAAGCGGGATTCCCAGGTCAGCGTGATCGTGCTGAGCGACGACTGGAACGGACCGTGGGTGCAGGTCGACGGGACCGCGGAGGTCGTCGACTCGCCGGAGTCCGTGGAGCCGTTGGTGGAGTACTACCGGAACATCGCCGGAGAGCATCCCGACTGGGACGAGTACCGGGCGGCGATGGTGAAGCAGGGCAAGTCGATCATTCGGGTGACCCCGGTGCGGTGGGGCCCTGTGGCGACGGGCGGGTTTCCTGAGCGGTTGGCTTCGCCGGACGCCTGAGGGGCCCTGCGCCGGCGCACCTAAGCGGGCCCGACCATCGCCTCGATTCCCTTGATCAACAGGTTCAGGGCGAACGTGAAGTCCCTGTCCCTCATCTCCTCCACCGTGTCGCCTCCCCTCGCCGTCATGATCTCCTCGTTCTCCTTGAGGATCTCCGCGGCGCCGGGAGCCCGGGTGGCCGTGGTCATGGCGTGGCGGAAGTAGGCCTCCTGGGTCATGCCGGCCTGGGCGGAGCGGGCGATGAAGTGGCCCTCGATGGTGCCGAAGCCGTAGACGAACTGGAAGACGGCGGAGATCGCGCCCGTGATGCCGTGTGCGGGCAGACCGGTCTTGCGGATGACCCGGTGCACGATCCGGGAGAGCGCCAGGGAGTTGGGGCCGATGTTGAGGAAGGTGCCGGCCAGCGGTGAGACCCAGGGGTGCCGGACCAGCAGGCTCCGGTACTCCTTGGCCACCGTGCTCAGTTGGTCCCGCCAGTCCTCGTCGGCCTCCGGGTCCGGCAGTTGCAGTTCGCCGAAGGCCGCGTCCAGGGCGAGTTCGAGGAGGTCGTCCTTGGTGTCGACGTACCAGTAGACAGACATCGCGGTCACGTTCAGCTCGGCGGCCAGCCGCCGCATGGAGAACTTGGCCAGTCCTTCGGCGTCCAGGAGACGGACCGTCACCTCGGTGATCCGGTCCCGGTCCAGTCCGGACGGCTGCCCCCCGCCACGCCCGCTCCGGCGCACCTTGCCCTCCAGCCACACACTGGTCCGACTCGAGGCCTTCTGGCCTGCGTTAGGCATGGCGCACCTTTCGAGTACATCCGTCCACTTGCAAAAGATGCTAGGCCTTACCGGGGCGCGAGCCGTATCAATGGACGGCTCCGCCGCGTGGGCGCGACCAGCCACGACGGACTCACACCCGCCGACGGCCCGAAGCTCCGAGCTCCTGGGCTCCCTCTGCCCGCTCAGCCCGCCGCAACAACACCGCGGCGACCACTCCGCCCAGCAACACAGCGCCCGCCCCCACCAACTGACTGCTCTCCAGGCCGGAGGCGAACGCCTCGGTGATCCGCGCCCGCTCCTGTGCCGAGCCCGCATGCGCCAGCGCCGCCGGCAAGGACGCCGCCGCCACCGAGACCAGCGCCGCGAAGCGGGAGTTCAGCACGGCGCCCAGCACCGCGACCCCCAGCCCCTGCCCGAACTCGGCGAGCGTTCCGTTGATACCGGCCCCCACCCCCGCCTTCTCCGGAGGTATCGCGCTCATGACGGCGTTGGCCATGGCCGGCATCGCGAAGGCGACCCCGGCGCCCATGACGATCAGGCCGGCCAGCATGCCGCCGTACCCGTGACGGCCGAGCACGGCGATCGCCGCGAGGCCCACGGCCAGACAGGTCATCCCGAGGGCGATGGTGAGCGGTGTGCCGGCCCTCGGCAGGAGCTTCGCGCTGATCCCGGTGAGGTTGAGGGCGACGATGGTGAGGGCGAACGGCGCCGTCCGCAGTCCGGCCTCCAGCGGGTCGTATCCGAGGACGAACTGCAGGTGCTGCGTGAGCAGGAAGAGCGAGCCCGCCATGCCGAAGGCGACGAGGATCGCGCCCGCGACGGCCCCGGTGAACCGCTGGTTGCGGAAGAAGTGCAGGTCCAGCATGGGGTACGGGGCGCGCAGTTCCCATACGGCGAACCCGGTCATCACCACGGCTCCGACCGCGGCGGAGGTGAGGGTGGTGGCGGAGGTCCAGCCGTGGTCCGGGCCAGAGATGATCGCGTAGACGAGGCTCGTCATGCCGATCGTGGAGAGCAGTGCGCCGAGCAGGTCGGGGCGGTCGCCCTGCGGGTTCTTGGACTCGGGTACCAGGGCCAGGACGGCCACCAGGCCGATGGCCGCGACCGGGATGTTGACGAGGAAGATCGCGCCCCACCAGAAGTGGTCGAGCATCACGCCGCCGAGCAGCGGTCCTACGGCGAAGCCGAGCGAGTTGACCGTCGACCAGAGGCCGATCGCCTTCACGCGTTCGCTGTCGTCGAAGATCTGGACCACGACGGCGAGCGTGGTGGTGATGAGGAGCGCACCGCCGACGCCCATGCCGGCGCGGGCCGCGATCAGCTGTTCGCTGGTGGTGGCGAGACCGGCCACCAGGGAGCCGAGGCCGAACAGGGCCAGGCCCGCCATCAGCAGCTTCTTGCGGCCGTAGCGGTCGGCTGCGCTGCCCGCGGTGAGCAGCAGACCGGACTGCACCAGCGAGTACGCGTTGATCATCCACTGGATGTCGGAGGTGGCCGCGCCCAGTTCCCGGGTGAGCGAGGGGATCGCGACGTTCAGGACGGTGTTGTCGAGCAGCACGGTCAGCTGCGCGAGACAGATGACGCCGAGTATCAGCCAGCGCTGGGGGTGGCCCTGGGAGACGGTGACGGGAGCGGGAGCTGACATGCCGTACACCGTAGAACGGTTCCCATACGCTGTACAACAAACTTTCCGCCACGGACAGGGCGGAGGGGCGGCGACCCGCGCGGTCGCCGCCCCTCCGCCCTGATCCGGTCCTACGTCAGCCGCTCGCCTTCTGGGTGAGGTCGTAGAAGGTGGCCGAACCGACCGTCACCTTCTTGAAGGTGGCCTCGACCCACGAGGTGATCTGCGAGGACGTACCGCTGCTGCTGCCGCCCATGCCGCCGCCGGAGCCGCTGGAGATGAAGTAGTGGACCTTTCCGTCCGCCACGTATTCCTTGAACTGGGCCAGCGTCGGGGACGGGTCGGTGCCGTTGAAGCCGCCGATCGCCATGACGGACTCGTCGGTGGCGAGCTGGTAGCTCGCGGCGTTCTGGGCGCCGATCGCGGCCGCCGCCCAGGTGTAGTCGTCCGCGTCGGCCTTCAGCAGCTTCTTGGCCTCGGCGGAGACGGTCGCGCCGTTGAGCAGGCCGCCGACACCGCCGCCACCGCCCATGCCGCCGTCACCCGTGGTGCCGCCGGGCATGCCGCCCTGCTGGTTCCGGGTGTTGCCGTTGCCCTGGGTGTTGCCGTTCTGGCCGGGCATCCCGCCGCCGAAGCCGCCGGTACCGCCCGTGCCGCCGCCCGGGAAGCCCTGGCCCTGCTGACCCTGGCCCTGGGTGGTGCCGTTGCCGTTCTGGGTCTGGCCGCCCGGGCCGCCGGTGCCGCCGCCGAAGCCGCCGCGGCCGCCGCCACCGGGACCGCCGCCCATCATGCTCGCGCCCGCGGGACCGGCCGTCGGGATGGACCCGGTGTGCGCGGAGTTCACCGTGCTCAGCGTGTACGCCGTCGGACCGGCCAGCGCGGCCACGATGCCCAGGGCCGCGGCACCGAGCGCCAGCTGCCGGCCGAGCCTGGCCACGAAGATCAGGCCGAGCGCGGCGACCAGGCCGCCGGTCAGGACCAGCCACTTCAGCCAGGGCAGGTAGTCGGGGGTGCGGTTGAGGAGGACGTACCCCCAGGCCGAGGCCGCCACGACGGAGGCCGCGAGGGTGAGCGAGGCCCACATCTCGGCGCGCTTCTCCCACAGGATCCCGGTGCCCATGCCGACCACGGCGGCGATGTAGGGGGCCAGGGCGATCGTGTAGTACTGGTGGAAGATGCCCGCCATGTAGCTGAAGACCACCAGGGTGATCAGCAGCGAGCCGCCCCAGACGAGGAACGAACCGCGGGTCACCGACGTCCGCTGAACCTTGCGCGTCGCCACCAGGCCCGCGACCAGCAGGATCAGCGCGGCCGGCAGCAGCCACGAGATCTGGCCGCCGATCTCGGAGTTGAACATCCGGTTCCAGCCGGTCTCGCCCCACTGGCCGGTGCCGCCGGCGCCGCCACCGCCGCCGACACTGCCCGTCTCCTCGCCGTTCAGACGGCCGAGGCCGTTGTAGCCGAAGGTCAGCTCGAGGAAGGAGTTGTTCTGCGAGCCGCCGATGTAGGGGCGGGAGGAGGCGGGCCACAGTTCGACGATCGCGACCCACCAGCCGCCGGAGACGATCAGGGCACCGGTAGCGGCGGCCAGTTGGCCAAAGCGCTTCTTCAGGGACACCGGCGCGCAGACCGCGTACACGATCGCCAGCGACGGCAGGATCAGGAAGGCCTGGAGGGTCTTCGCGAGGAACGCGAAGCCGATCGCGACACCCGCCCACACCAGCCACTTCGTCTTGCCGTCCTCGATGGCCCGGACGACGAAGTAGCAGGCCAGCGCCATCAGCAGGGCCAGCATGGCGTCCGGGTTGTTGAACCGGAACATCAGCGCCGCGACGGGGGTGAGCGCGAGCACGGCGCCCGCGATCAGACCGGCCCCGGGGCTGAACCGGCGGCGCACGGACGCGTAGACGACGGCGACCGTGCCGACGCCCATGAGGACCTCGGGGCCGAGGATCGTCCACGCGTTCAGGCCGAAGATCCTGGCCGCGATCTCCATCGGCCACAGGAAGGCCGAGGGCTTGTCGACGGTGATGGCGTTGCCCGCGTCCAGCGAGCCGAAGAACATCGCCTTCCAGCTCTTGGTGCCGGCCTGGACGGCCGCCGAGTAGAAGGAGTTGGCGTAGCCGGAGGCGCTCAGGTTGGAGAAGTAGAGCGCCGCGGTGGCGAGCAGCAGGCCCCAGAAGGCCGGGCGTGCCCAGCGCGGGTCCTCCGGGCGGCCGCGCCACAGTCTGTGCGCGAGGGGCTGTTGGGGTTCGCCGGACTCGGGGGCCGGGGGAGCGACCGGCGCCTCGGGGGCCGTCGCCGCCGGACCCCACCCGGAACCCTGCTGGGTCGGATGGTCGGTCTGCGTGGTCATCAGGAGTTCCTCGGGTCGGTGTCGGTCGGGCGCACCGGCTGCAACTGCACGGTGGCGTCCCTCCAGGAGCGCTGCTCCGCGGCTTCACCGGCGCGGAACTCGGTTGTCTCGTACGGCGACTGCGGCGCCGTGGCGTACTGGTGGTGCGGGGTGAGGCGCTGGGGCAGCGGCGCGTACGGCTGCTGGGTGGCGTAGGTCGGCGAGGACGGGGTGTGGCCGGCCACCACCGTGGAGCGGGGCTGGTCGTCGTCGCGGTCGGGGAAGACCCAGGCCCGGAAGAGCAGGAAGCGCAGCACGGTCGCCGCGAGGTTGGCGGCGATCAGCACCGCCAGCTCGGTGGAGTGCGCGGGGTCGCTGCTGGCCGCGTTGAGCGCGGCGAGCGAGCCGCTGGTCAGCGCGAGGCCGATACCGAAGACGACCAGGCCCTGCGCCTGGTGCCGGACGGCGCCGCCCCGCCCGCGCACCCCGAAGGTCAGGCGCCGGTTGGCGGCGGTGTTGGCGACCGCGGAGACCAGCAGGGCCAGCGCGTTGGCGATCTGGGAGCCGCCGAACTGGCGGAAGGCACTGTAGAGCACCAGGTAGAAAAGGGTCGACAGACCGCCGACGACACAGAACCCGACGAGCTGGCGGGCCAGCCCCTTGGGCACGTCCTGGATCTCGCGGTCGCGCGGGTCGTCGCCGAACGGCCGGGCGATGCGGTCCAGCGGCAGCGATCCGCTCGCCAGGGCCTTGCCCACCCGCCACACCCCCTTGAGGTCCTCGGTCGCCGTCTTCACGATGTGGACGGTGGAGTCGGGGTCGTCGACCCAGTCGACAGGCACTTCGTGGATACGAAGGCCCGCGCGCTCGGCGATGACCAGCATCTCGGTGTCGAAGAACCAGCCGGTGTCCTCGACGAGCGGCAGCAGGACCTGCGCCACGTCCCGCCGGATGGCCTTGAAGCCGCACTGCGCGTCGGAGAAACGGGCCTGGAGGGAGCCGCGCAGGATGAGGTTGTAGGCGCGGCTGATGAACTCGCGCTTGGGGCCGCGCACGACCCGGGAGCTGCGGGCGAGCCGGGAGCCGATCGCCAGGTCGGAGTGGCCCGAGATCAGCGGGGCCACCAGCGGCAGCAGGGCGTTGAGGTCGGTGGACAGGTCCACGTCCATGTAGGCCAGGATCGGGGCGTCCGAGGCGGACCAGACGGTCCGAAGGGCCCGGCCGCGGCCCTTCTGCTCCAGCCGGAAGGCCTTGACCTCCGGGATCTCCGCCTCCAGCCGCTGCGACACCAGGGGAGTGGTGTCCGTCGACGCGTTGTCCGCGATGGTGATGCGGAACGCGTACGGAAACGTGCGCTTGAGGTGCTCGTGCAGTCTCAGCACACACGGCTGGAGGTCCTTCTCCTCGTTGTAGACGGGGATCACTACGTCCAGGACAGGCGTACCGGCGTCGCCGGCCGGGAGGTGCTCCCGCGCCGGCAGGGTGCCGGGAGAAGAGTCGGTTCGCATGTGAACGACTCTGGTCAAGCCCCCTGTTGCACCCATATGGCGGCGCTGTGCTGTGCCTGTGAGTGCGATTGCCAGTTGGTTTCGGGCGCCGGATGCGGGGTCACGGGACCGACAGCGGGCAGGTGCACGGTGAACACGGTGCGCCCGGGAACGCTGTCGACGGTCACGGCGCCGCCGTGCGCGGTCGCGACGGCCTGCACGATGGCGAGGCCGAGACCCGTCGAGCCGGAGGCACGCGAGCGCGAGGAGTCACCGCGCGCGAACCGTTCGAAGACGTGCGGGAGCAGGTCGGACGGAATGCCCTGACCGTTGTCCTCGACGTCCACGCACATCCAGGGGCCGCGCCGCTGGATCCGCGCCGTGACGGTCGTGCCCTCCGGGGTGTGTTTGCGGGCGTTGCCGAGCAGGTTGATGAGCACCTGCTGGAGACGGGCCGCGTCACCGGAGACGAGGGCGGGTTCGTCGGGCAGGTCCAGGCGCCAGTTGTGGTCCATGCCGGCCGCTCGGGCGTCACTGATGGTGTCCACGACGAGCGGGATGAGGTCGGTCTGCTCGAACTGAAGCGGCCGCCCGGCGTCCAGGCGCGCGAGCAGCAGCAGGTCCTCCACGAGCAGCGTCATCCGGCCCGCCTCGGACTCGATACGGCCCAGGGCGTGCCGGGTGTCGGGGCCGACCTCCTCCCTGCCGCGTCTGGTGAGTTCGGCGTACCCGCGGATGGAGGCGAGCGGGGTCCGCAGCTCGTGGCTGGCGTCGGCCACGAACTGGCGTACCCGCATCTCG
This sequence comes from Streptomyces canus, assembly GCF_030816965.1. Lineage (NCBI taxonomy): Bacteria > Bacillati > Actinomycetota > Actinomycetes > Kitasatosporales > Streptomycetaceae > Streptomyces > Streptomyces canus. The sequence goes on from NZ_JAUSYQ010000002.1 coordinate 4,991,286, forward strand.
CTCTGCTGGCGGGCGTGCAGGGCGCCGTGGACGTGGTTCAGCATCCGGTTCAGCGCGGCGCCGACCTGCCCGACCTCGGTGTGCGGGTCGCACTCCGACTCGGGCACCCGCTCGCTCAGATTGACCTCACCGGTGTGGAGTGGCAGTTCGGAGACCCGGGTGGCGGTGTTGGCGACCTTGCGGAGGGGGCGGGTGGCGAGCCCGACCAGGACGTAACCGGCGATGACGGCGGCGCCGAGACCGGCGGCGGTGACGCTGATCTCCACGAGGATCAGGGTGTCGATGGTGGCGTCTACGTCCGTGGTGGGGAGGGCGACGTAGTAGGCGGAGGTGTCGTTGCTGGAGTACCGGACGAGGTAGTCACCGATGCCCGGCAGCTCGACCTTGTGCTGCTTGTTGTCCTTGGGGACCGCGTTCAGCACCTTGATCTGGGCGGCCGTGAGGTTCTCGGCGCTCATCGTGAAGTTCTGGTCGGAGTCGGACTTCACCCCGCGCTTGGCGTCGGTGATCTTGCCCTTCTCCACCTTGGCCGCGATCGTGCCGTCCGGCCCCGGGCCGGTGACGAACTTGGCGGGGGTGTTCTGCTGGTCGGCCTGCGCGCCGCGCTGGCCGTTCTTGTCGTCACCATTGCCGTTGTCGCCGTTCGCGAACTTCCCGGGCGGGAAGTCGCGCGGCGCCGCCCGTGACGAGGCCTCGTTCAGCTTGCCGCTCAGCTGGTCGTACAGATGGGACCGCAACGCCAGTGTCGTCACGGTGCCGATCACCGAGCAGACCACGGCGATCAGCACCACCGACGCGACGACGAGCCGCGTCCGCAGCGTGCGCGGCTTGCCTGCTCGCCCTGCTCGCTTCTGCGCCCGCGGCCGTCGTCGCCCGCTCATGAGGCGGCGGGCTTGATCAGGTAGCCGGCTCCGCGCCGGGTGTGGATCATCGGCTCACGTCCCGCGTCGATCTTCCGGCGCAGGTAGGAGATGTAGAGCTCGACGACGTTGGCCTGGCCGCCGAAGTCGTACGACCACACACGGTCGAGGATCTGCGCCTTGCTGAGCACCCGCCGGGGGTTGCGCATGAGGAAGCGCAGCAGTTCGAACTCGGTCGCGGTGAGGTGGATGTTCTCTCCGGCGCGCGAGACCTCGTGGCTGTCCTCGTCGAGGGTGAGGTCACCGACGACCAGCACGGAGTCGCTGCGGCGGTCGGCGGCACCGGAGCGGCGGATGAGGCCGCGCAGCCTGGCCACGACCTCTTCGAGGCTGAACGGCTTGGTGACGTAGTCGTCGCCACCGGCGGTGAGCCCGGCGATGCGGTCCTCGACGGCGTCCTTCGCGGTCAGGAACAGCACGGGCACGTCCGGCAGGTCACGGCGCAGCCGGCCGAGGACGGCGAGGCCGTCCATGTCCGGCAGCATCATGTCCAGGACGACGGCGTCGGGCCGGAACTCCCGCGCGGTCTGGACGGCCCCGTGGCCGTCTCCGGCACTCCGGATCTGCCATCCCTCATAGCGAAGGGCCATGGACAGCAGTTCGGTGATCGACAGCTCGTCGTCCACCACAAGCACTCGGACGGGGCTCCCGTCCGGCCTCAGCAGTTCGGTGCGCCCCTGGGGCGAGGTCGTGGTCATGGCGAACACCATGTCGGGGCCCCCTGAGAGCATCCTTTCCGCCATCTGTGATTTCCCTGAGAAACGCACAGGAGGCTCTCAGGGAACCCCTGGGGAATCCCTTGTTCGACGGAGCGGACGAGGCACCCGCCCGAGACTCCGACCACCACCGCACACCTGCCCAGTGCTCCCTTCAGGTGGAGGTGTAGGGCATCCTCGCCCCGGCGCCCCGTAGGGGCGCAGCGCCACTGCTGAAGTCGCCTTGTCCGACCACGTAGTGGGCGGACCTACCGCCGGACGGGCGGGAAGTCAGGCCTGTGGAGGCCCTGTAAGACCACCTCCGGGTGGCAGGGGGCCCGTGAAGCAGGAACCCAAGGGAGCACCGCGATGGGAGTCCCCCCGGTTCGAGCGAAGCCGAGAACTGGGGGAGGAGCTGACCGGAATCACCTGCGTTCACGCAGGTGAGGGCGTCAACGGACCGGCCCCTGCTCGTCCACATGAACCGTCGGCGCCCCGAGGAACACCTCGGCGCCGACCGGGCCGTAGGCGATGTTGAAGGTGTCCAGCCAGTACGACCAGTCCCGCAGCCCGACGGCACTGCTGAAGCGGTAGTTGAGCCGCCACCGCACCCACTGTCCGGGCTCGAGCCGCACGCCCGGACGCCGCCGCGGCCGGGGCGGCACCCCGAACATCGGTCTCACCCGGGGCAGGACCCGCAACCGCCCGTCGGCCTCGCGGAGTTGGACGTCGACACCTCTGAGGTTGTCGCCCTGGTGGTCGTGCGGCACGAAGCCGTCCTGCTCGTCCATCCGGACCGCGTGGACGAACGGCTCCCCGTCGCGCCCCACCGCGGACGGCGGCAGAACGAAGCCGACCGGAGCCGCGTTCCTCCTTGTCGCGGCCTCGCCGCCACGGGACTGCTTCGTCCACGACGTGCGTATCCACTGCACGGTGACGTCCATCTCCGGCCCTCCCCCTCATCAGAACAACCCGTCCTGAACCCCCGGCGTCTCCTTGAACTCTCTCATCGGCACGGTGATCTCCGCCCCGTCGGCCGGAACCAGATCCCACCCCGTCATCAGCCGTGTGTCCAGTACGACGACTCCCCCGCCCTCCGTCTCCAGGTGCAGGTCCGGGCCGGCCGCCGCGATGAGCCGGCCGCCCACCGACCCGCCCGCGACGAGCTCGCTCACCTCACCGACGGCGGTGGGCAGGCCGGTGAGGCCGAAGACCTCGACATGGTCGACCGGTTCGTAGGGCGCGCGCTCCAGGGACTCGGGCCAGCCGCCCAGTGTCACCGCCCGCGCGTGCAGTTCGGCGATCTCGGCGGCCCGCTCGGCGGCCGACGCCGGCAGGGCGGACCGGACGGCCCGCTTGTCGCCGTACGGAATGCGATCCGGCACCGAGAGGGCCGCCCGCAGCAGTTCCTCGGTGCGCCGGGCGGCCATGAGCGGACCGGTGCCCAGCCAGCTGAAGCAGACGGCGCCCTGTTCCCACAGGCGCGCGCTCCCGCGCTCGTGCGCCGTGATGCCGACCTTGACCATGCCGGGCCCGAACCACGCCAGGTACACCCGGTACGGACGGGGGTCGTCCGCGAGGGTGTCTGCGGCCACGGAGTGCGCCCGGTCCAGCCGCGCACACTCCTCGCACCGCGCCCCCGTACCCCGCCCCGACACCGCGGCACACGCCGGACACGCATGCCCCCGCGCTCCCACACATGTCCGCACACCCCCCTCGGTGACCCCGAAGGCCACCCGCTTCCCCCAGGTCAGCGCGCTGCTCCGACCGCCGACCCACCGCAGCACGGGCCCACCCGCCGACCACCGCAGCCCCGAGCACTTCCATACCTGTGCCATCCCTCCCGAGGGTAGGGGGCGCCACTGACAACGGGGATCGCGCGCGGATCCGGAGACGGGCGAGCGGGGGCCGGAGACGGGTCCGCAGGAGCGCAGACCCGTCCACGGGAACCGTCACGCGAGGGCTTCGGAGACGCGACGCGAGGGCTACGGAGACCGGCCCGCGAGAGCCGGGCACCGCTCTCCGGTTCACGGGCACCGAAGGCGGGGCCGCGGCACCCGGAGATCGGTCCGCCGCAGCGGAGGCCCCACCGCAGGTCCCGCGAGGCGAGGGCTTCGGAGACTGGTCCGAAGGAGCCCGAGACCCATCCACAGGAACCTCGACGCGCGAACTCCAGACACCGGCCCGCGAGAGCCGGCCACCGGTCTCCGGTTCACGGGAACCGAAGGCGGGGCCGCGGCACCCGGAGATCGGTCCGCCGCAGCGGAGGCCCCACCGCAGGTCCCGCGAGGCGAGGGCTTCGGAGACTGGTCCGAAGGAGCCCGAGACCCATCCACAGGAACCTCGACGCGCGAACTCCAGAGACCAGCCCGCGAGAGCCGGGCACCGGTCTCCGGTTCACGGGAGCCAGAGACCGGCCCGCAGGAGACCGAGACCCGTCCGCAGGAGCCGCGACGTGCGGACTCCGGGGAGTTCAGCCCACCGACTCCACGGGGACTGGTTCTGCCGTCGCCCCCGCCCCGGGTTCGACCACCCGGGTCCGCGAGCCTCCCCGCCCCGCCATCCGGCACCCGACGCAGGCGGCATGCCCCTGCCGCGCGCTCGTGTCCCGCACCCGCATCCCCCACTGCTCGCGCGGCCGGCGCCCCGGCGGCTTGCCCCAGCCGGCCAGGTGCAGGGCCCAGGTGACGAGGGCGCCCACCGCGGTGATCGCGAGACCACCGGCTATCCACACACCGGACACCGTGCACACCCCCGCCCCCAGCACGGCAGTCCCGGCGGTAGCGATGCCGCATCCGGTCCAGCCCGCGACCGTGTGCCCCTCGTCATACTGATGTGCACCCACAGATCCCCCTCGACCGATCCCTCACTTCCTAAGAAATTTAGCGCAGAAACCTCTCACGCGCTAAGGGAAATCCAGAACGCCCAGCGAACGCCTCAGAGAATCAGGAACCCGATGTCCGCCGAGCCCCGCCCCACCGCCACTCCGGCCCAGACACGGGAGGCGATGGACCTCTTCATCGCCACCGCTCACCTCGGCCAGCAGGAGATGGCCCAACGGCTGGGTCTGAACGTGACCGACCTGCTGTCCTTCGCCTGCGTCCTGAAGGCCGGCGAGAACCTCCTCACCGCGGGCGACCTCGCCGAGCACGCCCATGTCACGACCGGCGCGGTCACCGGCATCCTCAACCGCCTCGAACGCGGCGGCTACGTCACCCGCGTCCCCGACCCCACCGACCGCCGCCGCGTCCGGGTCGCCGCACTGCCCGACGCCGTGGCCAAGGTCGTCGCCCTCTACCAGCCGTACTACGACCGCCTCGACGCCGTCTTCGCGGGCTACTCCGCCGACGAGATCGCCGTACTCCACGACTGGTTCAGCCGTTCGACGAACCTCGCGCTCGCCTATATCGAGGAGTTGCGGGCGAAGGACGCGGACGGCGAGTAGCGGGACCGCCCCACCCCGGGGGTGGAGCTAGCCCCACCTCCCATTCGGGAGGGCACTCCATCGTTCCGGCGAGCCCGCGACGGCATCGTTGATCTCAGCCGATCCACCCCGGATCAGGCGGATCGAGAAGCCCGCGCCGAGCCGGAGGAAACACCATGGAGCCGCAGACGGCCGACAGGACCCAGTCCCCGTCCTCGCCCTCCCTGTCCTCCCCGGCCGGCCCCGGCCCCCTCGCCTCCTTCGTCCGCTTCGTCGTCTGCGGCGGCGGGATCGGCGTCCTCTCCAGCTTCGCCGTACCGCTGGCGGCGATGACGATGCCGTGGGCGGTCGCGAACGCGGTGATCACCGTGGTCTCCACGCTCCTGTGTACCGAGCTCCACGCCCTGTTCACCTTCGGCACCGGCCGCCGCCCGGGCTGGCGCCGGCACCTCCAGTCCTCCGGCTCCGCGGCGGCCGCGTACGCCGTCACCTGCGCCGCGATGTTCCTCCTCCACGTCATCCAGTCGGCGCCCGGCATGCTCACGGAACAGGCCGTCTACCTCACCGCGTCCGGTCTGGCCGGCATCGGCCGCTTCCTGGTCCTGCGCCTGTTCGTCTTCGCGAGCGGCCGCAAGACCCCGCGTCCCCCGCGCCCCGTGCTCCCCCTGCCCCGCCCCGTCCTCACCCAGGCCGCCGTCGGCGCCACCTGCTGACGTACGGTCAACACGGTTCGCCCGCCCCGAAGGGGGCTGCCGTGCGCGGGTACTGGCGCAACGCCCGGCCCCTTCTACGGCGCCGCCACCGACTCGACGATGCCGGGCCGCTGGACGCCCTGCGCCAGATCTCCTACGACGACGATCCGGGCGGCGGTCTCGAGGGAGTTCGTGAGCCACCTCGACGACGGGCCGGCGGGGTACCTGCCTGGGTCCGTCTTCAAGCTCGACCCGCGGCGGCCGCCCCGTCGGCGGGAGTCGCTGCCGACGCTCTCGGCGTTCAGGCCGCCAGGTGACGCCGTAGGGCCTCCGCCCCGTCGGACACGAACGTCCTCCACCCGGCCGCCTCCAGCAACTCCCCCTCGCTGAACCAGCCGTGCCACGCGATCTCCGCCGGATCGGGTACGAGCGCTCCGGTCACGACGACTTCGTGCACCCCGAGCCAGTAGGGGCTGATCTCGCCGCGGCACAGGAACTTGAAGAGGAAGCGAGGGGTCCCGAACACCCCCAGCTCCTCGGCGAGTTCGCGGGCCGCCGCCTCCTCGTACGACTCCCCGACCTCCGACGCCCCGCCCACCAGCCAGTTGTACTGCCCCGGGAAGCGGGAATCGTTCTCCGGCCGCCGATGCACCAGAAACCGTCCGTCCGGATCACGGCAGACCGTGGTAGCGATCCGGTGCAGCCACCCCTTCTCGATGGCCTCCGCCCGGTCCACCACCCCGATGACCCGGTCGTCCTCGTCCACGCGCTCCACTAGTTCGCCCATGGCGGTCACGATGGCAGAGGGGTACGACAACGCTGTGTTGGGGGCTGCCAACACCCTTGGGGGTAAAGCTTCCCCCACCTTGGACTGGGCGGTGGGCTCCATGTCGCCGTACCGGAATCGGCGGCATCGTAGAAGCCATCGGATCCCGGACGGCCGGGCCCGGCCCCCGAGTTCACGTGCTACGCCCTCTACGGAAGGAACTCCCATGACCCCGCTGCTGTCCTCCCCGTCGATCGAGATCTCCCCCGAGAGCGAACTGACCCCACTCCTCACCGCCTGGGACCTGGCCCACCCCGCCGCGGCCGACCCCGACTGGCGCCACCTGCTCGACGAGCTCGCCCACCCCCGCACCATCCAGGCCTTCCACGGCCTGGCCACGACCGCCGCATGACCTCGCTGCCACGCCATCCCCCTGCCGCAAGAGGCCCCGGAGATCCCACTCCGGGGCCTCTCGTACGTCCGGGGTGCGCGGCGGGGGCGGGGAACTCCGGCCGGAGAGCTCGACTGACGAGGGCGTTACCGGCAGCGCGGTTGCTGTAGCTGTACAGAACCGGTCAGAGCTCCAGTGTCGCCAGGCCCTGCCTGAAGACCGCACGCGCGCCCGGGTCGCGTCTCCGTGAGCCTGCCTGGCGGCGTGGTACTCATCTGAAGTCACCGTGCATCCGGACGCGAGAGTTTCCCGGACCCGACGCAAGGAGTGGTACGAAGCGGCTTCCGACACGTCGGTGGACGCCGTCACACAAGCCGTTCCCGCGCCTCGTCGCACCCCGACGCCTGGAACGCCTGGAACGCCTGCCGGATCTTGGCTGCCCTCGCCTGTGAGCCCGGGTAGTCCTCGTCAGCGGCCAACCGCGTGGCCTCGTGCGCTCGACGAAGGGTCACCAGACAATCCGCGTACATGGTCCGGCGGTCATGCAGCCTGTTGTCCCTGACCCTCCGCCGCCACCGCAAGTGCTCACCGGCCGGCGTCGCCCCCACCCCGAGCACCGCTCCCAGGGTCGTCCGACCGGGCGCCGGGGGTGTACATGGCAGCAGCAGGACGGGGGCCGACCGTACGCCACGACAAAGCCCCCTCCGGGATGATCCCGAGGGGGCTTTGAACTGCTGTGCACTCGGCAGGATTCGAACCTGCAACCTTCTGATCCGTAGTCAGATGCTCTATCCGTTAAGCTACGAGTGCTTGTTCTGTTTTCTCGCCGTTCCTTGCCCTTCCGGGCCGCTCGCGGCGACAGGAAGAACATTACATGACTGCCGCTCGCATGTGAAATCCGTTTGCCGTAGCCCTTGTGACCTGCCAAAACACCCCTCAGAGCAGGGGGACAACGACGAAGCCCCGGTCGCTCGGACCGGGGCTTCGGTGATCTTGCGCGGAGGCGGAGGGATTTGAACCCTCGATGGGATTTAAGTCCCAAACCGCATTAGCAGTGCGGCGCCATAGACCGGACTAGGCGACGCCTCCAGCACAGCCGCCCGCGCGAGCGCGAGTGGTGCGTGCAGATGATGACACAGTCGAAGGTCGTGCCACCAATCGGTTCCCACGGTACTAGGCGGGCGGGGCACAGGGCAAAGTGCATTCGCGCAACGTACGGCGCCGTCCGGCGTTAGTCAGGGCATGTCATACGTCACCCGGCTCGGCCGGCTCGCACGCTTGAGCCCCCTCCCCCTGTTCCTCGCCGCTCTGGCCCCCACCCCCGCGTCGGCATACACCGACGGCGGCGACCATCTCACCGTCACCGTCCGGGACGCGGGAAGCGGCGCCGACGGGACCTTCGAGGTCGGCTGTCACCCCACGCACGGCACCCACCCCGACCTGCCCGGCGCCTGCGCCGTCCTGGAGCGCAACACACGGTGGGGCAAGGACACCTTCGCCCCCGTCCCCGAGGGCAGCTTCTGCACCATGCTCTACGGCGGTCCCGCCACCGCCCACGTCACGGGGACCTGGGCCGGGCGCCCCGTGGACACCTGGTTCGACCGGAGCGACGGGTGCGACATCGCGCGATGGGACCGGTTCGTGCCGCTCCTCCCCAGCATGGACACCCAGCCACCGGCAGGCGGTCACACGTTCTACTTCACTTCGTCGTGCGACCTCCCTCTCATCCAGCACCCCCCGCACAACGGCTGCGCTTAGACTCCCTCGCGTGACACGTCGCGGGCCCCTTGGCAAGATGGCCCGAACGGTCGGCAAAGTGCGGTAACAGGGAGGAAGCGTCTCGTGAGCAGCAGGCCATCCCGAGGCGCTGCTCGCCTCGCAGCCATACTCGACGCGCTTCCCGACGCGTTGGTGCTGGTCAACGCCAATGGGACCGTCGTCAACGCGAACACCATCGCGCTGGAGGCGTTCGAGGCGCCGGGCACCGCCCTGGTCGGCCGCGGGCTGCTCGATCTGCTGCCGCACTTCGACTCACGGCTCATCCCGGGCTCCATGCGGCGGCCCGACCACATGGACCCGCGCGGGCGCACCAAGCCGACCCGGATGGTCGCCCGGCGGACCGACGGCACCGAGTTCCCCGTCGAGGTCACCAGCGCCAATCTGGAGAACGGCCAGCAGGCCTACGACGGTTACGGCTACAGCGGCGACGAGCTGCTCATGCTCGTCGTACGCGACCTCACCGGGACCGTGGACACCGAGGCCGAGCTGGCACGGTCGCAGCGGCAGACCGAGATGATCCTGCGGGCCGCCTCGGAGGGTGTCGTAGGGACCGACACCGACGGGCGGATCGTGCTCGTCAACCCGGCCGCCGCCCAGATACTGGGTTACCGGGCCAGTGACCTCGGTGGCCGCGAGCTCCACGACCTCATCCTGCACTCCCGCGCCGACGGCACCCCCTTCCCGTACGAGGAGTCCCCCCTCGCCGACACCCTGCGCTCCGGGCGCAAGCACCGGGTGCGCGGACAGGTGCTGTGGTCGAAGAAGGACGAGAAGGTCCCGGTGGACCTGACGACTGCGCCGGTGCGCGACGGCGACCAGCTCGTCGGCGCCGTGCTCACCTTCACCGACCGGCGGCCCTACGACTCGCTCGCCGACGAGAAGACCGCCGCCGAGAAGGCCCACGCGGCGGAGCTGGAACGGATCGAGGAGGAGCACGCCTCCGAACTCACCGCGCTGCGCCAGAAGCACATCACCGAACTGGAAGAGCTCCAGGAGCAGCACGACGAGGAAATCGCCTCCGGTGAGGAGCGGTACGCCGCGCTCGGGGAGCGCGAGAAGGACCGCTACGAGGCGCTCGCCGGGCGCCACGACCAGCTCCTCACCCTGCTCGGCCGCTCCCTGCGGGGCCCCCTCGACGAACTGCGCCGCGAACTGTCCGCGCTCGCCGCCGACGACGCAGGCCAGCTGTGGCCCGAGGCCAACCAGGTCCTGCACCACCTCTCGGCCGGCTACTCCCGCATCACCAACCTCATCGACAACGTCCTCGGCTACCAGCGACTCGACGCCGGCACCGACGACATCGTCCGTACGAACGTCATGCTCGACGCGGTCGTCGCCGCGGGTGTGGACGGCGCGGTCGAACTCATCGGGCCGGGGCGCGTCCAGTTCGCCGTGCACGCGCCGCCCATCGAGGCCGAGGTCGACGCCCAGCGCCTCGCGACCGCGCTCGCGCATCTCATCGCGGACGTGGCCGGGGTCGACGCGACCGGGAACTCTCCCGTGTCCGCGGGCGGTTACATGGACAACACGGTCGTGGTGGCGGCAGCGCAGCGCGGCGAGGGCGTACGGATCGAGGTGCGCGGGCCGTACGCCGGGGGAGACCCGGTGCACGAGCCGATCGTGCGCGGGATCGTGCGCGCCCACGGCGGTGTGTTGCAGACGCACGAGGTGCCGGGCATGAGCGGCAGCGCGTACGTCCTCGAAGTGCCCATCGGCGGTGGGGCGGGGGCCGTCGCGGCTCCCGGTCCGGCCGCGCTGGAGGCCGCCCCCCTGGAAACCGCCCCCGTGGAGGCCGCCCCTGCCGATGGCGGCGGGCGGCGGCGGGCCCGGCGCTCCTCCACCGACTCCTTCCTGGACGCCGACCTCCCGGCCGAGACCGACGAATCCGTGGCGCCCACCGGGCGGCGCAGGCGGCGGGCGGCGGCCGAGCGGGAACAGCCGGTGTCCGTACCCGCACAGGCCTCCGGCGACGACGGGGAAGGCTCCGGAGGTACGGGTCGACGCCGTGCCCGGCCCGCCGAAGCCGGTGTGTCCGAGGGTGCCGTGGTGATGGCCGCCGAGCATGGCGCCGGGTCCGCCGCCGCGGGTACCGGTCTCGGCGGGACCGTGCCACCGCAGGGCGTGCCCGTGCCGGCCGGGCGTCGGGCCCTGAACGACGGTGGCGAACAGCACGCGCTGCCGGCGGCGTTGCCCGCGGGCGGCTCCGCCGAAGCGGGCCAGGCGCAGGGGGAGCTCCCGGTCGCCGGGCAGGGTTCGTCCGGCACGGGCGCACCGCAGCAGGACGGGCGCCGACGGCGCGCCCTCGCCGCCGCGTCGGAGCGCGCGGCCGCACAGGAGGCGGCCCCCCGTGCGGTGTTCGCGCTCCCGCCCGCCGAGGCGGACCGACCGTCCGGCGACGCGGCCGCGGTGGGACTGACGCCGGTGCAGGCACAGGCACAGGCACAGGCACAGACGACAGGGCCGGCGTCGGCGCAGATTCCGGGCCAGGCTCAGGTCCCGCGGCAAGCTCACGTCCAAAGCCAGGGTCAGGTGCCGAACCAGGTCGCAGACCCGGCTCAGGTCCCGGGCCAGGGCTTGGGGCAGCTCCCGGGCCAGATGCCGGTACCCGGACAAATTCGGGCGCCTGGTCAAGCACAGGCCCCGAGCCAAGGTCAGGTGCCGAACCAGGCCGCAGACCCGGCTCAGGTCGCCGACCCGGCTCAGGTCCCGGGCCAGGGCTTGGGGCAGCTCCCGGGCCAGATGCCGGTACCCGGCCAGATCCAGGCACCGGGGCAGGCACAGATCCCCGGCCAAGGTCAGGCCCCGGGCTCGGCACAACTCCCGGGTGAAGTACAGGTACCCGGCCAGATCCAGGTACCCGGCCAGACCCAGGCACCGGGGCAGGCACAGGTCCCGGGTCAGGCGCAGCCCCTCGGCCAGGCCCCGTCCCCGGTTCCGACGGCAGCTCCCGCCCCCGCCCCCGCCCCCGTTCCGGCCAGCGGCCTCGCCCCAGTCCCCGGTCACGCCGTCCCCGCCGACGGTCACGGTGACGACGGTCGGCACGACGCCGTGCCGCATGACCAGGCCGACGACCACACCCCGCCGCAGCCGCACCCGACCAACGCGCCGACGGGCCGCCGCCGCCGGGCCGTGGCCCAGCCCGCCGAAGCGCCCGGACAGGGTGTCCAAGCAGCCGAACCCGGCGCGGTGCCGTCGGCCCAGTTCCCGGGTGTCCCCGTGCAGAACGCGACCGGACAGGTCGGCCTGGTCCCGCAGACCGCACCCGCCCCGGCCTCGCCCCTTCAGGCGTCCCCGGCCCAGGCCGGCCTCGCACCGGGCATGCCCGTACAGGGCACCGCCCCGGCCCAGCCCGGCCTCGCCCCCGGCCGGCCCCTCCCCGCCGAGACGCCCCAGCCGCAGGCACCGGCACCGGCACCGGCACCGGCACCCGACCAGTCGCAGGCCACGCCCGCTCCCCAGCCGTGGCCCACCAGCCACGACGCCTCCGGAGCCGGCACACCCGTACCGGCGAACGGCGCCGCCACCGCCGTACCCCCGAACCAGCCGGCACCCCAGCCCGCGCAGGCCCCCGAAGCCGGTCAGTCCACTCCGCCGCCCGGCACGCCTCTGCAGGCCCGGGTCGCGCAGCCGCTGCCCGCCGAAGCCGCGGCCGCACCCGTCGACCCGAACTCCACCCAGGGCCGGGCGATCAGCGTGCGCACCCTCGGTCAGGGGGTGCCGTTCACCCGGCAGGCGGCCCAGGTGCAGCAGCCGGGGACGGCCACGCCTCCGCCGCAGCAGCCCGGTGGTTCGGGGCGGCGGCGCAAACTCGGCACCCGACCCGACCCCGCTGCCCCCGCGGCCCCGGAGCCGGGAGCACGTCCGCATCCGGCGGCCGAGCAGGCCGTAGCGGCACCGGCGCAGACACCGCAGCCGTCGCTGGCCGGACAGTCGCGGCTCGCGCACGCCACCGAGGCGGCCGGACGGTCGTACGCCATAGGGGCGCCCGACGAGAACGCCGCCGAGGGGCCCGAGCCGCTGGACGGTCCCGGCGGGGCCGTCGAGATCCCGCACACCCCCCGGCCGCAGCCGATGGACGACGAACTGCCCCCGGAGCCGCTGGACAACCCGCGGCGGCTGCTGGTGTGGCCGGCGCCGGACGTGACGACCCAGCAGGCGCTCAGCGACCGTGGGTACCGGCCGGTCGTCGTGCAGTCCCGCGAGGAGGTCGACGCGCAGATCGCGGCCTTCCCCGCCGCCCTGTTCGTGGACCCGCTGACCGGGCCCATCACGCGGACCGCGCTCCAGTCGCTGCGGCAGGCGGCGGTGGCATCCGAGGTGCCGATCATGGTGACCGCCGGGCTCGGGCAGGCCTCGCGGGAGGCGGCGTACGGCGCCGATCCCGCCGTACTGCTGAAGGCGCTGGCGCCGCGGGACAGCGAGCAGCACCCGCCGCGCGTGCTGCTGATCGAGGAGCACGCGGAGATCGCGCTGGCGCTGACCGCGACGCTGGAGCGGCGGGGGATGCAGGTGGCGCGGGCCGCGAGTGACACGGATGCCGTGACGCTCGCGGGGCAGCTCAGGCCGAACCTCGTGGTGATGGACCTCATGCAGGTGCACCGGCGGCGGTCCGGGATCGTGGACTGGCTGCGGGCGAACGGGCAGCTGAATCGCACTCCGTTGGTCGTGTACACCGCGGCCGTGGACCAGGCCGATCTGCCTCGGCTGGCCTCCGGTGAGACGGTCCTGTTCCTCGCCGAGCGGTCGACCAGCGCCGAGGTGCAGTCACGGATCGTGGACCTGCTGGCGCGTATCGGTACCAACTAGGACGGGTCGTCGGGCCGGTCGCGGTGACCGGGCGGCAGGTGACCGCGGTGCGGGTACGGCCGGGGTCCGTCGCGCTCCGGCCGCCATCGGACGGGACGGTCGCGTGGCCGTCGGCCACCGCGGGCGGCGGTTGCGCCTGCTCGGCGCGGGGCTTCGCGATCTCGGCCGTCGTGGGGAGTTCCGCCGCGACCGACCCCGCGTGGATCCCGTCCCGTCCCGCTCCGCGCGTCCCAGCCGACCGGCCGCCGTCTCAGCCGACCGGCCGCCGTCTCAGCCGACCGGCCGCCGTCCCAGCCGACCGGCCGCCGTCCCAGCCGACCGGCCGCCGTCTCAGCCGACCGGCCGCCGTCCCGGCCGACCGGCCCCGGCCGCCCTCGCGGTATGGCACGTGGGACCCGCGTACGGCCTGAGGACATGGCCGGGCGGTCGTTGCGGTGCCGCGAGCACACCCACCGCACGACTGCCTACTTCGTGATCAGTCTCCGCGCCGCCTCCCGCACCGAGGCCCGCAGCCGCTCACGGTCGCTCTCCTCGGCGCCCACGACGATCCGCCTCATCTGGGGGACGACCACGGCCCAGTTGGCGAGGGCGATGAGCAGGAACAGCAGGTCGCGGGCCGGGATCGCGTCGCTGACGACGCCCCGGTCCTGGGCGCCCTGGAGGGCGTCGATCTTGTGCCGGTAGTGCTCCTGGCGCTCGGTCTCGTCGGGCAGCTCGGTGGTGCCGTACTCCATTCCCTCCCAGAAGAGCAGACGCAGCACCTCGGGGTGGGCGGCGTGGTAGTCCATCACGCGGTCGATCCAGCCCTCGATGTCGTCCGGGTCGACGGGGGCGGCGACGGCCAGGTCGAGCATGACCTTCTTCAGGACCTTGGTGAACAGCTCCGCCTTGTTGCCGAAGTAGGCGTAGATCAGCTGCTTGTTGGCCTTGGCCTCGGTCGCGATGCGGTCGATGCGGGCGCCCGCGACGCCGTAGCGGGCGAACTCGGCGACCGCCGCCTCGAAGATCCTGGCCCGGGTGGCCTCGGGGTCCCTTGCTGCTGCCATGGGCCCAGGGTAGAGGGGGCGGGGCAACTAACCAACTATTTGGTTGACAGGGAATCGGCGGGCAACCCAGACTGTTGGACTGGTCCAACCAACCAGTTAGTTGTTAGACCTGGCTCGAAGGAGTCCCCCGGTCATGCCGACAGCAACCGTCACCCAAGGACGGCCCACGCAGGCCCCCGCCCGGCGCGCGGGCTCGCTCCTCCTCGTCCTCATCGCCGTCTGCACCGCCGTCACGGCCGCCAACATCTACCTCGCGGCCCCGCTGCTTCCCCTCATCGCCCGCGACTACGGCTCGACACCCTCCGCGGTGGCCTGGGTCGCCTCGGTCGCGCAGTTCGGCTACGCGTTCGGGCTGCTCGTCTTCGCCCCGCTCGGCGACAGGGTGAACCGACGGCGCCTGGTCGCCGCCCTCTCGCTCGTCACCACCGCGGCCCTCACCGCCGCCGCGCTCGCCACCGGCACCACCGCTCTCGCGGCCGCCGTCCTCATCGCCTCCGCGGCGACCGTCGTCCCCCAGCTGCTGGTCCCGCTGGTCGCCCAGCGCGCCCCCGCGGACCGCCGGGCCCGCCATGTCGCGGCCGTCATCGCGGGCCTGTTCACCGGCATTGTCGCGGCCCGGGTGCTCGGCGGCCTGATCGGTCAGGCCTACGGCTGGCGGGTGGTCTTCGTGGGCGCGGCCGCCCTGACGGCCGTCCTCGGCCTCGCGACGGCCTACGCCCTGCCGGCCGAACGCGTCCACCGCTCCGGCCCGCTCTTCTCGGGCCTCACCGCCCTGCCGTCCGTCGTCCGCCGCTCGCCCGACCTGTGGCGCGCGTGCGTACGACAGGCGGGGATGTACGGCGCCTGGAGCGCGCTGTGGACCTCCCTGGCCCTCCTGCTGACCGGCCCGTCCTACGGCCTGTCGACCGCGACCGCCGGGCTCTTCGGCCTCTTCGGGCTGGCGGCCGCCGTCGTGGCGCCCCTGGCGGGAGGGTTCGTGGACCGCTTCGGCGCCACCAAGGTCGTACGGTCGGCGTATCTGCTCGCCGCCGTGTCCGTGCCGCTGTTCTGGCTCGGCGGGCACGTCATGTGGGCCCTGTTCGTCGCGGCGATCGCCGTCCACGCGGCCCTGGTCGCCTCCCACGTCGCCAACCAGACCGTCGCCCTGACGACGACCTCGACCCCTGCCACCGCCAACACGGCGTATGTCGTGGCGGGTTTCGCCGGCGGCGCGACGGCGTCCGCGCTCGCCGGGTCGGCCTTCGGATGGTGGGGCTGGGGCGGGGTGTGCGCCGTGGCGGGAGTGTGGCTGGGGTTGGGGTGGCTCGCCACTTCCGTACGGCGGTGACGGTCGTTGCGAACGGCTGTGGGTGACGGCTGTAGAGCAACGGTCTTCCAAGTCGTCCGGTACGGGGGCGCCCTCGGTGTGAGGGACGCCTCCGTCGTCGTACACGCGCGTGCCGGCCGGGTGACGGCTGTTGTACGGGGAGCAGGGCCCTGGTCCGGCTGCGGGGTCCTGGATCCCGTACCCCTCGCTCCCTCAGAGCTGGGTGACCTCCAGCTCCCCTTGCGCGTACCGCTTGCGGAGCACTTTCTTGTCGAACTTTCCGACGCTCGTCTTCGGGACCGCCTCGACGATCGACCAGCGCTCCGGCAGCTGCCACTTGGCGATCTTGCAGACGTCGCTCGCGAGGAAGGCGCGCAGAGACGCGAAGTCGGCGGTGGAGCCCTCCTTGAGGACGACCGTGGCCAACGGCCGCTCGCCCCACTTGTCGTCGGGGACGGCGACGACGGCGGCCTCGGTGACGTCCGGGTGGGACATCAGCGCGTTCTCCAGCTCGACCGAGGAGATCCACTCGCCGCCGGACTTGATGACGTCCTTGGCGCGGTCGGTGAGGGTGAGGAAGCCGTCGGCGGAGATGCTGCCGACGTCGCCGGTCTTCAGCCAGCCGTCCTCGCTGAACTTGTCCGCCGGGCGCAGGGGTTCGGCGTCGGGGCCGTTGTAGTAGGCGCCGGCGATCCAGGGGCCGCGGACCTCCAGCTCGCCCGCGGACTCGCCGTCCCAGGGGAGGCGCTCGCCGCCGGGGCCGGTGAGGCGGGCCTCGACGCCGCTCGGGAAGCGGCCCTGGGTGAGGCGGTACGCGAACTCCTCGGGCGTGCCGACCACGTGAGCCGGCGGGCGGGCGACGGTGCCGAGCGGGGAGGTCTCCGTCATGCCCCAGGCGTGGCAGACCCGCATGCCCAGCTTGTCGAAGGCCTCCATCAGGGAGGGCGGACAGGCCGAGCCGCCGATGGTGACCTGGGTGAGGGAGGAGACGTCACGGGGCTTGACGGTGAGCTCGCCCAGCAGACCCTGCCAGATGGTGGGGACTGCGGCCGCGTGGGTCGGCCGCTCGCGCTCGATCATCTCGGCGAGGGGCGCGGGCTGCAGGAAGCGGTCCGGCATCAGCATGTTGACGCCGGTCATGAAGGTGGCGTGCGGCAGACCCCAGGCGTTGACGTGGAACTGGGGGACGACCACGAGCGAGGTGTCCTGGTCGGTCAGGCCCATCGACTGGGCCATGTTGACCTGCATGGAGTGCAGATAGATCGAACGGTGGCTGTAGACCACGCCCTTGGGGTCGCCCGTGGTCCCGGAGGTGTAGCACATGGCGGCGGCCTGGCGCTCGTCCAGCTCGGGCCAGTCGTAGGTGGTGGGCTTGCCGGCGATCAGGTCCTCGTACTCGTGCACGCGCGCGTGGGAGCCCTCGAGGGCCGTGCGGTCGCCGGGGCCTGAGACCACCACGTGCTCGACCGTCTTGAGGTGCGGGAGCAGCGGGGCGAGCAGGGGGAGCAGCGAGCCGTTGGCGATGACGATCCGGTCGGCCGCGTGGCCCACGATGAAGGCCAGCTGGTCGGCCGGGAGGCGGAGATTCAGGGTGTGCAGGATCGCGCCCATCGAGGGAATCGCGAAGTAGGCCTCGACATGCTCGGCGTTGTTCCACATCAGGGTGGCCACCCGCTCGTCCCCGGCGACTCCGAGGTCCTCGCGCAGGGCGTGCGCCAGCTGGGCGGCGCGGGCGCCGACCTCGGCGAAAGAGCGGCGGTGCGGCTCCGGCTCGCCGGTCCAGGTGGTCACCTGTGAGGTGCCGTGGATCGACGACCCGTGGGTCAGGATCCTGGAGATCAGCAGCGGTACGTCCTGCATCGTGCTCAGCACGGCGTCCTCCCGTGGCGACATTGCCTACGCGGTAGTAAGGGCTGCGCCGATTCTGCGCACATACCGCGCGGTATGTCACTAGAGCCGGGCGATCGATCACGTCACGATGCCCTCACAACGGCCGGCCGTCACCAACGGTTCCCCGGCGTTCCCTAGCGGGCGAGCACCAGCTCGGGGTCCTCGCGGAGCTTGCCCAGCGCCCTGGACACCGCCGACTTCACGGTCCCGACCGAGACCCCGAGCACCTCGGCCGTCTGCACCTCGCTGAGGTCCTCGTAATACCTGAGGACGACCATCGCCCGCTGCCGCGCGGGCAGCTTCATGATCGCCCGCCACATCGCGTCGTGCAGCGCCTGCTGCTCGGCGGGGTCGTCGTCGCCGGGCACGGGGTCGGGCTCGGGGATCTCGTCGGTCGCGAACTCGTCGACCTTGCGCTTGCGCCACTGCGAGGTGCGCGTGTTCAGCAGGGCGCGGCGGACATAGCCGTCGAGGGCACGGTGGTCCTCGATGCGCTCCCAGGCGACGTAGGTCTTGGTCAGGGCGGTCTGCAGCAGGTCCTCCGCGTCGCTCGGGTTCGCGGTCAGCGACCGGGCGGTACGCAGCAGCACCGGCTGGCGTGCCTTCACGTACGAGGCGAACGAGGGGTACGCGAGGGTCTGCGTCGCCGGTACGGCGGCCTTCGAAGCGCTGGTGCAGACGGGTGTGGTCATGGCTCCACGCTAGATTCGCGACCACCCCCCGCTCATCGGCCACAGGTCCCGAAGAAGACTCCCCCTCAGGTTGTAGAGGTGGTGCCTGCTGCACCTCCTGAAGGTGGACGAGGGAGGCGCATCTACTGCGGGATTACCCCTGGGGGCTACGCGTCCACGGCGAGCACCAGCCCGGACGTGGGTACCCCTGTCCCGGCCGTCACCAGCACGCGCTCCGCCTCCGGCACCTGGTTCACGGCCGTCCCCCGCAGTTGGCGTACGGCTTCCGCGATCCCGTTCATGCCGTGGAGGTAGGCCTCGCCCAGTTGGCCGCCATGGGTGTTGAGGGGGAGCTCGGCCCGGCGAACGAAGTCCGCGGCCTCGCCCCGGGCGCAGAAGCCGAACTCCTCCAGCTGCATCAGGACGAACGGGGTGAAATGGTCGTACAGGATCGCCACGTCGATGTCCCGGGGACTCAGGCCGGAGGTGCGCCACAGCTGGCGGGCGACGACGTTCATCTCGGGGAGGCCGGTGAGGTCGTCGCGGTAGAAGCTGGTCATCTGTTCCTGGGCGCGGCCCGCGCCCTGGGCGGCGGCCGCGATGACGGCGGGCCGGTGGGGGAGGGCACGCGCGCGTGTGAGCGAGGTGACGACGATCGCCTGGCCGCCGTCGGTCTCCTGACAGCAGTCCAGGAGCCTGAGCGGCTCGACGATCCAGCGGGAGGCCGCGTGGTCGGCGAGGGTGATGGGGCGGCCGTGGAACCAGGCGGCCGGGTTGGTGGCCGCGTACGCGCGGTCGGTCACCGCCACATGGCCGAAGGCCTCCGGGCCGAGGCCGTAGGTGTGCAGATAGCGCTGGGCCGCCATCGCCACCCAGGAGGCCGGAGTGAGCAGGCCGAAGGGGAGTGACCAGCCGAGGGCGACTCCCTCGGCGGAGGGTTCGCGGTGCTGGACGCCGGAGCCGAAGCGGCGGCCGGAGCGTTCGTTGAAGGCGCGGTAGCAGACCACGACCTCGGCCACGCCCGCGGCGATCGCGAGCGCCGCCTGCTGCACGGTCGCACAGGCCGCGCCACCGCCGTAGTGGACGCGGGAGAAGAAGGACAGCTCGCCGATCCCGCAGGCCTGGGCCACGGTGATCTCCGGGCTGGTGTCCATGGTGAACGTGACCATGCCGTCCACGTCGGCCGCCGTGAGCCCCGCGTCGTCGAGCGCCGCGCGGACCGCCTCGGCGGCCAGGCGCAGTTCGCTGCGACCGGAGTCCTTGGAGAACTCGGTGGCCCCGATGCCGACGATCGCGGCCCGGCCTCCGAGCGCGTCACGCGCGCGTGCGCTCATTCGGCGTCCCTCATCGAGAACGTGACCGTCCCGGTCACATGGTTGCCGATGCCGTTGGTCCCCACGATCCGGACGGTCGCGGTGGTGTCCTCGAGAGCTTCTATGGTTCCGGTCAACACCATCGTGTCCCCCGGATAGTTGGGCGCCCCCAGCCTGATGGCCACCTTCCTGAGCACGGTCCGTGGTCCGAAGTGGTCGGTGATGTAGCGCCCCACCAGGCCGTTCGTCGTCAGGATGTTCATGAAGATGTCCGGGGAGCCCTTCTGCCGGGCCAGTTCCGGGTCGTGGTGCACGTCCTGGTAGTCCCGGGAGGCGATCGCGCCCGCGACGATCAGCGTGCGGGTGATCGGGATCTCGAGGGGTGGCAGCTCGTCGCCCTTTCTCATACCTCGTCGCCCTTTCTCATACGGCGGCCTCCTCGGCGGTGGCGCGGAAGACGGGAAGGGTGAGGTCACCGTCGTACGCCTGGAAAACGAGCCGCACCGGCATCCCGATCCGCACCTTGTCGTACGGCGTCCCGACCACGTTGCTGATCATCCGCACGCCCTCCGCGAGTTCGACGAGCGCGACGGCGTAGGGAGGGTCGAAGGCCGGGAAGGGCGGGTGGTGCATGACGACGTACGAGTGGACGGTCCCCTCACCGCTCGCCTCGACCGTGTCCCAGTCGGGGCCGCCGCAGCGGGCGCAGCCCGGGAGCCAGGGGAAGCGGAGGGTCGCGCAGGAGGTGCAGCGCTGGATGAGGAGTCGGTGCTGTTCGACGCCTTCCCAGAAGCCCGCGTTGTCACGGTTGACGACGGGGCGGGGGCGTTGGGGCCGGGGAGGGGTCGTCTTCCGTTGTGCGGGCGCGTACTTGAGGATGCGGAAGCGGTGGGTGCCGACGAGGGTCTCGCCCACGCGGACGTCGGTGCGGGTCGTGACGAAGTGGCCGGTGCCGAGCCGGGTGGTCTTGCGGTCCGAGACCGACTCGATGACGGTGTCGAACGTGATCCGGTCGCCGGGGCGCAGGGGTTGGAGATACTCCTGCTCGCAGTCGGTGGCGACGACCGAGGTGCAGCCCGACTCGTCGAGGAGCGCGAGGAGCTCGTCGTACGCCGATGACCTGCCCGTGTGCCCGGTCAGGCCGCCCATCGTCCAGGCCTGGAGCATGGTGGGCGGGGCGACGGCGCCTGGCCCGGTGTAGGCCGGGTTGGTATCGCCCAGGGCTTCGCACCAGTGCCGGATCATGGGGAGGTTGACGGCGTCCTTGCCGGCCCCGGCGACGGCGGCGGGGTGCCCTTCGTAGGTCTTAAGGCGCGTCAGCAGGTTGTCTGCCGGGGGGTGCGGCTGGGGCCGGGGCGTCTGGTGGTCCGGATCGTCGCCCATGACGGCAACCTCCTTGTCCGCAAGATTTCCTGACTGTCCGTCAGATCCAGTGCGGTGTCAAGGCCGTCGCCGCGCACGCGAACACGCCTGCGCGGCGGCGCCGAAGCACCGCCGCGCGGACGTGTCCCACCCCGTGAAGCCCACCCCCTGAAGCCCCCCGTCGAGGCCCGTCAGCCCTCGCACATGACCACCACAGCGGGGTGAAGTTGACGGATGCGTTGCTGTTTCCCTGGTTGACGGCCGTGAACGCGGAGCCGTTGACCTGCGCCGTGCTGCTCTGGGCCGAGGCGCCGGAGCCGACGGCGTTCTGCTGCGTGGTCGACGAGTTGCCGTTGTCGTCGTGCCCGACCCCGCTGCCCACGATGCTCGCGACACCCGCATTGGAGCGGGAGGGCGGAGAAGGCGGCGATGACGCGGGCGGTACGGATGCTTGCCATGGTCTTTCACCCAGAACCCGGCCTGTTGCCGGTAGTACGTCAAGTGAGGCCCTCCCCAGCGCAGTTGGCCGACCACCCCGGTGCTGTGCACGACGTCGCGAGATCAGAGTTGCCCACCGAATCCCCGGCGAACCAGGGCGGAAGCAGTTATTCCAAGGGAAGCGTTCCGGCACTTTTCCAGCCAATCCCTCACCCCCGGCGCGTCACCCCCGCCACCCCTTCCCTTTTTCGAACGTACGTACGAACATGGAGCCATGGCCACCACAGACCGGCAGGCCACGACGCTGGCCCTCGCACACGCCCTGTCAGCCGCCGAGCGCGGGCTGGCCGTCATCCCCCTGTCCCGCACCAAGCTCCCGGCCCTGCGCTCCCCCCACCGCGACGACGGCTCCTTCGCCGCGCCCTGCCACGGTGAGTGCGGCGCGTTCGGCCACGGGGTCTACGACGCCTCGACCGACCCCGTCCGCATCCGCGAACTCTTCGCGGCGGCCCCCTGGGCGACCGGCTACGGCATCGCGTGCGGTCTCCCGCCCCACCATCTGATCGGCCTGGACCTGGACACCAAGTCGGGCACGGACTCCTCGGCGGCCCTGCGCGAACTGGCGCTGCGCCACCTCTTCACGATCCCCGACACGGTCGTCGTCCTGACCCCGAGCGGCGGCCGCCACCTCTGGCTGACCGGCCCGCCCGACGCCGCAGTCCCCAACTCGGCCGGCCGCCTCGCCCCCGGCATCGACATCCGGGGTGCCGGCGGCTACCTCGTCGGCCCCGGCTCCCGCACCGACCACGGCGTCTACGGCACGGCCCCCGGCACCGCCCACCTCGCCCCCGCGGCCTGCCCACCGGCCCTGCTCCGCCTGCTCCTGCCACTACCGCGCCCCACCCACCCCGCGACCCACCCCTCGGCCGGCGACCAGGGCCAGGGTCTGGTCCAGTTCGTCCTCGCCGCCCACGAGGGCCAGCGCAACACCCGCCTCTTCTGGGCCGCCTGCCGTGCCTACGAGAACGGCATCGGCCCCGCGCTGGTCGCGCCCCTGGTGGACGCGGCCCTCAACACGGGCCTCACGGAACGCGAAGCACGGGCGACGATCGCGTCGGCGGCGCGGATGACGGGACATCGGCCATAGAACGGAACAGCATCACCAGCACCATGGGAGCGCCACAGAGTGCCGATCATGACCCTGTCCCGGCTCGTCCTGACCTCCGGCCGCAGGGTCGACCTCGGGGAGCTGCGCCTGACGTCGACGTACGGCGGGATGCTGGACGGCTACCCCTGCAGACCGGTCAACGAGCTGAGGATCAAAGGCCTGCTGAGGTCGGCCGAACACGACTACCCGACCGCCCCCGTGCACCTGGTACCGCCCCCGCACGAGTACCCGGACCACTACCCGGGCGCCTTCGGCCCGGTCGAGATGCTGCCGCCGGTGGCCTGCGTCGGCGTCTTCCGCTCCACGGCCCTGACACCCTCCCGCGATCCCATCCTGTACGGCTCCCACCTCACGATCATCTGGTTCCAGCCCCACGCACGCGTGCCGTCGGGGTGCGACGCGCAGGAGGAGCTGCGGGAGATCGCCTGGGAGGAACTGGCGCGGGACTACGAGCTTTAGACCTGGGCTCTGTTCGAGCACCCGCCCGACCCACCGCAAGAGGAAAAGGGTGCCCCTCACCGAGGGACACCCTTCCTGACCAGCACTTACGAACTACCGCGGTGGGTGTGGGATTTGAACCCACGGTGACATCGCTGCCACGACGGTTTTCAAGACCGTTCCCTTAGGCCGCTCGGGCAACCCACCCCGCGCCACCGGTGACCGTGGCGCGGGGACCAGAGTAACGGGTCAGGACGGGCGTGTGCCGGTCAGCTGTCCCCGGTGCGGGCGCCCAGGGTGAGATCCACCGTGTGGGTCTGGCCGCCGCGCTCGTAGGTGATCTTGACCTTGTCGCCGGGCTTGTGGGTCCAGATCTCGCCGATCAGGGTGGGGCCGGAGTCGATCACGTGGTCGTCCAGCTTGGTGATGACGTCGCCGGGCTTGAGGCCGGCCTTCGCGGCGGGGCCGCCCGCCTCGACCGAGTCGGAGCCGCCGGCGCCCTCGGTGGTGATCTTCGCGCCGCCCGTGGAGTCCTCCAGGGAGACCGACGCGCCGATCTTGGCGTAGACCGGCTTGCCGGTCTGGATCAGCTGCTGGGCGACGTACTTGGCCTGGTTGATCGGGATGGCGAAGCCGAGACCGATCGAGCCGGACTGGCTGGTGCCGCCGAGGCCGCCGCCGCTGGTGGACTGGATCGCGGAGTTGATGCCGATCACGTTGCCCTGCGCGTCGAGGAGGGGGCCTCCCGAGTTGCCCGGGTTGATGGACGCGTCCGTCTGCAACGCGCTCATGTAGGAGGCGTTGCTGCCGCTGCCGTCACTCGACGCCACCGGGCGGTCCTTCGCACTGATGATGCCCGTGGTGACCGTGTTCGACAGGCCGAAGGGGGCGCCGATCGCGATCGTGGAGTCGCCGACCGCCACCTGGTCGGAGTTGCCCAGGGTGAGCGGCTTGAGGTCACTCGGCGCGTTCTTGAGCTTGATGACGGCCACGTCGTAGCCCTGCGCGTGGCCGACCACCTCGGCGTCGTACTTCTTGCCGTTCGGGAAGGTGGCGGTCAGTTTGCCGCCGTCGACCGCGTCGGCCACCACGTGGTTGTTGGTGACGATGTGGCCCTGGGTGTCGAAGACGAATCCGGTGCCGGTGCCGCCCTCGCCGCTGGTGGACTCGGCCTCGATGGTGACCGTGCTGGGCAGGGCCTTCTGCGCCACGCCCGCGACGGTGCCGGCGTCACGCTTGACGCTGCCGCCGCTGTCGGAGGCGGAGAGGGTCGTCGAGGAGCCGTTGTCGTTGTCCTTGGCCAGGGTGTAGCCGAGACCACCGCCCACGCCGCCGGCGACGAGCGCCGCCACCAGGACCGCGGCGACGAGACCACCACGGCCGTTCTTCGGCTTCGGCGCGGGCTGTTGGTAATCCGAACCCCAGGCTCCGCCCGCCCCGCCCGTGCCGCCGTCGGCGTACAAGGGGCTGCCCGGGGCCTGTGGCGGCGGCCAGGCGCCCTCGGGGCCCTGACCGTGCTGCTGCGGCGCGCCGCTCGCGCCATGCCGAGCACCACCCTCCGCCGAGGCGTACGCCGGAGCCGGTCCCGCATGCACGAGTTCCGGCCCCTGCGCGCTGCCGGAGGCGTGCGGCGGCACCGGTGGGATCGGGGTGGTGGGGGCGCCCGCCTCGGAGGCCTGGGGCGTCGAAGCCACGGGAGCATCCACCGGCACGGGGGGTGCAGACGGGGCCGGGGGTACCGCGGTGCCCTCGTTCTCGGTGCTCACAGCTTCTCTCCTCGGTCACGGCTGTCGGTTGTCGGTCGCACTCGGTCACGCTCGGCCACTGCCGCTCGGTGTCCGGCGTGCGTCAGCTGTGCATGTCCTTTTGTATGCCGTCAGCTTTTCCCACGGGCCGTCAGGGCACCATAAGCGGTGCCTGTGGGTTCGTGGCTGCTCTTTATATAGGCCATGTAAGACAAATGACACGCAATCCATATGCCTCCGTTCGCACGCGTACCCCCTAGCGGTGGCACCATGACGCAGTGACCCACGCACGGCAGCAGCTGATTCAAGTCGTCGCCCACCGCGGAGCCTCGGAAGACGCTCCCGAGCACACTCTCGCCGCGTACCGAAAGGCGATCGAGGACGGCGCGGACGCCCTCGAATGCGATGTACGCCTCACGGCCGACGGTCATCTCGTGTGCGTCCACGACCGACGGGTCAACCGTACGTCCAACGGCCGCGGCGCGGTCTCGGCCCTTGAGCTCTCCGACCTCGCCGCCCTGGACTTCGGCTCCCGCAGGACCCGGGAGTTCTGGCGCACCCGCGACGAGGAGCCGGACTGGGTGTTCCGGCCCGAGGACCGGGAGGACACCTCCGTCCTCACCCTGGAGCGGCTGCTCGAACTCGTCGCCGACGCGGGTCGCCGGGTGGAGATGGCCATCGAGACCAAGCACCCGACGCGCTGGGCCGGCCAGGTCGAGGAGCGGCTGCTGGTGCTCCTGAAGCGGTTCGGCCTGGACGCCCCCGCCTCGGCCGCCGAGTCGCCGATCAGGGTCATGAGCTTCTCGGCCCGGTCGCTGCACCGCGTGCGTACCGCCTCGCCGACCCTTCCGACGGTCTATCTGCTGCAGTTCGTCTCGCCCCGGCTGCGGGACGGCCGGCTGCCCGCGGGGGTGGGGATCGCGGGTCCCTCGATCCGCATCGTGCGCAACCACCCCGGCTACATCGAGCGCCTGAAGCGGGCGGGTCACCAGGTGCACGTGTGGACCGTGAACGAGCCCGGGGACGTGGACCTCTGCGTCGAGCTGGGCGTCGACGCCATCATCACCAATCGCCCGCGCGCGGTGCTCGACCGACTGGGTCGCTGACGTCCCCTCCGTCACAGGGTGTGCCCCGGCGCGTTCGGTGCGTGTTCGATCGTTACGAATGCGTCGGCGGAACGTGATTGGCCGGTTTCCGGTACAGGCCCATGGGGCATCCACACCGTGGCGTGGGGCGAAGGAGGTCTCGGGGGTGGCGTTGGTGGTGGCACAGGAGGTGCCCACGTCGTCGAGCATGGCCGTACCCCATGGCCCTGCGGGCGTGGGCGAAGCGAGACACCGTATGCGCGTGCAGCTGCGCAGGGGTGGCGTGACGGAATCGGTCATCGACGACGCCGTACTGATTCTTTCCGAACTCTTGAGCAACGCGTGCAAACACGGCCGACCGCTGGGCGACGCCCTGGCCGGGGACGGTGACGTCCGCGCCGCCTGGCGGGTGGACACGGGTGGCAGGCTCACGGTCGAGGTGACGGACGGCGGCGGGCCCACCCGCCCGGCTCCGGCCACGCCCTCGGTCACCGCGCACGGCGGCCGCGGGCTGAACATCATCACCGCGCTGGCCGACGACTGGGGCGTCAGGGACGACGCCCGGGGCGAGGTCACGGTCTGGGTGATCGTCCATTCGGACGTTCACGATCCGGATGCCGGGTGCCGCCGGGACGACTTCGCCACGCGTGTCGTGGCCCCGTCGGTCGCGATACCCGACCTGGACTTCTCGGACGCCTTCGACGATCTCGACTGAGGCGACCCGGACCGAGCGTCCGCGACAGACACCCGGTGGTTGTCCACAGGCTCCCGTCGGCCAAGTCGCAAGCGGCTAGGCTCGCGCCCGTACGAGACGAGCCGTAACCGGGAGACAGCCACGATGGCCAAGAAGCGACCCCAGACGAAGGCCAAGCGCCCGCAGCTCACGGATGGGGAGGTCCCGGTCGTCGGCGCCCGCGAACCCTGCCCGTGCGGAAGCGGCCGCCGCTACAAGGCCTGCCACGGCCGGGCCGCCGCACAGGCCGCGACCGAGCTGGTGCACCGCCCGTTCGAGGGCCTCGCGGGCGAGGGCGACTGGGTGGCCCTGCGCGAGCTGGTCCCCGCCGCCACGGTCGAGCTGACCCTCAAGAGCGGCCTCCCCGAAGGTGTCCCGTCGGTCACGCTGGCCACGGTCCTGCCGATGGCCTGGCCCGCCCTGCGCCGCGACGACGGCTCGGTGCTGCTCGGCCTGCAGAACGACACCGCGTCGGGCGACATCAGCCGCGACCTCGCCGATACCCTCCAGCGCGCGCTCACCGCGGCTCCGGGTACCCCCGTGGAAGGCCGGCGCGCTCCCGCCGACGGTCCGCGGCTGCAGGATCTGCTCGATCCCGAAGGCGCGTTCGAGCCAGTTGTGCACGAGGGCTTCGAGTTCTGGGTGCCGGACGCGGAGAACGCCACACCCGAGGTGACCGCCTCGCTGGAGCGGGCCAATGCCGCGGCCATCCCGACCGTCCGGCTGACCGGTGTCGACGCCGCCTACTGGTGCGAGACGCCGGACAAGAACCACCTGCGCTGGGTCATGCCGCACCCCGAGGAGCAACTTCTGGACGCGCTCGCGCGCCTGCACGCGGCCGGGAGGTCGAGCCTCGGCGAGGGCACCCGGCTCGTCGGTTCCTTCCGTGCCCACGGCCTCACCGTGCCGGTCTGGGACCTGCCGAGCGGGGTCACCGCGGAGGACGTCGAGAAGCCGGCCGCCGAGTTCGCCGAGCGGCTCGCAGGCGCTCTGGCCACGGACGCACCGCTGACCGCCGACGAGCGCCGCGCCCGTGGCGGCCTCACCAACCGCCAGGTCACGCTGAGTTGACAGAGCCGGTGCGGCTGACCGGCCGGTCAGCCGCACCGCATCTTCACGAAACGACCGGCTCCGTTCACAACTCCCCCCAGGAGAAGGCGAATCGGTGTCCGAATAAGCCAGTAAGCGGCACGGTCGAATTTGCGAACGGCCGATCTCTTGTTACGGTTCCCATAGCCCGGTTGCTGGTGCATCCCCCGTCGCCAGCAACCGGGTCTTTCTGTGTCCGGGCAGCTTTACGGAACGCCGTCGCGTGTCAACTGCCCGCAGATTCCCCGGAGTTGCTCCCGGCTCGCAGCAGCAGTGGTCCGCTGCCCCGCCTGGCGGCGAACTCCGCGACCGCCGTGTAGTCGGCCGGCGTCCCCTGGATGCGGTCCCGGGGTGTCTCACAGCTGTCCGGCTCGTCCCCGGCTCCGACCGGGCAGTGCATCTGCACGGTGCGTCCGCCGGGCCCCATGAAGCTGAGCACGGCGTCCAGCACCGCGCCGGTCGCATTGCGGTAGTAGGTGCGCGCCCAGATCTCCTCGCCCTGCGTGAGCACACAGGTCTGCGCCTCGATGCCGTCGGGGGAGATCAGTTCGGGACCACAGCGCGCGGCGGTGGCCAGACCCAGGCCGAGCAGCAGCGGGGAGCGGCCGGCGTCGGCGAGCGGCGCCTTGTGGTCGTCGGCGGCGGAAGGCCGTACAGCGGAACGCCGTACCGCGGAAGGCTCCACGGAGGGACGTACGGCGGAAGACGCTGCGGAAGGACGCACGAGATCACGTACGACCCTTCGGCCTCCGTCGCCCACCTGTCCCGCGGAGGCCACGGCCAGCGGCAGCGCGACCGCGCACGCCACGACTCCCGACAGGGCAAGCAGACGAACCCATCGGGGGTCTGGGGGTCGTCCCCCGGAATGACGCAGCATGAAGCGGACGATAACGACCCGGCGCGGGCGCCCGGTCCCGCCCGCGCCCGACACCCCTACAACTCGGGCGCGCTCACACCCGTACGGGTGAGGGCCTCGACCACGGCGTCCACCACGGCCTCGACGTCGGGGACCCACGGAGAGGCCGAGCCGGGGAGCGGCGCCCGCTCCCAGGTGATGTCGCCGTGACCGGTCTCGGACGGGGGCAGGGCGATGTAGCCGCCCTCGCCGTGGAAGCGGAGGGAGCCGGGGACGTGGTCCTGGGCGTACAGCAGTTCGCCCAGCTGCTCCAAGGAGTACGGCTTGACGAGGATCGCCCAGCGCGTCGGCGCGGCGATCACCGGGCCGAGGCGCATGCCCTGGGCGTCGAGCGCGGCCAGGGCGCGTGCGGCCGGGAGGGCCGGCAGGCTGACCGCGCAGGGGGCCTTGCCGCCGGTGGCCAGGATGATCGGCGCGGCCGGGCGGTTGGTCCACCACCAGTGCACCATGCGGTCGTCGGTGGTGGCCGCGAGCAGGCCCGGGTCGAAGGGGTGGGCGCCGGGCACCGTGCACTCCGGGTCGGGGCATCCGCAGCGGGCCCGGCCCTCCGGGTCCGGTGCCACGCCCGGGAGTACGGGCCACTGCCATTCCTTCGCGAAGGTCAGGGCCGCGCCGAGCAATTCAGGCCTTCCGTCGCTGCGCTGGGACAGGAGCCTGCGTCGCCTTCCGAGGATCTCGCGCATGAGCGCTCGTTCCTTTCCGTTGCACCGCTGGCAACACCGTGGACCACATCACACCATGTGTCGATCACTTCACTGTGCGTACCTGTTGGCGCATCACACCCTTGTCCGAGACAAGGGGAACCCCATACTGCGTCTATCAAAAGCCTGGGCGTGGCGGGGGGTGGCGAAGTCTGGCGTTTTGCCGTCCCGCGTATTTCTCTCCGCCTCCGCCACGGGAGGATGGGGCTCGGTCGTCGGTGGCTAAGACGCCCGGGTCGGTCACCAGGTTCCGGGTGGCTGCCCACCACCCCTGGTCCTTACCGAGTACGTACCCATCACGACCGCTGTGACGCTCTGTGGAGCAAGGCCAGTCGACCTCAATACACCGTAACCCGAGGCAGTTTTTAGCCAACTTTTCCCTTCGACCCAGTCTCCACCGGTTACCCACGGACACCAGGAATCCCGGCAGGACAATGCTGGACATCCCCTTACGAGTGCGTGTAGATGTGGAGACACTGCTAGCGGCGCAGAATGACATGGGGGTTTGCGATGCTTTTGAGCAATACGCACCAGTCCGAAAGCCGGACGCCATGAACGCCCCTCACCCTCCGAAAGTGGCTGGAATCGATTCAACGGTTCCCGCACCCGCACACACTGTCGCGCCCGCGCCAGCCGCCCCGGCCATCCCTTCGGTCTCCCCGCCGAACGCACCCGGCGCCCTGCTCCAGGACCGGCTCGCCGGTTGGGTCTCCGACCTCACGACCCTCCACGAACTCACCGAACGCCTCGTCCGCACGGATGCCCTGTCCGACGCTCTCCAGGAACTCCTGCGCGCCGGAGCCGCCCTCGTGGGAGCCCGGCGCGGACTGGTCGTCCTCGAACCGGGCGACGGCCTCGGCCCCGACACCACGATCGGTCTCGGACTCGCCCGCGCCGACCTCGGGCACATCGAGACCGTCCCGCGCAGCTCCATGTCGTACGGAAGGATCCTCGACGGACTGCCGGGCGGCGACGGCGAGATCGCCCAGCCCGACCTGCTCGCCGAGGACGGCCTCGACCCGCGCCACCGCGAGGTGGCCGCACGCCTCGGTTACGCGGCCAGCTACGCGCTTCCCCTGTCCACCGCCGGCGCCGGCCGCCTCGGTGCCGCCGTGTGGCTCTACGACGAGCCCGCCGAACCGTCCGAACGCCGGCGCCACCTCGTCGGTCTGTACACCCGCCATGCCACCGAGCACCTGGCCCGGCTCCTCGAAGTCGAGCGCACGCGCGCGCGCATGGCGACGCTGGCGGAGGAACTGCTGCCGTCCCGGCTCCCCCGCGTCGCCGGTGTACGGCTCGCCGCCCGCCACCGCACCGGTCCGCGCGGCGGCGGCGACTGGTACGACGCCCTGCCGCTGCCGGACGCGGCGCTGGGCCTCGCGGTCGGTTCGGTGACCGGCAGCGGCGCGAGCGCGATCGCCGCGATGGGACGCCTCAGAGCCTCCCTGCGGGCGTACGCGGTCATGGAGGGCGAGGACCCGGTCGCGGTCCTGTCCGACCTGGAGCTGCTGCTCAGGCTCACCGAGCCGGCCCGCTCCGCCACCGCCCTGTTCGCCTACTGCGAGCCCGCGCTGCGCAAGATCACGCTGGCCGGTGCCGGGCACTGCCCGCCGCTGCTGATCGGCGAGCGGCGCGCCGACTTCGTGGAGACCACCGTGTCCGCGCCGCTCGGCATGCTCGCCTGCTGGGAGGCGCCCAGCGTGGAGCTGTGCGCCGAGCCGGGAGAGACGGTTCTGCTGTACACCGACGGGCTGCTGCACCGCACCGGCGACGCCACCGACCGGTCCTTCGCGCGCCTGCACGCGGCCGCGGCAGGGGTCCCGAAGGCGCTGCGCGGCGACCCCGGCGCCGTCGCCGACCACGTGCTGCGGGCCGTGCTGCCGGACGGGCTGGACGAGGCGGACTCCGAGGAGGACGTCGTCCTACTCGCGGCTCACTTCGAGTAGCAGGTGGTAACAGGTCCTTCGGCCCTGGGCCCCCTTCCGTACGACCGTACGATGGAGGGGGTCCAGTGCCGTATCTAGGAGGATGACCGTGGCCGACGAGCTCACCCCGGAGACCCCGGAAGAGTCGGAAGAGCCGATCAAGAAGCGTAAGAACGGCCTGTACCCGGGCGTCTCCGACGAGCTGGCCGAGAGCATGAAGTCCGGCTGGGCCGACACCGAGCTGCACGACCTGGAGCCGATCGCGCAGGCCGCCGAGACCGCGGCCCGCCGTGCGGCGCTGTCCGCGCGGTTCCCCGGCGAGCGGCTGGTGATTCCGTCCGGCAACCTGAAGACGCGCTCGAACGACACGGAGTATCCGTTCCGGGCATCCGTCGAGTACGCCTATCTCACCGGCAACCAGACCGAGGACGGCGTGCTCGTCCTGGAACCGGCCGCCTCCGGCGGTCACACCGCCACGCTCTACCTCCTGCCGCGTTCCGACCGCGAGAACGGTGAGTTCTGGCTCTCCGGACAGGGCGAGCTGTGGGTCGGGCGGCGGCACTCCCTCACCGAGTCCGAGAAGCTGTACGGCATCCCCGTCTCCGATGTGCGCGAGCTGGCGGACGCGCTGCGCGAGGCGACCGGCCCGGTGCGGGTCGTCCGCGGGTACGACGCCGGCATCGAGGCCGCGCTGACCGACAAGGTCACCGCCGAGCGGGACGAGGAGCTGCGGGTCTTCCTGTCCGAGGCGCGGCTCGTCAAGGACGCGTTCGAGATCGGCGAGCTGCAGAAGGCGGTCGACTCGACGGTCCGCGGCTTCGAGGACGTGGTGAAGGTCCTCGACAAGGCCGAGGCCACCTCCGAGCGGTACATCGAGGGCACGTTCTTCCTCCGCGCGCGTGTCGAGGGCAACGACGTCGGCTACGGCACGATCGCCGCGGCCGGGCCGCACGCGTGCACGCTGCACTGGGTGCGCAACGACGGGGCCGTGCGGTCGGGTGAGCTGCTGCTGCTCGACGCCGGTGTCGAGACGCACACGTACTACACCGCCGACGTGACGCGGACGCTGCCGATCAACGGCCGCTTCAGTCAGATCCAGAAGAAGATCTACGACGCCGTGTACGACGCTCAGGAGGCCGGTATCGCGGCCGTGAAGCCGGGCTCCAAGTACCGGGACTTCCATGACGCGTCCCAGCGGGTACTGGCCGCCCGGCTCGTGGAGTGGGGGCTGGTCGAGGGGCCTGTGGAACGGGTGCTGGAGCTGGGGCTCCAGCGGCGGTGGACGCTGCACGGGACCGGGCACATGCTGGGCATGGACGTCCACGACTGCGCCGCCGCGCGGGTGGAGTCGTATGTCGACGGGGTTCTCGAGGCGGGCATGGTGCTGACCGTCGAGCCCGGCCTCTACTTCCAGGCCGATGATCTGACCGTGCCCGAGGAGTACCGGGGTATCGGGGTGCGGATCGAGGACGACATCCTGGTGACGGAGGAAGGGAACCGGAATCTGTCGTCGGGGCTGCCTCGGCAGTCCGACGAGGTCGAGGCGTGGATGGCCCGGCTCAAGGGTTGAGTCTCGACTGCGGGTGGATCGTGGCCGGTCGCTCCCCTGGGTGGGTTCGTGGTGGGGGTACCGCTCGGGCCGCTCGCGGACCGGCGTGGAGCGCGCGGCGCGGCCGTGCTGCTGGCGCCGGCCACGGGGCTGGCGGTGGCGTCCTTCCTGGGGCACGCCGGGGTGGCTGTTGCTCGGCGGGGGGACGCTGGTGGCGTCGTACGCGATGGGACCGGCGACCAGGAGAGCCGCCGGCCCTGCATCGGAGCCGAGTATGGGGCGGGCTGTGCTCGTGAAGTGACGGGCGGCCGCACTCGTGAGGTGACGGGGGTCGAGGTGGGCCGCGCTCGGTGCTGACGGATGCCGAGTGGGCCTCGATCGGGCACCGACGGGCATCGGGTGGGCGGTACTCGGGCGGTGACCGACGTCGAGTGGGCCGCACCGGGCACCGACAGGTGTCACGTGGCGCACGCTCAGGCACCCACGGACATCGGATGGCGCACGCGGGAAGTGACCGACGTCGGACAGACCGCACCGGGCACCGCCCACCACCGGACAGCCCACACCCCGCACCGCCCACCACCGGACAGCCCACACCCCGCACCGCCCACCACCGGACAGCCCCCACCCGGCACCGGCAGGCGCGCCCGAACGCGCCCCGTGGACTGGACGGGACAGGTGTCCGGTGGCGTCAGGCAGGCCGTGGGGCGGTCGGCGCCGGGAGTGTGTCCACGAACAGGGCACCCGCGAGCAGCCCCGCGCTGCCGCGGGGGCTCCACGCGCGCGCGTGGAGGTCGGTGTCGAGGGCGAGCAGGGCCTCGCGGCCCGCGTCCGTCGTCGTACCGCCCGCCTCCAGGACGGCGCGGGCGCCCGCCTGGACATGGCGGAGGCCCGACGGGCCTGCTGTGTAGAGGAGTTCGGTGTCCTGGAGGGTGGACATCACGGTGAGCAGGGCGTCCAGGCGGGCCTGGGCCTCGTCGGCGCCCGCCTTGCGGGAGGCGGCCAGCGCGTCCAACGCCCGCCGTACGTGCGGGAATCCGGCCCGCGCCTCGCCCCGGGCGCCTGCCGCGCCGTACTTCGCGGACACCGAGGAGCCCCGGGAGGGCCGCCGCGGGGCCCGTCTGTCGCTGTGCGCGGCGATCTTCTTGGCAGCCGTGGCCACGTCCTTGGACCGCGCCCCCGGGTCGAGGGCGGCCGCGGCGACCAGCAGACCGAGGGTCCACAGGGCACCGCGGTGGCCGCCCCCGGCCAGGCCCACCGAGTGCTCGGTGCAGCGGCCGATCGCGCCCAGCTCCGCACGCAGCTGGGGACTGGGCGCGCCGATGCGACGGGCGGCGGCGGCCATCGCCGCGAGGCCGGGCGCGAGCGCCTTGGCCGACCAGCGCAGGGAACTGTGGTCCGGGCTCGTGGCGCGAACGCCGAGGTCACGCGGGTCGGGCAGGCCCGGCTTGGGAGCCAGGGCCAGCTGACCGGTCAGCGCGTCCACGGCGGCCAGTGCCAGCGCCTCGTCCTCGCGGCTGCTCATGGCCGTACCTTATGGGGACGCGGAGGCCGAGGGACTGGCACTTTCGGACGGAGCGCCGCTCGGCGGTTCGCCCGACGGGGCCCCGCTCGGCGGCGTGCCGCCACCGCCGCTGCCCGCGCCCGTGTTCTCGGCGTCCGGGTCGATGGCGAGGGACAGGGAGCCCTTGTAGCCCTGAGACGGGTCGGCCTTGTGCACGGCCTTGAGGGTGAGCAGTCCGCTCGCGGCGCCGCCGCCGTCGTAGACCATGTCGTCGTCGAGGGTCGTGTAGCTGCCGGAGTGCCGGGAGTAGGGCTCCAGAGCGAAGATCTCCCCGGCGATCGTGTCGTCGAAGAACAGCTGGCCGGTGTAATTGACCGTGCCGCCCTCGTAGGTGCCGTCCTCCTTCTCACCGCCGGTGTGCACCTTCACATGGATGTGGCAGGTGCGCGGGATGTACCAGCCCGGGAAGATCGTCTCGAACTTCACAACCCCGTTGGCGTTCGCGATCTGGTAGCCGCGCAGGTAGGTGTTGTCGTTCGCGGTCGAGCCGTCCTCGCTCTCCGCGGGGGCGGAGCCGCCGGGGTTGGCGGTGGTGTAGCCGGAGTAGTAGCCCCAGGCGTCGCAGTGCCAGATCTCCACGGCCGCTCCCTTGACCGGGGTGCAGCCGTCGGTGGCGTCCACGACGGTCAGTCGCAGGGTGAGCGGGACACCGCTCTTGCCCTCGGTGATGTCCTTTCTGACCAGGGCGCCGTCGAGGTAGTACGGGCCTTCGGTGACGCTCGACATGAGCGTCATGCACGCGCCGGTGCTCGTCGCCGAGGCGGTGGCCGTCGCCTCGGTGGTGTCGGTGGTGTCGGCGAAGGCCGACTGGTACCCGGTGACGGCGAGCCCGCCCGCCGCGACCGTTCCGCCGGTCACCGCGATGGCGCGGCGCCGGGTGATGCCGGAGTTCCTGTGGTTTCCCGTCATGGCCGGGACCGTAGGAATCCTGTCCGTCAGGACCTTGAGGGGACGCTGTGCGCAACCTGAGGATGCTGAAAAGCTGAAGTCTCCGGTTCACACCGCCATCAGCGGTGCGTCTTTCCTCCACTTGAGGATCTTGTCGAAGCTCACCACGGCGCCACGGCCCGGTTTGTTGCCGATCTGGACGTGGTCGGCGAGTTCGCGGATGAGACAGAGGCCGCGGCCGCTCTCCGCCTCCATGGGCGTGGGGCGGGGCGGCCGCACGGGCGGGAAGCCGGGGCCGGAGTCGGTGACTTCGATACGGCACTTCTCGCCGTCGAGGTAGGCGGTGACCCGGTACGCCGCCGAGGAGTCCGGCAGCCCGCTCTCCCCGCCGTGCTCCACTGCGTTGGCGCAGGCCTCGCTGAGGGCGAGGGAGAGATCGTAGGAGACGTCCGGGTCGACGCCCGCGGTCTCCATGGTGCCGAGCAGCAGGCGCCGGGCGAGCGGAACGCTCGCAGCCTCGCGCCGCAGATGGAGTGACCACCAGATGCTCATGCTCCAGCCTCCTGGCCGCGGCTCGACATACCGTTACGTATTGCCGCGCACGCCCCGGAGTAAGCACATCGTTGACGTGATGCCGCCCATACGGGGGATGCGCCGGTGGCAATGACCGGTGTATGTGGGGCAGCCCGGGTCAGAAGTGACCTTCCGGTCGTACACCCCCTACGTCATCTTGTGGACCTGCCGTATGGCGCTCATAAGCCCAGTGCGATGATGAGCCCGCCATGACTGCCCCCCACGCGCGTTCCGGAGGGGATCTCCGGGTTCTGCGGGCCGCGGTGTTCGCCGCGGTCTGCGTCGTGCTGGCCGCGGCCGGCCACTCGATCGCCTCCTGCGCCACGGTGCCGCTGTGGACGCTCGGTGCGGCGTTCGTCGGGGCCGTGCTCGTCGTGGCACCTCTTGCCGGGCGCGAGCGCTCACTGGCGGGGATCGCGACGCTGTTGGCGGTCGGACAGACCGTGCTGCATGTGCTCTTCGGGCTCGGGCAGCACGGCACGACGGCGATGTCGTCGTCCATGTCGTCGATGTCGTCCGCTCAGTCGGCGTCCGACGCCACGCTGGTCCAGCAGGCCGCACGGCTGCTGTGCGGGACCACCGCCGCGGCGATCAGCCCGGCGCAGGCGCAGAAGATCCTCATCGACGCGCGGCTCCAGCCCGGGACGGGCACCACGGCGGTGCACCATTCCGCGGACGTCATGACCGGCTCCTCCGTCTGGCCGTCCCTGCCGATGGTCCTCGGGCACGTCCTCGCGGCCGTCGCCGCCGGGTGGCTGCTGCGGCACGGGGATCTGGCGCTGCTGCGGCTCGCCGAACTGTCCACATGCTCGGCGCATTCGGTCGCGGAAGGGGCGCTCGTACGGTCTCTGCGGGGGGCCCTCGCGCTGGTGCGCGCCCTGCGTGCGGGGCTGCCGGGGGCGCCCGAGGCCGGACCACGCGCCCCGCTGGCGGCGTCGCTCGTGCCGCCCCGACCGCGTACCGCGGCACTCCAGCACACGGTGATCAGGCGCGGTCCCCCGGCCGCCGCCGGACTCGTTCTCGCCGCCTGACGCGACGCGACCACCACTCCACAACTGAGGGACGTTCCTGAGGTGAGGGACGTTCCTGAGGGACGTGTGAAAGGGGCCGCCGTCGTGCGGCACGCGCGTGTACACACGCGTATCCCTCTTCACCGGAATCCCTTTCGAAGCGGAGTGCTGTTCATGAAGGCTTCTCGTCTCGCCGCCACCGGTGCCGTCGCCGCCACCGCCGTCATCGTCCTGTCCTCGCCCGCGTTCGCGCACGTCAGCGTGCAGGCCGAGGGCACCGCCGCCAAGGGCGGTTACGCGGTCGTGGACTTCAAGGTCCCCAACGAGCGCGACAACGCCTCCACCACCAAGCTCGAGGTCAACTTCCCGACCGACCACCCGCTGGCCTCGGTCATGCCGGAGCCGATGGCCGGCTGGAAGATCGAGGTCACCAAGTCCAAGCTCGACAAGCCGCTCGAACTGCACGGCGAGCAGATCACCGAGGCCGTCTCCAAGGTCACCTGGACCGCCGCCACCAAGGACAGCGGCATCCCGACCGGCTACTTCGAGAAGTTCCCCGTCTCGATCGGCGCCCTGCCCGAGGACGCCGACGAACTGGTCTTCAAGGCGATCCAGACGTACTCCAACAAGGAGGTCGTGCGCTGGATCGAGGTCCAGGAGGACGGCGCGGAGGAACCCGAGACGCCGGCTCCCGTCCTCACCCTGTCCGCGGCCTCCGAGGACGGACACCACGGCTCGACGGCCGCCGAGGACGCGGACGCCAAGACCGAGAACGCCGCCGCGACCACCGAGGCCGACACCGGTGACAGCAGTGACACCACCGCCCGCGTCCTCGGCGTGGTGGGCATCGTCGTCGGCGCCCTGGGCGTGGCCTACGGGGTGCTCGCCGGCCGTCGGCGCAGCGACGCCTGACCCTGTTTCGCGGGACGCGCGCCGGGGTCGTACGGCCCCGGCGCGCATCGAAATCCTTACCTCTGGGACATTTGATATGCGCAAGAAGACGTTCGCCGCGGCCGCGCTGATCGCCGCCGCCACCCTGACCCTCTCCGCCTGCGGCAGCGGTGACGACAGCGACTCGCCCGTCTCCGTGGTCTCGGAGGAGGCCGGCTCCGACAAGGCCGCCACTGTCCTCGACCAGCCGTTCGAGAAGCCGGACCTGGTTCTCACCGACACCAAGGGCGAGAAGTACGACCTCCGCAAGGAGACCGCCGGCAAGCCGACGCTGATCTACTTCGGCTACACCCACTGCCCCGACATCTGCCCGCTCACGATGAACAACATCGCCGTCGCGAAGAAGCAGCTGCCCAAGTCCGAGCAGGACAAGCTGACCGTCGTGTTCGTCACCACCGACCCGGCCCGCGACACCCCGGCCGAGCTCGGCAAGTGGCTCAAGGGCATCGACACCAGGTTCGTGGGCCTGACCGGAGACTTCGCCACCATCCAGGCGAGCGCCCGCACCCTCGGCATCTCCATCGAGCCGTCCCACAAGGACAAGAAGACCGGCAAGACCGTCTCGGTGCACGGCACCCAGGTCGTCGCCTTCTCCCCGAAGACCGACGAGGGGTACGTCCTGTACGGCGAGGACGCCTCCGTCGACGACTACACCAAGGACCTGCCCAGGCTCATCAAGGGGCAGAACCCGTGAAGCGTTCCCCCACCGGGCTCGCCGTACTGACAGGAGCGGTCCTGCTGCTGGCCGGCTGTTCGGATTCCGACGGCTCCTCCGGAGACCTCACCGTCTCCGGCGCCTACATCCCGCAGCCCGTCTCCGCCGACATGGCCGCCGGGTTCATGACGATCTCCAACTCCGGCTCGTCGAAGGCCGAGCTGACCTCGGTCACCAGCGACGACGGCGAAGTCACCATGCACGAGACGACCGGCGGCGCGATGGAGGAGGTCTCCCGCCTCTCCGTCCCCGCCCACGGTCAACTCGTGTTCAAAAGCGGCGCCAACCATCTGATGTTCGACAAGCTGAAGCAGGCTCCGAAGCAGGGGCAGACGGTCACCGTCGAACTGCACTTCGCCCAGTCCGACCCCGTCGTCGTGAAGATGCCGGTGAAGTCGGCGACGTACGTCCCGAAGACCGGACACTGAGGGAGGGATCACCTTGACGCAGACCATCGCCCCCCGCGTCCGGACCCTGGTACTGCTGCTCCTGGCCGCGTGCGGCCTGCTGCTGACCACGGCCGGGCCTGCCTCCGCGCACGCCGCGCTCACCGGCAGCGACCCCCAGCAGGGGGTGGTGGTCGACAAGGCGCCCGACCAGGTCTCGCTGACCTTCTCCGAGAAGGTCGCCCTGTCGAACGACTCGCTGCGGGTCCTCGACCCCAAGGGCAAGACCGTCCAGCAGGGCAAGCCGTTCGAGGTCGGCGGCACGACGTACGGCGTCAAGGTCCACAGCGGCCTGCCGGACGGCACGTACACCGTCACCTACCAGGTCGTCTCCGCCGACAGTCATCCCGTCGCCGGCGCCTACACCTTCTCCGTCGGCGCCCCCTCCACCACCTCCGTCTCCGTCTCCGGGGACACGGTGGGCGGCGGGGCCGTCGGCTGGCTGTACGGCTTCGGGCGGTACATGTCGTACGCCGGTTTCATCGTGCTGGTCGGCGGCGCCGCGTTCGTGCTCGGCTGCTGGCAG
Source organism: Streptomyces canus (assembly GCF_030816965.1). NCBI lineage: Bacteria > Bacillati > Actinomycetota > Actinomycetes > Kitasatosporales > Streptomycetaceae > Streptomyces > Streptomyces canus. Next base: position 5,030,807 of record NZ_JAUSYQ010000002.1, read on the forward strand.
CGCGGCGCCGGAGTGAAGCCCATGCAGCGGCTCGTCGTCGGCGGCTGGCTCACGCTCACCTCGGCCACCCTGCTGCTGCTCCTGCTGCGCGGCTCCTACACGGGCTCCGGGAAGGTGGGGGACATCTTCGACCTGGATCTGCTCGGAAACGTGCTCCAGACCAAGGCGGGCGCGGCCCTCGTGTCCCGGCTGCTGCTGCTCGCGGCGGCGGCGCTGTTCATCTCCGTGCTCTTCGGGGCCTATGACAAGCGCGAGGACGAGGAGAAGCGGGACCTCACCTTCGGGCTCGCGGTCGGCGGGACCGTCGTCGCGGCCGGACTCGCGGCGAGCTGGGCGATGGCCGAGCACGCCTCGGTCGGGCTCCAGGCAGGCATCGCGATGCCCGTCGACGTCGTCCACCTGCTGGCCGTCGCCACCTGGCTCGGCGGGCTGACCGCACTGCTCGTCGCGCTGTACCGCTCCGACGCGCCGATCGAGTCGGCCGCCGTACGACGGTTCTCCCAGGTCGCCTTCGGCAGCGTGGTCGCGCTGGTGGCGACCGGCGTCTACCAGTCATGGCGGCAGCTCGGCTCCTGGTCGGCGTTCACCGGGACCCGGTACGGGCAGCTGCTGCTGGTCAAGATCGGGCTGGTGGCGCTGCTGGTCGGCATCGCGTTCCTCTCGCGACGGTGGACCGCGCAGCTCGCGGACACGGTGGCGCAGCGGGGGAAACGGGTGCAGCAGAAGGAGCGGGTCGCTGCCAATGCCTCCGGGTCGGGGTCCGCGTCCGGGTCCGGGTCCGGCAAGGCCAAGGGCGCCAAGGGAGGCGGTTCCAAGGACCCCGGTCCCTCCAAGGGCGCCGCCGGCTCCAAGCGGGCCGCTCAACTCGCCCGGCAGCAGGCCGCTATGGACACCGCGCGGCAGAAGCGGACGCGGGACGCCGATCCGAACCGGTTCGGGCTGCGCCGCTCGGTGCTCGCCGAGGCCGGTGTCGCGGTCGTGCTGCTGGCGGTCACGACCGTGCTGACGCAGACCGAGCCCGGCCGTACGGAGGAGGGCGCCAAGGCGGCCAAGGCGGCTTCCTCTTCTTCGTCGTCCTCCTCGTCGGACGCGTCGGACTCCTCGGGGGCGCTGACGCTGGACATGTCGTTCGACACCGGCGGCACGGACGGCAAGGGCGTCGTGACCGTCGACTTCGACCCCGCGCGCGTGGGCGGCAACGAGATGCACGTCTACGTCCAGCGGCCCAACGGCCGCGCCTTCGACATCCCCGAGGTGAAGGTCGCCCTCACCCTGGAGGCCAAGAAGATCGGGCCGCTGGCCATCACCCCGGACCACATCGCCACGGGCCACTGGTCGGCGAGCAACGTGCAGATCCCCATGGCGGGTGACTGGAAGGTCGCCGTGACCGTACGGACCTCCGACATCGACCAGACGACCGTCTCCAAGAACGCGCAGATCGGCTGAACCGCACCATGGCTGAACAGTCCATTCCCGTCGCCGGCACCGAAGAGGGCGGCTCCGTCGAGGGGAGCGCCTCCGCCGAGGGGGGCGTCCCGGCCGGCAGCGGCATCTCGCGGCGCGCCCTGCTCGGCACCGCCGGTGCCACCGGGCTCGTCCTGGGCGCGGCCGGCGGAGCCGTGGGGTACGCCTCCGCGCCCGCCGCGGCGACCCCGCTGACCTCCGTGGGCAGCGACGAGGTGATGTTTCACGGGAAACATCAGCCCGGCATCGCCGAAGGCCTCCAGGCCCGCGGCCATCTCGTCGCCTTCGACCTGGCGGCTGGCGCGGGCCGCAAGGAGGCCGCCGCGCTGCTGCGCCGCTGGTCACAGACGGCTCGGCAGCTGATGGCGGGCGAGGCTTCCGGGTCCCACGACACGGATGTCGCCCGGGACGCCGGGCCCTCCTCGCTGACTCTGACCTTCGGCTTCGGGCACAGCTTCTTCACCCGCACCGGTCTGGAGAAGCAGCGGCCGGTCGCCCTCGACCCACTGCCCGACTTCTCCTCCGACCAGCTCGACAGGACCCGCAGCAACGGCGATCTCTGGGTGCAGATCGGCGCCAACGACGCACTGGTCGCCTTCCACGCCCTGCGCGCGATCCAGAAGGACACGGGCAGCGCGGCGAAGGTCCGCTGGCAGATGAACGGCTTCAACCGCACGCCGGGGGCCACGGCCCACCCCATGACGGCCCGCAACCTCATGGGCCAGCTGGACGGCACGCGCAATCCGAAACCGGGCGAGCCCGACTTCGACCAGCGCGTCTTCGTCCCGGAATCCGGCACCCCCGCGTGGATGGCGAACGGCTCCTACGCCGTCGTACGACGGATCCGGATGCTGTTGGACGACTGGGAGAAGCTGTCCCTGACGGCCCAGGAGGCGGTCGTCGGGCGCCGGAAGGCGAACGGCGCGGCGCTGTCCGGGGGCACCGAGACGACGGCGATGGATCTGGAGAAGACGGACGCGAAGGGGAATCTGGCGGTGCCGATCAATGCGCACGCCCGGATCACCCGGCCCGACCAGAACGGGGGTGCTGCCATCCTGCGCCGCCCGTTCTCGTACCACGACGGCATCGACGCGGACGGGGTGCCGGACGCCGGGCTCCTGTTCGTCTGCTGGCAGGCCGACCCCTTGCGCGGCTTCGTCCCGCTCCAGCGCAAGCTCGACCGCGGCGACGCACTCTCCCAGTACATCCGGCACGAGTCGAGCGGTCTGTTCGCGGTGCCGGGCGGGGCGGCGGAGGGGGAGTACGTGGGCCAGGGGCTGCTGGAGGGGTGAGGGTTCGGGCCGTGCGGGTCACGCGAACGTCCGGGGGTGGCCCTTGGTCACGCCGTTTCACTCAGCGGAGGGGCAGTCGTGAGACTCCCGCGCCCTGTTCCACAAGGGCCATTAGGGTGAGGTCATGCCAGCGAGCTATGCCTATCTCGGCCCTGAGGGCACCTTCACCGAAGTCGCGCTGCGAACGCTTCCCGAGGCGGCGACCCGGGAGCTGATCCCCTACGTGTCGGTGCAGTCCGCGCTGGACGCGGTGCGCGCGGGTGAGGCCGAGGCCGCGTTCGTGCCGATCGAGAACTCCGTCGAGGGCGGCATCACCACCACCCTCGACGAACTGGTCGCGGGCGCCCCGCTGATGATCTACCGCGAGGTGCTGCTGTCGATCACCTTCGCGCTGCTGGCCAGGCCGGGCACGGAGCTGACCGACATCAAGACGGTCTCGGCGCACCCGGCCGCCCAGCCGCAGGTGCGCAACTGGCTGAAGACGCATCTTCCGGATGCCCACTGGGAGTCGGCCGCCTCCAACGCGGACGCGGCCCGGCTGGTCCAAGAGGGCCAGTACGACGCGGCCTTCGCCGGCGAGTTCGCGGCCGCCCGGTACGGCCTTCAGGCGCTGGAGACCGGGATCCACGACGCCGAGAACGCGCAGACGCGGTTCGTGCTGGTCGGCCGCCCGGCCCGGCCCGCGGCACCGACCGGCGCCGACAAGACCTCCGTCGTGTTGTGGCAGCGCGACGACCACCCCGGCGGGCTGCGTGACCTGCTGGGCGAGTTCGCCACCCGCGGTATCAACCTGATGCTGCTGCAGTCCCGGCCCACGGGTGCGGGTATCGGCAACTACTGCTTCTGCATCGACGCCGAGGGCCACATCACCGACCGCCGGGTGGCGGAGGCGCTGATGGGGCTGAAGCGGATCTGCCGAGAAGTGCGGTTCCTCGGTTCGTACCCGCGTGCGGACAAGGAACCGGTGGACCTGCGGGCGCCGCTGACCGGCACCTCGGACGAGGAGTTCATGGCGGCCTCGGACTGGGTGGCCCGGTGCCAGGACGGGCGCTTCTGACCTGTCTTACCTGCAGATTTTAGTTATCCACAGAAGTTATCCACAAGCCTGCGTCTCGACCTGGGGACAAGTCGACACTGAAGCGTGGCCCTGTCGACAAATCGTCCTACGGACCCCTCCGGCGTTCACAGGCGCGCACATCACCCTTCGTCCGTTCTTTTCCCTTGGGTAACCCTTTGGAGTGACCGCTTTCCACTCGAAAGTAGGGGTAGATGTGGGTTTACGTGGGGAATCCTCGGCGTGATCCCCAAGTTTCGGAGTGATCAATTCCGAAATCCACAGATCCTCCGCACAGCCTGTGGATAACTTTCCGAGGGGTGGGGACTCCTGTGGACAACCGTGCGCCAAGTCCCGTTCTCCACAAGGGAGTCCAGTCAACCCGACTCCTCGCGCATGCTTCGTCCCGGGGACACCCGGTGCTTTTCATTGACACACACCGCAATTCACCCATAACGGAACGTAAGCGGCGATTCGCTACTGCTGGGAATAGTGAGTCGTGGGCCGTATCCCCGCACCGGTAGCCTTGACCGCGTGATTGACCTTCGCCTGCTCCGTGAGGACCCCGACCGAGTGCGCGCCTCGCAGCGCGCCCGTGGAGAGGACGTCGCCCTCGTCGACGCCCTCCTGTCTGCCGACGAGCGGCGCAGGTCGTCCGGCGTCCGCTTCGACGAGCTGCGTTCCGAGCAGAAGTCGCTCGGCAAGCTCATCCCCAAGGCCACTCCGGAGGAGCGCGCCGAGCTCCTGAAGAAGGCGGAGCAGCTCAAGGCGGACGTCAAGGAAGCCGAGGCCGCGCAGAACGACGCCGACGAGGAGACCAAGCGCCTCGCGTCGCAGCTCGGCAACCTCGTCCACCCCGACGTCCCCGTGGGCGGCGAGGAGGACTTCGTCGTCCTGGAGACGCACGGCACCATCCGCGACTTCGGCGCCGAGGGCTTCGAGCCCAAGGACCACCTGGAGCTCGGCGAGGCGCTGGGCGCCATCGACGTCGAGCGCGGCGCCAAGGTGTCCGGCTCCCGCTTCTACTACCTGACGGGCGTCGGCGCCCTGCTGGAGCTCGCCCTCGTCAACGCGGCGATCGCGCAGGCCACCGAGGCGGGCTTCACCCCGATGCTCACCCCCGCGCTGGTCCGCCCGCGCGCCATGGAGGGCACCGGCTTCCTCGGCCAGGCCGCGGAGAACGTCTACCACCTGGAGAAGGACGACTACTACCTGGTCGGCACCTCCGAGGTCCCGCTCGCCGCGTACCACATGGACGAGATCCTCGACGCCGACAAGCTCCCGCTGCGCTACGCCGGTTTCTCGCCGTGCTTCCGCCGCGAGGCCGGCACCTACGGCAAGGACACCCGGGGCATCTTCCGCGTGCACCAGTTCGACAAGGTCGAGATGTTCTCGTACGTCGCTCCCGAGGACGCGGAGAACGAGCACAGGCGGCTCCTGGACTGGGAGAAGCAGTGGCTGACCGGCCTGGAGCTGCCGTTCCAGGTCATCGACGTGGCCTCGGGCGACCTCGGCGCCTCGGCGTCCCGCAAGTACGACTGCGAGGCGTGGATCCCGACCCAGGGCAAGTACCGCGAGCTGACCTCGGCCTCCAACTGCGACGGCTTCCAGGCGCGCCGCCTGTCCGTCCGTATGCGTGACGGCAAGAAGGTCCAGCCGCTGGCGACGCTCAACGGCACGCTGTGCGCCGTACCGCGCACCATCGTGGCGATCCTGGAGAACCACCAGCTGGCCGACGGCTCGGTGCGGGTGCCCGAGGTGCTGCGTCCGTACCTGGGCGGCCGGGAGCTGCTGGAACCGGTCGCCAAGTGAGCAGTGACTTTCCGTACCGGCTGATCGCGACCGACCTCGACGGAACACTCCTGCGCTCCGACGAGTCGGTCTCGCAGCGCACCCGTGACGCGCTCGCCGCGGCCACCGCGGCGGGCGCCGTCCACATCGTCGTGACGGGACGCGGCGCCCGCTGGACCAGGCACGTCCTCGACGACCTCGGCTACGACGGCCTCGCGGTCTGCGCCCAGGGCGCGCAGGTGTACCACGCCGGCGAGCACCGTCTGCTGACGTCGGTGACGTTGGACCGGCAGCTGGCCGGCGTGGCCCTCGCGAAGATCGAGGCGGAGGTCGGCCCGCTGTACCTGGCGGCGAGCCGCGACGGCCTCGACGGCGACGTGATGGTCGGGCCGGGGTACGCGGTGACGGGCGCCCTGCCGTCGACGCCGTTCACGGACGCATCGGATCTGTGGGCCGCTCCGCTGAACAAGATCTACATCCAGCATCCGGAGCTGTCGGACGACGAGTTGGCGCAGGCCGCCGTTCGGGCCGCGGGCGGTTTCGTCTCGGTCGCGATGGCGGGCCAGGGCATCGTCGAACTGCTGCCGCTGGGCCTGTCGAAGGCCACGGGCCTGTCGTTGGCCGCTCGCCGCCTGGGGGTGAAGGCCGCGGACACGATCGCCTTCGGTGACATGCCCAACGACCTCCCGATGTTCGCCTGGGCGTCGTACGGCGTGGCGATGGCGGACGCGCACGAGGAGCTGAAGGCGGTCGCCGACGAGGTGACGTCCTCCAACGAGGAGGACGGCATCGCGGTGGTGCTGGAGCGGTTGCTCGGCTGACGGCTACGCGCTGTCCGGCCGGCCCGGGAGCTCGTCGACGGGCCGGCAGCGCGTGCACCGGCCCCACGGCCGCTTCGCCGTCGGCCGAGCTGGTCGACGATCACGCCGCAACCGGCCCGCCCACCGCCGCGCTCCTCGGCCATGTCCGTGACGGCGGCCGCCTGCACCGACTGGGTCCCGGGCCGCACGGAGTTCCGCTCCCCACTCGATGGCCGCGGCAGCACCGAGCGGAAACCGCCGGCCCTTCTTGACGTACCCCGGCCAAGAAGCCCGGCCAGGTCCCAGTGACAACGTCTCGCGGAGGATGCACGGATCGAACGTGCGCGGGCTTTCCAGACCCGACCACGACTCGCTTCTGATTCAACACAGCGCAAGCCGGTGCCTTACCACTCGGCCAATCCTCCGGGTGGGCGGCCTCACGCGAGAGCGACATCGCGTGCTCGAAGCGGCCGCCCCGGGCAGTTCCTGCGGGTGGACTCGACGGTGGCGTAACTACACCGGAGTCCTCCGCGTGCTGCCCTGGCGGGAGCTGGACGTACTGTCGTGCATGGACATCGCCCGGCTCCTCCCCAGAACGTGGCGCCGGACCGTCGTCCGGCGGTGTGGACATCAACCACTCTGCCGGTACGACGAGTTGGGCGCCACCGATTAAATGCGGCCGTGTGTTCGAGCCTACCGGCGCCGCCAGCGCCGACGGCGCTTGCTGAAGAACCACCCAGCGGGCGGCTCGTCGGAGCGCCAGGGCTGCGGTTCGGGCTCCTCGTCACGCCAGCGCGCCGCCAGCATCCGGGCGCGGGCAGACGGCTCGGTCGTGCCTGCGGACCGTATGAAGTCCTCGTCCAGGACCAGCTCGTCCCAGTCGTCTGCCATGCCCGTTCCCTTCGACTCCCAGCCGAACGTTCCCCTTTGTCCAGTCTGCCCGGACAAGGATGAAGTCCCTGTCAGTAAGCGGGACATCAGTGACACGTCGGGGCGCCTACTCCTCGCCCGCCAGCGTCAGCGACCGCAGCTTCTGTCCCGCGTACCAGGTGGCGAGGACGGTCACCACGACCAGCAGCACCGTGGCCGTCGGCAGGCCGACGTCCGAGGTGACCAGGTCCCCGCCCGCGACCTTGTGGGCGACGGCCAGCGACCACTGCTGGACGCTCAGGGTCCTCGCCCCGGCGACCAGGGAACCGAACAGGGCCTCCCAGACCAACGCGTAGACGAGCCCGAAGACCACCGCGTGCCGGGACACCGTGCCGAGCAGCAGGAAGAGCGCCGCGTAGGCGATCGAGGAGACCAGCGCGGCCACCGTGTAGGCGACGGCGATCTGCTGGCCGTTGCCGTTGAGGATGAACCCCGCGATCAGCGTCGGCAGGGCGGAGAACACCATCGTCACGGCGATCGCCACGATCAGCTTGGTGAAGATGATCGTCGGCCGCTTGACCGGCTTGGACAGCAGGTACACCACCGAGCCGTCGTCGATCTCCGGGCCGATCGCGCCGGTTCCCGCGATGACCCCGATGATCGGCACCATGGTGGCGAGCGCGAGCCCGCCCAGCAGGTCGGATGCGGTCTGGTCGTCGGCGCCGACGAGGGCGCGCACGATCACGGAGATCACGATCAGCAGCAGGGGCAGGGCGCCCAGGATGAGGGCCCGGCGGCGGCCGAGCAGGGCCCGATAGGTGAGTCGGGCGACTGTGGGGTCGTACATCTTCGGCCTCCTACGCCGCGACAAGATACGAGAAGACGGACTCGAGGGACTCGTCGGACGGCGAGACCGTGAGCAGCCGGATGCCGTGGTCGCGCGCGACCTTGGGCAACAACGCGGTGAAACGGCCGAAGTCGACCGCCTGGACGCGCAACGCGCCCTCCGCCAGGTCGACTTCGATGCCGGACGTCGACGGGTCGGCGATCAGCGCGGCCGCGAGGGCGCGGTCGTCGCTGGAACGCACCAGGTAGCGGTGGGGACGGTCCGTCATCAGCCGGCGGATCCTGCGGAAGTCACCGCTGGCCGCGTGCCGGCCCGCGACGATGACCTCGATGTGCCAGGCGAGCTGCTCGACCTCTTCGAGGATGTGCGAGGAGAACAGCACGGTACGGCCCTCGTCGCCCATGCGCCGCAGCAGGTCCATGAGCTGCATGCGCTGGCGCGGGTCCATGCCGTTGAACGGTTCGTCGAGCAGGAGCAGCGAGGGGTCGTGGACCAGGGCGGACGCCATCTTCACGCGCTGGCGCATGCCCTTGGAGTACGTCGAGATCTTGCGGTCCTGCGCGTACTCCATCTCGACCGTGGCCAGCGCCTTCTGGGCGGCCTTGGCACCCAGACCGTGCAACTCGGCGTTGGCGACGACGAATTCACGGCCGGTGAGGAAGTCGTACATCGCCTCGCGCTCGGGGACGATGCCGATGTGCTGGTAGATCGCCTCGTTGCGCCACACCTGCTGTCCGTCGAGGGTGACGGTGCCGGTGGAGGGGGCGAGGAAGCCGCCCATCATGTTGATGAGGGTGGACTTCCCGGCGCCGTTGGGGCCGAGGAGGCCGGTGACGCCGGGGCCGATCGTCATGGTGATGTCGTTGACGGCGACCACGTTGCCGAACCAGCGGGAGACATGGTCGATCTGGAGCGTGGTCACAGTCCCACCTTCTTGTAGCGGCGCATCAGGAGGCCGTAACTGCCGGCGATCAGGCCGAGGACGGCCAGGACGTAGACCACGCCCTCGCCGCTCGACGGGCCGACCGCTCCCGGGAACGCCGAGCTCGCGCCGAGAAACGCGGACTGCAGTCCGTCGATGAGCGTGACCGGCGAGAACAGGCCGATCCACGGAACGGCACTGGAGCTGCCCTGGGCGTCCGCGATCGCCTGGACGGTGGAGACCGCGCCGTAGGAGATGGTCAGCACGGCGATCACCGCCGCGATGCCGAAGCCGCGGCGCGGGGTGACCGACGCGATGACCAGGCCGATACCGGCGAAGAGCAGCGAGAGCAGCGCCACGGAGACGAGTCCCTGCCCGAACCCCTTCGTCTGGTCGGCGAAGTCCAGCTTGGCCAGCAGCGCGCCCACATAGAGCACGATCAGCGGGGCGGCGGTCAGGATGAACATCGCCGAGGCCAGCGCCGCGTACTTCGCGCGCACGTAGTCCGCGGTCTCGATGGGCCGCGAGAAGTAGAGCGGCACGGTCTTGAAGCGCAGGTCGCGCGAGACGGACTGAGGGGCCTGCGAGGCGACGTACAGGCTGATGACGGCCTGCATGATGATCGCGTAGCGCGTGTAGTCGACGGGCAGGTCGTTCGCCTTCGTGGCAACGGCGACGGCCACCATGATGGCCGCGGGCACGCACATCACGACGAACAGCAGCATCGGCAGCACCTTGGACTTCACCGAGCGGCCGAGGCCGTAGGCGCCGCGCAGGGACTGCGAGTAGAGCGAGCGGGTGGCGTAGGAGCGGCCGAGGCGAGGGCCGTCGTAGGTGCGGTAGCCGATGTTGTGGATGCGGGTCTGGTCGCCCGAGGGGGCGGTGACCGGGTTCTCAACTGCCATGGCCGACGGCCTCCTTCCGCTGCTCGTCCTCGTTCGTGAAGACTTCCGAGATGTGGTGCCTGCGCTGCTCCATGCGCACCAGGCCGAGACCGAGGTCGGCGACGACGTCCCGGACGAGGTCGTAGGTCTCCTCGCCCTGTGCGGTCAGCAGCAGGATGTGGCCGGCGCCCGGCAGACCGCTCTGGGAGTCGAGCGCCTCCACCCCGCGCGCGTGGAGCGCCTCGCGCACCGCGCGGGTGCCGTCCGGGTGCTCGTCGCTGTCGGTGACCTCGACCGCGAGGGTCGTCGTGGTCTGGGTGAAGTCGGTGGTGGAGCTGGAGCGCAAAAGCTTGCCGCCGTCGATGACGACGACGTGGTCGCAGGTGCGCTCGAGTTCGCCCAGGAGGTGCGAGGTCACCAGGACCGAGATGCCGAAGTCGGTGTAGATACGTCGGATCAGGCCCAGCATGTCGTCGCGGCCGACCGGGTCGAGGCCGTTGGTCGGCTCGTCGAGGAAGACCAGCTGCGGGTCGTGCACCAGGGCCTGCGCGAGCTTCACGCGCTGCTTCATGCCGGTGGAGTAGCCGCCGATGGGGCGGTAGCGCTCCTCGTACAGGCCGACATGGCGCAGGGTGTCCGCGGTGCGCTCGCGCGCGGCGGTGGGCGGCAGACCGGACATGCGGGCCATGTGCACGACGAACTCGGTGGCCGAGACGTCCGGCGGCAGGCAGTCGTGTTCCGGCATGTAGCCGACACGCTCGCGGATGGCGGCGCCCTTGGTCGCGACGTCGAGCCCGAGCACTTCGGCACGGCCTTCGGAGGCGGGGGACAGACCCAGCAGGATCTTGATCATGGTGGACTTGCCGGCTCCGTTGGCTCCGACGAGTCCGGTCACACCGGGTCCGACGTCCAAGGAGAGCCGGTCAAGAGCGGTCACCCGGGGGAACCGCTTGCTCAGGCTTTCGGTCGCGATCACAGTCACGTCGTCGACAGTAGTGACGCGGACCACTCAGGTCGTCACCCCGCAGAGCTGCATCGGCATCAGACTCCAGACGTACGGGCACCTAGGGGTCACCCTGAAGTAGAACAACGCGGCCTCCGTTTTCCACATCGGAGGGCTTTTCCACAGCCCGACCCCGCCCTATTGACGCAGCCTCTAACAACTGTCACATTCGCCAGTGTCACGTTACGGGCACGTACCGCAGTCGATGGGGACGAGGCGGCATGACGACGTCGGTGAACAGCGGACTCTCCACCCGCTTGCGGGGATTCCGGCAGGTCCAGCGGCTCGCGTACGAGTGCGCGGAGGCGGTCGCGGCCCGTCTGGAGCCCGGCGTGAGCGAACGGCAGGCCGCCCGGATGCAGCGCGAGTGGCTGCGCGAGCGGGGCGTACGGGACTGGTTCCACCTGCCGTTCGCCTGGTTCGGGGACCGTACGGCGTTCACGGGCTTCCGCATTCCGCTGCAGTTCTTCCCCACCGACCGCCGCCTGGCGCCCGGCATGCCGTTCATCCTGGACATGGCCCCGGTGTACGAGGGCTTCACCGCCGACATCGGCTACTCCGGCTCGCTGGGGATCAACCCCGTCCAGGACAGGCTGATGGCCGACCTCGAGGCGCACCGCGAGCTGATCCTGCGCGAGGTCCGTGAGCGGCGGTCGCTGCGCGAGATCTACGAGGACGTGGATCGCCTCATGGTCCGCCAGGGATACGCCAACCGGCACCGCGCGTACCCGTTCGGCCTGATCGCCCACAAGGTCGACCAGGTCAAGCAGCGCCGCTGGTCACCGCACGTCTTCGGGTTCGGCACCCAGTCCCTGAAGGGCCTGGCCGCCGACGCGCTGCATGGCCACCGCGAGAGCTGGTCGCCCCTGTGGTCGCCGTACCGCTTCTCCGACCACCCGCCGCGGCCGGGCCTGTGGGCGGTAGAACCCCACCTCGGATTCCGGGGCACGGGCGCGAAGTTCGAGGAGATCCTGGTCGTCACCGACTCCAAGGACCCCGAGCAGAGCGCCTTCTGGCTGGACGACGATCTGCCGCACGTGCGGCGCTGGGCGGAGGCGCAGTGAGCTTGCTGAAGGGTGCGCGGGAACGCCGGGTGCGAACCGGTGGCGTCGAACTGTGCGTGGCCGAACTGGGCGACCCGGGTCGGCCGACCGTGGTCCTGGTGCACGGCTACCCGGACAGCAAGGAGGTCTGGGCCGAGGTCGCGAACCGTCTCGCCGACCGCTTCCACGTCGTCCTCTACGACGTCCGGGGCCACGGCCGGTCGACGGCACCGAAGCCGCTGCGCGGCGGGTTCACCTTGGAGAAGCTGACGGACGACTTCCTGGCCGTCGTGGACGCCGTCAGCCCGGACCGGCCCGTGCACCTGGTCGGACACGACTGGGGCTCGGTGCAGTCCTGGGAGTTCGTCACCGTCCCGCGTACCGAGGGGCGCATCGCGTCCTTCACCTCGATGTCCGGACCGTCCCTCGACCACCTCGGCCACTGGATCGCGGGACGCCTCAAGCGCCCCACCCCGCGCCGGGTCGGCCAGCTGCTCGGGCAGAGCGCCAAATCCTGGTACATCTACCTGCTGCACACCCCCGGCCTGCCCGAACTGGCCTGGCGCGGGCCGCTCGGCAAGATCTGGCCCCGCCTCCTGGAGCGCGTCGAGAAGGTCCCCTCCGACGGCTACCCGACCTCCTCGCTGCCCACCGACGCGGCCCGTGGCGCGTGGCTGTACCGGGACAACGTCCGGGCCCGGCTGCGCCGCCCGCGCACCGACGCGTACGCGCACGTGCCCGTGCAGCTCATCACGCCCCTGGGGGACGCGTTCCTCTCGGAGAAGCTCTGCGAGGGCCTGGAGCAGTGGGCACCACAGCTGACCCGGCGCACCCTCCCCGCCAAGCACTGGATCCCGCGCTCCCGCCCGGACCAGCTGTCCGCGTGGATCACGGAGTTCGTGACGTCCGTCGAAGGCGGCCGGACCGCTGTGCGGGCGACCGGGAAGTACGCCGACCGGTTCGGCGGACAGCTCGTGCTGGTCACCGGCGCGGGCAGCGGCATCGGCCGCGCCACGGCGTTCGCCTTCGCGGAGGCCGGCGCGCGCGTGGTCGCCGTCGACCGGGACACCGAGGCCGCCGCCCGCACCGCGGAACTGTCCAGGCTGGTCGGCGCCCCCGAGGCCTGGGCGGAGACCGTCGACGTCTCCGACGAACAGGCCATGGAGAAACTCGCCGACAAGGTCGCCGCCGAGTACGGCGTGGTGGACGTCCTGGTCAACAACGCCGGAATCGGCCTGGGCGGCTCCTTCTTCGACACCACCACCGAGGACTGGAAGAAGGTCCTCGACGTCAACCTGTGGGGCGTCATCCACGGCTGCCGACTCTTCGGCAAGCAGATGGCGGAGCGCGGACAGGGCGGCCACATCGTCAACACCGCCTCGGCGGCCGCCTACCAGCCCTCCAAGGCGCTGGCCGCCTACGGCACCTCCAAGGCGGCCGTCCTCATGCTCAGCGAGAGCCTGCGTGCCGAACTCGCGGGCCGGGGCATCGGCGTGAGCGCGATCTGCCCCGGCTTCGTCAACACCAACATCACCTCCACCGCGCGCTTCGCGGGCGTCGACGCCGACGAGGAGAAACGCCGCCAGAAACGCACGGCCCGCCTTTACGGACTGCGGAACTACCCGCCCGAGAAGGTCGCCGACGCGATCCTGCGAGCTGTCGTCCGCAACCAGGCCGTCGTACCGGTCACGCCCGAGGCCCGCGGCGCGCGCGCCATGGCCCGATGGGCGCCGAAGGCACTCCGGGCGATCGCACGGCTGGAACCGCCGCTGTGAGCCACGAGATCGCCCCGCGCCGGGTGTCCTTCGACTGGTCCCGCACGCCCCTGCACTGGGTCCCCGGCGAGCCCACCGCGACCCATGTCATCAACGTGCTGCACTTGCTGCTGCCGACGGGGGAGCGCTGGTTCGTGAAAGTCCTCAAGGAAGGCCTGCCGCTGGTCAGTGACCCCGAACTCCGCGCCGACGTCAAGGGGTTCATGGGCCAGGAAGCCACGCACAGCGTCCAGCACGCGCACGTACTGGACCACCTGGCCGCGCAGCGGCTCGACACCGCCGACTTCACCAAGTACGTCGACTTCCTCTTCGAGCGGCTGCTCGGCGAGCGCCCGCCCCTCAACGTGCCCATTCCCGCGCGCGAGTGGCTGCGCTTCCGGCTGTCGATCGTCGCCGCCATCGAGCAGTTCACGGCCGTGCTCGGCGACTGGGTCTTGGCCGCCGACGGACTCGACCGGGCCGGCGCCGACGAGATCATGCTCGACCTGCTGCGCTGGCACGGCGCCGAAGAAGTCGAACACCGCGCGGTCGCCTTCGACATGTACCAGCACTGCGGGGGTACCGGAACTCCCCGATACGCCCGCCGGATCGCGGGCATGGTGGTCACCGCGCCGGTGATGCTCCACCTGTGGCTGTGGGGGACGGCCTACCTGATCCGTCACGACCCACAGCTCGCGGGCCGCTTGCGCTACTCCCTCAAGGAGCACGAGAGGGCCGTACGAAAAGGACTGCTGCCCGCCTGGCGGGAGCTCGGCGCGGCCATACCGCGGTACTTCCGGCGGTCCTACCACCCGTCGCAGGAGGGGTCGTTGAGCCGTGCGGTGGACTACCTGAAGCGGTCACCGGCGGCGAGGGCCGCAGCGTGAGCGACGCCCACGCCCACCGGATCGAGGACCTCGCGCGCCTCAGCGGCGCCACCGTCCGCACCATCCGCGCCTACCAGGACCGCGGACTGCTCCCCCGCCCCGAGCGCCGCGGCCGGGCCAACATCTACACCGACACCCACCTCGTCCGGCTGCGCCAGATCGCCGATCTCCTCGACCGCGGCTACGGCCTGACCTCCATCAAGGAGCTCCTGGAGGCCTACGACTCCGGCCGTGGCCTCGGCGGCATCCTCGGTCTTGTCGCCGAGGTCGACGGTCCGTGGACCGACGAGGAGGCCGTCCGGATCTCCCGCGCCGAGCTGGACGCCCGCTTCGGCGGCACCCCCGACGAGGCCGCGGTCGCCGAGGCGGTGGAGCTCGGCGTACTGGAGCCGGTACCCGGCGACGACGGATCCTTCCTCGTGCCAAGCCCCCAAGAGCTCGCCGTGGCCGCCGAGTTGTACGCGGCCGGGGTTCCGCTCGCCGCGATCTCCGGGCACTTGCGGGAGTTGAGGGGCCAGGTTGAGCACATCGCCGCCCGTTTCCTGGAGTTCACCACCGAGCACGTCTTCGCGCGCTACTTGGAAGGACAGCACCAGCCGACCGACACGGACGCCGCAGAAGCAGCCTCACTCGTCCGTCGGCTGCGGCCGCTCGCGCAGCAGACCGTCGACGCCGAACTCGCTCGTGCGATGCGAACGTTGGCGGTTCGGCACCTGCGGCAGCACCTCGGTTCCGGGGAGGGGTCGGGTGGGCGTCAGGCGTCACGTTCCGTGTCCGTACCCGAGGAGACGATGCGGGCGGTGGAAGGGCTGGTTGGGGTGGAGTGCGCAGCGGAGTTCTTTGTGCTGGCGGCTGAACGGGAGGTGCGGGCAAGGGCGTTGGATGCGCTCACGTCAAATGGGCGGCCCCCAATCGATCTTGACGAAGAGGTCTGACATGACAGGGAGTTGTCCACAGAAACGCCAAGTAGCCTGTGGATAACTACAGTTGGTTGTGGATCAAACATCCGGGTCAAAATCATTCGCGTGATTCACGTCTCTCCCGCACCCTGGCGGGGTGAACGAGAACAAGCCACGCGAGAGCAACGAGAGACGCACCGTGAAGGTCTCGAAGTACCTCTCCAAGCATCTGCGCCACCAGCCCGAGCGCATCGGACTCACGCTCGACGAGGCCGGCTGGGTCGAGATCGACGCGCTGATCGCCGCGGCCACCGAGCACGGCTTCCGCTTCACCCGGGACGAGCTGGACCACGTGGTCGCCGCCAACGACAAACAGCGCTTCGCGATCGACGGCACGCGCATCCGCGCCAGCCAGGGCCACACCATCGACGTCGACCTCGGCCTGCCACCGGCGACCCCGCCGCCGTACCTCTACCACGGCACGGTGGCGCGCCACCTGGGTACGATCCGCGCCGAGGGACTGCGCCCCATGAACCGGCACGACGTACACCTCTCGCCCGACCGCGAGACCGCGACCCGGGTCGGCGCCCGCCGCGGTCGCCCCGTCGTGCTCTCCGTGGACGCGCAAGCCATGCACCGCGACGGCCATGTCTTCCACGTCAGCGCGAACGGCGTGTGGCTGACCCAGTCCGTGCCCCCGCGCTACCTACGGTTTCCCGCGCAGCACTGAGCCTCGACGGGAGATGATCGACACCATGGACCACGGCATGGACCACCTCCCCACCACCGAGGCCGCCGTCACGGCGCTCCGCGCCCTCGCCGCCGCGTACGGGCTCGCGATCGAGGTGACCCACGACATGGGCGCCGATCAGACCTCCCGCCGCAGCGCCGCGGGCGTCGGCGTCACCACCGACCCGGACGGCACCCTGCCCCACGAGGCCCACGTCGAGCTTGGCGGCCGACCTCAGGTGGATGTGCGGCTGTTCCCGGACGACGACGCCCTGATCACCGTCGACGGAGTCGAGTGCCCCGACATCGCCCGCGACGACGTCCCCGCCTTCCTCCGCGCCCTCTACGAAGGCCACGCCTGGGTGAAGAGGCGCCCCTTCCCGCCCAGCCACTTCCTGATGGTGCCGCTGCCGGGCGACCGCGTGCACAAGGAGTTCATCCCGGTCGGACTCAGTCCCTGGCTCAGCGGCCGCACGCAGTGACCGTGAGTCACTGTTTCACGTGAAACACAGCCCGGCGCATACGCTCGGACACATGAGTCTGCGCCTGAGCACCGTGATCCTCCCCTACCGCCGCTGGACCGAGGGGAGCCGCGAGGCATGGCAACGCGCGGACCAGCTCGGCTTCCACACCGGATACACCTACGACCACCTGTCCTGGCGCACCTTCCGCGACGGCCCCTGGTTCGGCGCCCTGCCCACGCTGACCGGCGCCGCGGGCGTCACCGACCGGCTGCGCCTGGGCACCCTGGTGACCTCGCCGAACTTCCGGCACCCGGTGAACCTCGCCAAGGAACTGATCACCCTCGACGACCTCTCCGGCGGCCGCGTCACCCTCGGTATCGGCGCGGGTGGCACCGGCTTCGACGCCACCGCGCTCGGCCAGGATCCGTGGAGCCCACGCGAGCGTGCCGACCGGCTCGCCGAGTTCATCCCGCTGCTCGACCGTTTGCTCTGCGAGGACTCTGTGTCCTACAAGGGCGACTTCTACTCGGCTCACGAGGCCCGCAACATCCCCGGCTGTGTCCAGCGGCCCAGGCTGCCCTTCGCCGTGGCCGCCACCGGGCCCCGCGGCCTGCGGCTCGCCGCCCGCCACGGGCAGGCCTGGGTGACCACCGGAGACCCGAAGCTGTACGAGAACGGCACGCCCGAGCAGTCCCTCCAGGCCCTCCGCGGCCAGGTCGAGAAGCTCACCGACGCCTGCGCGTCGCTCGGCCGGGACGTGCACTCGATCGACAAGATCCTGCTCACCGGCTTCACCCCGGATCGCGGGCGCCCGCTGGAGTCCCTCGACGCCTTCGTCGACTTCGCGGGCCGCCACCGGGAGCTCGGCTTCACGGAGCTCGTGATCCACTGGCCGATCCCCGACTCGGACTTCGCCGCCGACGAGAAGGTCTTCGAGCAGATCGCCATGGAGGCACCGGCACAGCTGGGCTGAGGCGGCAGCACCGGGGCGGGTGGGGTCCGCTCCTGCGTCATCTATGTCTCACCTGTGCGGACACCCGCCCGGTCGTGCATGCATATGCGGGAGAATGAGCGGGTGACCTCAGCTACTCGACAGCCCGAGACCCCGGCCGCCGACATACCTCCGCGCCTGATTGCCACCGACCTTGACGGCACTCTGCTGCGCGACGACAAGTCGGTGTCCCCACGCACGGTCGCGGCTCTCGCCGCCGCCGAGGAGGCGGGCATCGAGGTCTTCTTCGTCACCGGCCGCCCGGCCCGCTGGATGGACGTCGTCAGCGACCACGTCCACGGCCACGGCCTCGCCATCTGCGGCAACGGCGCCGCAGTGGTCGACCTGCACGGTGGCCCCGGCGCCCACCGGTTCGTGAAGGTGCGCGAGCTGGCCCGGGAGAACGCGTTGGACGCCGTAGGGCTGCTGAGGGAGGCGGCGCCCGGCACGGTGTACGCGGTGGAGCAGACGTACGGCTTCTACCAGGAGCCGGACTATCCCAAGCTGCACATGGAGATCCCCGACAACCTCGCCCCGGCCGAGGAACTGCTGGCCGAGGACGGTCCCGGTGCCGCCGAACCGGTGCTGAAGATCCTCGCCTACCACCCCTCGATCGACCCGGACGCCTTCCTCACCCTCTCGCGCCTCGCCATCGGGGACCGCGCCAACGTCACCCGGTCCAGCCCCAGCGCCCTGCTGGAGATCAGCGGACCCGGCGTCTCCAAGGCCAGCACGCTCGCCCTGTGCTGCGCCGAGCGCGGAATCTCGCACGAGGAGGTCGTCGCGTTCGGGGACATGCCCAACGACGTCGAGATGCTCACCTGGGCCGGGCAGTCGTACGCGATGGGCAACGCCCACCCGGACGTGATCGCCGCGGCCTCGGGCCGGACCGTCGCCAACAACGACGACGGAGTGGCCGTCGTGATCGAGCGGATGCTGGAACGGCTGTAGGGGGCTGCCGCTCAGCCGACCAGAGGCCCCGCCGGCCAGAGCCGGCGAGATGGGCGTGCTGCGTGTAATGGCGGTCCGTGTGCTCGATCACGATCTCGATGTCGGCCTCAGCGCGCCGCCACCAACAGCTCCGACTCCGCCTCCCGCTCGGCCATTCCCCGCAACGGCCCCTCCACGCCCGCCAGCTCCGCGTAGGAACCCCGCTGCACGACCCGTCCCTCATCAAGTACGACCACCTCGTCCACCGACTCGAGTCCTGCCAGCCGGTGTGTGATGAGGAGGGTCGTGCGGCCTTCGGTGGCGGCCAGCAGATCGGCGGTGAGCGCGTCAGCGGTGGGCAGGTCGAGGTGCTCGGCGGGCTCGTCCAGGACGAGGACCGGGAAGTCGGCGAGCAGTGCCCGGGCCAGCGCGAGCCGCTGCCGCTGACCGCCGGACAGCCACGCCCCGTGCTCGCCGACCAGGGTGTCGAACCCGTCGGGCAGGCTCTCGGCCCAGTCGAGCAGACGGGCCCGCTTCAGCGCGTCCCGCAGGTCGTCCTCGGTCGCGTCCTTCTTGGCGAGGAGCAGGTTCTCGCGCACCGAGCTGTCGAAGAGATGTGCGTCCTGCGCGCACAGCCCCACCAGCCGCCGTACGTCGTCGCTGCGCAGCCTGTAGGCGTCCACGCCGCCCAGGGTGTAGGCGCCGGCGTCCGCGTCCAGGAAACGCAGCAGCACCTGCGCGAGCGTCGTCTTGCCGGAGCCGGATGCGCCGACAACGGCGATCCTCCGGCCCTCCACCAGGCTCAGGTCGAGGCCCGTGAGCGCGTCCCGGTCCTGGCCCTCGTGCCGAGTGGTCAGCCCCTTGAGGACGACCGGGAACGGTGAGGCGGGCGCCTGCCGAGCAGCTTCCGGTTCCCGTACGGGCTCGGGCGCGTCCAGCACCTCGTAGACGCGCTCCGCGCTCCTGCGCACCCGCTGCCGGTACTGCACGGCGAGCGGCAGCCCGAGTACGGCCTCGAAGGCTGCCAGCGGAGTGAGCACGACCACGGCCATGGCGACCCCGCCGAGCCGCCCGGAGGCGACCGCCTGGGCGCCGACGAGGGCGGTGGCGGTGACGGTCAGGCCGCAGATCAGGGCGGTGAGTCCGTCACCGAGTGCGGTGGCGGTGGCGGCGCGTGAGGCAATCCGGGTGAGAACGCCGTCCGCCCGCCGTGCCTCGGCGGTACGGGCGGGCAGGGCACCGGCGACGGTCAACTCCGCGGTCCCGGTGAGAAGATCGGTCACCCGCGTCGCCAGCTCCCCGCGAGCGGGGGCGAGCCTGCGTTCGGCGCGGCGAGCCACGGCCCCGGTGATGAGCGGAACACCGACACCGGCAGCCAGCAGGCCCACGGCGAGCGCGGCACCTGCCTCGGGCAGCAACCAGGCAGTGAAGCCCACGGAGGCCGTAGACACCACGAGGGCGGCACCGGCGGGCAACAGCCAGCGCAGCCAGTAGTCCTGGAGGGCGTCCACGTCGGAGACGAGCCGTGAGAGCAGATCTCCCCGGCGCGCCGTGCGCAGACCGGCCGGCGCCAGTCGTTCCAGGCGCCGGTACACGGCGACCCGGGTATCGGCGAGCATCCGCAGCACGGCGTCGTGCGACACCAGGCGCTCCGCGTACCGGAACACGGCCCGGCCGATCCCGAAGGCCCTGGTCGCCGTCACGGCCACCATCAGATACAGCACGGGCGGCTGCTGCGAGGCCCGCGAGATCAGCCACCCGGAGGTGGCCATCAGACCCACGGCGCTGCCGAGCGCGAGGCTCCCGAGCAGCAGCGCGAGCGCGAGTCGGCCTCGTCGGGGACCGGACATGGCGCGGACGCGAGAGAGAACGCTGCGCGCCTGTGTCGGCGGCTCGGTCGTTCCGGGCTCGGCCGAAGCAGGGCTGCTGTCCTCGACCGTACGTGCCGCGGACACCCTGGCCATGGCCTCCACCGGAGCCGGTACAGCCGGCTCCGCCAGCCACACCACCCGGTCCGCCACCCCCAGCAGTGCCGGCCGGTGCACCACCAGCAGCACCGTCCGCCCCGCCGCGAGTCGCCGTACCGCCGCCACGACCTCCGCCTCGGTGGCTCCGTCGAGCGCCGCCGTCGGCTCGTCGAGGAGCAGCACCGGCCGATCCGCGAGGAACGCCCGGGCCAGCGCGAGCCGTTGCCGCTGCCCGGCGGACAGCCCCGCCCCGTCCTCGCCGAGCACGGTGTCGGCCCCCAGGGGCAGCGCGTCGATGAACTCCAGCGCCCCCGCGTCCCCCAACGCCCTTCGTACTGCGGCCTCGTCGGCGTCGGGCCGGGCCAGCCGTACGTTCTCGCCGATCGTCCCGGCGAACAACTGCGGCCGCTGCGGCACCCACGCGATGCGCGACCGCCACTCCGCCAGGTCGACCTCGGCGAGATCGGCTCCCCCGATCCGCACCCGTCCCTCGGTCGGTCGCACGAATCCCAGCAGGACGTTCAGCAGCGTCGACTTGCCCGCGCCGCTGGGCCCGACCAACGCGACCGTCTCGCCGGGTGCGACCTGGAAGGACACGTCCGCGACGGCGTCATCCGAGCGCCCGGGGTACGTGACCGTGACCTGCTCGAAGGCCAGCGCGCCCGCGGGCACCGCAGCGGCACCCGACGTCGGCACCGGCGTCTCCAGCACCGAGAAGATCTCCTCGGCGGCGGCCAGCCCCTCCGCCGCCGCGTGATACTGCGCGCCGACCTGCCGCAGGGGCAGATACGCCTCGGGGGCCAGGATGAGGATGACCAAGCCGTCGTACAGGTTCATCTCCCCGTGGACGAGCCGCATCCCGATCGTCACGGCGACCAACGCCACCGAGAGCGTCGACAGCAGCTCAAGGGCGAAGGAGGAGATGAAGGCGATCCGCAGGGTCCGCATGGTCGCCTGCCGATACTCGCCGGTGATGCGCCGGATCGACTCGGCCTGCGCCTTGGCCCGGCCGAACACCTTCAGGGTCGGCAACCCCGCCACGACGTCCAGGAAGTGCCCCGACAGTCGAGACAGCAGCCGCCACTGACGGTCCATCCGGGACTGGGTGGCCCAGCCGATCAGCACCATGAAGACCGGGATGAGGGGCAGGGTCCCGACGATGATGGCCGCCGAGACCCAGTCCTCGGTCACGATCCGCGCCAGCACCGCCACCGGCACGACCACTGCGAGGCCCAACTGCGGGAGATAGCGCGAGAAGTAGTCGTCGAGGGCGTCGACTCCCCTGGTGGCGAGGGCGACCAGCGACCCGGTCCGCTGCCCGCTCAGCCACCCGGGCCCCAGCGTCGTAGCCCGTTCCAGCAGCCGCCCCCGCAGCTCCGACTTCACTGCGGCACTCGCGCGGTGCGCCGCGAGCTCGGTGAGCCAGGAGACAAGCCCGCGACCGACTGCCACGGCCGCCAGCAGCAGGAGGGGAATGCGGAGTTCCGTGACCGCCAGGCCATGCTGGAACGCGCCGACCACGACCTCGGCGACGAGCATCGCCTGGGCGATGACCAGCAGGGCACCGAGGCCGCCCAGTCCGACCACGGCCACCAGGAAGAGACCGGTGGCCCGGGCGTATCGGAGCAGACGCGGGTCGATCGGTTTCACGTGAAACACACCCTCTTCTCAAGGGGCATGTTTCACGTGAAACATGCCCCATATCGGGCTCAGTGCGCGGCTTCGGCGATGTGTTGCGTACCGATCCGCTTACGGAACACCCAGTAGGTCCAGCCCTGGTAGAGCATGACGAGCGGTGTGGCGACCCCCGCGCACCAGGTCATGATCTTCAGCGTGTACGGGCTCGACGAGGCGTTGGTGACCGTCAGGCTCCAGTCCGCGTTGAGCGAGGAGGGCATGACGTTCGGGAAGAGCGTCAAGAAGAGCATCGCCACGGCGGCCACGATGGTGACGCCCGACAGGGCGAACGACCAGCCCTCACGCCCGGCCTGGTTGGCCACCAGGGCGGCGACCAGTGCGGCCACGGCGACCACCAGCGCGACCAGGCTCTTGGCGTCGCCGCTGTCGACCTGCGTCCAGAGCAGGAAGATCAGCGCCAGCGCGGCCGAGACGAGGCCCACCCGGGTCGCCAGCTTCCGCGCCCGCTCCCGGATCTCCCCGATGGTTTTCAGGGCCGTGAAGACCGTTCCGTGGAAGGTGAACAGCGTCAGCGTCACCAGACCGCCGAGCAGGGCATACGGATTGAGCAGGTCCCAGAGGGTGCCGACGTACTCGAAGTGCTGGTCGATCTTCACCCCGTGGACGATGTTGCCGAAGGCCACGCCCCACAGAAACGCCGGGATGAGTGAGGTCCAGAAGATCGCGGTCTCCCAGTTGCGCTGCCAGTTCTCCTCGGGCCGCTTGGCCCGGTACTCGAAGGCGACACCCCGAACGATCAGGCAGACCAGGATGACCAGCAGCGGCAGATAGAAGCCGGAGAAGAGCGTGGCGTACCAGTCGGGGAAGGCGGCGAAGGTCGCGCCGCCCGCCGTCAGCAGCCACACCTCGTTGCCGTCCCAGACGGGACCGATGGTGTTGATCAGGACACGCTTCTCGGCCCGGTCGCGGGCGAGCAGCTTGGTCAGGACACCGACCCCGAAGTCGAAGCCCTCCAGGAAGAAGTAGCCGGTCCACAGGACGGCGATGAGCACAAACCAGACGTCGTGAAGTTCCATGACTCGATCTCCCTCGGCCTAGTACGAGAAGGCCATCGGCTTGTCGGCGTCACGGGTGTCGCCGCCGATCTTCGTGGGCGGGTTGAGGTCGGCCTCGGTGAGTTCGGGCGGGCCGGCCTTGACGTACTTCACGAGCAGCTTGACCTCGACGACGGCGAGGATGGCGTAGAGAGCCGTGAAGACGAGCATCGAGATGAGGACCTCGGCCTGGGAGACGCCGGGGGAGACCGCGTGCCGGGTCTGCAGGACGCCGTAGACGACCCACGGCTGGCGGCCCATCTCGGTGAAGATCCAGCCCCAGGAGTTGGCGATCAGAGGGAAACCAAGGGTCCAGATCGCCACGAGCCAGTAGAGCCTGCCGAGCTTGGGGCTGAGGGCCTTGTTCTTGAAGAGGACCAGATGCGGAACCTCGTCCTCGCCGACGCGCAGGTGCTGCGGCAGCATGAATTTCTTGCGGGTCAGCCAGAGTCCGGCGAGGCCGATGGCGAAGGACGCCATCCCGAAGCCGATCATCCAGCGGAAGGCCCAGAAGGTGACGGGGATGTTGGGCCGGTAGTCGCCGGGCCCGTACTTCTGCTGCTCGGCCTTGTTGACGTCGTTGATGCCCGGGACGAACGAGGTGAAGTCGTCGTCGGCGAGGAAGGACAGCAGGCCAGGGATCTCGATGGCCACGGTGTTGTGGCCCTTCTCCACGTCGCCGTAGGCGAAGATCGAGAAGGGTGCGGAGTCCTGGCCGTCCCACAGGGCCTCGGCGGCCGCCATCTTCATCGGCTGCTGCTTGAACATGACCTTGCCGAGGGTGTCACCGCTGATCGCGGTGAGCATGCCGGCGATGACCACGGTGACCAGGCCGAGACGCAGCGAAGTCTTCATCACCGCGATGTGCTTCTTGCGGAACAGGTGGAAGGCCGCGATCCCGACCATGAAGGCGCCACCGGTCAGGAAGGCGGCCGACATCGTGTGGAAGACCTGGGTGAGCGCGGTGTTCTGGGTCAGCACGGCCCAGAAGTCGGTGAGTTCGGCCCGGCCCTTTTCCTTGTTGATCCGGTAGCCGACGGGGTGCTGCATCCACGAGTTGGCCGCGAGGATGAAGTACGCCGACAGGATCGTGCCGATCGAGACCATCCATATGCAGGCCAGGTGGATCTTCTTGGGCAGCTTGTCCCAGCCGAAGATCCACAGGCCGATGAAGGTGGACTCGAAGAAGAAGGCGATCAGGGCCTCGAAGGCGAGGGGGGCGCCGAAGACATCGCCGACGAAGCGCGAGTAGTCGGACCAGTTCATGCCGAACTGGAACTCCTGCACGATGCCGGTGACCACACCCATCGCGATGTTGATCAGGAAGAGCTTGCCCCAGAACTTGGTGGCCCTGAGGTACTTCTCGTTCTCCGTGCGCACCCAGGCCGTCTGCAGGCCTGCCGTGAGGGCGGCCAGGGAGATCGTCAGGGGGACGAACAGGAAGTGGTAGACGGTGGTGATGCCGAACTGCCAGCGCGCCAGGGTCTCCGGCGCCAGAGCCAGGTCCACGTCGCCGCTCCTTACCTCACAGGCTTGTGGAACAAATGCTTGCGAAGCGACCGCTTGTGAAAGCGTTCACATTCACAAGCCAGTATGCCGCACCTGCTTTCGATAGACGAAGGGGGGTCCCGGTTACCTCCGGAACCCCCTGTGCCGCCCTGCTCTGACCTGCGCAGACGTGCGGCCGGTGTGAGCTAGAGCTCCTTTTGGAACGCCTCCGCCACCTTCAGGAAGATGTCGTTCGCCTCGGTCTCCCCGACCGTCACCCGCACGCCCTCGCCCGGGAACGGCCGTACGACCACGCCGTGCTGTTCACACGCCGCCGCGAAGTCGACCGTGCGCTCCCCCAGCCGCAGCCACACGAAGTTGGCCTGGGTCTCGGGCACCGTCCAGCCCTGTGCTCGCAGTCCCTCCACCGCGCGGTTGCGCTCGCAGACCAGCGAGCCGACCCGGCCCAGGAGTTCGTCCTCGGCCCGCAGCGAGGCGATCGCCGCCTCCTGTGCGACCTGGCTCACCCCGAAGGGCACCGCGGTCTTGCGCAGCGCCGCGGCCACCGGCTCGTGGGCGATCGCGAAGCCGACCCTGAGGCCCGCGAGGCCGTACGCCTTGGAGAAGGTGCGCAGCACACAGACGTTCGGCCTCGTGCGGTACAGCTCCACGCCGTCCGGCACCTCGGGGTCACGGATGAACTCGCGATAGGCCTCGTCGAGCACTACGAGCACGTCACTCGGCACCCGGTCGAGGAACCGTTCCAGCTCGGCCCGCTTCACGACCGTGCCCGTCGGGTTGTTCGGGTTGCAGACGAAGATCAGCCGCGTCCGCTCGGTGATCGCTTCGGCCATCGCGTCCAGGTCGTGCACGTCATCGGCCGTCAGCGGCACCTTCACCGAGGTGGCACCGCTGATCTGCGTGATGATCGGGTACGCCTCGAAGGACCGCCAGGCGTAGATCACCTCGTCGCCCGGTCCCGAGGTCGCCTGGATCAGCTGCTGGGCGACGCCGACGGAGCCGGTGCCGGTGGCCAGATGGGAGAGCGGGACGCCGAAGCGCTCGGACAGCTCGTTCATCAGACTTGTGCAGGCCATGTCGGGGTAGCGGTTGAAGGAGGAGACGGCGGCCGTCACGGTCTCCAGCACCCCCGGCAGCGGCGGATACGGGTTCTCGTTGGAAGACAGTTTGTAGGCCACCGGACCGTCGGCAGCGGCGGGCTTGCCCGGCTTGTACGTGGGGATACCCTCCAGCTCGGCGCGCAGCTTGGGGCTCGTCTCGCTCACCGCAGTCCTCCTCATGACCACCGACTCATGGCATCCGACTCCGGCAGCCGGCATCCAATACTGCTCACCTTATGAGGATTGGGCGCCGCTGCGTACAGGTCGGAACGAACCTCATCTGCCCCACAGGCATCAGGTGCATCACCGTACGAAGGCAGACGAATCAGGGGGCGCGGTCACATATATCTATGCGCCGGTGGCTCGCGCCGTGGCGCGCGTCACCCGTGAAGGTGAGTTGAGACCTCTTCGAAACATCGGGGACTTGGCAGGCCCATGCGTGCCGACAAGTTACGTAATGCCATTGGATCGTTTAACTGGCTCTGTTTCACAGGCAGTTGACGCCAGATGACCTTGCAGAAACGTGCCTGTCAACGCGTGCATATGCGTCCGCCCTACCCCACCGCATGAGCCCTACTATCGGCTCGCCATGACAGCAGCAGGGAAGCACCAGGTGAGCCGCGCGGAAACCTCCCGTCGAGGCAGCCGGCCGGGCCGGGCGGGCATCAGAGACGTGGCCGCCGCCGCCGGAGTCTCCATCACGACCGTCTCCGACGCCCTGAACGGCAAGGGCAGGCTCCCGGATGCCACCCGCCGCCATGTCAGGGAGGTCGCAGACCGGCTGGGCTACCGGCCCTCGGCCGCGGCCAGAACCCTCCGTACCGGCAAGTCAGGACTCATCGGCCTGACTGTGACGACGTACGGGGATGAACCTTTCACCTTCACCGAGTTCGCGTACTTCGCCGAGATGGCGCGGGCCGCCACCTCCGCCGCGCTCGCCCGCGGCTACGCCCTCGTCATCCTGCCCGCGACCTCTCGCCACGACGTGTGGTCGAACGTCGCCCTGGACGGCACCGTGGTCATCGACCCGTCCGACCATGACCCGGTCGTCAGCGAGCTGGTCCGGCAGGGTTTACCGGTGGTCTCCGACGGCCGCCCGGCCGGTGCCCTCCCGGTCACCGCCTGGGTCGACAACGACCACGAGGCCGCCGTCCTCGGCATCCTCGACCATCTGGCCGACGCCGGCGCCCGCCGCATCGGCCTGCTGACGGGGACGACGACGGACACGTACACCCATCTGTCGACCACCGCGTATCTGCGCTGGTGCGAGCGGGTCGGGCAGGACCCGGTGTACGAGGCCTATCCCGCGCACGATCCGTGCGCCGGCGCCGTCGCCGCCGACCGGCTGCTCGCCCGCCCGGACCGGCCGGACGCCGTCTACGGCCTGTTCGACCCGAACGGCACCGACCTGCTGGCCGCCGCCCGTCGCTACGGGCTGCGCGTTCCCGACGACCTGCTGATCGTCTGCTGCAGCGAGTCCACTGTGTACGCCAGCACCGAGCCGCCCGTCACGACGCTCTCTCTCAAGCCGCGCCGCATCGGCACGGCCGTGGTCCAGCTCCTCATCGACGCCATCGAGGGGGTCGAATCGGACCAACCGGTCGAGCAGGTGATACCGACCGAGCTGATCGTGCGCACCTCCTCGCAGCGGCGTGCCCCGCGCACGACGGTCAGCTCGCCGCGGTCACCCGAGGAGAAGTAGCAGGAAGCGGCCGGGCGAGGGCCCAAGCCCGGCCAATCGGGGCGAATGCCGCGGCGAACAGGAGTCTTGCTCCGATTCACTACCCCTGGGTCATCACATGGCGCGATCCGCATTCCTATGATGGGCCCACGACACCGCGGGCCGCTGCGACCAGGCAGTCCGAAGCGGTGCAGATGCGGCGCGATGGTGGAGGGGTCTGATGACTCAGGGGGCCGGTCAGGGACCCGAGGTGGAGCGCACGGCGGTGCTGCGCGACTTCCGGGTACCCGCGTACGTCAACGAGACCGGTCCGTACGGCCACAGCACGCACCCCGGCGACGTCGTCCCGGCCGACGAGGAGGCCTACCCGGAGGGGTACACCCCCACCGAGCAGGACCTGCCCGTCATCCACCACGGTGACGAGCTCCAGGCGGCCGTCGACCCCGCGGCACGAACGGTGGACGGTCCCGGTCCGCTGTTCGTCGTCGGCGATGTCCACGGCTACCTCGACGAACTGACGTCCGCGCTCCAGGAGAAGGGCCTCGTCGACGCGGCCGGCAACTGGTGCGCGGGCACCGCCCGGCTGTGGTTCCTCGGCGACTTCACCGACCGTGGGCCCGACGGCATCGGCGTCATCGACCTCGTGATGCGGCTGTCCGCGGAGGCCGCCGCGGCCGGCGGCTACTGCAAGGCCCTCATGGGCAACCACGAACTGCTGCTCCTCGGCGCCAAGCGGTTCGGCGACACCCCCGTCAACTCCGGCGCGGGCACCGCCACCTTCCAGGCGGCCTGGCTGCTCAACGGCGGACAGAAGACCGACATGGACCGCCTCCAGGACCACCATCTGCAGTGGATGGCACGACTGGACGCCGTCGAGGAGGTCGACGGACATCTGCTCGTCCACTCCGACACCACCGCCTATCTCGACTACGGCGACTCGATCGAGGCGGTCAACGACACCGTCCGCGAGACCCTCACGCGCAACGACGCGGACGAGGTGTGGGATCTGTTCCGCAAGTTGACCAAGCGCTTCTCCTTCCGCGACGAGGGCGGCGCCGACCATGTGCGCTCGCTGCTCGATACGTACGGCGGCACCCGCATCGTTCACGGCCACAGCCCGATCCCCTATCTGCTCGGCGAAGTGGGTTCCGAGGACGACGAGGACGAATCCGGGCCGGTCGTCGAGGGACCGCACGTCTACGCCGACGGACTGGCCATCGCGATGGACGGTGGGGTGACCATGGCCGGAAAACTGCTGGTCCAGCAACTGCCCCTGGATATCTGAACGCTCACGGGGCATTCGTTCCCGCAGGACGGACTGACCGTCGACCGCGCAGGCCAGAGGCCAATTTCTGGAAACCCCCTGTCACCCTGTGCCGTGACCGCTCTACCATCTGCTTATCCGTAGCAGGCTCCCCTCCGTTTCTGCCCGACGGCTCGTTGGCATGCGAGCCCCAAGCCCTACGGAGCATCGGGGGATGCACATGAACAGCGTTCCGCAGCACCTGCACAGCGAGGACCGCCAGGAGTACGAGCGGATCCTCGATGAGGCGCTGCGCTCCGCCCCACACCGTCCCGAACTGGCCGCTGTCGGACAGCGGCTGAATCCCGAACAGCTGCGCACCATGGCGCTCAACGCCACCGCACTCGTCACTGCGGCCGCGGCGACCGAGTACCAGCACTACGTGAAGGTCCGCGAGGAACAGCGCCGCCCGGCGACGCCGTCCACCCTGTCGTCCGTGCATGAACCCGGTCCCGCCGAGTCGGACACGGGTGCGATGGGGCTCGCCACCACCATGGGAGAGGTCGCCGAGACCGCCGGTGCGGGCGCCGTCGCCGTCGCCGCGGTCCTGACGCCCGTCCTCGCCGGAATCGCCGCGGCGATCTTCCTGCTCGTGGGTTACATCCTGCAGATGCTCGACCCTGAACCGGCGTTCGCCCACACCATGATCACCATCGGATGGGTGTTCGGCGCCATGACCGCGGCCGCGATCCTGGTCGCCGCCGTCGGGCTGCTGCTCACCGCCCTGCGCAACCGGCCCTCGCCGGACGCGGGGCACGGCGAGCTGAGCGAGGAGGTGGCACGGGCCAGGGACGCCTGGCGCGAAGCCCTGCTGGAACGCGGCATCCTCCCCTTCCTCAGAGAGGCCCTGGCCGACCCCGGCACCACCGCTCTGCACCACACGGCTCCGCCCGCACCGACCAGCCGGATGCCCACCCTCGGCTACGACCGCCCAGGCTTCAGCAGCCCGGACGACGGAGCGTCCGGTGCCCGCCCGAGCTTCAGCAGCCCGGACTACACCAGCCCGGACTTCGGGGGGCCGGAACACCAGCCGGAGTAGCAACCGGCACAGCCCCTCGGCTTGCGCCCCCACCACGGGGAGCGCAAGCCGAAGACCCGGCCGCGGGCCACTCGCCGGCGGCTCGCCCAGTTCAGTCGGCGAATCGCCTACGTCAGTCGACGACCGGCAGATAAACCCGGTTGCCCGCCGCCGCGGACTCCTTCGCTTTCTGAGCCATGCCCTCTTCGATCTCCTCCTGACTGCCGCCGTGGCGGCGGCGGATGTCCTGGGACATCTTCATCGAAAGCAGCTTCAGGCCGGAATCCGAACGCACCTTCATCCAACAGCGCTCCCCTCCCGGAGGGCACGTGGACCAGCCGCCGACTACGCGGGAGGAGCGAAAGGATCACGAGGCGCCGATGGACCCTTCCCTGATGCCCTCGGTGGCGGAACAGGAGCCCAGCCCGGCCCACGGTGCTCGAGCCACCACGTGCCAATGGTCTGGAACTTCTCGTCGAATCCGCTATCCCAGGAAAGAAAACCGGTAATGGGTGCCCGCAGGCGGGTTCGGCGGCCGTCGGCTTCGTAGATCACGACAGTCCGGGTCCCCTGGAAAGGCTCGATGAGGATGGCTTGTATGTCGGCCCACTGGATGGTCCGGCGGCGGAGGTTGTGCACGACGGCCGTCGACTGCGTGAGTGTGACGCCGAAGTACCGACCGGCGATCAGCAGCACGAACGGCATGACGGCCCACATACCAAACGTCTCGGCCACCTCAGTTCTCAATGGCACCCCATCCAGCCACTCCCAGATGTGCGTGCCCATGACGACGACAAGGAGGGGCAGAACAGGTAGCACGCGTTGCAGACGCGTCGATCGGTAACGGACACACTCCGGTACAGACCGGACCTGCGATCGCTCCACCAGCCCCACCCCTCACACAATGCAGCCACGACCCGGCGCGTGATCGCCAAGGCAGCATCGCGGGCCCGGGGCAGCTTGTCTATCCGCCTACTCCTGGCATCCGAGCAAGTGGCCGTAAAAAATCTCCCAAAGAGTTGATTCTTCGGTGCCTTCACCGTCGAGGTCCGCGCTTCGGACACGTGCCCTGGGCGACTGGGAAGCGCGGACCACACGCGTCGGGCTTCAGTCCGCGATCGGCAGATACACCCGGTTGCCCGCCGCCGCGAACTCCTTCGACTTCTGAGCCATGCCCTCTTCGATCTCCTCCTGACTGCCGCCGTGGCGGCGGCGGATGTCCTGGGAGATCTTCATCGAGCAGAACTTCGGCCCGCACATGGAGCAGAAGTGAGCCGTCTTGGCCGGTTCGGCGGGCAGGGTCTCGTCGTGGAATTCCCGGGCCGTGTCGGGGTCGAGGGCCAGGTTGAACTGGTCCTCCCAGCGGAACTCGAAGCGGGCGTCAGAGAGGGCGTCATCCCACTCCTGGGCACCGGGGTGTCCCTTGGCGAGGTCGGCCGCATGGGCGGCGATCTTGTAGGTGATCACACCCGTCTTGACGTCGTCCCGGTTGGGCAGGCCCAGGTGCTCCTTGGGCGTGACGTAGCAGAGCATCGCGGTGCCCCACCAGGCGATCATGGCGGCGCCGATGCCGGAGGTGATGTGGTCGTAGGCCGGCGCGACGTCGGTGGTCAGCGGGCCGAGCGTATAGAACGGAGCCTCATCGCAGATCTCCTGCTGAAGGTCGATGTTCTCCTTGATCTTGTGCATCGGGACGTGTCCCGGGCCCTCGATCATGGTCTGTACGTGGAAACGCTTCGCGATCCGGTTGAGTTCCCCGAGCGTGCGCAACTCCGCGAACTGCGCCTCGTCGTTGGCGTCCGCGATCGAACCGGGCCTGAGGCCGTCGCCCAGCGAGTACGTGACGTCGTAGGCGGCGAGGATCTGGCACAGCTCCTCGAAGTTCTCGTACAGGAACGACTCCTTGTGGTGCGCGAGGCACCAGGCCGCCATGATCGAGCCGCCGCGCGAGACGATGCCGGTCTTGCGGTTGGCCGTCAGTGGTACGTACGGCAGGCGCACGCCCGCGTGGACCGTCATGTAGTCCACGCCCTGCTCGGCCTGTTCGATGACCGTGTCCTTGTAGATCTCCCAGGTCAGCTCCTCGGCGCGGCCGTCGACCTTCTCCAGCGCCTGGTAGAGCGGCACCGTGCCGATGGGGACGGGGGAGTTGCGCAGCACCCACTCGCGAGTGGTGTGGATGTTGCGGCCGGTGGACAGGTCCATGACCGTGTCGGCGCCCCAACGGGTCGCCCAGGTCATCTTCTCCACCTCCTCCTCGATGGAGGACGTCACTGCGGAGTTGCCGATGTTGGCGTTGACCTTCACCAGGAACCGCTTGCCGATGATCATCGGCTCGATCTCCGGGTGGTTGACGTTCGCCGGCAGCACCGCGCGCCCCGCCGCGATCTCCTCGCGGACGACCTCGGGAGAGACGTTTTCCCGGATGGCCACGTACTCCATCTCCGGCGTGATCTCACCGCGACGGGCGTAGGCGAGCTGCGTGACCTCGTTGCCGTCACGGCTACGGCGCGGCTGGCGTGGCCGCCCCGGGAAGACCGCGTCGAGGTTGCGGAGGCCACCCCGCGGTGAGGTGTGCTTGATCCCGTCGTCCTCGGGGCGCACGGGACGTCCCGCGTACTCCTCGGTGTCCCCGCGGGCGATGATCCAGTTGTCCCGCAGTGGCGCGAGGCCCCGTCGGACATCCGTCTCGGTGAGCGGATCGGTGTACGGGCCGGACGTGTCGTACAGCGCGACCGACTTCCCGTTGGTGAGGTGCACCTGACGGACCGGCACCCGAAGATCGGGGCGCGAGCCCTCGATGTACGCCTTGTGCCAGCCGATGGACTTCCCGGCCTCCGTGTCGAGCTGGTCGTCGTTCTGCTCGGAGGCAGGCGTGCGCGCGTCCTTGATGGTCATGAGACCTACTCCCTACGCCGGCATTACCCGGTAACAGGTTCGGCGGTCGACGCAGCGGTTTCCGTCCGCCGACGTTTCGTGGGGAACGTCACTCGCTTGAGATGACGTTCCACGTGAAACATCGCTGGGACGGAGGTCAGCGCCCTCTCAGCCCGGTGCTCCGAGCTCCCGCGTGTACAAAGGTGGCTCCACGCTAGCGTCAATTCGGGCGCGGTGAACAGAGGGCCCCTGTCGTTCTTGCGATGATCGGTCGGTGACCACGACGCATCAGCCCCCTTACCCGCCTCCCGAGCCTCCGCGCCGGCCGGGCTCCGGAAACGGCCCCGGGCCCGGCCCCGGCAATGGCTCCCGCGGGAGCCTCGGAAACGGCGGGGCCGACGGCTGGCACGAGCATGAGCACGGCGGGCACGGCGGGCACGGCGGGCACGGCTACGGATACGGGCCCAGAGCCGGTGGCGAAGGCCAGGGCGGTGGCAGTGACCTGGGCGGTCAGGGTGGCGGGGGCCGGGGTGGTGGTGACGGCCATGGGCACGGACCCGGCGACGGACACGGGCACGCGCAGGGGGGCGGTTCCGGGTCCGGCAGCGGTGGCGGCCACAGTCACAGCCACGGTCCGGCAGCTCCCGTCTCCAAGCACCTGCGCAAGGTCATCGCGGCGATCCTCATCCCGTTCGGCGTAGCCGTGGTGGTGGGGCTGGCAGTGCTGTGGCCCGGTGGCGCCCCGGCGCACGAACGCACCGGGGTCGGCTTCGACCGGCAGACCCAGCAGGCCACGGTCAGCAAGGTCGTGAGCGTCAGCTGCAAGTCGGTGAACGCCTCGGGGGAGACTCCGACCGGGGACACCTCCACGGCCGAGGGCTCCTCCGCCGAGCAGCAGGCGAACGGCACCTGCAAGAAGGCGACGATCCGGGTCGACACCGGCAACGACAAGGGCCGCACCTTCACGGAGATCGTCCAGCCGGACCAGTCTCGGCAGTTGCACGAGGGCCAGAAGGTCGTGGTCGCGTACGAGCCTTCGGCACCCAGGGATCTGCAGTACTCGGTCGCCGACGTGAACCGCAGGCTCCCCATGGGGCTGCTCGCCGGCATCTTCGCGCTCGCCGTGGTGATCGTCGGGCGACTGCGTGGTGTCATGGCGCTGGTCGCGCTGGCCGTCAGCTTCCTGCTGCTGAACTTCTTCGTCCTGCCCGCGATCCTGCAGGGCTCGAACCCGCTCCTCGTGGCGGTGGTCGGGGCGAGCGCCATCATGCTGATCGCCCTCTACATGTGCCACGGTCTGTCGGCCAGAACCTCCGTGGCCGTGCTGGGCACGCTGATCTCCCTGATTCTGATCGGCATCCTCGGATCGCAGTTCATCGGTTGGGCCGCACTCACGGGCAACACGGACGACAACACCGGGCTCATCCATGGGCTGTATCCATCGATCGACATGAGCGGCCTGCTGCTCGCCGGCGTCATCATCGGCTCGCTCGGGGTCCTCGACGACGTGACGGTCACGCAGACCTCGGCTGTCTGGGAGCTGCACGAGGCCAACCCGACGATGGGCTGGCGCGGGCTCTACCGCGCCGGTATCCGGATCGGGCGCGACCACATCGCCTCCGTCGTCAACACGCTCGTCCTCGCCTACGCGGGTGCCGCGCTGCCGCTGCTGCTGCTCTTCTCCATCGCACAGTCCAGCGTGGGGACCGTCGCCAACAGTGAGCTGGTGGCGGAGGAGATCGTGCGCACGCTGGTCGGCTCGATCGGCCTCGTCGCCTCGGTACCGGTCACCACGGTCCTCGCGGCGCTGGTGGTCTCGGCGGACCGGCCGGAGGCGGAGGCGGTGGGTGCGGGAGCAGGGGCTCCCGTAGTACCGGCGACAAGCGCGAGCGCGGGCACGGCCGACAGCCGGCCGGCAGCGGCACGCGGTGGCAAGGGGCGGCGGCGCAGGCGCTGAGATGGGTCCGGGACGCTTCTGATGGCGCTCTCCATCGGGCGGCCACCGAGTGATTGTTTTGCACGCGGGGCGCCTCATGAGGCGCCGACTGCTCCGTCAGGCGCATCCGCTCCAGTACGAGGGC
Organism: Streptomyces canus; assembly: GCF_030816965.1. Lineage (NCBI taxonomy): Bacteria > Bacillati > Actinomycetota > Actinomycetes > Kitasatosporales > Streptomycetaceae > Streptomyces > Streptomyces canus. The sequence continues at coordinate 5,065,699 of NZ_JAUSYQ010000002.1, forward strand.
GACTTCAAGATTCGCCAGAAGTACCCCAGGGCTCCCGGCTCCCGGCTCCCGGCTTCGACGATGAGACCCGCTCGCCGTGGAACGGGTGCGGGCACGCCCGCTGGATCACATCGCGTCAGCTTCCGCGCCGGCCTCGTTGCCTCGGACACGGAGCGGCCCGGCGCCTGGGCGTTCCTGCGCGCCCACGGTCCCGCGCCGGCAGAAGCGTTCCTGCGCCCTCCCACCTCACCATGGAGAGTTCTGTCACCTCACTGCCGTAAGGCGTCAGCCCGCACTCTGTTCCTCCGCCAGGATCCGGTCCAACGCCTCGTCGAGATGGGTGTCGAAATCGGCCAGCGCGGTCTCCTGCCCCAGCGGCACCAGCTTGTCTGTTCGGTCGAGGAACGCGATGACCGGCGCCGTCGACGAGCGGAACAGTGCCTGATCACCGCCGACCTGCAGCCTGATCAGGACGTCGCCCAGCAGGTCGGAACCGGCGGGCGAGACCCGCACGTCGCCCTCCCCACATGGCCGACCCACCCCGTCGATCAGCAGCTCACGGCCGAAAGCCCAGGTCACCGGGTCGTCGCCCGGGAGATGGAAGGTCAGCCGGACTGCGTAGGGATCGCAGGCCTCGTAGCGCAGCTCCACCGGAATGCGGAAGGAGAGCTCCTCCGAAACGAGAAAGCTCATCATGACCTCTGCCTGTACGGACTCGCGCATCGCCTACCCCGTCATCTGCCTTCGTTGGCCGGGAATGATCCCTCTGACACTGGTGGCATCTTGCTGAACGTGCACGACAGATCACAAGGAGTGAGTTTTCAGATACTGATAGAGATCGCCAGCGAGCCCATCAGCCGGCCGATTTCGTCCTGCAGTTGCTGGGTCGCGGTCAGCAACCGGCCCGCTTGATGGGCGGGCAGGGAGATGGCCATCGTTGCCGCGGTGTTACCCAATGTGATCGGAATGGCCGCGCACACTGTCCCCAGTGCGTACTCCTGACGCTCGATCACCGGTTCCATGCGCGCGGTCCGTTCGAGACGCCGAAGCAGGCTGTGCCCGTCTCGCACGGTGTACGGGGTGATGGACTGCACGGGGTACCGGTCGAGGTGGTCGCGTCGAGCCTCGTCGTCGAGCTGCGCGAGGAGGCACTGTCCGATGGCATGCGCGTGCCCGGTCTCGCGAAAGTCGGCCCACTCATCGACCGCCGGATTGCCGGGGCTGTCGGAGACACAGAGGACCTCGATCTCGCCGTTCCGGTACTGCGCGTAGTACACCGGTACGCCGATCAGGTCGCGCCAGTGCGCGAGCGCCTCGACGACGGTGCTGCGACGTTTCTGCTCGGCTCCGCTGCTGCTCAGCCGCTCGGCTGCCTCTCCCAGGAAGAACAGGCCCTTGTCGCGGCGCAGATAGCCCTCGTGCACGAGGGTGCGCAGCAGGTGGTACGCCGTGGGGAGCGCCAGCCCGGTCTCACGGGCGAGTTGTTTGGCAGGGGCCCCGTGCTCGTGCTCCGCGACGGTCTCGAGCAGGCGCATCGCACGCTGGACAGACCCGATGAGCGTTGCGGAGTGGGTCTGTTCGGGCGCTTCGGAGGAGGGCGCCGCGTGACGCTGGACGGGTGCTGACGGCCGTACGGGAGCGGATGTCTGTACGTGGGCTGACGGCCGCCGTACGGGAACAGACGGTTGTAGCGGAGCTGTCGGCTGTACGGGAGCCGTCGGTTGTGCGGGAGCCGTCGTCGAACGGGCGTCGATCTGTGCGGGTGCGGTGTCAACCGTGGCCAAGGGTCACTCCCGGAGCGCGAGGGGGCAGCCCGTGCGGGGAACACGGGAGGGGGTGTACGCCGCTCGCGGGGTCGTCCCCGCGTCGAGTTCCGGACTTTAACGGTCCGCCACCGCACGTATACGGCCCGTTCGGAAAACTTCCCTCCCCCGGGGGAACGGGGGATTCCTGTTACCGGTCGTCCCGCCCGCCCCGGATGCTCACCAGTCGCTGCGCGACGAGGAGCTCGACATGAACTTCCGTACGACGTAGACGAGTCCGCCGACCAGGGCTACGAAGACCAGCAGCTTGAAGAGCAGGCCGATGACGAAGCCCACCACCGTGGCTATCAGCCCGCCGAACACGACCAGGGCAATGACCGGCACAGCGATCCACTTCACCCACCACGGCAGCCCCGCGAAGATCTCTCCCATCGCACTTAACCTCTCTGAAGTCCTGCACCGTCCGGCCCTTCTGGTACCGGATCCATCAATCTCCTGCACTCGATGCTAGGGCCGGCAGGTGCCTCTGCGAGGGCCTCGCACCCCTTGTCCTCCCCTGACTGATCCCCTAGGGAACCCCGAGACCGCAGGTCAGCTCTCCGGGGGAGAGAACACCACCATGACCCTGAGGTCCTCGCTGATGTGGTGGAACTTGTGGGCGACACCGGCCGGTACGTACACCACGCTGCCGCGCGACACCTGGGTGGTTTCCATGCCTACGGTGATCGCCGCGCGGCCACTGACCACGAAGTAGACCTCGTCCTGGTGGTGCGGCTGCTGCGGGTCCTGGGCACCCGCATCGAGTGCGTAGAGGCCGACGGACATGTTCCGCTCACGCAGGAACTGCAGATAGGCGCCGTCGTTGGCGGCGCGCTCCGCCTCCAGTTCATCCAACCGGAATGCCTTCATCGACTTAGACCGCCCTCGTCAGTGCCCGTAACCGATCTCTTCTGTCACGATCAGACACATGAAGAATTTCGTAGTCAAGACGATCGCCAACGCGGGTGCTCTGGCGGTCGCGGTGTGGCTGCTCGACAAGATCACCCTGACCGGTGACAGCACCGGCAAGAAGGTCTGGACGCTGATCCTCGTCGCCCTGGTCTTCGGCCTGGTGAACTTCCTGGTCAAGCCGGTCGTGAAGGTACTGACCTTCCCGCTGTTCATCCTGACGCTCGGCCTGTTCACGCTGATCGTCAACGCGCTGATGCTGCTGCTCACCTCGTGGCTCGCGGACAAGCTCGACCTGAGCTTCCACGTCGAGGGGTTCTGGACCGCGGTCCTGGGCGGCCTGATCATCTCGATAGTGGCCTGGGCCCTGCACGTCGTCCTGCCCGACGAGGACTGAGGAGGCATGACCTACCGCGTCTGTTTCGTCTGCACGGGCAACATCTGCCGTTCCCCGATGGCGGAGTCGGTCTTCCGCGCCCGCGTGGCGGAGGCCGGGCTGGACGGTCTGGTCGAGGTCGACAGCGCCGGAACGGGCGGCTGGCACGAGGGCGACGGCGCCGACCCGCGCACCGTCGCCGTCCTGGAGGAGCACGGTTACGACGGCGGCCACACGGCCCGGCAGTTCCAGCCGTCCTGGTTCTCCCGCCTCGACCTCGTCATCGCCCTCGACACCGGCCACCTCAAGGCCCTGCGCCGCCTTGCACCCACCCCGCAGGATGCCGGGAAGGTACGGCTGCTGCGTTCGTACGACCCCGCGGCAGGCGACGAGCTCGACGTTCCGGACCCGTATTACGGGGGCCTGGACGGCTTCGAGGAGTGCCTTGAGATGGTGGAGGCGGCGAGCGAGGGCCTGCTCGCCGAGGTGCGCGAGCAGGCGGAAGGACGGGTGGCATGAGCGACAGGGCTGCGGACAAGGGAGAGGGCACGCGCGCGGTGCGAGCCGGACTGCCCGAGCCGGCCAAGAACGAGCCGACCCTGCCCGGTCCGGCCTTCGCCGCCCACTTCCATCTGCCTGGGGAGGTCGACGGCCCGTACACCTACGGCCGCGACACGAACCCGACCTGGAACCTGCTGGAAAGCGCCATTGGAGAGCTGGAGGCGCCGGGGCAGGACGGCGTGGAGACGCTGGTCTTCGCCTCGGGCATGGCGGCCATTTCCGCTGTGCTCTTCTCCCAACTACGCGCGGGCGACACCGTGGTCCTGCCCGACGACTGCTACCAGGCGATGCCTCTGGTGCAGACACAGCTGGAGGCGTACGGCATCGAGGTGCGCACCGCTCCGACCGCCGGTGACGCCCAGCTCGACATCCTGGACGGCGCGCGGCTGTTGTGGATCGAGACGCCGTCGAACCCCGGCCTCGAGGTGTGTGACATCCGGCGGCTCGTCGAGGCGGCACACGCGCGTGGGGCGCTCGTAGCCGTCGACAACACGCTCGCCACTCCGCTCGGACAGCGCCCGCTGGAGCTCGGCGCGGACTTCTCCGTGGCCAGCGGAACCAAGCAGCTCACGGGGCACGGAGACGTCCTCCTGGGGTACGTCGCCGGCCGCGAGGGCGAGGCCATGGACGCCGTACGCCGTTGGCGGAAGATCGTCGGTGCCATCGCGGGACCGATGGAGGCCTGGCTCGCGCATCGCTCGATCGCCACGCTCCAGATGCGGGTCGACCGGCAGAACGCGACCGCGCTCGTGCTCGCCCGGGCGTTGCGCGAGCGGCCGGAGGTGACCGGACTGCGTTATCCGGGACTGACCGACGACCCCTCGCACAAGATCGCGTCGCAGCAGATGCGCCGCTATGGATGCGTGGTCTCCTTCACGCTGCCCACGCGCGCGCGTGCCGACCGTTTCCTCGACGCCCTGCGGCTCGTGGACGACGCGACGAGTTTCGGCGGGGTGCGCTCGACGGCCGAGCGGCGTCGGCGCTGGGGCGGGGACGACGTACCGGAGGGCTTCATCCGCTTCTCGGTGGGGGCGGAGGATCCCGAGGATCTGGTGGCGGATGTACTGCGCGCGCTGGACGAGTCGACGGACTGACCGATTCCTCAGGACTTCGCAGGTGTCCCGCTACGTACGACGGGCGGTCCGAGCCTCCCCCCTCGTGGCTCGGACCGCCCCGGTTCTGCGCGCGAAGAACCGCGCGAACAAGGCTAGTTGACTCTCTGTCAGTGTCCAATCACAGTAGCGACAGAGACCTATCGACATATTTATAGTTGGGCCCTGCCTCAAGGCCGGGAGAAGGGCTGGGAAGGGGAGGGCATCGCCATGGATCTGGCTTTGCTGCGCACCTTTGTGACGGTGCACCGGGCCGGTTCCTTCACCCGTGCCGCCGCACTGCTGGGCCTCTCGCAGCCGGCCGTCACCTCGCAGATCCGCACCCTTGAGCGGCAGTTGGGACGCCCCCTCTTCCTGCGGCAGGCCCGCGGAGTCACCCCGACGACCATAGGCGACGAACTCGCCCACAAGGCCGCCCCTCATCTCGACGCCCTGGTGGAGATCACCGAGACCGGCCTCGACGACGAGTCGTCCCTGAGGACGCTGCATCTCGCGGGGCCACCCGAGTTCACCGCCGAGCGGGCGCTGCCCGCGCTCACCGAGCTGACCGGCGAGGACGGCCAGGGCTACGCTCTGCGGGCGTCCTTCGGGAACGCCGAGGAAACACTGGAGGGCCTGGCTGCCGGGCATCACGATCTGGCCATCAGCACGGCTCGTCCACGGGGTGCGCTGCTCACGGCGAGCACGCTCTGCGACGAGGAGCACGTCCTGGTCGCCGCCCCGAAGTGGGCCGGTCAGATCGACTCAGGGGCGCTCAAGACTGTTCGGTCGGTCAAACGAGCCCCCGCGTTCGAGAACGTCCCCGTGATCGAGGCGCACGAGTCACTCCCCTTCGTTTCGCGCTACTGGGCCTCCGTCTTCGACTCCCGCCCGGCCGCGCCGGGCACCGTGGTCGTCCCCGATCTGCGTGCGGTGCTCGCCTGCGCGGTCGCGGGCGCCGGGCTCGCGGTGCTGCCGCGCTATCTGTGCGCGGCAGCTCTGGAACGTGGTGACGTCGTCGCCCTCCACGAGCCCACCGTGCCGCCGCTTCGGACGTACTTCCTGGTGGTGCGCACCGGAACGCTGGCCATGCCACACATCGCACGGGCGCACGAGTGGTTACTACGGGCGGCCGCCGACTGGTGTTGAGCAGGTATTTTGCGGTCTTCACACAGCGAGCCCGACTGGTCACCACATGCGATGTTTCACGTGGAACCATCCGGGCCACATTCCCCCCATGACCGTCCGACCCGTGGTCAAGCGCACCGCCCGTGCCGTCCTGCTGGACGGTGACGACCTGATCCTGATCAAGCGCACCAAGCCCGGCATGGATCCCTACTGGCTGACTCCCGGCGGTGGAGTCGAGCCGACGGACACGACCGTCGTCGACGCCCTGCACCGCGAGGTGTATGAAGAGCTCGGCGCCAAGATCACCGACGTGGTGCCCTGCTTCGTGGACACCGTCGAGCACATCGGCGACGACGGCGGCGCGACCGGAGTGAAGGTGCAGCACTTCTTCGTCTGCCACCTGGAGTCGATGGACCCGTCCCTGCGGCACGGGCCCGAAGTGGACGAACCCATCGGAGAGTACGAGATCGTCCGGGTGCCATTCAGCCGCGTCGGGATCGCCACCGTCCACCTCGTCCCGCTGTCCCTGCGGCACTATCTGGACGGCAACATCGAAGGCGTACGGGCCATGCACGCACCGGATCTGGGCTGACCTCTCGCCGGGTCACTGCGCCAGGACGATTTCCTCCACGGAGTCGTGGCGTATGCGTTCCGACGGGATCCCGATGGACCTGAGCGTGTCCACACCGCTGCGGATCATGCCGGGCGGGCCCGAGAGATAGGCGTCGTACTCGTGCCAGGGGCCGTACTCGCGTACGGCGTCCGGGAGCTGGAGATGGGCCTGCTGGTCGACGATGGCACGGACGGACAGCCAGGGGTGGGACTGCTGGAGCCTGAGCATCGTGTCGATGTCGTACAGGTCGTTGTCGGTGCGGGCTCCGTAGAACACCTCGACCGACCGTCGTGCGCCGTGTTCGGCCACGTCCTCGACCAGAGCCTTGATCGGAGCTATGCCGGTGCCGCCGCCCAGACAGAGCAGTCCGCTGTCGGTGGTGTGGTCCACGGTCATGGCTCCGGACGGCGGGCCGAGCCGGATGATGTCGCCGGGGTGAGCCCGGTGCACCAGGGCGTTGGAGACCCAGCCCGCGGGGACGGCCTTCACGTGGAACGACAGCAGACCGTCTGAGCGTGGCGCCGAGGCAAAGGAGTAGTGCCGCCATATGCGCGGCCACCACGGCGTCTCCAGGCTCGTGTACTGGCCGGCGAGGAACGGGTAGGGCTGGTCGGGCCGGACAGTGACGACGGCGACGTCCGGAGTCCTCAGATCGTGTGACACGACCTCGGCATACCACCAGGCGGGGGCGCGCAGCTCGTCCACGGCCGCCGCGTCGATCATCACCTGCGAGATCGTCGTGTACGCCCGGACCCAGGCCGCTTCCGTCTCCGTGTCCCAGATGCCGGAGGCGTACTTGCTCAGTGCGCCGATGAGGCACTCCCCGACCGCCGGGTAGTGCTCGGCACGGGTGCCGTACTTGCGATGGCCCCGGCCCAGGTTCTGCAGGTAATCGACCAGGACCGGGGCGTTGTCGATGTGCTCGGCCGCCGTCAGCAGTGCCCTGAGCAAGCGGTCCCGCTGGGCGTCCATGGCGGCGGGGAACAGCGGGCGCAGATCGGGATGGCGCACGAAGAGCAGCGCGTAGAAGTACGACGTGACCTTCTCGGCGAAGGGGGCGATCTCGGCCATGGTCCGACGGATGCGGACGGCGTCCGGGGAGGGCGGTTGGTCTGTCGGGGAAAGGCCCGGGAACTGCGGCGGGTTGGTACCGAGCGGGGTGGTGCCGTCCTGGGGCGGGGAGGAGCGCTGGACGGGCACTCGAAGGCCCGCGGAAGGGGTGTCGTCCGGCACTTCCGGGGGCTGAGCAGGGGTGGGACTCGGGGCCTGCGAGGTCTGCTCCGGGGTGTGTATCTCCTCCGGGGTGTCTATCTCCTCCGGCCGTGCCGGGAGCCGTGTCTCGTCGGCCGGGGCAGCCATCTCCTTGGCCGGTGTCATTTCCTCGCGGTCGGTCTCCGTATCGGGCGGCGCTGCGGCCTGCCCCGACAGGTCCGGTTCGCCGGCCGTCGAGGGCCCTGGCGAGTTACCCGTCCTGGGCCTGCGGACCGGGCGCAGCCCGGCCAGCCTGCTTCCCTCCGCCGTCTCCTGCTCGGCGCCCGGCGCCGCCGTCGGCTGATTGCGTGGTGTGAACCAGCCGCCCCCGCCCCCGGATGTGCCGTTGTCGGCCGACATGGTGGTCGGAGCGTCCATGGTGTGCCTCGCCTCGAACATCTTTCGGTCGGTCTGCGCACTTCCTCGGTCGGAAGATGCCTGCTTCCCCCGCAGACGGCTTGCTTTCCCCGCCCGTCACGGCAAACGGGGCCACATTCAACCCGCATTCACCGTCCGTACGGACAAGTAGGCGAGAGTGTGACATTGGCCGCATCACGCTCACTGCAGCGTCCCACCGCGTACGGATGCCCTGACCGTATAACCGTAAATGCGGGTCTTCGATCTCTCCGTCCCGTTAGGCTGCATTGCCCCGCTCTCGGCCGTACTGGAGTGGTCGTACCCCAGTACGAACAAGAACCGGAGTCGACCCTACCGGTCACCGCTCCGCACACAAGTCCCCCCTCCTCCTCCACGAATTGCTCGCGGGGTGTTCGCGGGGTGTTCGCGGGGTGTTCGCGGGGCGAACTGCGAATTGACTCAATTACCGGACGTGGCGCACCAATTCATAGGCTTCCCACAGATCCCTGCCCTTGTAGGAGTGGGTCGAGATATCGGACAGATGATGGTCCGCATTGACCGCCACGGAGATGGGCACCGCGGCGAACAGATCCTTGTCGGAGGACGAGTCTCCATAGGCAATGCAGTCGGCCCGTGTCACTCCGAACTGCTCACACAACCGGTCCGCGATCAGGACCTTGGCGGCGGCGCTGAGCACTCCGGCAGGGTCCACGGGCTCGGTGAAGGGAACGGCCGGAAAGCGGGACCCGTATGCGGCGTGAGCTCCCCAACTGGTGAGCCGTTCCACGAAGAAGGACGGTGAGAGTGACACCACCGCGCAGTAGTCCCCCTGCTCCCTGATCTCCGCCCAGACCTCACGAATGCGGGCCAGCCACGGGGCTCCTTCGAAGGCCGCAACGACGTGTGCTTCGGTCAGGGACGCCCACAGCGCGTACACCTGCTGCGCATATTCGGGCGGACCTATCAGTCCGGACCCGATCGCCTGGTCGAGTGCCACCGTCTCGGCCTCGATCCCAAGCTGCCGGGAAATCTGCACGGGCGCGCTGGTCCCATGCAGCAAAGTGCCATCGAGGTCGAAGAGATGAAGTCTCGCCATGTTCTTGAGGCTAGCGGTCCCTGAACCCAGTGAAGCGTCAGTGGCGCTTCCGGTCGATCGACGGCTGGTCGCCGTTCTCCGATGTTTCACGTGAAACACCCGGCTTCTGATCGCCTGTTGTGCGCTTGGCTACGACATGGCCAAAAGGTCGTACGCACCCCGGGAAACAGGTGGACGCCGAGGGCACCCATCGGACAGCCTGACCTGCGTGCCGACTCCTTCCCTCGCCGTCCTCCCCATCCGCCGTCTGACGCTTCGCGATCTCACCGCCTGCGCGGACCTGTCCGAGGACCGGGGGTGGCCGCGCGAGGAGCACAAGTGGGGCCTCCTGCTCACGGCCGGAAAGGGCTATGGCATCGACGACCCCCACGGAGGGCTCGTCACCGCCTGCGTGGTCACGGAGTACGGCCCCTACAGCGAGCCCGACCTGGGGGCGATCGGGATGGTGCTGGTCGCCGAACGGCACGCCCGACAGGGCATCGGCTGTCGGCTCATGCGTCACGTTCTCTCCGCGATGGGCACAACCCCTCTGACTCTTCACGCGACGCCCTATGGCCGTCCGCTCTACGAGGAACTGGGGTTCAAGCTGACCGGCCGGGTGGAGATGCTCCAGGGGCACTTCACGCCGGGCGGCCCGGCGCCGATGGTGAGCACACGTGCGGCCACCGCTGAGGATCTCGCCACGATTCTCCGGCTCGACGAGGAGGTGCTCGGCACGGATCGCACGCACCTCATCACCCGGCTGCCCGCCTTCGCCGACCAGTTGCGCGTAGCCGAGGAGAGCGGCCGGATCATCGGATACGCGGCCGCCTGGCCCAACATGAACACCCATGTCGTGGGCCCGCTGATCGCCCGTGACACCGAGACGGCACAGGCACTCCTCACATCGCTCGCCGCAGGCACCGACCGTCCGCTGCGCACCGACATCGACGTACGACACGAAGAGCTGCGGGCGTGGGCCACAGAACGCGGTCTGGCTCCGGTAGGCCTCAACTCGGTCATGACGTTCGGAATCCCGGAACTGCCGGGCGACTGGAGCCGGCGGTTCGCTCCGCTGACCGTGGCGGCGCTCTGAGGTACGTCTGTACAACGACGTCGGCTCCCGGGCTTCGGGAAACCGACGGCGTCGTCGTGCCTGGCTGGCGGTCAGGTCGGCTCAGTGGTGCGCTGCGGTCCTCTGTCCGGCGGGCGTCCCCCCTGCGACCATGGCGCTGGGACCGCTGTCCCGACGCTCCAGCGCAGCCGAGAGGAACGCGAGGAGGAGAGCCCCTGCGGCCAGGGCCGCCCCCACCCAGTTGGGAGCGGTGTAGCCGAAGCCGGCCGAGATGACCAGGCCGCCGAGCCAGGCCGAGAGGGCGTTGCCAAGGTTGAAGGCACCGATGTTCACGGCTGAGGCAAGCGTAGGGGCGTCGTGCGCCTGGTCGAGGACCCTCTTCTGGAGCGGCGGCACGGCGGCGAAGCCCAGAGCACCGATGAGAGCGATCGTGACGCCGGCCAGGATCTTGTTGTGCGCGGTGAGCGTGAAGAGCGCGAGCACGACAACCAGGGCACCCAAGGAGACGTACAGCATGGGCATCAGAGCGCGGTCGGCGTACTTGCCGCCCACGAGGTTGCCGCCGACCATGCCGAGCCCGAAGAGGACCAGCAGCCAGGTCACGGAACTGTCGGCGAAGCCCGCCACGTGGGTCATCATCGGCGCGATGTAGGTGATGGCGGCGAAGACACCGCCGAAGCCGAGGACAGTCATCGCCATGGCGAGCAGCACCTGGGCATTCTTGAAGGCGGCCAGCTCGTGGCGCAGACGCACGCCCTCCGGCCGGGGCATCTCGGGGACGAGCCTGGCGACGCCGATCAGACCCACGACACCAAGGGCCGCGACGATCATGAAAGTGAGACGCCAGCCGGCGGTCTGGCCGATCAGGGTACCGAGCGGGACGCCGACCACATTGGCGACGGTCAAGCCGGTGAACATCATCGCGATGGCTCCGGCCTTCTTGTCCGGGGCCACCAGGTCGGCGGCGACGACCGAGCCGATGCCGAAGAAAGCTCCATGGGCGAGGGAGGCGACCACCCGTCCGATCAGCATGACGGTGAAGGCCGGGGCGAGGGCGGAGAGCACATTACCGGCGATGAACAGCCCCATCAGCAGCATCAGCATCCGCTTGCGGGAGACCTTGGTGCCGAGGGCGGTCATCAGAGGAGCGCCGAACATGACGCCGAGCGCGTAACCAGTGACCAGGAAGCCGGCGGTGGGGATGGAGACCCCGAAGTCGTCCGCAACCTCGGGCAGCAGCCCCATGATCACAAACTCGGTCGTTCCGATTCCGAAGGCCCCGATCGCGAGAGCCAGGAGCGCGAGCGGCATGGGGGTGACACCTTCCCAGAAGATTGCAGGAGCGTGTTGCGCACAGAAACAATAATTGCAGACGCTGCATATCTGCAAACGATGGCTATCTAGGCGTGTCCTGCGAAGCAGGTAGCCGACGCCGTCGCCCTCAGGGGTGCTTTCAGAAAGCTGGATGTTTGCCGGCGAGGGTCATGCAGTGTGCGAGCTGGAGGAAGGTGTCGTGCATGTCGTCGCGTACTTCCCAGCGGATTCGTAAGCGGCGGGGGCCATGGAGCCAGGCGATGGCGGACTCGGCGACCCACCTGACCTTGCCCAGTCCCGAGCCGTGCGGCTGGCCGCGTCGGGCGATCTTCGGTGTGATGACGCGCTCGCGCAGGCGGCGGCGATAGATGTCGTGGTCGTAGCCGCGGTCGGCATACAACGTGCGGGGCCTGCGCCGGGGCCGGCCCCGCCTGCCCCGCACCGGCCCAATGCTGTCGACCAGGGGCAGGAGCTGGGTGACGTCGTTGCGGTGACCGCCGGTCAGCGACACACGCAGCGGGATGCCGTGCGCCTCTGTCAGCACGTGATGCTTCGAGCCCGCCGTGCGCGGTCAACCGGGCTCGGACCGACTTTTGGGCTGCTTCGCCCCTGCTTGGCCTGCATGTGGGAGGCGTCAATGGTGGCGCGGGAGAAGTCGAGGCGGTCAGCCGCCCGCAACCCATCCAGCAGCACCCGCTGGAGTTCCTCCCACACCCCGGCCTCCTGCCACTCGGCCAGCCGCCGCCAGCACGTGGGACCCGAACCGAACCCCAACTCCTGCGGCAGGAACTCCCACTGACACCGGTGTACAGGACGAGCAGCACGCCCTGGAGCGTCTTGCGGTCATCGATCCGCTTGCGGCCCGGATACCTGTAACGACGCTCATGGCGCGGCAACAGCGGCTCGATCACCGCCCACAACTCGTCACTGACCTCCCACGGCTTCCGCCGCGCCATGGTCACGCCCCACAAACGACGGGATCACATACATCGACACCGTGCCACAAAAGGATCATTCTGCAAGGACCCTCAGCCAGAACGCCACCATCCGCCTGGTCAGCCGCCTCAAGGGGGCTGCGGCCTGTTCGATGCCCTCCCATACCTTCGGTGCCGGCACACGAGGCCCCGGCATAGGGTGCGGCCATGGGAGATCTTGAAATTCGGCCCGCCACGCTGGACGACCTCTCCGCGATCGTCGGCATGCTCACCGACGACCCCCTGGGCGTTCAGCGCGAATCCCCGGACGACCTGGCGCCCTATGTGAGCGCCCTGGAGCGCCTCTCCACCGACCCGAACCAGCATCTGGTCGTCGCCACGCGAGAGGGTCGTGTGGTCGGCACGCTTCAGCTCACGGTCGTTCCGGGCCTGTCCCGGCGCGGTGCCACCAGATCGATCACCGAAGGGGTGCGCATCCACGCCGACGAGCGTGGCAGTGGGCTCGGGACCCGGCTCATCGAGTGGGCGATCGAGGAGTCCCGGCGTCAGAACTGCCAGTTGGTGCAGCTGACGTCCGACAACACACGCCCGGACGCCCACCGCTTCTATGAACGGCTCGGTTTCACGGCCTCACATGTGGGCTTCAAGCTGGCCCTGTGATCCTCCCCTGGCCACTCGCTCGCGGCACAGCAAGGTGCCCTGTTTCACGTGAAACAGGGCACCTTGCTGTGCCGATCGGGCAGGGGCGTCTAGCCGATGCCGCGCCACCCCTCCGGATCGACTCCACCCGGCACGGAAGACCCCTCGTCGTACGGCTGCCGAGTGAACACGAACGAGCCGAGGTCGAGGTGGTCCACGGACCCGTCAGGCCGCCGTACGGCCTTCAGGAGTTCCCCATGGAAGTAGCCCTCCAGGCCGGTCCAGGTGCCGTCACCGTTGGCCCGGAATCGCGAGCGCCGACCTGTGCCCGACAGCGGCTCCAGCGAGGCGAGTCCGTCCGCAGTCAGCCGTAGGGCGAATCCATTCGTTCCCCAGTACCACTGACCCACCAACTCCATTGAGGACGAGGCGACTTCGCGCATCGGGCGCCAGGGCTCGGGGATTCTGGGTTCGGCCTCGGCGACGATCCGTACGAGATCGGCCCCTACAACGGACAGCAGCGGGCCGGAGGTGCAGTTGGCCAGCACCACTGCGGCCACGTCGTCCGCCACACCGATCGTGAGATTCGCCAGGAAGCCCGGCAGCGAGCCCGAATGGCCCACGAGCAGACGTCCGTCACTGTGCTGGACCTGCAATCCGAGCCCGTAAGAAGCGCCGTCGGGGAGATCCCCCATGCCGGCTGGAGCCGCGGGCATGCGCATTTCCCGCACGGCCTCCGCACTCAGTACGCGATCGTCGCCGTTGGCGAGGAAAACTGCGAATCTGGCCAAGTCAGCGGTGGTGGACCAGAGTTGACCCGCGGGAGCCATCCGTCCGAGGTCCACGGAGGGTTCGGGCAGCATCACATCGGCCCACGGATGTACGGCCCAGCCGCCCGCGTGCGGCGCTTCGGGGCGGACGCTCGTCCGGTCGAGGCCCAGAGGTGCGAGCACCTCACGTCGGAGCACCTCCTCCCACGGAGCCCCCCGCAGCTTCTCGACGAGTGCGCCCAGCAGGGTGTACCCGGGGTTCGAGTAGTGGAAGCGACGTCCGACGGGGTGCCGAAAGGGCTGCTCGCCCAGTACGTCGGCGATTTCCGGGCGCAGCCCCCCGGAGGTGCGCTCCCACCAGGGCGCGGGAGACTCGGCCGCCAATCCACTGGTGTGGGCGAGGAGTTCGGCCACTGTGGCCTCCCCCGCTCCCGTGCCGGACACGTGCTTCTCCAGCGGGTCACCGAGGTCGAGCAGTCCCTCGTCCCGCAGTCGCATGACGAGAACGGCGGTGAAGGTCTTGGTGATCGACCCGATGCGGTACTGCACGTTCTCGTCCGGGCCGTGCCCGTCCACCGAGGTACGCGAACCGTGCCACACCGACCGTCCGCCCCTCACGACCGCCGCTACCAGCGACGGTGCCCGCCCTTCGGCCTGGGCCACGGCGATCCGGTGCAGCAACGCCCTGCGTGTACCGGGAAGCAGCTCTCCCTGAGATGTCGTCATGCCCCCAGTCCATCCCGCCGGGCACGCGGACGTCGACTTCTTTAGCCCCGTGGGCCTTGCAGGGGGCCGACCACCGACGCCCTTCTCACACCCAGGTCATCTCCGCGTCGAACGCTTGGCGGACCTGGGCGGCGAGCGGACGGCCACGACCCGTCTGGTCCATGTGGCCCGCGAACTCGCGCCCGAGGTCCTGCCTCAGTACGGCCGACCACTCGGTTACGGCCCCCTTCTCCGGCGGACACGCGCAATGGACCTCGAACACCGTCGGGCCGGATATTCGAGGTGGGGCCGGGTGTAGAGATGGCGTAGCACAGGAAGTTCGCCTCCAGGACAACCTCAGGACGGCGCGCGGCAAGTGCCCAGAGAAGCCGCATGGCCGCGGCGCCCAGGCGGCGTGAGAACGCCCGATCCACGGGTGCGTCGAGCGAGTCGTGGGGCTCTCCGTGATGTGGTCCTAGGGCCGGCAGGGTGCACTTGCCGGCCCTAGGCACCCCGGTGACATGTCGATCTTCTGTGACCTGCTGGTTCTCTGTTGTCTCACCGCGATGTCACCCAAGATCAGTCCCAGATCGAGCCGTTTCCTCGGCGGAACGATGAGTCCGGGGCTGAGCCACCGAGCACGAGGACTACATGCGAGCTCAGATCGCGCACCGATGAGTTTCCCGCGCCGCGCCGGTCTGTACGCGTGAGACCGACTCGCGGAAGGCTGGCGCCATGCGGAAACTGATCTACGGCATGAACCTGACCCTGGACGGCTACATCGCCGCGCCCGGCGACGACATCGGCTGGGGCGTGCCGAGCGACGAGCTGTTCCAGTTCTGGTCCGACCAGTTGCAGGCGACCGACCTGTCGCTGTACGGGCGCAAGCTGTGGCAGACGATGAGCTCCCACTGGCCGACCGGCGACCAGCAGCCCAACGCCACCCCGGCGGAGATCGAGTTCGCGCGCCGCTGGCGGGACATGTCGAAGGTGGTGTTCTCCTCGACGATCGACAAGGTCGACTGGAACACCCGTCTGGTCACCGGCGACGCGGTCACCGAGATCACCCGGCTCAAGGCCGAGGACGGCGGCCCGATGGACATCGGCGGCGCGACGCTCGCCGGGGCAGCCATGCGGGCCGGGCTGATTGACGAGTACGTGCTGGTCACCGCGCCGGTCCTGGTGGGCGGCGGCACGCCGTTCTTCACTGCGCTGGACAGCTGGGTGAACCTGAACCTGGTGGAGACGCGGACGCTTCCCCGCGGCGTGATCCTGGCCAGGTACGAGACGAGGCGCTGAACGCCCGTCACGCGACTCGACCGCCTGCCGGGTGCACGCGAACGTGAAGCCACCGCTGGGCTGGACAGCCGGCAGTGTGGCTTCAGATCCACCCCTACCGGACCCAGTTCAGTGGTCACGATGTGATCCGGGATGATGTGCAAAGAGCAACTGCGACAGTTCCCAGCGCGGCTCGCACCACCACGCTGCTGACGGATACTCCCAAGGGTGTCAGCCAGGCACTGACATGCGGAGCGGGCCGGAACCCCGCACGGATATCAGGTCTGCGCCATGTCCACGAAGCGCGAGTAGTGGCCCTGGAACGCAACAGTGATCGTCGCCGTCGGGCCGTTTCGGTGCTTGCCCACGATGATGTCCGCCTCGCCGGCGCGCGGTGACTCCTTCTCGTAGGCGTCCTCGCGGTGCAGCAGAATCACCATGTCGGCATCCTGCTCGATGGAGCCGGACTCACGCAGGTCGGACACCATCGGCTTCTTGTCCGTACGCTGCTCGGGACCACGGTTGAGCTGCGAGAGCGCGATCACCGGGACCTCAAGCTCCTTGGCCAGGAGCTTGAGATTACGGGACATGTCCGAGACCTCCTGCTGACGGCTCTCGGAACGCTTGGAACCACCGGCCTGCATCAGCTGCAGATAGTCGATGATCACGAGCTTGATGTCGTTGCGCTGCTTCAGCCGCCGGCACTTCGCCCGGATCTCCATCATCGACAGATTCGGGGAGTCGTCGATATAGAGGGGCGCGGAGGACACCTCGGGCATTCGGCGCGCCAGCCGGGTCCAGTCCTCGTCCGTCATGGTGCCCGAACGCATGTGGTGCAGGGCCACACGCGCTTCCGCCGACAGGAGACGCATCGCGATCTCGTTGCGCCCCATTTCGAGGGAGAAGATGACACTGGCCAGGTTGTGCTTGATGGAAGCCGCGCGGGCGAAGTCCAGGGCGAGGGTGGACTTGCCCATGGCGGGGCGGGCGGCGATGACGATCATCTGGCCCGGGTGCAGACCGTTGGTGAGCGAGTCGAGGTCCGTGAAACCGGTGGGCACACCGGTCATCTCGCCGCTGCGTGAGCCGATCGCCTCGATCTCGTCGAGCGCGCCCTCCATGATGTCGCCGAGCGGCAGATAGTCCTCGCTGGTGCGTTGCTCGGTGACCGCGTAGATCTCGGCCTGGGCACGGTTGACGATCTCGTCGACGTCGTCGTCGGCCGCGTATCCCATCTGGGTGATGCGCGTCCCCGCCTCGACCAGACGCCGCAGGACGGCGCGCTCGTGGACGATTTCCGCGTAGTACTCGGCGTTCGCCGCCGTCGGCACGGTCTGGACGAGGGTGTGCAGATAGGAGGCGCCGCCGACCTTGTTGATCTCGCCCCGTTTGGTGAGCTCCGCGGCGATCGTGATGGGGTCGGCCGGCTCGCCCTTGGCATAGACGTCCAGGATCGCCTGGAAGATCGTCTCGTGGGAGGGCTTGTAGAAGTCGTGGCCCTTGATGACCTCGACGACGTCCGCGATGGCGTCCTTGGACAGCAACATGCCGCCCAGGACGGACTGTTCGGCATCCAGGTCCTGGGGAGGGACCCTCTCGAAGGCCGTGCCTCCGCCGTCCCACTCGCCAGTGTCCCTGCCACGGTCGTGCTGTTCGTCTCGGCCCCGGCCTCCGTCGCCGCGGCGGCGCGAGGAAGGCAGACGATCACTGGGACCGCTGTCGGCCCAGGGGTCGTCCAAGGGCTCGGAAATGCTCACCGAGCCACCTCCTCCCGTCCGCCGAGCGGACCTCGCCGTGCTTCTCAGTTCTACGGCACGGCACTGACAAATGAGACACCCAACTCCGGTTCTGGCACGTCGGTTTTGTGCTGATTTCCAAGCCGACGAACGGAGCGGGCGCCGGACCACCGTAGGCCCGCAGGCACCGTCAGCCAATCTGGTTATCCACAGGCCATGTGGACGACGGCCCGGATGCTGTGGAGAACTCCGCAAAACCTGTGCACGACTCGGTGGACAGGCCTGTGAACAAGCTGCTTCTCATCCTGAAAGAGGCCACTTGACCTGCACCTTCGCCGTCCACCGGCTGTGCAGAAGAAAAACTTTCCCGGTCGGCTCAAGATCAGTTCGAACTGTACACAGCGGCGCACCCCTCCCGAACACGAGTAAGGGTCTAATCTCCGTTGCATCTCTTACCTGTGGACGATTAGATTGGTGCACATGACACAGGCGTCCGCGATCCCCAAGGCCACCCGTCGACAGCACGACCGCGAGATCGTCGCACTCGCCGTTCCGGCCTTCGGCGCGCTCGTCGCCGAGCCTCTCTTCGTCATGGTCGACAGCGCGATCGTCGGCCATCTGGGCACTGCCCAACTCGCCGGTCTCGGCATCGCCTCTGCCCTTCTCACGACAGCTGTCAGCGTCTTCGTCTTCCTCGCCTACGCCACCACCGCCGCCGTCGCCCGCCGCGTGGGTGCCGGAGACCTCCAGGCCGCCATCCGTCAGGGCATGGACGGCATCTGGCTGGCACTGCTGCTCGGTGCTGCCGTCATCGCCGTCGTCCTGCCTACTGCTCCGTCGATCGTGGAACTCTTCGGTGCCTCCGACACAGCGGCCCCGTACGCGACCACCTACCTGCGGATCTCGGCCCTCGGCATCCCGGCCATGCTGGTCGTGCTCGCTTCGACCGGGGTGCTCCGCGGACTGCAGGACACCAGGACCCCGCTCTACGTGGCCATTGCCGGCTTCGTAGCCAACGCCGTCCTCAACGCAGGCCTCGTCTACGGCGCCGACCTCGGCATCGCCGGCTCCGCCTGGGGCACGGTCATCGCTCAATGCGGCATGGCCGCCGCCTATCTCGTAGTTGTCGTTCGCGGGGCCCGCAGGCACGGCGCCTCCCTGCGCCCCGACGCCTTGGGGATCAGAGCCTCCGCCCAAGCCGGCGTGCCTCTGCTGGTCCGCACTCTCTCCCTGAGATCCATCCTGATGATTGCCACGGCTGTCGCAGCTCGCCTGGGTGACGCCGACATCGCCGCCCACCAAATCATCCTGTCCCTGTGGAGCCTGCTCGCCTTCGCCCTCGACGCCATTGCCATCGCCGGGCAGGCCATCATCGGACGCTACCTGGGTGCCGATGACACCGACGGTGCCCGCCAGGCATGCCGTCGGATGGTGGAGTGGGGGATCGCGGTCGGAGTCGCTCTCGGCGTACTGGTCATACTCTCCCGACCGTTGTTCCTCCCCTTGTTCACCGGTGACTCCACAGTCAAGGACGCCGCGCTGCCCGCTCTGGTGATCGTGGCTCTCTCCCAGCCGATCTGCGGTGTCGTCTTCGTTCTGGACGGCGTACTCATGGGTGCCGGAGATGGCCCCTACCTGGCCAAGGCGATGATCCTGACTTTGGTGGTCTTCGCCCCGGTCGCCCTGCTCGTCCCCACGCTGGGCGGTGGACTGACGACTCTCTGGGCCGCCATGACCCTGATGATGACGGTACGAATGCTGACGTTGTGGCTGCGGTCCCGCTCGGGTCGCTGGCTGGTGACAGGTGCTACACGCTGACCGTTTCACGTGAAACACACCCCAGCGGCCGCGTTGACCGTTTCACGTGAAACATGGCCGCACCCCGGTCGCCAGCAGGCAGAAGGGGCCGCACCCCAGCGGGTGCGGCCCCTTCTCAGCTGACCAGCCAAAGCTGCTCAAGCCAGACGCAGCGATCAGGCTGCGACGACCTCGATGTTGACCTTGGCGGCAACCTCGGGGTGCAGACGCACGGATGTCTCGTGGGCGCCCAGAGTCTTGATCGGCGAGCCCAGCTCGATGCGGCGCTTGTCGACCTCGGGGCCACCGGAAGCCTTGATCGCGGAAGCGATGTCGGCCGGAGTGACGGAACCGAAGAGACGACCGGCGTCGCCGGAGCGGACGGCCAGGCGGACCTTGACACCCTCGAGCTGGGCCTTCACCTGGTTGGCCTGCTCGATGGTCTGGATCTCGTGGATCTTGCGAGCACGACGGATCTGCTCGACGTCCTTCTCGCCACCCTTGGTCCAACGGATCGCGAAGTTCCGCGGGATCAGGTAGTTGCGAGCGTAACCGTCCTTGACGTCGACGACGTCGCCCGCGGCACCGAGGCCAGAAACCTCATGGGTGAGGATGATCTTCATTAGTCGGTCACCCTTCCCTTATCGCGCGGTGGAGGTGTAGGGCAGCAGCGCCATCTCACGGCTGTTCTTGACGGCCGTGGCGACGTCACGCTGGTGCTGCGTGCAGTTGCCGGTCACGCGGCGGGCACGGATCTTGCCGCGGTCGGAAATGAACTTCCGCAGCATGTTCGTGTCCTTGTAGTCCACGTACGTGACCTTGTCCTTGCAAAAAGCGCAGACCTTCTTCTTAGGCTTGCGCACAGGCGGCTTCGCCATGGTGTTTCTCCTGTGTGATCAAGAAGTGTGGGTACGACCCACCCTCCGGCCAGAGGCCTAGAAGGGGGGTTCGTCCGAGTAGCCGCCGCCCTGCTGGCCGCCGCCGGAGTTTCCACCCCAGCCGCCGCCACCACCGCCGCCCTGGCCGCCACCGGCGGGAGCGCCGGTCGCCCACGGGTCGTCCGCGGGAGCAGCGCCGCCCTGCTGGCCGCCGCCGGAGTTTCCACCCCAGCCGCCGCCACCCTGGCCGCCACCGCCACCGCTGTAACCGCCCTGGCCACCCCGCCCGGCTCCGCCGGCCGTCTTGGTGACCTTGGCCGTGGCACTGCGCAGGCTGGCGCCGACTTCCTCGACGTCCAGCTCGTAGACCGTGCGCTTGACGCCCTCACGGTCCTCGTAGGACCGCTGCTTCAGCCGGCCCTGCACAATGACGCGCATGCCTCGCTGGAGCGACTCGGCGACGTTCTCCGCCGCCTGACGCCAGACCGAGCAGGTCAGGAACAGGCTTTCGCCGTCCTTCCACTCGTTCGTCTGGCGGTCGAAGGTGCGGGGGGTGGACGCGACACGGAACTTCGCGACCGCCGCACCGGAAGGGGTGAAGCGCAGCTCGGGGTCATCGACAAGATTGCCGACGACCGTGATGACGGTCTCGCCTGCCATGGGGAACCTCTCGGCGGGTTTGCTGCTCTGGCTGCTTGGTTGCTGCTACTCGAATCCCGAGATCAGCTGAGCGGGAAAGCTCAGTGGGTCTCGGGGCGGAGGACCTTGGTCCGGAGGACCGACTCGTTCAGGTTCAGCTGGCGGTCGAGCTCCTTGACGACCGCAGGCTCGGCCTGCAGGTCGATGACCGAGTAGATGCCCTCGGGCTTCTTCTTGATCTCGTACGAGAGCCGACGACGGCCCCAGGTGTCGACCTTCTCCACCTTGCCGTTGCCCTCACGGACGACGGAGAGGAAGTTCTCGATCAGGGGGGCGACAGCGCGCTCCTCCAGATCGGGGTCGAGGATGACCATCACCTCGTAGTGACGCATGTGGAACCCACCTCCTTTGGACTCAACGGCCACGGTCGTTCCGTGGCAGGAGGGTTGTGATGCGTACGCAACGGTATCGGCCGCCACTGACAATCGGGGCTTCCTCGCGGTAGTCCCGGTCGTGACATGGGCAGACACCGTGCAGACGGTACAGACTACCCGCACACCGGCTTCCGGTTGAAATCCGGCCCCGGAGGCGGTCACTCTGTACACATCGGGTGTGTATGGCGCTACCGTGCGCCGTCTTCCGCAGGAGGTGCCCTATGGCACAGGCAATGCGACCCAACACCGCCGGAGGCCTTTTCGCCACGGACGGAAAGCCCCACCCCCTCCAGGACACGCTGCTCGCGGTGACCCTGGTGCTGGGCGTCACGGCGTTCGTCACGGCGATGTTCCACAACCTGCACCTGCTCAGCTCCTGGACCGGCCTGGTGGGCATCCTCACCGGCGCTTACGGCCAGTGGATCTCGGAGACGACCCGCGAGCGCTTCGGGCTGATCCTCGGTCTCGGCGCGTCCGCGGTCGGCTTCTTCCTCGGCATGGCGCACGGCGGCCTTTTCGGTGGGCTCTTCTAGCTGACGCCACGGGCACGGTCCCCTGACACCAACCAAAGCACCGCGTTACGCCTCGGCGGCCCAAGAGCCGGGGCGCAGGTTCCGTACGCCCAGTCAGGGCGCCCGCAAGGCGCAGTAGGCTTCGGCGCGAGAGCCGGAGCCCCTGTATCCATGGGGACACACCAGCCCGAGGAGCGCCCCGAATGAGCCTGACCCTGAGGACGATCAGTCGCGAGCAGCATCTGGCATACATCCAGAGCCTGCCGTCGGCGAGCCACATGCAGGTTCCGGCCTGGGCAGACGTCAAGGCGGAGTGGCGCTCCGAGAGCCTCGGCTGGTTCGACGAGCGCACAGGGGAGCTGGTCGGCGCGGGTCTCGTCCTCTACCGTCAGCTGCCCAAGATCAAGCGCTATCTCGCCTATCTGCCCGAGGGCCCGGTCATCAACTGGTTCGCGCCGAATCTGACCGAGTGGCTGGAACCGATGCTCGCGCACCTCAAGCACCAGGGCGCCTTCTCCGTGAAGATGGGTCCGCCGGTGATCATCCGGCGCTGGGAGGCCACCTCCATCAAGGCGGGCATCCAGAACCCGGACGTCAAGCGCCTTCGCGACATCGAGGCCGACTTCATCGAACCGCGCGCCTTCGAGGTCGCCGACAAGCTGCGCCGCATGGGCTGGCAGCAGGGCGAGGACGGGGGAGCCGGCTTCGGTGACGTGCAGCCCCGCTACGTCTACCAGGTGCCACTCGCCAACCGGTCCCTGGAAGAGGTGCACAAGAACTTCAACCAGCTGTGGCGCCGCAACATCAAGAAGGCCGAGAAGGCCGGTGTCGAGGTCGTCCAGGGCGGTTACCAGGACCTCGAGGAATGGCAGCGGCTGTACGAGATCACCGCGGTGCGCGACCACTTCCGGCCCCGCCCGCTGTCGTACTTCCAGCGCATGTGGACGGCCCTCAACACCGAGGACCCCAACCGGATGCGGCTGTACTTCGCCCGGCACGAGGGCGTGAACCTCTCGGCGGCGACCATGCTGATCGTCGGCGGGCACGTCTGGTACTCCTACGGCGCCTCCGACAACATCGGCCGCGAGGTCCGGCCCTCGAACGCGATGCAGTGGCGGATGCTGCGTGACGCCTACGCGCTCGGCGCGACCGTCTACGACCTGCGGGGGATCTCCGACTCGCTGGACGAGACCGATCACCTCTTCGGCCTGATCCAGTTCAAGGTGGGCACGGGCGGCCAGGCCGCCGAGTACCTCGGCGAGTGGGACTTCCCGCTCAACAAGCTGCTCCACAAGGCGCTCGACATCTACATGTCGCGCCGCTGACGTCGCGATCTTCGCTTCAATAGCTCCCATACCTCTGATACACCGCAGCCACTAGAAAGGTTCCGGGTCCGGCCATGGCGCTCACGCTCTACGTCGACACCGCGCGCTGGCGGGCGCACCACAAGCACGTGCAGGAGCAGTTCCCAGGGCTCGTCCCGGTCTGCAAGGGCAACGGCTATGGCTTCGGGCACGAGCGGCTGGCGGAGGAGGCCACCCGGCTGGGCTCGGACGTCCTCGCCGTCGGCACGACCTACGAGGCCGCGCGGATCAAGGACTGGTTCGGCGGTGACCTGCTGGTGCTGACGCCGTACCGACGAGGCGAGGAGCCCGTACCGCTGCCCGACCGGGTGATCCGCTCGGTGTCGTCGATCGACGGGGTCTACGGCCTCGTGGGCGCCCGCGTGGTCATCGAGGTGATGTCCTCGATGAAACGGCACGGCATCAGCGAGCAGGATCTGCCGCAGCTGCACGCCGCCATAGAGAACGTGCGCCTCGAGGGCTTCGCGATCCACCTGCCGCTGGACCGCACCGACGGCTCGGACGCCGTCGAGGAGGTCATCGGCTGGATGGACCGGCTGCGCGCGGCCCGGCTGCCGCTGCACACCATGTTCGTCAGCCATCTCAAGGCCGAAGATCTCGCCCGGCTGCAGCAGCAGTTCCCGCAGACCCGGTTCCGCGCGCGCATCGGGACCCGGTTGTGGCTCGGGGACCATGACTCCACCGAGTACCGCGGCGCCGTCCTGGACGTCACCCGCGTCTCCAAGGGGGACCGCTTCGGCTACCGGCAGCAGAAGGCGGCCTCCGACGGCTTCCTGGTCGTCGTGGCCGGCGGTACGTCGCACGGCGTGGGCCTGGAGGCTCCGAAGGCCCTGCACGGCGTCATGCCGCGCGCCAAGGGCGTCGCCCGCGCCGGTCTGGCCACGGTCAACCGGAACCTTTCTCCTTTCGTCTGGGGCGGCAAGCAGCGCTGGTTCGCCGAACCGCCGCACATGCAGGTGTCCATCCTGTTCGTGCCCTCGGACGCCCCAGAACCGAAGGTCGGCGAGGAGCTGGTGGCCCATCTGCGGCACACCACCACGCAGTTCGACCGGATCGTCGACCGCTGAGCGGCGCGAGACGACCGCTGAGCGCCGTGAGAACGGGTCGCCCAGCCCCCCTGGACCGGACGAAGGGCTGTGCACGGAAGCTTCCGTGCACAGCCCTTCGCGTACATGGCCCAATCGGCGTACGCCCCGCTAGCCCTGTTCGCTCAGAGCGAACGGTCGGCGGCTCCGCGGTCGTTGCCCCACTCCACCTGCGGTCCGTCGAAGTGGGCCGCGTGCCGTGGTGGATGGGCGGCGGGGCCGAACACGAAGACGTCCTCCGCTCCGTCGAGCACACCGCCCGAGGGATCGTCGTCGCCGGCCCGCCGTACCACGTCCCGTTCCGGCATGAGGATGTCGCGCAGGACCATCGCGCACAGGTAGGCCGTGCCCAGGAGATGCAGTCCGATGGCCCAGTGATAGCCGTCGGTCGGCAGGCCCTTGTGGGCGTTGCCGCTGGTCGTGTACGCGAGGTACAGCCAGATCCCCAGGAAGTACGCCACCTCGCACGCCTGCCAGATGAGGAAGTCCCGCCACTTCGGCCGCGCCAGCACAGCC
This sequence comes from Streptomyces canus, assembly GCF_030816965.1. Lineage (NCBI taxonomy): Bacteria > Bacillati > Actinomycetota > Actinomycetes > Kitasatosporales > Streptomycetaceae > Streptomyces > Streptomyces canus. The sequence goes on from NZ_JAUSYQ010000002.1 coordinate 5,090,518, forward strand.
AGCGGCACCATCCACAGAACGTACTGCGGCGAGTAGACCTTGTTGGTGAGGATGAACGCGGCGACGATCAGGAACGCGAGCTGGGCGAAACGCGGCCGGCGCGGAGCGGTCAGGGTGAGCGCCGCGATACCGGCGCAGGACAGCAACATCAACAGTGTGGCAAGCGTGTTGACGGTGTCGGTGCTCAACGGGTCGGTCGAGTTCTGCGCCAGGATCAGCCAGAAGGAGCCGAAGTCCACGCCCCGCTCCTGGCTGAACGTGTAGAACTTCGACCAGCCGTCGAAGGCGAAGAACATCACCGGCAGGTTCACCACGAGCCAGGAGACCGCCGCGCCGCCCAGGGCCTTGCCGAAGTCCCGCCACTTGCCCGCCCGCCAGCACAGCACGAACAGTGGCCCCAGCAGGAAGATCGGGTAGAGCTTGGCGGCCGTGGCGAGCCCCAGGAGGACGCCGAAGGCGAGCGAGCGCCCCCGCGCCCACATCAGCATCGCGGAGGCCGTCAGAGCGACCGCCAGCAGGTCCCAGTTGATGGTGGCCGTCAACGCGAAGGCGGGCGCCAGAGCGACCAGCAGACCGTCCCAGGGCCGACGGGCATGCGTACGGCTCACGCAGACGACGATGATGGCCGCGCACACCATCAGCATCCCGGCGTTGACCATCCAGTACCACTGCTCCTGGTGCTGGATGCTGCCGCTGCCGGGCGTCAGCCAGGCGGCGACCTCCATGAACACACCAGTCAGCACCGGGTATTCGAGGTACTGCATGTCGCCGGGGAGCTTGTCGAAGTACGGGACGAGTCCGTCGGCGAAGCCACGTCCCTGATAGAGGTGCGGGATGTCCGAGTAGCACGCATGGGTGTACTGGGAGCTGGCGCCGAAGAACCACCCACCGTTGTAGCAGGGCGCCTTCTGGACCAGGCCCAGCGCGAACACGCCGATGGCCACGAGCGCGATGACCCGGACGGGGGTCCACCAGGACGTCCCCAGCAGGGCACGTCGCCCTAGAGGGCCGCCGATGAACTCGCTGCCGCTCCTGGAGACCTCGTCGTCCTTGGTCGGATGCACTGGGTCCGACTCGTGCACGCTCGTTGGCGTCGATTCAGCACTGGGCATGCGGCCCATCCTGCCGTACGAGGCTAGGAGTACGCCGAGGGCCGCCGCACCTGGTAGGTGCGACGGCCCATGTTTCACGTGAAACACCCTCGACGGGGCATTTGGCAACTAACCGCTTGAGCCGCCGAAGAGCCCCCCATTGCCATTGCCGTTGGTGTTGCCGCCGTTCACGTCCGTCGATGTGGCCGTAGGCGTCGAGGTCACACCTCCGTCGGTGCCACCGTTGGACGTACCACCCGAGTCGCCGCACTGCCAGTCGAACCGGCAGGTCTCGGTCGCTGTGGGGGACGGTGTGATGAGCGTCTGGCTGGGCGTCGGGGTCGGAGTCGGGGTGGGCGACTCGGTCTCAGTGGGCGTCGGAGTGGGCGTCGGGCTGGGTTCGTCGTTGAGGATCTCGCCAATGGGCTCCGGCGTCGGGAAGGGGATCGACTTCTCGCCCTTCAGTGCCTGCTCCATGTAGTCGTGCCAGATCTCGGACGGGAACGAGGCACCATGGATCTTCTCCTGGCCACCTGTTCCGTACATCTCCAAGAAGGTTCGGTTCTTCTTGGTCTCGTCGTCGTCCAGCCGGAACATCGTGATCGCCGTGGACAGCTGCGGGGTGTACCCGACGAACCAGGCGGACTTGTTGCCGTCGGTGGTACCGGTCTTGCCCGCCACATCACGGCCGGTCAGCTGGGCGTTGGTACCCGTACCGTCCTCGACCACGGTCTTGAGGACATCGGTGACGTTGTCGGCGACCTTCTTCTCGAAGGCCCGCCTGGGCTGCGCCTCGTGCGTGAAGACGTCGCCGTCCTTGCTCGTGACCTTCTCGACGGAGTACGGCTCGTTCTGCTTACCGCTGGCCGCGAAGGTGGCGTATGCGCCCGCCATCCGGATCGCGCTGGGGTCGGAGATACCAATGGAGAAAGACGGGAAGTTGGTGCCGGCCAGGCTGTTCTCCTTGAGGCCCGCGTCCATGGCCGACTCCTTCACCTTGTCCAGGCCGACGTCCATGCCGAGCTGCACGAAGGCAGAGTTCACCGACTCCCGCATCGCCTCACGAAGGTCGATCTGGTACTTGGGCGGAGAACCGTAGGACTGCTTGCCGTCGTTCTCCTGGAGCCACTCCTTGTCCTCCTCGTTCTTCCAGATCGAACCGTCGTAGTTCTTGATCTTGAGGTCGTTCTTGCCGCTGAACAGGCTCTTTGCATTGACGACCGTACGCTCGTCCTGCGCCTGGCTTTCGCCCAGATCCGGATCGCGCACGCCCCACTTCATCGCCGCGGCGAGCACGAACGTCTTGAACGTCGAACCGACCTGGGCACCGGTCGAGTCGCAGTTGTTGGTGAAGTGGGTGGTCGCGTCCTCTCCTCCGTAGCAGGCCCGGATCGCCCCGGTGGACGGCTCCACGGACGCCCCGCCGAACTGGACGTAGGTGTCCTTCGTCGGGCGCTTCTTGGGATCGATGTTCTCCTTGCGGACCTTGGTGACCGCTGCCTCGAGTTCCTTGACCTTCTTCTTGTCGAAGGTCGTGTAGATCGAGAAGCCGCCCTGCTGGAGCTTGTCGGCACTGACGATCTTGTTGTTGATCAGGTAGGCCTTTGCGAGGTCGACCAGATATCCGGTCTGCCCCTTGAGCTGGGTGTTGGACCGAGGGTTCTGCCACTTGGGAAGCGCGGTGTACCTGGCCCGCTCCGTCGCACTGAGGTGGCCGTACTCGACCATCTTGTCGAGGGTGTCCTGCATCTGCCCCAGAGCACGCCTGCTGTTGGCCTCGGGCGTGGCGTTCGCCGGGTCGATGGACTCCGAGCCCGCCGGGTCGTAGTACGTGGCGCCCTTGAGCATCGCGGCCAAGAAGGCGCACTCGCCCGGGTTCAGCTTCTGGGCATCCTTGTTGAAGTAGGCGCGCGCGGCGGCCTGGATACCGTAGGCGTTGCGACCGTAGTACGCGGAGTTCAGGTAGCCCGCCATGATCTCGTCCTTCTTGACCGTGGCACCCACCTTGACGGAGATGAAGATCTCCTTGAACTTACGGGTGATGGTCTGGGACTGGTCGTCCAGGCGCGCGTTCTTGACGTACTGCTGGGTGATGGTGGAGCCACCCTGGGTGTTGCCACCCCTGGCCATGTTGAACACGGCGCGGGCGATGCCCTTGGGGTCGATGCCGCTGTCGGTGTAGAAGGTCTTGTTCTCCTGCGAGACGACGGCGTACTGCATCGCCTTCGGGATCTGCGCGAGGTTGACGATCTGTCGGTTCGTCTCACCACCGGTGGAGACCATCTCGGTCTTGTCGGACCAGTAGTAGACGTTGTTCTGCGACGTCGCGGTCTCGGCGACGTTCGGAACGCTCACGAGCGCGTAGCCGACGCCGGCGATCGCGACCAGGCCTCCGATGAAGCCGATGAACAGGCCCGTCACCAGCTTCCAGGACGGCACCCAGCGCGCCGCACCGTACTTGCCCGCCCGTGGATAGTCGATCAGCCGCTTCTTGCCCGGATCGGACGCGCGTCCTCGGCCGGTCGGCGCGCCGCGCCGACCTCCGCGGCCCGGCTCCGCCCCTCTGCGGCGACCAGCGCCTGTGTTTCTCTGGGCCGCACGTCGGGCCTCCGCGCGGCCGCCGTACGGACGATCCTCGCCTCCTGGACCGTAGGAATCCGACTCTTGGGAACTCGTCCCATAGGAGTCGGCAAGAGACCCGGTGGCGCCTCGCGGAGCCGCGCGGCGGCCGGAGGCCGAGCCGGACTGGCCGCGTCGGGCCGCGGCACGTCCGCCTCCCTGCGGCTGCGGCGGTTTGCGACGGTGCTCGCTCATCGAACGACTACTCCTCGGGCAGGCGCACCTTTGCGCGCCTGGAAACGGCGGCTGGTTTCCGGTCCCCCCGAAGTACGGATGTGGTCGGTCCCGCATTCATCCGTACTGCACCGGGACAGCGACGCCCCCCAGGCGTCACTCGGTTCCCGGTGGTGTGCATGCCGCACAGACTACGCACCGTCAAAACCAGCTGAGCCCCGAAGTTCACCCCAAAACAGGCAACTTGGTGCGCATGAATCATTGATGTGATCCCGTTCACCGTCCCCCCACTTGTCGCTTCCGGAAGGGCGTTCTATCGTCTTGATGTATCGAGTCGATACATCGGTGCGAGATAGAGACGAGGAGGCGACGATGAGCCGGCGTTCCGGGATCCTCGAATTCGCCGTACTCGGCCTGCTCCGTGAGTCCCCGATGCACGGCTATGAGCTGCGCAAACGTCTCAATACATCACTGGGCGTGTTCCGTGCGTTCAGCTACGGCACGCTCTACCCCTGCCTCAAGACGCTGGTCGCCAACGGCTGGTTGATCGAGGAACCGGGGCACACCACCGAGGACGCCCTCGCCGCACCACTCGCAGGGCGTCGCGCCAAGATCGTCTACCGGTTGACGGCGGAAGGTAAGGAACACTTCGAGGAACTGCTCTCGCAGACGGGTCCCGACGCGTACGAGGACGAGCACTTCGCGGCTCGTTTCGCCTTCTTCGGCCAGACCTCGCGCGACGTCCGCATGCGAGTCCTCGAAGGCCGCCGCAGCCGGCTCGAGGAACGCCTGGAGAAGATGAGTGCCTCGCTGGCACGCACCCGGGAGCGCCTCGACGACTACACGCTTGAGCTCCAGCGCCACGGGATGGAGTCCGTGGAGCGCGAAGTGCGCTGGCTGAACGAGCTCATCGAAAGCGAGCGGGCCGGCCGGGACCTGAAGGGTCCCGGCCATGGAGAGCCCACTCGCGACACCACAGAGGGAGCGCCGGGCGTCCTGCCCCGGACCGGGGACACCCCCGGTCCGGATACGCCCGGCGACACCGCCACGTGAGGTCCCTGCCAGGGCCTCACTCGTACACACAGGGAGCAACCGGAATGGGTTCGGTTCGCGTAGCCGTAGTCGGCGTGGGCAACTGCGCCGCGTCGCTGGTTCAGGGAGTCGAGTACTACAAGGACGCCGATCCGGCGGCCAAGGTCCCCGGGCTGATGCACGTCCAGTTCGGCGACTACCACGTGCGTGACGTCGAGTTCGTCGCGGCGTTCGACGTCGACGCAAAGAAGGTCGGTCTCGACCTCGCCGACGCCATCGGCGCCTCCGAGAACAACACCATCAAGATCTGCGACGTGCCGAACACCGGTGTGACCGTCCAGCGCGGCCACACCCTCGACGGCCTCGGCAAGTACTATCGCGAGACGATCGAGGAGTCCGCCGAGGCCCCGGTCGACGTCATCCAGATCCTCAAGGACAGGCAGGTCGACGTTCTCGTCTGCTACCTGCCCGTCGGCTCCGAGGACGCGGCGAAGTTCTACGCCCAGTGCGCCATCGACGCCAAGGTCGCCTTCGTCAACGCCCTCCCGGTCTTCATCGCCGGCACCAAGGAGTGGGCGGACAAGTTCACCGAGGCGGGCGTCCCGATCGTCGGCGACGACATCAAGTCCCAGGTTGGCGCCACCATCACGCACCGCGTCATGGCGAAGCTGTTCGAGGACCGGGGTGTCGTCCTGGACCGCACGATGCAGCTGAACGTCGGCGGCAACATGGACTTCAAGAACATGCTGGAGCGCGAGCGCCTGGAGTCCAAGAAGATCTCCAAGACGCAGGCCGTCACCTCCCAGATCCCCGACCGGGACATGGGCGCGAAGAACGTCCACATCGGCCCGTCCGACTACGTCGCGTGGCTCGACGACCGCAAGTGGGCCTACGTCCGCCTCGAGGGCCGTGCCTTCGGCGACGTCCCGCTGAACCTGGAGTACAAGCTCGAGGTCTGGGACTCCCCGAACTCCGCCGGTGTCATCATCGACGCCGTGCGCGCCGCGAAGATCGCCAAGGACCGCGGTATCGGCGGCCCGATCCTGTCGGCCTCCAGCTACTTCATGAAGTCCCCGCCGGTCCAGTACTTCGACGACGAGGCCCGCGAGAACGTCGAGAAGTTCATCAAGGGTGAAGTCGAGCGCTAAGGCTCACTCAAAACGCTCCTGCCAGGGCTACAGAGGGTCTCCGGGTTGTATCACCCGGGGACCCTCGCCGTATGTGAGGCTGTGCCCCATGTCCGTCGTGCGTGATCTGCGGGTCCTGCTGCGCTTCCGGGACTTCCGGCGTCTGCTCTCCGTGCGCCTGCTCTCCCAGGGCGCGGACGGTGTCTACCAGATCGCGCTCGCCGCCTACGTCGTCTTCTCCCCAGAGAAGCAAACCTCGGCCGCGGCGATCGCCTCCGCGATGGCGGTCCTGCTGCTCCCTTACTCCTTGGTGGGCCCCTTCGCCGGCGTCCTCCTGGACCGCTGGCGCCGCCGTGAGGTCTTCCTCTACGGCAACCTCTTGCGCGCCCTGCTGGCTTCGGTGACGGCCGTCCTGATGCTCAGCCACGTCCCGGACTGGCTCTTCTACGTCTCCGCCCTGTGCGTCACCGCCGTCAACCGCTTCGTTCTGTCCGGCCTGTCCGCCGCACTGCCCCGTGTCGTGGACGAGGAACGACTGGTGATCGCCAACTCCCTCTCCCCGACGGCCGGAACTCTCGCCGCGACCGCAGGCGGCGGCCTCGCCTTCGTCGTACGACTGGTGGTCGCCGACTCCGACGCAGTCGTGGTGCTGCTGGGAGCGGGGCTGTACCTGTGCGGCGCGCTCGCCGCGCTGCGCGTGCCACCCGAACTGCTGGGCCCCGACCGTGGGTTGATCAAGCCCCACCTCGGTACGGCTCTCGCCGGAACGGCCCGCGACCTGGTCGCCGGTATACGGCACCTGGCCGCACCCTCACGTCGGTCGGCCGCCCGGGCGCTCGGCGCGATGTCACTCATGCGGTTCTGCTACGGCGCTCTGCTCGTCATGGTCCTGATGCTCTGCCGGTACGCCCTGGCGTCCGATCCGGACGACGGACTTGCCCTGCTGGGCGTGGCATTGGGACTCTCCGGTGCCGGCTTCTTCGTCGCCGCCGTCATCACCCCTTGGACCGCAGGAAAACTCGGACCGGAGCGCTGGATCGCCGTGTGTGCGGCGACCGCCGCAGTGCTGGAGCCCACTCTCGGACTCCCCTTCGACACCGCTCCGATACTCATCGCGGCGTTCGTCCTGGGCCTGATCACCCAAGGCGCGAAGATCGCCACGGACACCATCGTGCAGTCCTCCGTAGATGACGGATTCCGGGGCCGGATCTTTTCCGTCTACGACGTCCTGTTCAACATCGCCTTCGTGGGCGCCGCAGCCGTAGCCGCCCTGATCCTGCCGCCGGATGGCCGCTCGGTGACCCTGGTGATCGGGGTCGCCGTTCTCTATGCTGCGGTCGCCCTGGCGATGACGAAGGAACGGCGGATGGCGGCGGAACGATGAGGGGGCGATGTTTCACGTGAAACACCGCCCCCTCTATGCGCCAGGGGTCATGTTTCACGTGAAACATGACCCCGTTTCACGGCCTCAGCCCTGTGCGGCCCACCACTCCTTGAGCGCGGCCACCGCTTCGTCGTGCCCCATCGGCCCGTTCTCCAGACGAAGCTCCAGCATGTGCTTGTACGCACGGCCCACAGCAGGTCCTGGCCCGACACCGAGGATTTCCATGATCTGGTTGCCGTCGAGGTCGGGCCTGATCGAGTCCAGCTCCTCCTGCTCCTGAAGCTGGGAGATCCGCTCCTCCAGACCGTCGTACGCACGCGACAGCGCGGCCGCCTTGCGCTTGTTCCGGGTCGTGCAGTCCGAGCGGGTCAACTTATGGAGCCGGTCGAGCAGCGGACCCGCGTCCCTCACATAGCGGCGAACCGCCGAGTCCGTCCACTCTCCGGTGCCGTACCCGTGGAAACGCAGATGGAGTTCAACGAGCCTCGAGACGTCCTTCACCAGCTCGTTGGAGTACTTGAGCGCCGTCATCCGCTTCTTGGTCATCTTCGCCCCGACCACTTCGTGGTGGTGGAACGAGACCCGGCCGTCCTTTTCGAAGCGGCGGGTGCGCGGCTTGCCGATGTCGTGGAGCAGTGCGGCCAGGCGGAGGGTCAGGTCGGGTCCTTCCTTCTCCAGCGCGATGGCCTGCTCCAGGACAATCAGCGTGTGCTCGTAGACGTCCTTGTGCCGGTGGTGCTCGTCGCTCTCCAGGCGCAGGGCCGGAAGCTCGGGCAGCACATGCTCAGCAAGCCCTGTGTCGACCAGCAGCGTCAGGCCCTTGCGGGGATGGGCGGACAGGACGAGCTTGTTCAGCTCGTCCCGCACCCGCTCGGCGGAGACGATCTCCAGACGCCCGGACATCTCCGTCATCGCGGTGACCACCTCGGGCGCCACCTCGAAGTCGAGCTGCGCCGCGAAACGCGCAGCCCGCATCATCCGCAGCGGGTCGTCCGAGAAAGACGCTTCCGGAGTGCCTGGCGTCCGCAGCACACGCGCCCCGAGGTCGTCGAGGCCGCCATGGGGGTCGATGAACTTCTTCTCGGGGAGAGCTACGGCCATCGCGTTCACGGTGAAGTCACGACGGACGAGGTCCTCCTCGATGGAGTCGCCGTACGACACCTCGGGCTTGCGCGAGGTCCGGTCGTACGCCTCGGACCGGTAGGTGGTCACCTCGATCTGGTAGCCGTCCTTCTGCGCCCCCACGGTTCCGAAGGCGATCCCTACCTCCCACACGGCGTCCGCCCAAGGCCGAACAATCTTCAGAACGTCCTGGGGGCGGGCGTCGGTCGTGAAGTCCAGGTCGTTGCCGAGCCGCCCGAGCAGTGCGTCCCGGACCGAACCGCCGACCAGGGCGAGTGAGAACCCGGCCTCCTGGAAGCGGCGGGCGAGGTCGTCGGCGACAGGTGCGACCTCAAGCGGTTCCTTCACCGCGCGGTCCTGCACCTGGCTCGGAGCACTGAGGTTGTCTTTGTTGGCGTTCGGCACAACAGAAGAGGGTACGTGGCCCGGGCCTCTCCGAGCGCCTCCATTAAACGTGCACAGACTCGCCATCCGGACCTGCACAAGGTCTGCTCCGGAGACTCACGGGCACGCTCTCCTTTATACCTGCACATTCAGGACAGTGCGGTAGTGTCCTCCGATCTTGTAGAGCAGTCCGCGGCACTTCCCCTCAGCGTGCATCGTTACCATGCGTGGACGCACATTCCGACGACCACTGACGACGAGGGACGGGCGAGCGCGTGGCCGAGGCGGCAGACTTCCAGGGGACGAGTCCCTCACCTGCCCGCCGCTGGCTGCGGCGTACCGGGGCCCTGCTCGCAGGGGCTCCTCTGCTGGCCGGACTGTGCCAGCTGACCACTGCAGCGCCCGCTCAGGCCGCCGACGACTCCGGATCCGTGTCCGTCGCGGTCGACACACTCAGCCCCAGCGCGCCTACGGACGGTGACACGCTCACCGTATCGGGGACGGTGACCAACAACGGCAAGCAGGCCGTCACGGCCGCCCATGTGGGACTGCAGGTGGGCCCGGAGCTGAACACCCGCTCGTCGATCGACACCGTCACCGAAGACAAGGACTCGCTCCAGGGCACCACGGGATCCGAGGTCGGCGGCAAGTATGTGGCGAAGTTCGCGAAGTTGACCCCCGGGGTGGCCGAGCCCTTCTCCATCTCCGTGCCGGTCGACGAGTTGGTCCTCGGCGACGCCGGCGTCTATCAGTTCGCTGTCTCCCTCTCGGGCAAGACCTCCGCGCAGCCGTGGGACCGGACGCTCGGCATCCAGCGGACCTTCCTGCCCTGGCAGTCCGACGGAGTGGACACGAAGACGAAGACCACCTTCCTGTGGCCACTGATCTCCACTGTGCACATGACGGCTGAGACCGGCTCGAACGCGCAGCAGACGCCGGTCTTCCTCAACGACGACCTCGCCGAGGAGATCTCGGCAGGCGGCCGCCTGGACCAGATGCTGTCGCTCGGCGAGAACCTGGACGTCACCTGGGTGATCGACCCGGACCTGCTGGCGTCCGTCGACGCGATGACCCGCAGCTACCGGATCCAGGGCGAGGGCGACACCACCACCGCGGGCACCCACCAGGCACTCGCCAAGCAGTGGCTGGCCAGGCTGCAGAAAGCGGTGGAGGACAAGGAGGTCGTCGCGCTGCCTTTCGCCGACCCCGACCTCGCCTCGCTGGCCCACAACGGCACGAGCGTCACCGGCTCTCTCAGCCACCTCGACGAGGCCACCGATGTCGCGGCCACCACGGTGAGGACCGTGCTCCACGTGACACCGAGCACCGACTTCGCCTGGCCGGTGAACGGCGCGGTGGACCCGTCGATCGTCAAGGTCGCCACCTCCGCCGGGGCCGACAAGGTGATCGCTCGCAGCGACAGTCTCCAGGAGACCGCCGGACTGTCGTACACGCCCTCCGCGGCCCGACCCATCGGTGGCGGCACCACGGCGGTCGTCGCGGACGCACGGCTGTCGACGGCGTTCCAGGGTGATCTCACGAGGGCCTCCTCCGCCACACTCGCCGTTCAGCGGTTCCTCGCCCAGAGCCTTGCTCTCGACCTCCAGACGGACAAGCAGCGCAGCATCCTCGTCGCCCCCCAGCGCACGCCCACGGCGAGCCAGGCCGACGCCATGGCCGAAGCGATCACCGCTCTGCAGGGCGGGAACTGGTCCCAGACGCAGAAGCTCGCGGCGGCGGCCGCGGCCAAGCCCGACCCCGAGGCCACCACCAAGGTGCCCTCGGCCTTCGCCTACCCCTCGTCGCTGCGCAAGCAGGAGCTGCCGAAGCCGGCCTTCCAGCAGATCGCCAGCACACAGAACAAGCTCGACAACTTCAAGGTGATCCTCTCGGACCAGTCCCGCGTCGTGACCCCCTTCGGACGGGCCGTGAACCGCGAGATGTCCACGTCGTGGCGGGGCCGCGCCATCGAGGCGAGCGACTTCCGCAACGACGTCGAGGCCTACCTCGACGAACTGATCTCCCAGGTCAGCCTGATCGACAAGTCGGAGACCAAGCTCTCCGGCCGCAGCGCCACGATCCCCGTGACGGTCCAGAACAACCTGGTTCAGGGTGTGGAGCACCTGAGGCTGCGGCTGACCTCGCTGAGCCCGAACCGGCTCGAGATCGGTGGCTCCTCCTACTACGAGCAGCCGGTAGAGGTCTCGGGCGGCCACAGCCAGACGGTGAAGTTCACCACGACGGCCAACGCCAACGGCAAGGCCTCGGTGGTCGCCCAGCTGTACACAGAGGACGGCCAGCCGTACGGCGACGCCGTCAAGTTCGACGTGAAGGTCACCGAGTTCACGGCCACGGTGATGCTGGTCATCGGCGGCGGTGTCCTGCTGCTGGTCCTGGCAGGCTTCCGTATGTACACCCAGCGCAAGCGGGCGGCCGCCCGTGCGGCCGAGCAGAACGGCCCCGACGACGAGGCGGCCGAAACCGTGGACGGTCCGGAGAACCCCGCAGGCCCCGAGGACCGTCTCAAGGAGGAGTCCGGCACCGGCACCGGGGCAGGCGACCCGGAGCAGCCGAGTGACCTGACAGCGGACACCGCAACGGAAAGCGCCGACCCGTCCGGCACGGGTGAGAGAGTGGACCGTTGAGGATGTCGTGGCCGGTGGGCCCGGGACGATGAGGTGGGGTAACCATGAACGCGCCGTACGACGGTGATCGCGGTCAGGGCGCGGACAGCTCGGCTCGCCCCGAGGGGCCGCCGCCCGAGCCTGACCAGGCGCCGCCGCAGGCTCCCGCGGACATGTATCTCCAGGACGCGTACGACCAGGACCCCTACCGTGCGCAGGACCTCTCTGCCCAGGACCCGGTCGCCGAGGCTCTCTACGACCGTGCCGCGCATCCCCCGCCGCCCCCCGGCACTTATCAGCCCCAGCAGCCGCTGTACTCCCAGCCGCCCCAGTCCCCCTACGCCCCCGACCCGCACGTGTGGGCACAGACCCCGGCGCCCGAGCCGGAGGGTCCGACGCAATATCTGCCGTACGGCGACAACCCTCGCACCACCCAGTTCGTGGGGGTCGACGACCTCATGAGTCAGGCCGGCGAGGAACGCCACGAGCCGGACGCCTTCGCCCATCTCTTCCGGGACCAGCAGCAGGGTGGCGGCCGTCCGACGGATCCCCCGTCGGTGCCGGCGCCGACGCCGGCACCGGGCGGGTCGTCGCCATCGTCGGCACCGCAGTTCCAGGCAGCCGCGGCCCCGGCTCCCTCGGCCGACGAGACCATGAATCTCGGTACCGCGCCTGCTGCGACGGCGCATGCCTCCCCTGCTCCCGGAAAGAAGGCCGGGGGCCTGCTGAAGTCGAGCGCCGTGATGGCCGCGGGCACGATGGTCTCGCGTCTCACCGGCTTCGTTCGCTCGGCGTTGATCGTGTCGGCGCTGGGTGTCGGTCTGCTCGGTGACACCTTCCAGGTCGCCTACCAGCTGCCGACGATGATCTACATCCTTACCGTCGGCGGCGGCCTCAACTCCGTTTTCGTGCCGCAGCTGGTGCGTGCCATGAAGGAGGACGAGGACGGCGGCGAGGCGTACGCCAACCGGCTGTTGACCCTGGTGATGGTGGCGCTCGGCGTACTCACTGGGCTCGCCGTCCTCGGCGCCCCGTTCCTGATCCGGCTGCTGTCCGACTCGGTGGCCGGCGACCCGGCGGCCAACGAGGTCGGCATCACCTTCGTCCGCTACTTCCTGCCGTCGATCTTCTTCATGGGCATCCACGTGGTGATGGGGCAGATCCTCAACGCGCGAGGGAAGTTCGGCGCGATGATGTGGACCCCGGTCCTGAACAACATCGTCATCATCGTGACGCTCGGCATGTTCATGTGGGTCTACGGCACCGCGGCCGACTCCGGCATGAAGGTCACGAACATTCCGCCGGAGGGGCAGCGGCTCCTGGGCATCGGCGTACTGCTCGGCCTCGTGGTCCAGGCACTGGCGATGATCCCGTACCTCCGCGAGACCGGCTTCCGGATGAGGCTGCGCTTCGACTGGCGGGGCCACGGCCTCGGCAAGGCCGTGACGCTCGCCAAGTGGACCGTCCTGTTCGTCCTGGCCAACCAGGCCGGCGCGATCGTCGTCTCGCAGCTGTCCACTGCGGCGGGCAAGGCCTCGCCGGTCGACGGCACCGGCTTCGCCGCCTACGCCAATGCCCAACTCATCTGGGGCCTGCCGCAGGCCATCATCACCGTCTCCCTGATGGCGGCTCTGCTGCCGCGCCTGGCCCGTTCGGCGGCCGAGGAGGACGGCGGCGCAGTCCGTGACGACATCTCCCAGGGCCTGCGCACCACTGCCGTCGCGATCGTGCCGATCGCCTTCGGGTTCGTCGCCCTCGGCATTCCGATGTGCACGTTGATCTTCGGCTCGTCCGGTATCAGCGAGGCCACGAACATGGGCTTCATGCTGATGGCCTTCGCCCTTGGCCTGATCCCCTACTCCGTGCAGTACGTCGTCCTGCGCGCCTTCTACGCCTACGAGGACACCCGCACCCCCTTCTACAACACGGTCATCGTGGCAGCGGTCAACGCGGGTGCCTCGGCGCTGTGCTACATGGTGCTGCCACCGCGCTGGGCCGTGGCGGGCATGGCTGCCTCGTACGGTCTCGCCTACGCGATCGGCGTCGGCGTCGCCTGGAACCGGCTGCGTAAGCGCCTCGGCGGCGACCTGGACGGCAACCGCGTCCTGCGGACCTACGCCCGGCTCTGCATCGCCTCGGTACCGGCGGCGTTGCTGAGCGGTGCGACCTGCTACGGCATCGGTCACTCGCTCGGCCAGGGAGTCGTCGGTTCGTTCGCCGCTCTGATCGCGGGTGGAGCGGTTCTGCTCGGGATCTTCTTCGTCGCCGCTCGCAAGATGCGGATCGAGGAGCTGAACTCACTGGTCGGCATGGTCCGGGGGCGTCTGGGGCGCTGAGGCAGGGGTACGCGCACAACCATCGTCCGCCACTGTGTGTCGTGCATAGCGTCGGACTGTGGGCACAATTGGATTCTGCGTCGCACGGCGCGCAACGTATGGGGAGGCAGGGAACGACGGTGGCGGAACGGAGCACGGCTGCCGTCGACGTGGCAGACAACAGCGGTGACGAACCGCTGACCGCCCAGGCGGACCAGTCCACGGCCGACGGCCTGGCCAAGAACCGGGAGCGGGACACGGAAGGCGTCGAGGCACAGGGGAGTGGCGGGACCGAGAGTCCTGGCAAGGCGTCACCGCCGGAGTTGCACAGCGGCCACAAACTCGCCAGACGGTACCGTCTCGAGGAGTGCGTCACCCGTCTGGACGGATTCAGCAGCTGGCGTGCCGTCGACGAGAAACTCCGTCGGGCCGTCGGCGTGCACATCCTGCCCGCCGACCATGCGCGGGCGCGTTCCGTCCTGGCCGCGGCCCGTTCGTCCGCGTTGCTGGGCGACCCGCGCTTCGTCCAGGTCCTCGACGCCGTCGAGGAGAACGACCTCGTCTATGTCGTCCACGAATGGCTGCCTGACGCGACCGAGCTGACCGCGCTCCTCGCTCCGGGCCCGCTGGAGGTGTATGACGCCTACCAGATGGTCAGTCAGGTGGCGTCCGCCATGGCCGCGGCCCATCGCGAGGGGCTCGCGCATCTGCGACTGAACCCGAACGCGATCCTGCGTACGTCGAGCGGGCAGTGGCGCATCCGCGGCCTCGCCGTGAACGCCGCGCTGCGGGGCGCGAGTTCGGAGACTCCACAGCGCACCGACACGGAGGCGATCGGCGCGCTCCTGTACGCGGCGCTCACCCAGCGGTGGCCGTACGAGAACGACGCCTACGGTCTGGCCGGTCTGCCCAAGGACGTCGGTCTCATCGCGCCCGACCAGGTGCGGGCGGGTGTCCACCGCGGGCTGTCCGAGCTGTCCATGCGGGCGCTCGCCAACGACGGTGCGACCGCCTCGCGGCACGAGTCGGCGTGCACCACACCCGAGGAACTGGTCAAGGCGATCGGTGAGATGCCCCGCATCCGCCCGCCGGAGCCGGCGTTCACGGCCCCGCCCGAGTACCAGCGCACGACGTACCAACAGGGCACGTACGGCCGTCCGACACCGCACCCCGGCGTCACTCAGCCGGTCCCGGCCCCGCCTCCACCCCTCCAGAGCCGCACCGGCCGGGCCCTGAAGTGGGCGGTCTCCGCCCTCCTCATCGCCGCGCTGGGCCTGGGCAGTTGGCAGCTCGCGGACGCGCTGATGGACCGGGGCGGCAAGTCGGACGAGAACCAGACGCAGACGACCGACGACGGCGACAAGAGCCCCACCAAGGCAGCCAGCACACCCATCGCCATCGCCAAGGGATTCGACTTCGACCCGTTCGGCGACGGATCCGAGAAGCCCAACGACATAAAGAAGGCCTACGACAACGACACCTCGTCGTACTGGCAGACGGACTTCTACAAGGGCGCCGACTTCGGGAACCTCAAGCCGGGCCTCGGGATCATTCTCGACCTCGGCAAGGTCCAGGACATCGGCAAGGTCACCGTCACGTTCATGGGCGACACGTCTGTGGAACTGCGCGCCGCCTCCAGCGACGCGAGCTCCAGGCCCACGAGCTTCGATGCCTACACGAAGGTCGCGCAGGGCTCCGGTACCGGAGTCCCGCTCAAGCCGGACAAGGCCGTGAAGTCTCGCTACCTTCTGATCTGGTTGACCAAGCTGCCGCTGACGGAAGAAGGCAATTACCGCGGCCGGGTGGCAGACATCAAGATCGCCAGTTAACGGGGAGAGGAGGGGGGTCCGATGGCAGATGACACCGCGTACGGCGACACCAGCGATCAGGACCTCCTGGCCCTTCATGTAGACGGCGACCCCGACGCCTTCGGCGAGCTCGTGCGGCGGCACCGGGATCGGCTCTGGGCCGTCGCCCTCCGCACGCTCGGAGACCGCGAGGAAGCCGCTGACGCCGTTCAGGACGCCCTTGTGTCCGCATACCGCGCCGCGCACACGTTCCGGGGCCAGTCCGCGGTCACGACCTGGCTGCACCGGATCACGGTCAACGCCTGCCTGGACCGGGCCAGAAAGGTGGCCTCCCGCAAGACGTCTCCCGTGGACGACACCGAGCGCCTGGAGCAGCTCCTGGAGCCGCACGAGTCCGCTTCGGCGCCCGCAGAGCGCAACGACCTCCACCGCCAGCTCCTGGAGGCCCTCGGCACGCTCCCGCCCGACCAACGGGCCGCCCTCGTCCTGGTGGACATGCAGGGCTACCCGGTCGCCGAAGCCGCCCGCATGCTCGACGTGCCGACGGGGACGGTCAAGAGCCGCTGTGCCCGAGGCAGAGCCAGACTGCTCCCCCTTCTCACTCATCTGCGGCCGGAAAGAGCCGGAGACGGCAGAGAAGCGGGCGCTGGACGGAACCGGACGCAGGGGACATCCGTCCCACCCGCAGCGGGGCCTCCGTCAGAAGGCCCGCCAGATGCGGGACCAAGCGATTCAGCTGCAGTGAAGGGCGGAGGTGGGCGAGCGTGACTTCCACGACAGACACAGCCGGGCACCCGGACGTCGCGGAGATCTCCGACCTCACCGAAGGCCTCCTCCCCGCCTCCAGGACTGCAGATGTACGTCGGCATCTGGACGAGTGCGAACTCTGCGCGGACATGCACGCGTCGCTGGAGGAGATCCGCGGGCTGCTCGGCACACTGCCAGGTCCACCACAGATGCCCGCCGACATCGCCGGTAGGATCGACGCCGCCCTCGCCGCGGAAGCTCTCCTGCAGGCAACTGCTCCCGAGGTTGTGAACGCACCGGCGCCGGTCGAGACGACGCATGTTTCACGTGAAACATCGTCCGCCGCCGTCCGCCCCACGGGGCATGCCCATACTGCCACCACCGGACCCGGCCGCAAGGACCGCAAGGACCGCAAGGACCGCAAGAGGAGCGAACGCCGCAAGGTTGCCGTCCTCGGCGCCGTCTTCACGGTCGCCGCACTGGGATTCGGCACCGTTCTGCTGTCGGCGTTGGACGACGGCAAGCCGACCGACGCGCCACACGGACAGGCGACCACCGCCGACACCTTCTCCGCGAGCGGGCTCGAGAAGCAGGTCTCGGATCTTCTCACCGAGAAGAGTGCAAGCGGCGGCGGGTCTCGGACTCCGCATACCAGCATGGGCGCGAACAACGTCCCGGGCTCCGGGGATCCCCGCATCCTCGTGACGCCTGAGGTCCCGCAGTGCATCCAGAACGGCATTCACACCAGTGACTCGCCGCTCGCAACCGAGGACGGCGTCTACAAGGGCACGGACGCGGTTCTCGTCGTGCTGCGTGACCCCTCTGACAGCACCCGGGTCACCGCCTACATCATGGATGCGTCGTGCGTGAAGAACGCACCGACGGGCACCGCGAAGGTTCTGCTGAAGCAGTCCTACGCGCGCTCTTGAGCACGCACGCTTCGTCTCCGTCCTGCGTCGTAATGCGTACGGTGTGGCCTCTCCGTGTGCCCGGACACACCGGGAATGCGCGCCCCTTAGGATCCGTTGGGTGGGGTGAGAGTTCTGAGTGGGCTCCACCGGTCCGACGACGCAGTCCAGAGACGAGGAACCTAGCTGTGAGCGACGTCCGTAACGTGATCATCATCGGCTCCGGGCCCGCCGGCTACACGGCGGCGCTCTACACCGCGCGCGCGTCGCTGAAGCCGCTGGTGTTCGAGGGCGCCGTCACCGCCGGCGGCGCGCTGATGAACACCACCGAGGTGGAGAACTTTCCCGGCTTCCAGGACGGCATCATGGGCCCCGAGCTCATGGACAACATGCGCGCCCAGGCCGAGCGCTTCGGTGCCGAGCTCGTCCCGGACGACATCGTCAGCGTCGACCTGACCGGCGAGATCAAGACCGTCACCGACACCTCGGGCACGGTGCACCGGGCGAAGGCCGTGATCGTCACCACCGGCTCGCAGCACCGCAAGCTCGGCCTCCCGAACGAGGACGCTCTCTCCGGGCGTGGTGTCTCGTGGTGTGCCACCTGTGACGGCTTCTTCTTCAAGGACCAGGACATCGCCGTGATCGGCGGTGGTGACACCGCGATGGAGGAGGCGACCTTCCTCTCCCGTTTCGCCAAGTCCGTGACGATCGTCCACCGTCGTGACACCCTGCGCGCCTCCAAGGCGATGCAGGAGCGAGCCTTCGCCGACCCGAAGATCAAGTTCGTGTGGGACAGCGAGGTCGCCGAGATCCAGGGCGACCCGAAGCTCTCGGGTCTGAAGCTGCGCAACCTCAAGACCGGCGAACTCTCGGACCTGGCGGTCACCGGCCTGTTCATCGCGATCGGCCACGACCCGCGCACCGAGCTGTTCAAGGGCCAGCTCGAGCTGGACGGTGAGGGCTACCTGAAGGTGGAAGCGCCTTCGACCCGCACCAACCTGACCGGTGTCTTCGGCGCCGGTGACGTGGTCGACCACACCTACCGCCAGGCGATCACCGCGGCCGGAACCGGCTGCTCCGCCGCTCTCGACGCCGAGCGCTTCCTCGCCGCCCTCGCGGACGAGGAGAAGGCCGAGCCCGAGAAGACCGCTGTCTGACCCCCATCCCGCCCCACCGCACCAACCCAGTTAAGGAGCCCGCCGTGGCCGGCACCCTGAAGAATGTGACCGACGATTCCTTCGAGCAGGACGTCCTGAAGAGCGACAAGCCCGTCCTGGTGGACTTCTGGGCCGCCTGGTGCGGACCGTGCCGTCAGATCGCGCCGTCCCTCGAGGCGATCGCCGCCGAGTACGGCGACAAGATCGAGATCGTCAAGCTGAACATCGACGAGAACCCGGGTACGGCCGCCAAGTACGGCGTCATGTCCATCCCGACTCTGAACGTGTACCAGGGTGGCGAGGTCGCCAAGACCATCGTCGGTGCCAAGCCGAAGGCCGCGATCGTCCGCGACCTTGAGGACTTCATCGCCGAGTGATGTTTCACGTGAAACACGATGGGGCCGGCCCGAAAGGGCCGGCCCCATCGCATTACAGGGGACGCAGCGCTGGTTCCTTCTGTACCGCTCCCAGAAGCCGGTCCAGTGCCATCTCTACGTCTTCCTTCCACGAGAGCGTGGTGCGCAGATCCAGCCTCAGCCTCGGATAGGCGGGGTGGTGCCTGACCGTCTTGAAGCCCACGGCAAGGAGATGGTCTGCGGGAAGCAGGCAGGCGGGCTCTTTCCAGCGAGCGTCACCGAAGGCCTCGATAGCCTTGAAGCCGCGCCGCAGCAGATCCTTGGCGACCGTCTGCACCATCACGCGGCCCAGGCCCTGTCCCTGATAGCCCGGCATGATGAACGACGTCATCAACTGGACGGCATCCGGAGAGACAGGACTCGTGGGAAACGCCGTCGAGCGAGGAACGTACGCGGGAGGGGCGTAGAGGACGAAGCCCACCGGTACGTCGTCCACGTAGACGACTCGACCGCACGATCCCCAGTCGAGAAGGACGGCGGAGATCCAGGCTTCCTTTTCCAGAGCAGGTGTCCCCGCTTTTATCGCGGCTTCTCCGCTGACGGGGTCCAGCTCCCAGAAGACACACGAGCGGCAACGCCGGGGGAGGTCCGGAAGGTTGTCCAGCGTGAGCGGTACGAGCCGACGCCCCATGAAGGCTGATCCTCGCTTCCTTCGCCCGCCGCGTCGCGGGCGGCCGTCAAAGCGCTCCGTTCCCTGAGCAGGCTGCCGACGAATCCGCCGACCGCCCCCAGTCCCAGGCCCGCGCTCACCAGTCCGCTTCGGCTCATCGTTCGCATGGCCCCTGCCCCTCCTCAGAGGTACTGCCGGGTGGATGTGCCACACCCATTCGCATCGTATCCATACAGCGATTCCACCGATACCGCCTGAAAGCAAAGAACGGGCCGTGTCCGGTACACACCGGACACGGCCCGCTCTTCATGCCTGGCCCTGGCGGTGCCGCAGAGCCGGGCTCAGGCTTCCGTCTCCTCGGCCCCGTCGTCCAGCAGGCTCTTCTGCAGAACCGGTCCTTCACCCGGGGCGAGGGAGCTGAGGATGCGCTCGAGGTCCTCCATCGAGGCGAACTCGACCGTGATCTTGCCCTTCTTCTGTCCCAGGTCGACCTTCACCCGTGTCTCGAAGCGGTCCGAGAGACGGGTCGCGAGTTCGGTCAGCGCCGGGGAAACCCGGGCGCCAGCACGCGGCCCCTTGGAGCGCTGAGCGGTCTGCGGCCGCGATCCCATGAGGGTCACGATCTCCTCGACGGCACGCACCGAGAGTCCCTCGGCCACGATCCGGTGGGCCAACCGGTCCTGCTCCTCCGAGTCGTCGACGGAGAGCAGCGCCCGGGCATGTCCGGCGGAGAGAACTCCGGCGGCCACCCGGCGCTGGACCGCAGGTGAGAGCTTCAGCAGACGCAGTGTGTTGGAGACCTGCGGGCGGGACCGGCCGATACGGTCCGCCAACTGGTCGTGCGTGCAGTTGAAGTCCTTCAGCAACTGGTCGTAGGCGGCTGCCTCTTCCAGCGGATTCAGCTGAGCACGGTGAAGGTTCTCCAGGAGAGCGTCCAAGAGAAGCTTGTCGTCGTCGGTGGCCCGCACGATCGCCGGGATCGCCTCCAGGCCCGCCTCACGGCATGCCCTCCAACGCCGCTCGCCCATGATGAGCTCGTAACGAGCGGGACCCAACTGCCGCACGACGACCGGCTGGAGGAGGCCGACCTCCTGGATGGAGGTGACCAGCTCCTGAAGGGCGTCCTCGTCGAAGACCTCACGCGGCTGGCGCGGGTTCGGCGTGATGGAGTCGAGGGGGAGCTCCGCGAAGTGGACGCCCATGGGCGGCGCGGGCGTCTCCACGTAGCCGTTGACCGACGGCTCCTCGGTTTCATGTGAAACAGGCGGCAGCGTGGCCACCTTCGCCGCAGCCACCCCACGGTCGGTCGTCAGCACCGGGACGGCCGCCGGGGAGGCGGAACCAGCGCCTCCCATAGCCGCCGGGGTCGGCGTCTTCTCTGTCGGGGCAGCGGGGATCAATGCGCCGAGCCCACGGCCCAAACCCCTCCGTCGCTCGCTCACTGGATCCCCTCCACCATGCTCGGGTTGCTCTGTGCGCCGATGTGCGCCTGAGTCGGGTCATAGCTGACGCCGACTCCCTTCAACGCGATCTCTCGCGCCGCCTCAAGGTAGGACAGGGCGCCGCTCGATCCCGGATCATAGGTCAGCACCGTCTGGCCATAGCTCGGCGCCTCGGAGATACGGACCGAGCGAGGAATGCTCGTCCGTAGCACCTCGTCACCGAAGTGAGTACGCACCTCGTCCGCGACCTGGGACGCAAGGCGCGTCCGACCGTCGTACATGGTGAGCAGGATGGTCGATACGTGCAAGGTGGGGTTGAGGTGGCCCCGCACCAGGTCGACGTTACGCAGCAGCTGGCCCAGGCCCTCGAGTGCGTAGTACTCGCACTGGATCGGGATGAGGACCTCCGCACCAGCCACCAGCGCGTTGACCGTCAACAGGCCAAGCGAGGGCGGGCAGTCGATGAGGATGTAGTCCAGGGGCTGCTCGTACGCCTGGATCGCTCGTTGCAGTCGGCTCTCACGTGCCACCAGGGACACCAGCTCGATCTCCGCGCCGGCGAGATCGATGGTGGCGGGGGCACAGAAGAGGCCTTCGACATCGGGGACCGGCTGGACAACCTCGGCCAGCGGCCTGCTATCGACCAGGACGTCGTAGATGGACGGCACTTCCGCGTGATGGTCTATACCCAGCGCCGTGGACGCGTTGCCCTGGGGGTCGAGGTCGACGACCAGGACACGGCCGCCGTGCAGAGCAAGCGAAGCGGCAAGATTGACGGTCGTCGTCGTCTTGCCCACTCCGCCCTTCTGGTTGGCGACGACCATGATCCGGGTCTGCTCAGGCCGTGGCAGGCCCTCGCCGGCACGGCCCAAAGCCTCTACCGCCAATTGGGCAGCACGACCGATCGGAGTGTCGTCCATCGGGGGCGGTGTTTCACGTGAAACATCCTCCCCCATCGACTCGGTTCGGGGACCGGGGACCGGATCGGTCATCGGTCCCGCGATGTTGGCGTCGGACCGCAAGGATTCACTCTCCTCGACTTCAGGCTCGCAATGAACAGAGCCTCCCATGTCTTCGGGGTCGTGAACCAGTGAGGCCTGTTGTTCTGTGGAGAAATCCACCTCTGTGGACAACTCCGTTACCTCTCCGAGTGACCCGAGAGGCTTTCGGTCACGGGGTTCGGCGGCGGCCCGGCCGCGGCTGATGATGCCGTGCAGCAGTGAGCGACGTTTCACGTGAAACACGATGCAGGGCGACCGTGCCCGTTCTGCCGCGACACTCCGGCATGCATAGGTTTGGCAGCTTGTGTGGAGTACGTCTCGTCGGCAGGACGGATCAGCGACGTCGACGAATGCGGCCGGTACGGGCCGCCTTGGCGCGCTTGGCCGCAAAACGCACACCACCGGGACTCTCCCCGACCTCGACCCTCACCACCGTGGACAGCGGGTCTACCACGCCCTCACCCACATGCAGGATGGAGGTCTCCACGGCGCCGAGCTTGCTCAGTGCCGTACCTGCCGCCTTGAGCTCCTCCTCCGCGGTATCGCCCTTGAGGGCGAGCATCTCGCCGTAGGGACGCAGCAGCGGGACGCCCCACGTCGCCAGTCGATCGAGCGGAGCCACGGCCCGCGCTGTCACGACATGCACGGGGGTCAGCTTGCCCATGACCTCCTCGGCACGGCCACGCACGACCGTCACATGGTCCAGGCCCAGCAGCTCCACGACCTCGGTCAGGAAGGTGGTGCGCCGCAGCAGCGGCTCCAGCAGCGTGATCTTCAGATCCTCGCGTACGAGCGCCAGGGGAATGCCGGGCAGACCGGCGCCGGAGCCGACGTCGCACACCGTCACGCCCTCGGGAACCACCTCCGAGAGCACCGCACAGTTCAGCAGATGCCGCTCCCAGAGGCGGGGCACTTCACGCGGGCCGATGAGACCGCGCTGCACCCCCGCCTCGGCGAGCAGCTCCGCGTAGCGAACCGCGTCGTCGAAGCGATCGCCGAACACCTCACGCGCCTGTTCGGGCGCAGGCGGGAGCTCCGCTGCCTCCGTCACGGGGAACCGTCCTTCCGTACCGCATCAGCGCACGGGCGCCGACAACCAGAACTATCAGGCTGACAAAGTTCGGCCCCGCCTGCTCTACAGACAGACGGGGCCGGAGGAACGTACGGACCGATCAGGCGGGAAGCACGACGACGAAGCGCTGCGGCTCCTCGCCCTCGGACTCGCTGCGCAGGCCGGCGGCCTTGATCGCGTCGTGCACGACCTTGCGCTCGAACGGCGTCATCGGATCGAGCTTCACGGACTCGCCGGAGCTCTTGACCTCGGCGGCGGCCTTGGCGCCCAGTTCGGAGAGCTCGGCGCGCTTCTTGGCCCGGTAACCGCCGATGTCCAGCATCAGCCGACTGCGGTCCCCGGTCTCCCGGTGCACGGCCAGGCGGGTGAGCTCCTGCAGGGCTTCCAGCACCTCGCCGTCCCGGCCGACCAGCTTCTGCAGGTCGCGGCCGCCGACGTCGCTGATGATCGAGACAGCGGCGCGGTCGGCCTCGACGTCCATGTCGATGTCGCCGTCGAGATCGGCGATGTCGAGCAGACCCTCGAGGTAGTCCGCCGCGATCTCACCCTCCTGCTCCAGGCGGGTCAGGGTGTCTACGCCCTCGGCAGCGGCGGAGGTGGTGCCTTCCGTCACGGGATGGACTCCTTCTTACTTCTTGGACGGGGACTTGGGCCGCTGCGGACCCTTGCGCTGTCCGGACTGGGCCTTGCTGCGGGTACCGCCGCCGGGCTGCTTCTTGGCGGGTTCGGCGGGTTTGGCGTCCTCGGGCTCGTCGGACTTCCTCAGCGAGGTCGGCTCCGACGACGGGGCGTCACCGGCCGCCTTGCCACCCGAGGCCGCCGCACCGCCCGACTGCCGCTGGGACTTGCTCTGCCTCTTGGGCTGCTGACGCTTGGGGGTGGCCGCGCTGGTCGACGTGCCGTCCTCGGTCTGGACCGCGGCCTGGGACTCGCTCTGGACCACGGAGCCGTCGGCCTGGGCCGCCAGGCCCGCCTTGTTCAGACCGTTGATGAACTTGCGCTCGAACTCGTTGCGGTCGCGGCCCTTGGCGACGATCGCCTTGATGATGGTGCGCTCGCTGCGCTTGCGGGCCTTGCCGTGCGTCGTGACGTGCTTGGTGAGGCGCTCAAGGTAGGCCGCCTGAGCCTTGGAACCCGGCGTCGGGTTGTTGCGGATGACGTACATCTGCTGGCCCATGGTCCACACGTTGGTGGTCAGCCAGTAGACGAGGACACCGACCGGGAAGTTGATGCCGAAGACGGCGAACATGACCGGGAAGACGTACATCAGCATCTTCTGCTGCTGCATGAACGGCGTCTTGACCGTGGTGTCGACGTTCTTCGTCATCAGCTGGCGCTGCGTGTAGAACTGCGACGCCGACATCAGGACGATCATGACCGCGGTGACGACCCGGACGTCGGTCAGCGAGGCGCCGAGCGCCTCGACCTTGCTCGAACCGTCCGTGAACTTCGCGGCCAGGGGGGCACCGACAATGTGCGCCTTACGGGCACTGGCCAGCAGCGAATCGTTGATGACGCCGATCGTCGAGCCGGTCGCGATGCCGTTGAGCACGTGATACAGGGCGAAGAAGAACGGGGACTGCGCCAGGATGGGAAGGCACGAGGAGAGCGGGTTGGTGCCCGTCTCCTTGTACAGCTTCATCATCTCTTCGGACTGACGCTGTTTGTCGTTCTTGTAGCGCTCCTGGATCTTCTTCATCTCGGGCTGGAGCGTCTGCATGGCCCGCGTCGACTTGATCTGCTTCACGAAGAGCGGGATCAGGCAGATACGGATCAGGATCACGAGGGACACGATCGACAGGCCCCAGGCCCACCCGGTGTCAGGGCCGAAGATCTTGCCGTACACCGTGTGGAACTGGACGATGACCCAGGAGACGGGTGTCGTGATGAAGCTGAAAAGACTGGCAATCGTGTCCACTAATCATGCTCCTTGGGCATGGGACGGAGTCTCTGCGGCCGGGCTCGAAGGAGTCTGTCCCTCGGTGGCCGAGGCGGCGGAGGGCCCGCCCCTACGTGCACGCCAGGCGTTACGCAGCATTTCGTGCCACCGCGGACGCTTGCGCGGCGGGACATGGTCCACACCGCCCAGCGACCACGGATTGCACCGCAGGATGCGCCAGGCGGTGAGTGCCGTTCCCTTGATCGCACCGTGCCGGTCGATGGCCTGGTAGCCGTAGTGGGAGCACGACGGGTAGTACTTGCACACCGGCCCCAGCAGCGGACTGATGGTCCACTGATACAGCTTGATCAGCGCCAGCAGCGGGTACTTCATCGTGCGCCCCCTCCCAGCAGCCGCTGAACGGCGGCATCCAGGTCTCGGGCCAGCTGTTCGTGATCGGCGTCGCCCGCCTCGGGCAGCGCTCGTACGACTACCAGGCTACCGGGGGGAAACAGAGCGACCCTGTCGCGCATCAGATGACGCAGTCTGCGCTTCACCTTGTTGCGCACGACCGCGCCGCCCACGGCCTTGCTCACGACGAAACCCGCACGCGTCGGAGGAGCGCTCTCCCCAGGCGCGTGCGGGTCCGTGGCACCGCTACGAAAATGGACAACGAGGGACGGGCGTCCGGCCCGGCGCCCTCGTCGTACTGCGGTCGCGAAGTCCTCGCGCCGCCTCAGCCGGTTCTCGGTGGGCAGCACGACGGCATGACCTGACCGGGATCAGGCGGACAGGCTGGCGCGACCCTTGCTGCGGCGGTTCGCCAGAATCGCGCGGCCGGCACGAGTACGCATCCGCAGGCGGAAGCCGTGGGTCTTGGCGCGACGACGGTTGTTCGGCTGGAAGGTGCGCTTGCTCACTCGGGGGCTCCAGAAATAAATCGGTGGTTGCGGGTGCCGTCCTGGCTGTCACCGTGCGCCCACGAGTAGCTCGCAGTAACGCCCGAGTGCACCGCTTCCCGATCACCCGAGGCGATCTGTGCCCATCGGAGGCAGGCGGCAGCAGCCATCGACAACTCGACCTGGTTACGGTACGCGCGGCTGCGCCATCCGGTCAAACCAGTGGTCACCGGGGGACACTATCCACAGGCTGGGGACAACAACTTGAACCGCACCCGTCGCCCTGACTACCGTGGCTGAACTCCGATTCGTTCCCTTGACCCCTCTGTTTCGGCTCCACCCCATTTGAATCCCGACTCGTCCCACAACCACACGTTCGTGGGACCCGTGAGAGAGCGTGCCCTGTGGCTGACGTACCTGCCGATCTTGCCGCAGTGTGGCCACGCGTACTCGAGCAACTTCTCGGCGAGGGCCGCGTCCAGGGCGTGGAGGCGAAGGACGAGCACTGGATCCGGCGCTGCCAGCCGCTCGCGCTGGTCGCCGACACCGCCCTGCTCGCAGTACCGAACGAATTTGCGAAAGGCGTACTGGAGGGCAGGCTGGCCCCTGCCGTCAGCGAGACGCTGAGCCGTGAGTGCGGTCGCCCGATCCGTATCGCGATCACGGTCGACGACTCCGCGGGCGAGCCCCCGGCACCGCCCGCGCCTCCGGCCCCCCGCCCCCAGTCGCGCTATGAGGAGCCGGAACTCCCCTCCGGCCAGTACGACAACCAGTACGAGGGTTACGGCCGTCACCGCGCCGACGACTCCCGTCCGAACCGCGGCGAGCAGCGCCCCGGGCACCAGGGCGACCACGCCCCCCGCCCGGACCAGCTCCCGACCGCCCGCCCGGCCTACCCCTCGGAGTACCAGCGCCCCGAGCCCGGCGCCTGGCCGCGACCGGCGCAGGACGAGTACAGCTGGCAGCAGCAGCGACTCGGCTTCCCGGAGCGCGACCCGTACGCGTCGCCGTCGCAGGAGCCGTATCCGCAGGAGTCGTACGGCCCCCCGTCGCAGGACTACCGCCCGCAGCCGATGGACCGCCCGTCCTACGACAGTCCGCGCCGCGACTACGACGAGCGCCCGGACTACGACAAGCCGCGTCCCGACTACGACCAGCCCCGGTCCGACTACGACCAGCGCGACGCCCGCCGGGACCTGCCAAACCCCCCGCCCGGCTCCGGACATGTGCATCGCGGCGGCCCGGTCGGCTCCAGCCTGCCCACCACCGGCGCTCCCGGTCCGCTCGCCGCTCAGCCCGCGCCGGCGACCGGCCCCGGTGAGCCCACCGCGCGGCTGAACCCGAAGTACCTCTTCGACACGTTCGTCATCGGCGCCTCCAACCGCTTCGCCCACGCGGCCGCAGTGGCGGTCGCCGAGGCGCCGGCCAAGGCCTACAACCCCCTCTTCATCTACGGGGAGTCGGGACTCGGCAAGACCCACCTGCTGCACGCGATCGGGCACTACGCGCGCAGCCTGTACCCCGGCACGCGCGTGCGGTACGTGAGCTCGGAGGAGTTCACCAACGAGTTCATCAACTCCATCCGCGACGGCAAGGGCGACAGCTTCCGCAAGCGCTACCGCGAGATGGACATCCTGCTCGTCGACGACATCCAGTTCCTCGCGGACAAGGAGTCGACGCAGGAGGAGTTCTTCCACACCTTCAACACGCTCCACAACGCGAACAAGCAGATCGTCCTGTCCAGCGACCGGCCTCCCAAACAGCTGGTGACGCTGGAGGACCGGCTGCGGAACCGTTTCGAGTGGGGTCTGATCACCGACGTCCAGCCGCCCGAGCTGGAGACACGGATCGCGATCCTGCGCAAGAAGGCGGTGCAGGAGCAGCTCAACGCGCCGCCGGAGGTCCTGGAGTTCATCGCCTCCCGGATCTCGCGCAACATCCGCGAGCTGGAGGGCGCGCTGATCCGGGTGACGGCGTTCGCGTCGCTCAACCGGCAGCCGGTCGACCTGGGCCTGACCGAGATCGTCCTCAAGGACCTGATCCCCGGCGGCGAGGACTCGGCCCCGGAGATCACCTCCACGGCCATCATGAGCGCCACGGCGGACTACTTCGGCCTGACCGTCGAGGACCTGTGCGGCACCTCGCGCGGGCGGGCGCTCGTCACGGCCCGCCAGATCGCCATGTACCTGTGCCGCGAGCTGACGGATCTGTCGCTGCCGAAGATCGGCGCACTGTTCGGCGGCCGCGACCACACCACGGTCATGCACGCCGACCGCAAGATCCGCAATCTGATGGCCGAGCGGCGCTCCATCTACAACCAGGTCACCGAGCTGACGAACCGCATCAAGAACGGCTGACAGAAGCAGAGTTACGTCGGTTTCGACGCTGAAGGGCGCCCTGGGGACGAGATCCCGGAGGCGCCCTTCTTGATGCCGCCGTAGCCGGCTGTTCGATTCCCCGCCGGGTTACGGCCTCTCTCCACAGATCCGGTGACTTTTTCCCGTCCACATCCTGGGGACCGCGAAGTTGTCCAGATCACGGTCCACAGGCTCCCTGTTGCAAGACCATCAGGCCAGGTCAGATGGTTGTGGATTCGTGGACGAACGATCTCCACAGACTGTGGACAGCGAGAAGATCCACAGGCTGTGCACCGAGTTGTCCACCGGCAACCCACAGGCCGGGGCCGGTTGTCCCCAGCGATCACCGGGTTCTCCACATGCCTGTCCACTGTTCGGCAACGCGACGCGCCTGATCACCGGGTCGAGTGAAAGGCGTCACACGAAGGTGCCGGGTTGGGCTGTGGGAAAGGTGGGTAAAGCTGGGGACGGCGCTGGGGAGAACTCGCCTCAGGCTGTGCACGGAGTGTGCAGAACTTTCTGTTCTCCACAGATACGCCCGGTTGTCCACCGCCTCCACCCACAGGGCCAGTGGACAAAATTTCCCCTCTGAGCTGGGAAAACGGGGTTATCCACGGTATCCACAGCCCCTACTACTACTCCCAACTAGAGAGAGCTGGGAATCCGTTTCGAAGTGGGGCCTGTGCACAACTCGCTGTCCGGCTCCCGACTGCCCCTCGTCACGACTTGACCCCGAGAGGCACCTACTGTCAGTGGGGTGCGTCAGACTGTTCCCCGGTGTCCTTCCCGGCACAGGGACCGACGACACCGAGACAGACGACGAAGCCAGGCAGGCCGAGCAGCGCCGGCAACAGCAGGAGGCGGCAACAGTGAAGATCCGGGTGGAACGCGACGTACTCGCGGAGGCAGTGGCCTGGGCGGCGCGCAGCCTCCCGGCCCGTCCGCCGGCGCCTGTCCTCGCCGGCCTTCTCCTGAAGGCCGAGGAAGGCCAGCTGAGCCTGTCCAGCTTCGACTACGAGGTCTCCGCGCGGGTGTCCGTGGAGGCCGAGGTCGAGGAGGAGGGCACGGTGCTGGTCTCCGGCCGCCTGCTCGCCGACATCTGCCGCGCCCTTCCCAACCGTCCGGTGGAGATTTCCACAGACGGTGTACGGGCCACGGTGGTCTGCGGCTCCTCGCGGTTCACACTCCACACCCTGCCTGTGGAGGAGTACCCGGCGCTGCCGCAGATGCCGAGCGCCACGGGCACCGTCCCCGGTGAGGTCTTCGCCTCCGCCGCCGCCCAGGTGGCCA
Organism: Streptomyces canus; assembly: GCF_030816965.1. Taxonomy (NCBI): domain Bacteria; kingdom Bacillati; phylum Actinomycetota; class Actinomycetes; order Kitasatosporales; family Streptomycetaceae; genus Streptomyces; species Streptomyces canus. Next base: position 5,119,976 of record NZ_JAUSYQ010000002.1, read on the forward strand.
TCGCCGCGGGGCGTGACGACACGCTCCCCGTCCTGACCGGTGTGCGCATCGAGATCGAGGGCGACACCGTCACGCTGGCGTCCACCGACCGCTACCGCTTCGCCGTCCGCGAGTTCCTGTGGAAGCCGGAGAACCCGGAGGCGTCCGCGGTCGCCCTGGTGCCCGCCAAGACGCTCCTGGACACCGCCAAGGCGCTCACGAGCGGCGACAGCGTCATCCTGGCGCTGTCCGGTTCGGGCGCGGGTGAGGGCCTGATCGGTTTCGAGGGCGCGGGCCGCCGTACGACCACGCGTCTGCTCGAAGGGGACCTGCCGAAGTACCGCTCGCTGTTCCCGACGGAGTTCAACTCCGTGGCCGTGATCGAGACCGCCCCCTTCGTGGAGGCCGTCAAGCGTGTGGCCCTGGTCGCCGAGCGCAACACCCCGGTGCGGCTGAGCTTCGAGCAGGGTGTGCTGATCCTGGAGGCCGGTTCCAGTGATGACGCACAGGCTGTGGAAAGGGTCGACGCCCAGCTGGAGGGCGACGACGTCTCGATCGCCTTCAACCCGACCTTCCTGCTGGACGGCCTGAGCGCGATCGACTCCCCGGTGGCCCAGCTGTCCTTCACGACGTCCACCAAGCCTGCGCTGCTGAGCGGCAAGCCGGCCCTGGACGCCGAGGCGGACGAGGCCTACAAGTACCTGATCATGCCGGTGCGGCTGAGCGGCTGAGTCAAAGCCCCAGGTGAGGGCATACGTTTGAGCGGGTATGCCCACAGGTGTGCGTGAGCGTCCGGGTTTAGGCTCGTACGTGGGTACGAAAGTGCTCTCACGCCACAGCAACCTAAGGAACCACTGATGGAGCTCGGTCTCATCGGCCTCGGCAAGATGGGCGGCAACATGCGCGAGCGGATCCGCCGCGCAGGCCACACCGTGATCGGATACGACCGCAACCCGGACCTCGCCGATGTCCACAGCCTGAAGGAGCTTGTGGACGCGTTGCAGGGCCCGCGGGTCGTGTGGGTGATGGTCCCGGCCGGTGCGCCGACCCAGGCGACCATCGACGAGCTGGCCGAGCTCCTGGAGCCGGGTGACGTCGTGGTGGACGGCGGGAACTCCCGCTGGACGGACGACGAGAAGCACGCCGAGGAGCTGGCAGCCAAGGGCATCGGCTTCGTCGACTGCGGCGTCTCCGGTGGTGTGTGGGGCCTGGAGAACGGCTACGCGCTGATGTACGGCGGCGACGCGGAGAACGTCGCCAAGGTGCAGCCGGTCTTCGACGCCCTCAAGCCCAAGGGCGACGCCGGTGCGGTGCACGCCGGCAAGGTCGGCGCCGGCCACTTCGCGAAGATGGTCCACAACGGCATCGAGTACGCGATGATGCAGGCCTATGCCGAGGGCTGGGAGCTCCTGGAGAAGGTCGACTCCGTGACCGACGTCCGGGAGGTCTTCCGCTCCTGGCAGGAGGGCACGGTCATCCGTTCCTGGCTCCTCGACCTCGCGGTCAACGCCCTCGACGAGGACGAGCACCTGGACAAGCTGCGCGGTTTCGCACAGGACTCCGGCGAGGGCCGGTGGACCGTCGAAGCCGCCATAGACCACGCGGTGCCGCTGCCGGCGATCACCGCGTCGCTGTTCGCGCGGTTCGCGTCCCGCCAGGACGACGCGCCGCAGATGAAGATGATCGCGGCGCTGCGCAACCAGTTCGGCGGCCACGCGGTCGAGACGAAGTAATCCACAGGGCTGCGGAGCAATCCACAGGCCGCAGTCCACAATCTGGGGGAGGTCGGCGACCGACCATGCACGTCACGCACCTGTCGCTGGCCGACTTCCGCTCGTACGCCCGGGTCGAAGTTCCGCTCGACCCGGGCGTCACCGCGTTCGTGGGCCCCAACGGGCAGGGCAAGACGAATCTGGTCGAGGCGATCGGCTACCTCGCCACCCTCGGCAGCCACCGGGTCGCCTCCGACGCCCCCCTGGTCCGTATGGGCGCCGACCGCGCGATCGTCCGGGCGCAGGTCAGACAGGGCGAGCGGCAGCAACTGGTCGAGCTGGAGCTCAACCCCGGCAAGGCGAACCGTGCCCGCATCAACAGGTCCTCACAGGTCAGGCCGCGTGATGTGCTCGGGATCGTGCGGACCGTGCTGTTCGCGCCGGAGGATCTCGCGCTGGTGAAGGGCGACCCCGGCGAGCGGCGCCGCTTCCTGGACGAGCTGATCACCGCCCGCTCCCCGCGCATGGCCGGCGTTCGCTCGGACTACGAGCGCGTCCTCAAGCAGCGCAACACCCTGCTGAAGTCGGCCGCGCTCGCGCGACGGCACGGCGGTCGCTCGATGGACCTGTCCACCCTCGACGTGTGGGACCAGCACCTCGCGCGCGTGGGCGCCGAGTTGCTCGCCCAGCGGCTCGACCTGATCGCCGCGCTCCAGCCGCTGACCGACAAGGCGTACGAGCAACTGGCCCCCGGCGGCGGCCCGATCGCCCTGGAGTACAAGCCGTCCGCGCCGGGCGAGGCACACACACGTGAGGATCTCCACGAGCAGCTGATGGCCGCGCTCGCGGAGGCGCGCAAGCAGGAGATCGAGCGGGGCGTGACCCTCGTAGGACCGCATCGGGACGATCTGCTTCTCAAACTCGGTCAGCTGCCCGCCAAGGGATACGCCTCGCACGGCGAGTCCTGGTCGTACGCGCTGGCGCTGCGCCTCGCGTCGTACGACCTGCTCAGGGCCGAGGGCAACGAACCCGTGCTGATCCTCGACGACGTGTTCGCCGAGCTGGACACCCGTCGCCGTGAGCGCCTGGCCGAGCTCGTCGCGCCCGGTGAGCAGGTCCTGGTGACGGCGGCGGTCGACGACGACGTGCCGCACGTGCTGACGGGGACGCGGTACACCGTGTCCGAGGGGACAGTGGAGCGCGTATGACCGACGAACAACCGCCCGCGGAGATCCCCAAGCCCGCCGAGCCGTCCGGCGTCGACCTCGCGCGCGTGGCGCTCAGGGCCGCGAAGGAACAGGCACGCGCGCGTGGGGACGCGGCGCAGCAGAAGCGCCAGGCCCGGCGCGGTGGCGGGCTGCGTTCCGGCGCGCGCGCCGACGGACGCGACCCCATGGCGTTCGGGGCCGCCATCAACCGCCTGATCACCGAGCGCGGTTGGGAGACGCCCGCCGCGGTGGGCGGGGTGATGGGGCGCTGGCCGCAGATCGTGGGCGAGGACCTGGCCAAGCACTGCGAGCCGGAGAAGTACGACGAGGACGAGCGGGTTCTGGTGGTGCGCTGCGACTCGACCGCGTGGGCGACGAACCTGCGGCTGCTCGCGCCGCAGCTGGTGGCCCGTCTGAACGAGGATCTCGGGCACGGCGCCGTGAAGTTGATCAAGGTGAACGGCCCCGGCGGCCCCGCCCGTCGCTACGGTCCGCTGCGCGCCCCGGGCAGCACGGGACCCGGTGACACCTACGGGTGATGGACATCACATCCAGGGCGTCGGCGGTGCCTTCGAGGCATCGGCGACGCCTTTGTCGTAGCTCTGTACGCGGTGGCGAATTCCGACCTGACTCCCAAGTAGCCATAGGTTGACAGCCCGAAGCGCTGAGTGCCTCCGTGAGCCTCCTGGAGCCCCGCTCCGTATATGGGGACCCGGAAGACGCCGGTTGAGGGCGGCACATGAGGACTCAGGTACCGGCAAACCCCCATCACTGTCGGCGCTACCGGTAGACTGGAAGCGAATCCCGCCCCAAACGTGGGGACCGCCCGGGAAACGCTGAGCAACGCTGATCAAGGCTTACCAACGCAACATGCCGCAGCCGCTCCGGCAACCCGCCGACGAGCCTGGCTCGTGCTGTGCCAGAAAGGGCGCTTCGTGGCCGATTCCGGCAACCCCAACGAGAACATCCCGTCCACCGACGCCGAGGCGACCTCGTCGAATGGCGAGGTAACCGCCTCGTACGACGCCAGCGCCATCACCGTCCTCGAGGGTCTGGACGCGGTCCGCAAGCGACCCGGTATGTACATCGGCTCGACCGGCGAGCGCGGCCTGCACCACCTGGTGCAGGAGGTCGTCGACAACTCCGTGGACGAGGCGCTGGCCGGCCACGCGGACACCATCGACGTGACGATCCTGGCCGACGGCGGCGTGCGCGTCGTCGACAACGGCCGAGGCATCCCGGTGGGCATCGTCCCCTCCGAGGGCAAGCCGGCCGTCGAGGTTGTCCTGACGGTGCTGCACGCGGGCGGCAAGTTCGGCGGCGGCGGCTACGCGGTCTCCGGCGGTCTGCACGGCGTGGGTGTCTCCGTGGTGAACGCCCTGTCCAGCAAGGTCGCCGTCGAGGTCAAGACCGACGGCTACCGCTGGACGCAGGACTACAAGCTGGGCGTCCCGACGGCTCCGCTGGCCAAGCACGAGGCGACGGACGAGCACGGTACGTCGGTCACCTTCTGGGCCGACGGCGACATCTTCGAGACCACCGAGTACTCCTTCGAGACGCTCTCCCGCCGCTTCCAGGAGATGGCGTTCCTCAACAAGGGTTTGAGGATCAAGCTCACTGACGAGCGCGAGTCGGCGAAGGCCACCGCCGGGGCGGACGAGGCGGGCGCCGACGAGAAGGACGAAGTCAAGGTCGTCGAGTACCACTACGAGGGCGGCATCGTCGACTTCGTGAAGTACCTCAACTCCCGCAAGGGAGACGTGGTGCACCCCACCGTGATCGACCTGGAGGCCGAGGACAAGGACAAGCTCCTGTCCCTCGAGGTCGCGATGCAGTGGAACAGCAGCTACACCGAGGGCGTCTACTCCTTCGCGAACATTATCCACACGCACGAGGGCGGCACGCACGAGGAAGGCTTCCGCGCGGCGCTGACGAACCTCGTCAACAAGTACGCGCGCGACAAGAAGCTGCTGCGTGAGAAGGACGACAACCTCACGGGTGACGACATCCGCGAGGGTCTGACCGCGATCATCTCGGTGAAGCTGAGCGAGCCGCAGTTCGAGGGCCAGACCAAGACGAAGCTGGGCAACACCGAGGTGAAGACCTTCGTCCAGAAGGTCGTCTACGAGCACCTCACCGACTGGCTGGACCGCAACCCCGTCGAGGCCGCGGACATCATCCGCAAGGGCATCCAGGCGGCCACCGCGCGCGTGGCGGCCCGCAAGGCCCGTGACCTGACGCGCCGCAAGGGTCTCCTGGAGACCGCCTCCCTGCCGGGCAAGCTCTCCGACTGCCAGTCGAACGACCCCACCAAGTGCGAGATCTTCATCGTCGAGGGTGACTCCGCCGGCGGCTCGGCCAAGTCCGGCCGAAACCCCGAGTACCAGGCGATCCTCCCGATCCGCGGCAAGATCCTGAACGTCGAGAAGGCGCGGATCGACAAGATCCTGCAGAACCAGGAGATCCAGGCGCTGATCTCGGCCTTCGGCACCGGAGTCCACGAGGACTTCGACATCCAGAAGCTGCGCTATCACAAGATCATCCTGATGGCGGACGCCGACGTCGACGGCCAGCACATCTCCACGCTGCTGCTGACCTTCCTGTTCCGCTTCATGCGGCCGCTGGTCGAGGCCGGGCACGTGTACCTCTCCCGTCCCCCTCTGTACAAGATCAAGTGGGGCCGGGACGACGTCGAGTACGCCTACTCGGACCGCGAGCGCGACGCACTGATCGAGATGGGCCGGCAGCGCGGCAAGCGCATCCGCGAGGACTCCATCCAGCGCTTCAAGGGTCTCGGCGAGATGAACGCCGAGGAACTGCGCATCACCACCATGGACCAGGAGCACCGCGTTCTCGGCCAGGTCACCCTCGACGACGCCGCCCAGGCAGACGACCTGTTCTCCGTCCTGATGGGCGAGGACGTGGAGGCCCGCCGCCAGTTCATCCAGCGCAACGCCAAGGACGTCCGCTTCCTCGACATCTGAGTCGGTCTCAGCTGACCGCACCAGGAAGGATCTTCACCCGCAATGGCCGACGAGAACACGCCCGTCACCTCTGAAGAGGGCGGCGTCATCGCCCAGCGTGTCGAGCCCGTCGGGCTCGAGACGGAGATGCAGCGTTCGTACCTGGACTACGCGATGTCCGTCATCGTGTCCCGTGCGCTGCCGGACGTCCGGGACGGTCTCAAGCCCGTCCACCGCCGCGTCCTGTACGCCATGTACGACGGCGGCTACCGCCCCGAGCGCGGCTTCTACAAGTGCGCGCGCGTGGTCGGCGACGTCATGGGCAACTACCACCCCCACGGCGATTCCTCGATCTACGACGCCCTGGTGCGCCTCGCCCAGCCGTGGTCGATGCGGATGCCGCTGGTGGACTCCAACGGCAACTTCGGCTCCCCGGGCAACGACCCGGCGGCGGCGATGCGCTACACCGAGTGCAAGCTCGCGCCGCTGTCGATGGAGATGGTCCGTGACATCGACGAGGAGACCGTCGACTTCACGGACAACTACGACGGCCGCTCCCAGGAGCCGACCGTCCTGCCGGCCCGCTTCCCGAACCTCCTGATCAACGGCTCGGCCGGTATCGCGGTCGGCATGGCGACCAACATCCCGCCGCACAACCTGCGCGAGGTCGCTTCCGGCGCCCAGTGGTACCTGGAGAACCCGGAGGCCTCGCACGAGGAGCTCCTGGACGCGCTCATGGAGCGCATCAAGGGCCCCGACTTCCCGACCGGCGCGCTCGTCGTGGGCCGCAAGGGCATCGAGGAGGCGTACCGCACAGGTCGCGGCTCGATCACCATGCGCGCGGTCGTCGAGGTCGAGGAGATCCAGAACCGCCAGTGCCTGGTGGTGACGGAACTGCCGTACCAGACCAACCCCGACAACCTCGCGCAGAAGATCGCCGACCTGGTGAAGGACGGCAAGGTCGGCGGCATCGCGGACGTCCGGGACGAGACGTCGTCGCGTACGGGTCAGCGGCTCGTGATCGTTCTGAAGCGTGACGCGGTCGCCAAGGTCGTGCTGAACAACCTGTACAAGCACACGGACCTGCAGTCGAACTTCGGCGCCAACATGCTGGCGCTCGTCGACGGCGTCCCCCGCACCCTCTCGCTCGACGCGTTCATCCGGCACTGGGTGGCGCACCAGATCGAGGTCATCGTCCGGCGTACGAAGTTCCGGCTCCGCAAGGCCGAGGAGCGGGCGCACATCCTGCGCGGCCTCCTCAAGGCCCTGGACGCCATCGACGAGGTCATCGCGCTGATCAGGCGCAGCGACACCGTCGACATCGCGCGCACGGGCCTGATGGAGCTCCTGGAGATCGACGAGATCCAGGCCAACGCCATCCTCGAGATGCAGTTGCGCCGCCTCGCCGCCCTGGAGCGCCAGAAGATCGTCCAGGAGCACGACGAACTCCAGGCGAAGATCACCGAGTACAACGAGATCCTGGCCTCGCCGGTCCGCCAGCGCGGCATCGTCAGCGCCGAACTCACCGCGATCGTCGACAAGTACGGCGACGACCGCAAGACCATGCTGGTGCCCTACGACGGCGACATGTCCATCGAGGACCTCATCGCCGAGGAGGACATCGTCGTCACGGTGTCGCGCGGCGGTTACGTCAAGCGGACCAAGACCGTCGACTACCGCGCGCAGAAGCGCGGCGGCAAGGGCGTACGCGGCACGAAGCTCAAGGAAGACGACATCGTCGACCACTTCTTCGTCTCCACGACGCACCACTGGCTGTTGTTCTTCACCAACAAGGGCCGCGTCTACCGGGCCAAGGCGTACGAACTGCCGGACGCCGGCCGTGACGCGCGTGGACAGCACGTCGCCAACCTGCTGGCCTTCCAGCCGGACGAGGCGATCGCCGAGATCCTCGCGATCCGCGACTACGACGCGGCGCCGTACCTCGTGCTCGCCACGAAGGCGGGTCTGGTCAAGAAGACGTCACTGAAGGATTACGACTCTCCGCGTTCCGGTGGCGTCATCGCCATCAATCTGCGTGAGCGCGAGGACGGTTCGGACGACGAACTGATCGGTGCCGAACTCGTCTCGGCCGACAGCGATCTGCTTCTGATCAGCAAGAAGGCGCAGTCGATCAGGTTCACCGCCTCGGACGACACCCTGCGTCCCATGGGCCGTGCCACCTCGGGTGTGAAGGGCATGAGCTTCCGTGAGGGAGACGAGCTGCTCTCGATGAATGTTGTTCGACCCGGTACGTTCGTGTTCACTGCTACGGACGGCGGGTACGCGAAGCGGACCCCCGTCGACGAGTACCGCGTCCAGGGTCGCGGCGGCCTCGGTATCAAGGCCGCCAAGATCGTGGAGGACCGCGGATCGCTCGTCGGAGCGCTGGTGGTCGAGGAGACCGACGAGATCCTCGCCATCACGCTGTCCGGCGGTGTGATTCGTACGCGAGTCAGCGGGGTCAGGGAGACGGGCCGTGACACCATGGGCGTCCAACTGATCAACCTGGGCAAGCGCGATGCCGTGGTCGGCATCGCACGTAACGCCGAGGCGGGACGTGAGGCGGAGGAGGTCGACGGCGATGTGGCCGACGACGAGACCGTCGAGGGTGCCGTCGCGACCATCGGCACGGACGAGGGTGAGGCACCCCCGGCCGAGTAGCGAGGAGTGAGTCATCGTGAGCGGAGCCACGGGCGCCGGATCGACCGGAACCTCTACGGGGTCTTCCCCCGGCTCGGAGGCGGACGGCGGCGGCCGTGGCTCTGCCGCGCGTGCGGCAGAAACGCACCCGACAGATACGCACACGACTCAACTCAAGGCGATCAAGCCGCCCGCGACGGACTCGCGCTCGCCCGAGACTCATGGATCCCAGGGGGGACCTGTGACGGACACCCAGCCGCCGGCCCAGCCGACGGCGCCCGCCGCACCGCCGCAGGCGGCGGCTCAGCCCCAGCCTTCGCCCTCTCCGCTGCCGGGGGAACGCCGGCCGCAGCAGCAGGCCGGCCCGTACCACCCACCGCAGGCCTACCCGACGCAGGCCACCCCGGCCGGTGCGGTACGACGCCCGCGCACCGGCGCGCGCACCACGCCCCGTACCCGCAAGGCACGTCTGCGGGTGGCCAAGGCCGACCCGTGGTCCGTCATGAAGGTCAGCTTCCTGCTCTCCATCGCACTGGGCATCTGCACGATCGTCGCGGCCGCCGTGCTGTGGATGGTCATGGACGCGATGGGCGTCTTCTCGACGGTCGGCGGGACGATCTCCGAGGCGACCGGCTCGAACGAGTCGAACGGCTTCGACCTCCAGGCGTTCCTCTCCCTGCCGAACGTCCTGATGTTCACGTCGATCATCGCGGTCATCGACGTCGTCCTCGCGACGGCTCTCGCGACCCTCGGAGCGTTCATCTACAACCTCTCCGCGGGCTTCGTCGGCGGCGTCGAGCTGACGCTGGCGGAGGACGAGTAACGCTGCCTCAAACCTGCGGAGGCGGTCCTCGGGGAACCGATTTTGGGACTGCCCACGTCGTGCGCTAATCTTCAGGAGTCAGCGCGCGGGACACACTCCGCAGAGCGCGGCGGGGCTATAGCTCAGTTGGTTAGAGCGCATCCCTGATAAGGATGAGGCCACAGGTTCAAATCCTGTTAGCCCCACCAGCACGAAGGCCCCCAGCCGATCTTGGTTGGGGGTTTTTGTCATCCATGCCGGACATCCGCTGCGGGGGTCGTGTCACGAGGCCTTCGTTCAGTCGCTTCAAGCGCCTGTTTTCGAAGATCTCGTGTGCCTAGACTCGGCAGATGACCTTGGAATGGGAACAGGTAATCGTTCACTCGGTGGATCCGACGGCCCTGGGGCAGTGGTGGGCCGAGGCTCTTGGCTGGGTGGTCGTCCACTCCTCCGATGAGGAGTTCGAGATCCGCCCGGAGCCGGATCGCCTGCCGGGGTTGGACTTCGTCAGGATCGCCGAGAGCAAGAAGGTCAAAAGTCGGCTGCATCTCGACTTCAGGCCTGATGACCAGGCCGCCGAGGTGGCTCGCCTTGAAGCTCATGGTGCCAAGCGTGTCGACATCGGCCAGGGTGACCAGTCGTGGGTCGTCATGGCAGACCCTGAAGGCAATGAGTTCTGTGTTCTGGGCCAACGGCGTCAGTGAGAACGCCTGAGCGGGGGCTGGGGCCGGCGCACACGGACGGCACGTCCATCGTGTGAGGCGTCCTCCGGAGCCCATCCTCTTGGCTCTGCCGGACACGAAGACCTTCAGCCGGTTCCGGTTGGGGGTCTTCGGCGTACGGGCGGGTGTTTCCGTGTGGTGCTGTGCGCGACGTCGTCATTTCTTCGGCGCTTCTTCGATGCGTCTTTGGTGCGTCTTTGGTGCGTATTCAATGCGTTGAGGAGCTTCTCGGGTGCTGCAGTGGCGTGCAGTGACGTCAGGCACAGCCCGCTGCAGCCGGTTCGGCTGTGTCCGAGTCCGAGTCCGTGTCCGCGGGCGTGTCAGTGGCGGCGAGGGAGCGGGGGCGGCAGCTGGGGGTCTTGCCGTGGGCCTCGGCCCGGATGCGCTGCTTCATCGTGGGAGGCAGGGATCTGGCGTAGGACCAGAGGCCGTGGGACATCGCCGGGGGCTCCGGGTGTGCGACGGCGCTGTTGCGGTCCGGCTGGGTCTGCGGTACCGCAGCGGCGTCGGTCGTCGTGATGAGTCCGAGCGCCGTGAACAGCGCGAGGAAGGCGGTGATGACGACGGTCCACAGCTTCATGACCTTGTTCAGGGCCATGGTCCCTCACTTTCGGGTCGGTCGATTTGCGTACTTTCCTCATGATGTGTATAGGCGTCGCGAAATCACGGACCCGAGCCTGTGGCGCGTCGATCTTCGGATGAACACCACACGGATGGGTGCATAAGGGGAGAAAAATAGGAGAAACCTGACTATAGGTATCGAAGTGACCGTCCGTGGAGGTGTGATCACCCTCTGATCGGAGATGCCTGTTCCGCTTCTACTGGACCGCTCGCGACGGGAGTTGAGGGCCCGGACACAGGTCACCGATCGGTATCGGTCGGTGTGTATAGTCGGGCGCCAGAGGTCCCCTACGTCAAGGAAAGACGAGGTCGCGCGGTGAAGAAGCTTCTCCTGGTCGCACTGGCCGCCATCGGCGGGCTCCTCGTGTACCGCCAGATCCAGGCGGATCGCGCCGAGCAGGATCTGTGGACGGAGGCGACTGACTCCGTGCCCACGGGTTCGTGAGTACCGAGATCCGATTCTGAACAGACCCCGGCCGTTGTTGCGGTCGGGGTTTTGTGTTGCCCAGGGTCGGAGGCCGGGGTTTCGGACGGTCGTACGGATTGCGAGGGTGGGTGGCGGTCCGGCGGGGCAGGATGGGCCACGGCCGGCCGCACAGGTGGTCGTGTCGCATCGATGACGGTCGTAGGAGTTCGGGCTCGGGCACGGAGGGGTGGCGCGGGATGGGGCGGCGTACGGCGTGGTGGCGGGTGGCCGTCGTGGGGATCGTGCTGGGCGCGGGGGCTGGTGCGCCGGTGTCTCCTGGCTTCGCCGCCTCCGCCTCGCCCTCCACGTCTCCCCCCGCCTCTTCGTCCACCCTCGCCTCTCCTTCCACCTCCGCCTCTCCTTCTTCCTCTGCTACGGCTTCCTCGTACGTCTTCGACGGAGACGCCCCGTCGGTCACCGGAGCGGCGGACACCGCGGACGCCGAGAGCCTTGAACCCGGTACGACGTACCGGAGTTCGCTGCCGAGTGACGGCAAGGTCTACTACCGCCTCCAACTCGACGGCACGTCGACCGTGTACGTCGCCGCGACGGCCGTACCCCCGACGGACGTGGCGGTCACCCCCACCGAAGGCGTCAGGGTGTCCGTTCAGGACGCCGACGGCCGTTCCTGCTCCGCGGCGGACACCGCCAGCATCGGTGCCGGCCGCAGCCCGCGTCCCCTCACGGTGTGGGGCGCTCGTCAGCTCTCGCCGAGCCGGTCGCTGTGCCAGGGCGCCGGTACGTACTACGTCGTCGTCGAGCGGGTGTTGCGTACCGAGTCCTCGCCGGGCGACTGGGACCTGGAGCTCGCGCCCGTGCTGGAACCGCGGTTGCGGAAGGCTGGTTCGACCAGTGCGCCCGAGGCCTGGGACTCGGCCACGCCCTCGCCTCCCGCCGGTGCTGCCGTGCGGGTGCGGGGCGGCGGGGGATTCAGCTCGGCGACCGCGCTGGAGCAGGGGGTCTGGCGTGACGACATAACGCCCGGGCAGACGCTGTTCTACGAAGTGCCGGTCGACTGGGGACAGCAGGTGTACGCCACTGCCGACCTGAGCAGTTCGAGCGGTGGCGGGGCGGGTGGGGGCTTCGTGCCGGGGGGCGTGAATCTGGCGCTGTACAACCCTGTGCGCGGACTCGTCGATGCCACGAGCATCAGTTACAACGGCAGCCAGAAGTCGGGTGCTCTCGCTGCCCTTCCGCCGGTGGGGTACGACAACCGGTACGCCGTTTCCGACCGGGTGAACGGCATGCGGTTCGCCGGGGCCTACTACCTCGTCGTGCATCTCGCTGCGCGGGTGGGCGAGGAGTTCGGCGCCCAGCCGGTTGGACTGATGCTGCGTGTGCGGGTGAAGGGGGAGGCGACGGTCGGGCCCGGTTACGCGGGACGGTCCCAGCCGTCGGGAATCTTCCAGGTGGGGCTTCTCGGGCGGGACTCCGGGGCGGTGGGCGAGGCGGACTCGAGCGACGGTGACGGTGGTGGCGGCGGTGATGCCGGAATGAAGCTGGTGGCCGTCGGGGGGATCGGGGCGGGGACCGTGGTGTTGGTGGTGCTCGGGGTGTGGGCTGTGGTGGGGCGGCGGAGGGCGGCCGGGGTGTAGGGGGCGGGGTCGGGCCTGCCTGGGCGTTGGCTTGCGCTGTTGGATGTGGGATGCGGGGCCTGCGGGCCGGGCTTGGGGATTGCAGGGCTCATGGCGTGCTGGGGCCTTGGGAATACCGGGGCGGGGGACCATGGGCTCTTCCGGATTGCGTGTGGCTGCCTTGCCGCCGGTCGGTGCCCGCGTGGGTTTTCGGGGCGAGGGTGAGGCAGGACTGCGGCTGAGTCAGCCCTGCGGGTGATGCAGGGCTGCAGGTGGGCTCCCCGTGGCGCGGGCGGCTTGGGATCGCGGGCTGTCCGAGGTGCCGGGTCCTCAGATCTGGGCGAGTGCCCAGAACCCCACGGCGTAGCAGGCCAGGGCCAGGAGCAGGAGGGCGATTGCCGCCTTTGCGGGCGGGCCGCTGCGGCGTGCTCGCGAAAGTGACGGGGTGGGGGGTGGAACCTGCGGGCTCTGAGCGGTGTACGAAGCAGTAGAGGTATCGGCGTGGGGCTGGTGCGGGACTGGTGTCGGGGTCTGCGTGGGGAAGCGTGAGGCGAGGGGTTGGGGGGAGGGCAGGACATGTGTCGGGGGTGTGGGGTCGTGGGGGGAGATGGAGGCGGAGTGGGTCGGAGCAGGCCGGTATGGCTGTCCTTGGGCCTGCGGATGCTGGTGATGCGGCTGTGCCTGGTGCTCCGGTGGGGTGGAGGGCTGGGAACGGGAGTCCACGGGCCGGGGCGGTGGCAGAGGGAAACTGCCGGTGTCCGACACCGAGGGTGGCTGGGAGGGGGCGGGTGGGGTGTGGTGCATGGGCCAGGGTGTTTCGGAGCCCCTTCCGGGCGTGGTGCTCGGGAAAGACACATCGGTGCCTCCCGTGCCGGTGTGGGGGTGAGCGGCCGGGGCGTTGGCGCCTGGGGACGGTGGGGAGCCCGCCTCGCCGGCCCAGGAGGGCGGGTTGGCTCGCTCGGGCCATGGCGCCGGATTCGATTCCCTGGGCCAGGACGTCGAGTTCGCCTCACCGGACCAGGGCGGCGTGTTTCCTTCGCCAGGCCGAGATACGGGAGTGCCCTCCCGGGAGCGCGGGGCTGCTTCGGTGCCTTCGCTGGGCCAGGGCGTGGCACTTCTTTCGCCGGGCCGGGGCGCTTCGTTGGCTTCGCTGGGCCAGGGTGTGGCGTTTCTTTGGCCGGGTCGGGGCGATGCGCTGTCCTCGGCGGGTCGGGCCGCTTCGTTGCTTTCGCTGGGCCAGGGTGTGGCGTTTCTTTGGCCGGGCCAGGGCGACTCGCTGTCCTCACCGGGCTGGGACACAGGCCCGTTCGCTTCACCGTGCGGGTAAGGAGCGCCATTCGCCCCTCCTCGCTGGTTGGGCGCGTCACTGGCCTCGCGTGGGTGGGGAGGTATTCCCCTGCCTTCGCCTTGCCAGGAGGGCGCCCCGCCTGGGACTCCGGGTCGGGAGGACCACCCGTGGCCTTCGCCGGGCCGGTAAGGGGCCCCGCTCGCCTCTCCAGGCTGGGAGGAGGCCGGCCCACTTCCTTCGCCTGGCTGGAAGGGAACTCCACCCGCTTCACCGGGCTGGGAGGAGGCCGGCCCACTTCCTCCGCCCGGCTGGAAGGAAACTCCACCCGCTTCACCGGGCTGGGAGGGAACTCCACCCGCTTCACCGGGCTGGGAGGAGGCCGGCCCATTCCCTTCGCCTGGCTGGAAGGGAGTTCGACCCGCTTCACCGGGCTGGGAGCCCACCCCGTTTCCCTCACCGAACCACGAGGACGCCCCACCGCCCCCATTGGCCGCACCGGGCCGAGACGTCTCGCCGTGGCCCTGGCCGCCGGGCCAAGAAGGCGCCCCGTTCGCCTCACCTGCACCGGAAGCAACGTCGGCACCAGCACCGAACCCAACACCGGCACCAAAGTCGGCTCCCGACCCCACACCAGCGCTGGGTCCAGCAGAAGCACCGGAGCCGACACCGGCACCCGGCCCAGTACCGGCCCCTGCCCCGGCACCAGCGCCCCGCCAGTCAGCCGTCCCGCTTTCTCCGCCGACGGCAAAGGCCCCCGCGCTTCCTCCGCCGGCGCCGGAAGGCACCCCGCCCCCGAGGGGCACCCCGCTCCCCCCGCTGCCACCAAAAGACCCCTCGCCTCCGTCACCGGAACCGAAGCGCGGATCTCCCCCCGCTCCGAAGACCCCGTTCCGTGTCCTGTTCGGATCCACGCCCGGGGCGCGCTTGAGGGGGCCTTCCGGGCCGAAACCGGGGGGCAGGGGGCCGAGTTGGTCGAAGATTTCGATGGACTCGTCGTCGGGGCCGGGCTCCGGGAGGAGTTCTCTGGCCGCGGCGAGGGCTTTGCGGGCCCCCGTGGCGGTGCGGAAGCGGGCCTGGGGGTCCGGCTGGAGGAGCGAGGCCACGACCTGCCAGAGCGGTTCGGGGACGCTCTGGGGCGCTCCGGGAGTGCCGTGGGCGGCGAAGTACTGGATGAGCGCCTTGGCGTCGGGCTTGGCGCCCTCCAGGAGGTACAGCGCGACCAGGCCGACGGCGAACAGGTCGGCAGGGAAGTCCGGTTCCGCCCCCATCATCTGCTCGGGGGCGAGATAGCCGGGCGTGCCCACGACGAGGTTGGTCTCGGTCAGGCGCGGTTCGCCCAGCCGCATGGCGATGCCGAAGTCGGACAGCCGCAGTCGCGGGCGGGCGGTGCCGGTGGCCTCCAGCAGGATGTTGGCGGGCTTGATGTCACGGTGCACGACGCCTTCCGCGTGCACCGCGGCCAGCCCCGCGAGGAGTTGGTCGAGCAGGGTGCAGACGAAAACCGGTGGCAGAGGGCCGTAGTCCCCGACCAGATGGACCAGCGAACCGCCGGCGACCAGGTCCATCGTGAACAGGACCTTGTCGTCGTCGGCGGCCCAGCTGGCGGGCGCGAGGACATGGGGGTGATCGATCCGCAGGGCCTGTTCGCGGACGAAGCGCAGCAGGGAGTGCGCGTCGCTCTGCAGCAGGACCTTGGCGGCCACATAGCGGCGGCGCCGGTGGTCCCAGGCACGCCAGACGGCGCCGACGCCTCCGCGTCCGATCGGATCGGCCAGTTCGTACCGGCCGGCGAACACCTCACCCATGACTGCGCGTCGCTCCTCCCCCTGCGGTTACCCCCTTGCTTCCCCCTCGATGAGCGATACGACCCCTCGTGGCCTCCCGGATGAGAGATACGGCCCCGTGTTCCCCGTCTCCTCGGCGGCTGACACACCCCCGTGTGTCAGCCCCCGGCGAGAAGCGCGACCCCCCGCGCTCCTCCGTGCTGCTTGCACAGCCCCCGGCCCGGCTGCCGAACCCCCTTCGGCTACCGGGCGGACGGCTCAGTTCTGGTGGGACTGGTAGTGGGTGACCGCGTCGGACGTGCGGCCGGCGCCGTAGACCCGGAGGAACTCTGCCAGTTCCGGGTGGGTCGCGGCGAGGGTGTCCGCCGCGTCGATGATGTCCCCGGCGGCGGCCACTGAGCGCAGCAGCGACTGGATCTCGCGGACGACCCGCTTGACCGTCGGCGCTCCTGAACTACTCGTCGTGGTCGTGGTGTTGCTGAGCACCGAGCCCCCCTGCGACTTCTTGATCTCGTCCATGCGCTCGGTCGCCTCGGCCGCGCTCACGCTGCCGTCCGCGACCTGCCCCGCCAGGTCCTGCAGCAGCTGTACCCGCTGGACCACGGCGGGATTGCCGATCTTCGCCCGCTGACCGCTCATCAGCTGAGACAACATCGGAGCCGACAGCCCCAGTACCCCCGCGAGACGAGCCTGGTTGAGGCCGAGGTCGTCTATGAGCTTACGGAAGAGCGCCCCCAGCGGCTCCCCATACCAGTTCCGCTGCAGTTCCCGCGCTCTTGCGGTCGCTTCCTGCTGTGCGGCGTCCATGTGCGTCTCCCCATCGCTTCCCCAAAAATCCGTGGTTCGCGACAGCGAACCACGCCGAGCATCTTACGGAGAGTGGTCGTTCGCGGGGACCCCCAATCCTTTTGCGGAATACTGGGGGTGACCCGGTACTCTGGTCTGCGGCGCCCACCGGTACGTGGTTTTCCGGCGGACGTTTCACTTCCCGGGGCCTTAGCTCAGTTGGTAGAGCGCTGTCTTTGCATGGCAGATGTCAGGGGTTCGACTCCCCTAGGCTCCACTTCAGGAAACCCCTCCGACCTGCGGATATGCAGGCAGAGGGGTTTTTCGTGTGCGGAGGGGAGCCGGTTCGGAAATCCGGTCGCGTCCTGCCGGGTCCGGCCTCGTGGGTCGATCGGAATGCCCCCACCGCGCTCCAGCCCGCCGAGCAACGCCGCCCGGACCGCACCGAGCACGCGGCGTCGCTGGACAGGTTCGCCACCCGCCCGCAGGCCGTCTGGCTGACCGCCGCGAACCCGGGCCCGCGGTGCGCACTCCGGACAGCTGTCCCCAGGCGGACACAGCGGAGCGTCTCGCGTTGCTTGCCTCGACGTCGGCAATCCCTGGCCGTATGACCGATGTCGCGCGCGCCGGCCCACGCCCTGCACCAGGCCGCCGTGGACGGGGCCGACTGCCTGGCACTCAACGTCTCCGACGTCCACACCACCGGCGTCGACCAGCGGTGCAATCCGCCCAGCCGCGCCCTTGGCTCCCCGCCCACCACGGACACAGGGCCCCCGGGTGTCGCAGCCCACCTCCGTGGCCGCGTACGCGCTGGAGCCGGCGCGAGCGGCACCCCGCGAACCGGCCCGGACACACCGGCCTACTTCATCAGCGAGCGGTAGACCGCTGACGACCTCGGATGGGCCCGGCAGCCCCACACGCCGTGCGGGCAGTAGTCGGTAATGGCCTGGTAGAGGGGGCGCTCCCGGGCGAACCAGGTGAGCATGCCGCGCATGTACGCCGGGTTGTCGCCGTTCTCGTACAGGCCCCACTCCTGGTACGAGAACGGTTTGCCGTGGGCGCGGGCGAAGCGGACGTGGGCGAGCAGACCGTACGGCTCGCTCACCTGGTCGGTGAAGCGCAGGCCGCGCGGGGCGTCGTAGGCGTCCATGCCGATGATGTCGACGACCTCGTCGCCCGGATAGCAGCGCGGCCACGGAATCGCGTCGCGGCCGCGGTTGGGCGTGAACTCGAAGCGGAAGCGCTGACCGGGTACCGAGCGCATCGCCCGCACGACCCTGGACCAGTACGCCTTCCACGCGGCCGGGTCCGGGCCGCAGCGGTGGGTGTAGGTGGTGCCGTTCATCTCCCAGCCGAGCACGACGATCGCGTCCGGGACGCCGAGAGCCGTCAGTCGGCGGGCCAGAGTGCGGAAATGGCCGTCGTAGTCGCCGTCCGCCCCGCGCCGCAGCTCGGTGCGGACCGTGCCGTCCGGGAGATCGGCCTCGCTGCGCTCCAGCATCGGCACGTCGAGGACGAACATCCGCCGCGGGTCGGCCCGCCGCCATGACGCCCAGGACTCCAGAAAGCCCGGCGCGCCCTCGATGTTGCTCCAGCGGTCGCCAGGCAGATACACATGCCCGACCCGGGGCGCGGGCCCGCCGAGCCAAGCGCCGAGTTCGCCGAGACGGCCCACGTCGGCCGGCTCGTAGCCGACGTACGCGCCGTACGCGGAAACCGCCGAGGGCTCGGGGGCGCGAGCGGTGCAGGCCGAAGCCAGGAGCAGCAGTACGGTGGCCAGGGCGGCCGACCCACGGCGCGAGGGCTTCATCAGGGCGGCGGTCCATCCGGTGCGGAGACGTGACCCTGCGAACTGTGGCGCACCGGGGCCCTGCCGCACCGGTCGAGTCACACCGTCGGGTGAACATGATGGTGGGGCGGAAAACTTCCGCCCCACCACTGGTACACGCCGGTGTCGGCGTCAGCGCCCTTCGTCGTGCCTCGCCGCGTCCTCCTCGGCCTCCTTCGCCTGGACCTCCGGGTCCAGGACGGACTGGCCGCTGCCGTCCACGGACGTCAGCCGGCCCGTCTCGGGCACCTCGGTCGCGGCCGGCGGCTCGACCAGCCAGTCGGGATTGGCCTGCTTGTCCCACCACTTCCAGGCGGCGAAGGCACCGCCCGCCACGACACCCACGACCGCCAGCGCCTTGGCAAGACGTCCTGCACGGGCCCGCCGCTCGTGCTTGCGGACCAGCTTCTGGACCTCCTTGGGCGTGATCTGGCCGCGCAGTGCGGCCAGTGCGGCCACGCTCCGGGCCGTGGCCTCATCACGGACCGGACCGGCCGCGGCGACGGCCTGCTCGATCCTCGGACGGGAGTAGTCGGCAGCCTGACGGGCCGCCTTCCGGGTACGTACGGCAGCCTCGTGAGCGGCCTGGTCGACCTTCGGCGGAACATGCGTACGGGCCTGCTCCAGGCGCGGCGCGACATGGGCGCCGTACTGGACACGCGCCTGCTCAGCCGCCTGCGAGACCTTCGGCGCGAGCCGTACGCGTGCCTCCGTCGCGTAGTGCGAGGCCTTGTCCTTGGCCGTGTCGGCGTAGGGCGCCACCACTTCCGCGGCGTGCAGCACGCTGTCCTTCGCCGAGCCGGTCGCGGCGCGCACGCTGTCGATGCGGGTCACGGGATCCTCCTCCTCGGTGGCGTATGGTATTTCGACTTTCCACCCTTTTACGGATCATGCCTGCCGGAGTGCAGCCCGACACCTGAGGGCGGGCATCCGGATCAATAACGGATCAATACGTGGCAACAGGAGCTTGTCCACGACAATGCCACGGATCGCTGCTCCGCGCCCCTGCCCGGACCCTCCTCGGCCGGATCCGTGCGAGGATCGGTCGGGCACAAGAAGACAACGGAAGGCAGATCGTGGCCGAGCAGCTTTACGCCACCCTGAAGACCAACCACGGCGACATCGAAGTCCGGCTCCTGCCGAACCACGCCCCGAAGACGGTCAGGAACTTCGTCGAACTCGCCCAGGGCGAGCGCGAGTGGACGCACCCGGGCACCGGTGAGAAGTCCACCAAGAGGCTCTACGACGGCACGATCTTCCACCGCGTCATCAGCGGCTTCATGATCCAGGGCGGCGACCCGCTGGGCACCGGCATCGGCGGTCCCGGCTACGAGTTCGAGGACGAGTTCCACCCGGACCTCGGCTTCAACAAGCCCTACCTGCTCGCCATGGCCAACGCGGGCCCCGGCACCAACGGCTCGCAGTTCTTCATCACCGTCTCCCCGACGGCCTGGCTGAACCGCAAGCACACCATCTTCGGCGAGGTCACGGACGCGGCCAGCCAGAAGGTCGTGGACGCCATCGCCGCCGTCAAGACCACCCGCCCCAACGACCGGCCGGTGAACGACGTCGTCATCGAGCAGGTCGTCGTGGAGACCCGCCAGGGCTGAGCCCCGGGCGACCACCACGAAGGGAACCAAACGCCCCGCTCAACCGTAAGGATGAGCGGGGCGGTGCACGTGGGTACGACGACTCAGGGCGATTTAGGGGATGGCATGAATCAGGAGGCGGGCAGTTCACCGGAGGCCCAGAACCTGCCTGGCTGCTACCGGCACCCGGACCGTGAGACCGGCATCCGCTGCACCCGCTGCGAGCGCCCGATCTGCCCCGAGTGCATGGTCAGCGCCTCCGTCGGCTTCCATTGCCCCGAATGCGTGCGCGACGGGAGCGGCGGACCGGCTCCGGCCGCGGCGAGGCCCCGCACCCTCGCGGGCGGGACGGTCACGGCCGACCCCCGGCTGCTGACCAAGATCCTGATCGGGATCAACGTCGCGGTGTTCATCGCCATCCAGGCCAAGGACTCCCTGGCGACGGACCTCAGCCTCATCGCTGCCTGGCCGCCGGCGCCGTTCACACCCACCGTGGGGGTCGCGGACGGGCAGTACTACCGCCTCGTCACCTCGATGTTCGCGCACCAGGAGATCTGGCACATCGGCTTCAACATGCTGAGCCTGTGGTGGCTCGGTGGCCCCCTCGAAGCGGCCCTGGGCCGTGCCCGTTATCTCGCGGTCTACTTCGTCTCCGGTCTCGCGGGCAGCGCCCTGGCCTACCTGCTGGCCGATCCGGGCACCCAGACACTCGGCGCCTCCGGTGCCATTTTCGGCCTCTTCGGCGCGACCGCGGTCCTGATGCGACGGCTCAACTACGACCTGCGGCCGATCATCGCCCTCCTGGTGATCAACCTGATCTTCACCTTCGGCTGGAGCAGCATCTCCTGGCAGGCCCACATCGGTGGCCTCGTCGCAGGCCTGATCACGGGGTACGGCATGGTCCACGCCCCACGCGAGCGGCGGTCGCTGGTGCAGTACGGCACCTGCGCGCTGGTCCTGCTGGTCATCGTGGGTATGACGCTGTTCAGGACCGCCCAGCTGACCTGAGCGGGCCCGTTGTCCACAGCGAGTGCCGGATCTTGTGCATACAGTGCGGGAACAGCTGCGCCCCCTGTCGCTGACCCGCGTTTGAGCAGGTCAGGCAGGGGGCGAACATGCTTGCGGGAGCTGGTGCGATGGTCGTACCGGCGTCAACGTCCGACGGGTTATCCACAGATCGTCGTCTTTTCCCCAGGTCCTGTGGAAAATGCTCCAGGCTGTGGATAACTCAGCGGATACCCCTGGGGAGAGTTACTTCCACTGGGTGGAGACGCCGAATCCGGCAGCGATGAAGCCGAAGCCCACCACGATGTTCCAGTTGTCCAGAGCGTCGATGGGGAGCGAGCCGTCCGTCACATAGAAGACGACGATCCAGGCGAGCCCGATGAGGAACATGGCCAGCATCACGGGGGCTACCCACGCGCGGCTGGTCAGCTTGATGGCGGTCGCCTGCTTCGCCGGGGGCGGCGTGTAGTCGGCCTTCTTGCGGATACGTGACTTCGGCACGAGGGTCTCTCCTGTCGATGCGCTGCGTGGCCGCGCAGGTAACTTGTCGGGCTCGGGGCAGCGTACAAGGGGACACTGAGTGCTCCCCCGGGCGTCCGTTAGCGTAGTGCTTCCGTAGCGCCGAAGGAGATAAGGGTACGTTGAGCAATTCTGCCGACTCACCCCAGCCCGGATCCAGTCCTGTCCGCAGGCGGAGTTTCCGGCCGGTGAGACTGCTCACGGTGGCCGTCTTCGCTCTCGCGGGACTCATTTTCTTCACGAGTTTCAATACGGCCAAGGGCACCAACATCCGCACGGACGCGTCCCTGCTGAAGCTCTCGGACCTCATCCAGGAGCGCAGCCACAACAACGGTGAGCTCGACGAGTCGAACGGCTCGCTGCGCCGGGACGTCGAGGCACTGGCCGAGCGCGACGACGGCAGCACCAAAGCCGAGGACGACAAGCTCGCCGCCTTGGAGGGCAGGGCGGGCACCCAGAAGATCAAGGGGAAGGCGGTCACGGTCACGCTCGACGACGCCCCGCCGAACGCCACCGCCAAGCTCCCCGGCTATCCCGAGCCTCAGCCCGACTACCTGGTCATCCACCAGCAGGACCTCCAGGCCGTGGTCAATGCCCTGTGGAAGGGCGGCGCGCAGGGCATCAAGGTCATGGACCAGCGGCTGATCTCCACCAGCGCCGTGCGCTGTGTCGGCAACACCCTGATCCTCCAGGGCCGCGTCTACTCGCCGCCGTACAAGATCCAGGCGGTCGGTGACCCGGGGAAGCTGAAGCAGGCGCTCGCGGACTCCAAGGCGATCCAGAACTACATGGTCTACGTCAATGTCTACGGCCTCGGCTGGAATGTCGCCGACGACGGCACGGTGACTCTTCCCGGCTACTCGGGCACAGTGGATCTGCAGTACGCCAAGCCCGTGGAGTGAGCGCGATGTGAGCCCCTGGAGCCGCCGGTGCGTGTCGTCGTCAGGACCGTCAGCGAGCTGTGCATCACCGTCGGCGCCCTGATCGTGTTGTTCGTCGCCTATGTGCTGTTCTGGACCGGTGTGAAGGCCGACACCGTCATGGACGACCAGATCGACCAGTTACAGAACCAGTGGTCCAAGGGGAGCGTGCAGCAGCCGAAGGCGACGGCCGGTGCCACCGCGACTCCGGCGGAGCCGGCGCCGTACCGGAGCGGGCAGCCCTTCGCGATCATGTACATTCCGCGGCTTGGTTTCACGTGGAACAAGCCCGTGCTCGAAGGCACCCAGGTCGGCACCCTGAAGAAGGGCCTCGGTCACTACACGAACACCGCGCAGCTCGGTCAGCGGGGCAACTTCTCGGTCGCCGGGCACCGGCGCACCTACGGGGATCCGTTCAAGGACTTTCCCAAACTTCGGCGCGGTGACGCGGTCGTCCTGACCGACGGGACCACCTGGTTCACGTATCGGATCGACAAAGGGCCTTACAAAACAGTGCCCACCGACATTGAGGTGATCGATCCTGTGCCACGTAAATCCGGGTACACGCGGCCTGGCCGCTATCTCACGCTGACCACGTGCGATCCGGAGTGGGGACACAGCCACCGGTTGATCGTCTGGGCGCACCTGGACTCCACACAGCCTGTGGAGGACGGCAAGCCTGTTGCCCTGCGCCGTTAGTCTGGTGCGGTACGGCGTGAGTCTGGTGCCGTGGTGCGACGGAAGGGACGGCATGTACGGCTGGATCTGGCGGCATCTGCCGGGGAACGCATGGGTGAAGGCGTTCCTCTCACTCGTGCTGGTCGTTGCTGTGGTCTACGTCCTGTTCCAGTACGTGTTCCCGTGGGCCGAACCGCTGCTGCCCTTCAACGATGTGACGGTGGACAACCAGTGAGCGCGCGCATTCTCGTTGTCGACAACTACGACAGCTTCGTCTTCAACCTGGTCCAGTACCTCTACCAGCTGGGCGCGGAGTGCGAGGTGCTGCGCAACGACGAGGTGTCGACGGCGCACGCCCAGGACGGCTTCGACGGCGTCCTTCTGTCGCCCGGACCCGGCACACCGGAGGAGGCCGGGGTCTGCATCGAGATGGTGCGCCACTGCGCCGCGACCGGGGTGCCCGTCTTCGGTGTCTGCCTCGGCATGCAGTCGATGCAGGTGGCGTACGGCGGTGTCGTGGACCGCGCCCCCGAGCTGCTGCACGGCAAGACCTCCCTCGTCGAGCACGAGGGCAAGGGTGTCTTCGCCGGGCTGCCGACGCCGTTCACGGCGACCCGGTACCACTCTCTGGCCGCCGAGCCGGCGACGGTTCCGGCCGAGCTGGAGGTCACCGCGCGGACGCACGACGGGATCGTCATGGGGTTGAGGCACCGTGAACTCCCGGTCGAGGGCGTGCAGTTCCACCCGGAGTCGGTGCTGACGGAGCACGGGCACCTGATGCTGGCCAACTGGCTGGTGGAGTGCGGGGACCAGGGCGCGGTGGCGAGGTCGGCGGGGCTCGCCCCGGTGGTGGGCAGGGCCACGGCGTGACGGCCCTGCGCCCCGAGCGCGAGGACTTGTACGGCGACGCGTCGTACGAGTCCTACGGCGGCGATCCCTACGGCGGGGAGTCCTTCGGCGGTGGTTCCTACGCCGAGGAGCCCTACGTCGCGGAGCCCTACGTCGAGGAGTCTTTCGGCGGGGCGCCTTCGGGCGGGGCGTCGGCGCCGTACGTACCACCGGCCGATGAGCCGTACGTACCACCGGGCGATGACGAGACGGTGGCGCTGCGGATCCTCGATCCCCCGCCGCCTCCCATATCCGCTTCTACGGCCTCTTCCGTCACATCCGCCACTGGATCCCCACAGGGCGGCCGTGCGGCCCGCAGGAAGGCCGCCAAGGGCCGTCACGGGCGTCATGGTGGCGGAGCCGCCCCCGAATCGCAGTCCGAGCAGGAGTCGCCGGACGGGAAGCCGCTTTCCCGTGTCGAGGCCCGTCGGCAGGCAAAGGCACGCAAACCCGGCGCGGCCGTCGTCGCGAGCCGCGCGCTCGGTGAGGTGTTCATCACCACCGGCGTGCTGATGCTGCTGTTCGTCAGTTACCAGCTGTGGTGGACGAATGTGCGGGCGCACGCGCAGGCGGACAAGGAGGCCAGCAGCCTCCAGAACGACTGGGCGAGCGGCAAGGGCGCGCCGGGCACCTTCGAGCCGGGCCAGGGCTTCGCCCTGCTGCACATCCCCAAGCTGGACGTGGTGGTGCCGATCGCCGAGGGCGTCAGCAACAAGAAGGTCCTCGACAAGGGCATGGTGGGGCACTACAGCGAGGGCGCGCTCAAGACGGCGATGCCCGACGCCAAGACCGGCAACTTCGCCCTCGCCGGGCACCGCAACACCCACGGCGAGCCCTTCCGTTACATCAACAAGCTCTCACCGGGCGACGCGATCGTCGTCGAGACGCAGGACGACTACTTCGTCTACAAGATGACGTCGACGCTGCCGGTGACGGCTCCGAGCAACACGAGTGTGATCGACCCCATCCCCAAGGGATCCGGTTTCACCACGGCCGGCCGCTACATCACCCTCACCACCTGTACGCCGGAGTTCACCAGCAAGTACCGGTTGATCGTCTGGGGCAAGATGGTCGAGGAACGGCCGCGCAGCAAGGGCAAGCCGGATGCGCTCGTCCAGTAAGGGCAGATGACTAGTGGCAGCGACCACCGAGCAAGAGCAGAACACCGGCACCCCAGCGCCGCGTCGCCGCGGCACCGGCCGGATCGCCATGGCGGTCAGCGTCTTCGGTGAACTCCTCATCACCGCGGGCCTGGTGCTCGGCCTGTTCGTCGTCTACTCGCTGTGGTGGACGAACGTCGTCGCGGACCGCGCGGCGGACAAACAGGCCGACAAGGTGCGCGACAGCTGGACCGAGCGGACCACCGGCGGTCCCGGTGCGCTGGACACCAAGAACGGCATCGGCTTCCTGCACGTCCCCGCGATGAAGAACGGCGAGGTCCTGGTCGAGAAGGGCACCTCGACGAAGATCCTCAACGACGGCGTCGCCGGCTACTACACCGACCCCGTCAAGGCCACGCTCCCCACCAGCGGCAAGAAGGGCAACTTCTCCCTCGCCGCCCACCGCGACGGCCACGGCGCGAAGTTCCACAACATCGACAAGATCAAAAAGGGCGACGCGATCGTCTTCGAGACCAAGGACGAGTGGTACGTCTACAAGGCCTACGCCGTTCTCGCCGAGACCTCGAAGTACAACGTCAAGGTCCTCGGCCAGATCCCCAAGGAGTCCGGCAAGAAGAAGGCGGGCCACTACATCACGTTGACGACGTGCACGCCGGTGTACACCTCGCGATACCGGTACGTGGTGTGGGGGGAGCTGGTCCGCACGGAGAAGGTGGACAGTGAGCGGACGTTGCCGAAGGAACTGCGGTGAGGTGACTGAGGTCCTTTGAGGACCTCAGTCACCTAGCATGGCGAAGGCCCGAAGCCGCAACTATCTCTTGCGGCTTCGGGCCTCTTTGCGTCGGGCCGTGCCTACTCCAGGACTTCCAGCGGTTCCCCGGCGCTCCACTGCTCCAGCAGCCCACGGTGTACGACGGTGATCCCGGTCTCGGCGGCGATGTTCAGGGCCTCGGAGGTGAACGGGCAGGTGGCCACGAACAGCGCCACCTCCGCGCCGTGGAGAACCTTGGCAGCCCCGACGAACCTCTGCATGTCGGGGCTGGTGATGTTGAGGTAGGGCGCGAACCTCTTGCACTGGACGACAAGGCGTCGGCCGTCGGGCGTGAGTCCGATGATGTCGACGCCCCGGTCTCCGTGACCGCCCTGTACGACGACGTTGGTGCAGCCGTCCCGGCGCAGCAGCTTGGCGATGTGGTGTTCGAACGTGCGGCCGTTCATGGCGTCCATGGCGGCCATGACTCCGACGGCGGGCCGGTCGTCTCGTACGCCTTCGAGTCGCTGCAGTCGGGTGTGGTGCTGGTGGAGGCGTCGCTCGATGCGCTGGACTCCTGCCCGCAGGGCGATCAGTTCCTTACGGTGCTCGCCTGATGTTTCGATCAGGGCGTTGAACATCGGTACGACGGTCTTGCCGAGGATGTGGGTGATGCGTTGGTCGATGCGGTCGTCGAGGGAGACGGTGTCCGTGTGGACAGAGTTATCCACAGGCTGGGCGCGGGCCAGGTACTCCATGTCCAGGAGGTACACACGCACCTGACGTGCGACTTCGCTGTCGCGGAGGAGCATGGCGACGTTGAGGACGGCTCGGCGGGAGAAGAGAGCGAGCGCCTTGGAACGCGACTGGATCCCACTGGCCCTCTTGAAGAGGGCCAGTGGCGCACCTGTCAGGACCTGGTATCCGTTGGACGCCAGCTCTTCCCGGTGATCCTCGACGCCCGACTCAAGTGTCTTGACTGCGACCTCGAAGTACGCCGCCACCATCGCCGTGGTCACGTGCATCCCGTCCGGCAGCAGTGACAGTGCCTTGACCCTGTCGAGTACGTCCGTGCGTTCCAGGACGCCGTCGCGCAGGGTCTTCGATTCCAGCAGTGCCGATTCGTTGATCACGTACTGCCCTTCCGTGTGTGGTGTGGCCGTGTGGCCAGGGCAGAGATAGAGACCCCGCCCCACCCGATCAACGAGTAGTCACATATGAAGGCACGATCATCGCCACCACCTGGACAGTTCCACCGAGTCGGGCAGTGCGTCGGTGCCTCGGATGCGGTCGGTGGATCGCGCCCTGTCCAGGGCCGCGGTGTCATCGAGAACCTCCAGCGAGGTGGTGGTGACATCGAGTTCGAAGAGACGGGAAAGGCCACGGATCTCCTCCCAGTCACCGGGTGAGCGGGGCTGGAGAGCGGGCTGAGGATGAGCTGTGTTCGAGGCCGGACCAACTCTGCCCCGCGTAGAACGTCTTTGGCCCTTGTGGACGACTGCCCGACATCGCATCGACACCGGCCTGCGGAGGTGGGGACACGACGGAGCCCCGGCCCCTACAAGGGGGCCGGGGCTCTTTCGTGTGGTGCTGTGCGGCTAGCCGTTCCCGCCTCCGAGGAAGCCCCCGCCGTTGTTGCCGCCGTTGTTGTTGCCGCCGCCGACGCTCACGGTGGCCAGGGTGATCGGGGTGTTGCCCGGGTCGTCGACCTCGTTGCCCCCGCCCGGATCCTGCTGGGCCACGAGCGCGGTGTCGCTCGGGTCGCTGCCGTTCGCGAACTGGATTTTGTTGAAGCCGGCGTTGTTGAGGATTTGCCTGGCCTGGGCGACCGTCTGGCCGCGGACGTCCGGGACCTCGGTCTTGTCCTTCGCCTTGCCGATCTGGATGTTGACCGTCGAGTTCTTGTCGACCGGGGTGCCGGCCGTCGGCGAGGTCGCGATGACCTTGCCGATCTGGTTGGTGTCGTCGGTCTCCACGTCGGTGCAGTTGCCCACGAGGTTGTTCAGCTGCATCTGTGCCTTGGCGTCATCACAGGACCGGCCGATGACGTCCGGGACCGTGGACTTCTCCTCGGCCTTGGCGATGGTGAGGGTGATGGTGGACCCCTTCTCCACCTCCGCGCCCAGCTCCGGATTTTGCTTCAGCACCTTGCCCACCTTCTCGGTGGACTCCTCCTGCTTGGTCTTGACGACGAGCCCGTACTTGTCGCTCTCCAGGGTCTCCGTGGCCGTGTCGACATCCTGGCCGAGGACACTGGGCACGGCCACCTTCGGCGCCCCGGTGGACACCACGAGGTTGACGGCGGAGTTCTTGTCGACCTTGGTGCCGCTCGTCGGGGTCGTCTCGCAGATGTTGCCCTTGGCCGTGTTCTCACACGCCTTCTGCGTGACCTCACCGACCTTCAGGTCGACGTTGCCCAGCTGTTTCTCGGCGTCGGCCCGCGACTGGTTGACGACGTTCGGCACGGCCACCTGGTCGTTGCCCGCGCCTCCGTTGCCGCTGAAGATCCACTTGCCGATCAGGATCGCGCCGACGAGCACCAGGATGCCCGCCACCACCAGAAGGATCGTCGAGGTGTTCGACTTCTTCTGGCGGCGCCGGTCGGGGCGGTCGTCGTAGCCGAAGCCGCCGTCGTCCGGGCTCATGGGCGGCAGCATCGTGGTGGCGCCCGCGTCGGCGCGCAGGGCCGTGGTCGGCTGGTCGTCCGGGTAGCCGCCGTAGCCCACCGAGCCCATCGCCGCGGTGGCCGCGACCGGCTGGCCGTCGAGGCAGGCCTCGATGTCGGCGCGCATCTCGTCGGCCGACTGGTAGCGGTAGTTCGGGTCCTTGACCAGGGCCCTGAGGACGATGGCGTCCATCTCGGGCGTGATCTCCGGGTCGAAGACTGACGGGGGCTGCGCCTCCTCGCGTACGTGCTGGTACGCGACGGCCACCGGGGAGTCGCCCACGAAGGGCGGACGGACCGTCAGCAGTTCGTAGAGGAGACAGCCGGTGGAGTAGAGGTCCGACCTCGCGTCGACCTGCTCGCCCTTGGCCTGCTCCGGCGAGAGGTACTGCGCGGTGCCGATGACCGCGGAGGTCTGCGTCATCGTCATGCCGGAGTCGCCCATGGCGCGGGCGATGCCGAAGTCCATCACCTTGACCTGGCCGTTGCGCGTGAGCATCACGTTCGCCGGCTTGATGTCCCGGTGGACGATGCCGCTGCGGTGGGAGTACTCCAGTGCCTGGAGGATCCCGATGGTCATCTCCAGGGAGCGCTCCGGCAGCAGCTTGCGGCCGGAGTGCAGCAACTCGCGCAGCGTGGAGCCGTCGACGTACTCCATGACGATGTACGGGATCGAGACCCCGTCGATGTAGTCCTCGCCCGTGTCGTAGACCGCCACGATCGCGGGATGGTTGAGCGAGGCGGCCGACTGGGCCTCCCGGCGGAACCGGGCCTGGAAGGACGGATCACGCGCGAGGTCCGCGCGCAGCGTCTTCACCGCCACTGTGCGGCCGAGGCGCGTGTCCATGGCGAGGTAGACCTCCGCCATGCCACCACGGCCGAGCACCTGGCCCAGCTCGTACCGGCCGCCGAGGCGACGCGGCTCTTCCATAGCTTCCTACCAGCCCTCTCCGTCGGTCCCGACCGGCACGTGTGTGCGGTCGGAGGCTGCACTCCGGGCCTACCGTACCCGGCTAGCTTTGTGTGACCTGGCCAAGTGCGTCACCTGATACAGGACCGGTATCGCAACGTGCATCGATGTGGAGGTGACGTGAGCGGGGTCACTTCTTGGAGTCGATGACCGCCTCCATGACGCTCTTGGCGATGGGGGCGGCGAGACCGCTGCCGGAGATGTTCTCGCGGACCGCGTTGTCGTCCTGGACGACCACGGCCACGGCGACCGGCGCGCTGTCGCCGACCTTGGCGTACGAGATGAACCAGGCGTACGGGTTCTTGCTGTTGTTCTCGCCGTGCTGGGCGGTACCGGTCTTGCCGCCCACGGTGACGCCCTGGATCTTCGCCGTCGTGCCGGTGCCCTTTTCGACGACCGTCACCATCATCGACTGGAGGATCTGCGCGTTCTCCGCCGACAGCGGCTCGCTCATCTTCTCCGGCTCGGTCTTCTCCAGGGTGTCCAGGTTCGGGGCCTGGAGGGAGTCGACCATGTACGGCTTCATCAGGGTGCCGTTGTTGGCGACGGCCGAGGCGACCATGGCCATCTGGAGCGGGGTCGCGGCGGTGTTGAACTGGCCGATCGAGGAGAGCGCGACCTCGGAGGGCGCCATGTCGTCGGAGAAGACGGAGGCGCTGGAGCGGACCGGCGTGAACTGCTCCTCCGTGAAGCCGAACTTCTTGGCCTCTTCGAGCATCTTGTCGTTGCCGAGGTCGGAGCCGACCTTGCCGAAGACGGTGTTGCAGGAGTACTGGAGCGCCACGCGCAGGGTGGCGTTCTCGCAGGGGATGTTGCCCTCGTTCTTCAGCTGGGTCGTGGTACCGGGCATGGTCCACGGCAGCGGGGAGTCGGTCTGCTCGTCGGCCGACTTGTACAGGCCGTTCTCGAGGGCGGCGGCCGCGGTGACGACCTTGAAGGTGGAGCCGGGCGGGTAGACCTCGCGCAGCGCCCGGTTGAGCGACGGGTCGTCGGGGTTGTTCTTCTTGTCGATCTTCTTCCAGGCCTCGGCGTCGGAGTCGCTGCCGCCGGCGATCGTGGAGGGGTCGTACGACGGGTAGGAGGCCAGCGCCAGGATCTTGCCGGTGGAGGGCTCGATGGCGGCGACCGCGCCCTTGCCGCCCTGCTTCTTCAGACCGTTGTAGGCGGCCTTCTGCGCGGCGGCGCTCAGGGTGGTGACGACGTTGCCGCCCTCCTTCGGCTTGCCGGTGAGCATGTCGAGGGTGTTGCGGAAGAAGAGCCGGTCGTCGTTGCCGGTGAGTATGCCGTCCTCGAGGGCCTCCAGCTGAGTGGCGCCGTAGGACTGCGAGACGAAGCCCGTGACCGGCGCCCACATGGCGCCGTCCTTGTAGGTGCGCTTGTACTTGAAGTCGCCCGACGTCGTCTCCGCGTGACCGGTGATGGCCTTGCCGTCGACGATGATGTCGCCGCGGGGCGTCGCGTACCGCGCGATCAGCACCCGGCGGTTGTCCGGGTCCTCCCTGAGGGTGTCGGCCTTGACGTACTGGAGCCAGTTGTCGCGGATGAGCAGGGCCAGGACCAGGAGGCCGCAGAAGATCGCGATCCGGCGCAGGGGCTTGTTCATGACGGGCGGACCACCTGGGTCATCTCGGCGTCGGGGCTGGGGGCGGGGGCGGGCGCCGGGCGGCGTGCGGTGTCGCTGATTCTGATCAGGATGCCGATCAGGGCCCAGTTGGCGATGACGGAGGAACCGCCGTACGCCAGGAAGGGCATCGTCATACCGGTCAGCGGGATCAGGCCCATCACACCGCCGGCGACCACGAAGACCTGGAGCGCGAAGGCGCCGGAGAGGCCGATGGCGAGCAGCTTGCCGAAGGGGTCGCGGGCGGCGAGGGCGGTGCGTACGCCGCGCTCCACGATCAGGCCGTAGATCAGCAGGATCGCCATGAGGCCGGCCAGGCCCAGCTCCTCGCCGAAGGTGGCGAGGATGAAGTCGGAGTTGGCGGCGAAGCGGATCAGCTCGGAGTGGCCCTGTCCCCAGCCGGTGCCGAGGGTGCCGCCGGAGCCGAAGGCCCACAGGGCCTGCATGGCCTGCTCGGAGTGGACGAGGCCGTCGTTGCTGCCGTTGCGGCTGAGCAGGTACTCGTGCATCGGGTCGAGCCAGGCCTGGACACGGGTCTGGACGTGCGGTTCGAAGCTGGCCACACCGACCGCGCCGGCCGCGGACATCAGCAGACCGAAGACGATCCAGCTGGTCCGCTCGGTGGCGACGTACAGCATGATGATGAACATTCCGAAGAACAGCAGCGACGTACCGAGGTCGGTCTCGAACACCAGGATGAGGATCGAGATCATCCAGACGACGATGATCGGGCCGAGGTCACGGCCGCGCGGCAGGTACAGGCCCATGAAGCGGCGGCTGGCGAGGGCCAGCGCGTCCCGTTTCACCATGAGGTAGCCGGCGAAGAAGATCGCCAGGACGATCTTGGCGAACTCTCCGGGCTGGATGGTGAAGCTGCCGACCTTGATCCAGATCTTGGCGCCGTAGGTGATGTTGGCGCCGAGGCCCGGGACCAGCGGGAGGAGCAGCAGGACCAGCGCGCCGACCATGGAGATGTAGGTGTAGCGCTGCAGGACCCGGTGGTCCTTGAGGAAGATCAGGGCGACGGCGAAGAGGGCGATGCCCATCGCCGTGTAGATCAGCTGGTTGGTGGCCTTGCCGCCGGCCTGGCCGATCTGCTGCAGCAGCTTGGACTGGTCGAGGCGCCAGATCGCGACGAGCCCGAGGCCGTTGAGCAGGGTGGCCAGCGGCAGCATCAGCGGGTCCGCGTACGGCGCGAACTTGCGTACGACGAGATGGGCGACGCCGGCCAGCAGGCCGAGGCCGAGGCCGTAGCTCAGGAGCCCGGCCGGGACCTGGTCGTCGATGGCCAGACCCACGTTGGCGTAGGCGAAGACCGGGATGAGGACGGCGAACACCAGTAGTGCCAGCTCGGTGTTGCGGCGGCTCGGGGCGCCGATCGCGCCGATCGTGGACGTGTGGTGCGTCGACGTGTTCGAAGTACTGCTGCTCATCGTGTGACAGGGCCTCTCACGGCTTGCCTACTGCGTACCGCAGTTCCCGACGACCTGCTTCTCCTCGTCCGAGAGGGTGGGGCCGGGGGTGGGCGTGGGCGCGGTCGGGGATGCGGAAGCGTTCGGGGACGGGGAGGTCGTGCTCGTCGGGGTCGGTGTGGCCTTGGACGTCAGGGAGGACTGAGTGGTTCCCGTGGTGCCGCCGGCCTGGCCCTCGCCCGTCTTGGAGTTCTTCTCGCTCTCCTTGGCCTGCGCCTTGGCCTGCTTCTTGCACGCGGAGGCCTGGACGCCCAGTTCGTCGATCTTCTTCTGGGCCGTCTTCAGGTCGCCCTCGGCGATGGTGCCCTCGACCGACTTCTGCTGGTACGGCGGCAGGTACTTGAGTTCGATCTCGGGGTGGTCCTTGGACACCTTCGAGAGCGAGACCCACGCCAGGTCCTGGCTGATGCCGCGGTACAGCGCCACGTGCTCGTCGTTGACGCCGACGTAGTACTGGGTCTGCGTCCAGCGCCAGCCGCCGTAGAGGCCACCGCCGATGACGGCGAGCGCGAGGACCGAGTAGAACGATCTCTTCAGCCACTTACGGCCCTTGCGGGGCTTGACGAAGTCGTCGTCGGAGTAGTCGCCGAAGCTGCCTGCGGGGATGTAGCCGGTGGTGTCGCTGACCCCTGGCCGGCCGTACTCGCCGCCGTCCTGTCCGTGGCCCTGGCGGCCGAGCCCGGAGGCGCGGCCCGCGGGGGTCTGCATGATGCCGTTGTCGTGCAGCTGGTGCTGGTTCTCGGCGACCGCGCCGACCACGACCGGGGTGTCGGAGAGCTGCCCGGCGAGGGTGTCCCCGGTGTCCAGGTCGAGGACGTCCGCGACGATGACCGTGATGTTGTCGGGGCCACCGCCCCGCAGTGCCAGCTGGATGAGCTCCTGCACGGTCTCCTGGGGGCCCTGGTAGCTGGCGAGGGTGTCCTCGAGCGTCTGGTGGGAGACGACGCCGGACAGACCGTCGGAGCAGATCAGGTAGCGGTCGCCGGCGCGGACCTCACGGATGGAGAGGTCGGGCTCGACGTGTTCGCCGCTGCCCAACGCCCGCATCAGCAGGGAGCGTTGGGGGTGGGTGGTGGCCTCTTCCTCGGTGATGCGGCCTTCGTCGACCAGGCGCTGCACCCAGGTGTGGTCCTGTGTGATCTGCGTGAGCACTCCGTCGCGCAGCAGGTACGCGCGCGAGTCGCCGACGTGCACGAGGCCGAGCCGCTGGCCCGTCCACAGCAGAGCGGTCAGCGTGGTCCCCATGCCTTCGAGCTGGGGGTCCTCCTCGACCATGGAGCGCAGCTGGTCGTTGGCGCGCTGGACGGCCACGCCGAGCGAGGTGAGGACGTCGGAGCCGGGCACGTCGTCGTCGAGGGCGACGATGGTGGAGATGGCCTCGGAGGAGGCGACCTCGCCGGCGGCGGCGCCGCCCATGCCGTCGGCGATGGCGAGCAGGCGGGGCCCGGCGTATCCGGAGTCCTCGTTGCCCTCCCGGATCATGCCTTTGTGCGATCCGGCGGCGAAGCGCAGTGACAGACTCATGCGCACCTCGCCCGTCGGCTCCGGGTACATCCGCACGGTGCCCACCCTCCGGTCGGGAGCGCGCCGGGGCCCGGGGTGGGGGCCCACACCGCGTGCTCGCTCCGCTCGCGCCTATTCATGATGTAGCACTACTTCCGCAGCTCGATGACGGTCTTGCCGATGCGGATCGCCGCGCCCAGCGGAATCGGTGTCGGGGTCGTCAGCCGCGTTCGGTCGAGATACGTGCCGTTGGTGGAGCCCAGGTCCTCGACGATCCACTGGCCGTCGCGGTCCGGGTAGATCCTGGCATGGCGGCTGGAGGCGTAGTCGTCGTCCAGCACGATGGTGCTGTCGTGCGCCCGGCCCAGCGTGATGGTCTGGCCTTGAAGCGCGACCGTGGTACCGGTGAGGGTGCCCTCGGACACGACGAGTTTGGTGGGGGCGTTACGGCGCTGGCGGCCTCCTGCGGCCGGCTGCTGGCGCTGCTGCGGAGGCGCCTGCCGCTGGGCCTGCTGGGCCCGGCCGGCTTCCCGGCGCGAGCCGCGCTGGGTGACACGCGTACCGAACAGGTCGCTGCGGATGACCTGCACGGCCACGATCACGAACAGCCACAGTACGGCCAGGAAACCCAGCCGCATGACCGTGAGGGTCAGCTCTGACATTGCCCCCGCTTCACCCTTCGGCTTGCCGGTAAATGATGGTGGTACTGCCCACGACGATCCGCGAGCCGTCGCGGAGCGTAGCGCGGGTGGTGTGCTGCCCGTCCACCACGATGCCGTTGGTGGACCCGAGATCCTGGATCGTCGAGGGCGTTCCGGTCCGGATCTCACAGTGCCGGCGAGAGACGCCGGGGTCGTCGATCCGCACGTCGGCTTCGGTGCTGCGACCCAGCACCAGCGTTGCGCGGGAGATCTGATGGCGGGTGCCGTTGATCTCGATCCAGTGGCGGGTACGGGAGCCCGGCGCGGGCGCGCCGACCGGGCCGCCGGCGCCGGGGCGCTGGGCCTGGGCCGGCTGCGGATAGCCGTAGCCGCCGGGGGCGCCACGGCCGGGAGGCGGGGCGGACGGCATGGGCGGAGCGCCTGCCGGAGCGGCCGGCGGGTAGCCGTAACCGCCGGCTCCCGCGCCCGGCACGGCGGGCCGGGCGGCCGGAGCCGCGGTTCCGGGGGCCCGCTGGTCGGTGGAGCCGGCGAGCGTACGGCTGCGCACCCGGTACAGACCGGTGTCGAGGTCGTCCGCCTTCTCCAGGTTGACCTTGATCGGGCCCATGAAGGTGTAGCGCTGCTGCTTGGCGTAGTCGCGCACCATGCCGGCGAGCTCGTCGCCGAGCTGGCCCGAGTAGGGGCTGAGCCGCTCGAAGTCCGGCGTGCTCAGCTCCACGATGAAGTCATTGGGTACGACCGTGCGGTCGCGGTTCCAGATGGTGGCGTTGTTGTCGCACTCCCGCTGGAGCGCGCCCGCGATCTCCACGGGCTGCACCTCGGACTTGAACACCTTGGCGAAGGTGCCGTTGACCAGACCTTCGAGACGCTGCTCGAACTTCTTCAGGACTCCCATGAGGCACCTCCTCCGTCCTTGCCGTCCTGGGTACTGCGCTGTGTGCTGCTTACCTGGTACTGCTTGCTGATCGTATCCACGCGCCGGTGAATCGGCTGGTTCCCCCTGTCGGCACTGTCGACAGGTGTCGACGCCTCCGAAGTTCCCTCTGGAGCTCCACTTCGAACTCCGCTGTCGAACTCCTCTGTCAAGGATCGTAGAGGCGGCCGCAGACCAGTGTCCCGCACCTGACTGTGGAGCCCGACCGGCTCCTGGGGAGACGGGCGGTACCGGTACGAGGTTGATACGTGAACAAGCACAGGTTGATACGTGGCCGACGGCAACCGGGTTCGGTGGACCGTTTCCGAACCCGCTGGTGGGCGGCTGCCCCCGGATATGGGATGTGAATCCACCTCCTCCACCGTGCTAATGTTCTGCGTGTCGGAAGGCGCCGCACCGCACGGTGAAGAGCCCGAGGACACACCCAATGCGCGGGTGGCGGAATAGGCAGACGCGCTGGATTCAGGTTCCAGTGCCCGAAAGGGCGTGGGGGTTCAACTCCCCCCTCGCGCACCACTGAAAGCCCCCCAGGTCCTGGACCTGGGGGGCTTTTTGGTGCCTGTCCGAGGGGGCTGGGTGGTGGCACGGCTCACGCTGTGAGGTCGATCTCACTCCCTCGTTCCGGCCAGTTCCACCGTTCTGCGGCGCATCGCCCAGGCGGCCGGGGCGACCGAGAACACCACGGCGAGGACCGCGCAGGCTCCGGTGACCGTGGCGAGCTCCGGCCAGGGGATCCGCATCGGCCCGTGCACCGACAGCAGTCCCAGTGCGCCCCGCATCCCGGCCAGATTGATCGTGGTGACCAGCAGTCCGAGCACCCCGCCCACCGCCACGACCGTCAGCGCCTCGGCGCCGACCACCCGCAGCACCTGTCGGTGGGTGGCCCCGGCCAGGCGGAGGACGGCCAGGTCGCGTACCCGGTCCGAGGCCGCCATGACCATCGTGTTGGCCAGGGAGATCCCGGTGTAGAGCAGGGCGATGCCGAGGACCAGCAGGAAGCCGTACCTGGTGTTCCGGTCGGTCCCGGGGTGGCTCGCCCGCACCCACTGGTCCCTGGTGAGGACGTGCCCGCCCGCCTTGCGCAGTTCGTCGGCCACTACCGCGGGGTCTGCACCGGCGATGAGGGTGACGTCCACGCGGTCGACGTGTGCGCCGGGCGCGTTGGCCGGGGTGACGTAGACGCCGTTGTCACCGGTACCGGTCGTCATGACCGCGGCGATCCGCAGCGACTTCCTGGTGCCGTCACCGAGCCATACGTCCACGGTCTGCCCGACGGTGTGCCGCTCCCACTCCTCGTTGACGATGATCGAGCCGTCGTCGAGATCGCTCACCTTTCCGGCCGCCAGGGGGAGGTCCGCGGTCACGGCGAGCGGCGCGGGCTCGGCGGCACGGGCCTCGGACCTGATGAGGGCCACGCCGTCCTCCAGGACGTAGACGGCGCTCGACGAGGTCGCGGAGGCTGTGATGCCGGGGATCGTGCGGAGCTGCTGGAGCGTCTGCGCGTCGAAGCCTGTGTTCTCGGCGGCGCCGGAGTCTCCGTCGGCGCCTGGATCCTCGGTGGGGTCCTTGCTCTCGGTAGGGCCGGTGTTCCCAGTAGCGCCGTTGCTCGCGGTCAGGCCGGTGTTCCCGGCTGGGACGACCACGAAGTCGGCCGTGGTCCGCTCGCGCGTCTCGGTGGCCTTGGCGTCGTTCAGCGTGGCGGTCGCTCCCAGGAGTGAACCCGTGAGGGCGACGGTGACCAGGACGGGCGCCGCGACGGCTGCCGTACGGCGGACTCCCGCGGCGGCGTTCTCCCTCACCAGCATCCCGCCCGCACCCGGCAGTTGGGCCGGCAGCCAGGCGATGAGCCGGGTCAGCGGACGCACCAGGGCCGGCGCGAGCAGCGCGACCGCGGTGATCAGCAACATCGGACGGCTGACGTAGGTCTTGCGATGCAGCAGCTCGCCCGGGTCGGTGACCAGGGACAGGACCAGGGTCACCACGGCGGCCAGCAGCAGGCCGGCCCCGCACAGCAGGCGACCCCGCGTCATCGCCTTCGCATCCACGGAAGCCTCGCGCAGCGTTTGGGTGGGACCGACGCGGCCGGCCCGCCAGGACGCGGCGATCACACCGAGCAGCGCGACGAGCAGACCTGTCCAAAAGGCCATGTGGTACGGCCACTTGGAGTCGCCTATGGTGAACCAGCCCGGTGCGAGGCCGACGTCGACCGCCCACTCCGCGAGGTGTGGGGCCCCGTACGCACCGACCACACAGCCGGTGGCCGAGGCGAGTACACCCACCAGCAGTGCCTCCGCGCACACCGTCCGGCGGATCTGGCCGGGGGTGGCTCCCGCCGTGCGCAGCAGGCCGAACTCCCGGCGCCGCTGGGCGACCGCGAAGGCGAAGGTGGACGCCACGACGAACACCGACACGAAGGCGGTGACGCCGCCGGCGGTCCCGAACAGGGCGTTCATGGCGGTGAGCGCCTCCCGGTCGCGGTCCGGGTCGGGGTCGGCGAGATGGCGGTCGTTGCCCGTAAGGACGTGGACGGACTCGCCTTCTGCTGCTTGTCGTACGTCGGTCGCGTCTGCCTCCACCACGAGCTGCGTGCTCTCCGGGGACAGCTTGGCGGCGCGCGCATCGGTGTAGAAGACGGGGTTCTCGAAGCCGAGTGAGGAGACGGTGCCGACGACCGTCACGGTGCCGTGGCGGGTGTGCAGCTGCTGGCCCGGGCGCGCCCAGTCGGCGGTGACGACTTCGCCGGGTGTGCGGGGTGCTCGGCCCGCCGTGATCTCGTACGGGGCGAAGGCGGCGGTGGACCAGGGGTGACCGATGAGGCCGCGGGGGACGCCCTCGGTGTGTACCGGGAAGGAGCGGTCCGCGATGACGGTGCCGAGTTTCATCAGCTTGGCCACGGTCGCTTCGGGCACCGCACGTGGGTGGGCGAGCTTGCGTGTTTCACGTGAAACATGGGCGCCGACCGAGGTCGGCACACTCAGGGTGTCCTGGCCCCGGACCACGACCGGTGCCGTGGCGAACCGTTCGGGCCGTCTGTCCGGTGCGTCCAGTGAGGAGGCGAGGGTCAGGCCCATCACGGCGAGCAGGGCGACGCCGAGAGAGAGGGCGACGAAGGTGCCCAAGAAGGTCGACCAGCGGGTGCGGAGAGTGTGGAGGGCGATGGTCAGCACGGTTGGCCCTCCGGGCGGGGCTCGTTTCCGGGTGTGGGGCGGGGTGCGGGAAGGGTGGTCCGCCGGGCCGGTGGTGTGTCCTCCAACTCGGCCAGGTGCGTGGCGATGTCGTGCGTGCCTGCTCCGACGAGCTCGCCGCTGAGCCGGCCGTCGACGAGGAAGACCACGCGGTCGGCATGGGACGCGGCCACCGGGTCGTGGGTGACCATGACCACCGTCTGGCTCTCGCGGTCGACCATGGAGCGCAGCAGGGTCAGTACTTCGCGGCCGGTACGGGAGTCGAGGGCGCCGGTCGGTTCGTCGCCGAAGAGGACCTCGGGGCGGGTGACCAGGGCGCGGGCCAGGGCGACGCGCTGCTGTTGGCCGCCGGACAGCTCGGTGGGCCGGTGCCGGGCCCGCTCACCTAGGCCGACCTGCTGAAGTACCTCGCGGATCCGGGCCCTGGGTACGCGCCGGCCGGCCAGCCTGAGAGGCAGGGCGACGTTCTGCTCGGCGGTGAGCGAGGGCAGCAGATTGAACGCCTGGAAGACGAATCCGACGCGCTCACGCCGCAGCAAGGTCAGTTTGGTCTCGCTGAGCGTCGTGAGCTCGGTGCCGCCCATGGTGACCGAGCCCGAGGTCGGCCGGTCCAGGCCCGCGGCGCACTGCAGCAGGGTCGACTTTCCGGAGCCGGATGGGCCCATGACGGCGGTGAAGGTGCCGCGGGGGAAGGCGAGGGTGACGTCGTCGAGTGCGGTCACGGTGGTGTCGTCGGGGGAGGTGCGTCTGCTGTTCCTGTGGTGTGTCGAGCGGTGTGCCCTGCTGTAGGACATGCCGTATGTCCGGCCGTATGTCCTGCCGACGGATCGCAGGCTGATGGCGTCGGTGGTCATGGGTCCCCCAGTTGTCCGGTGTCGGGGTGCCGGGTGTTGTTCCGGCTGGTGTCGTTTCGTTCCACCGGATCGGTGTCGTCGCCACCGGATCCGGTGGGCTCCACGAAACCGTTCGCAGGTGCCTCGGCGCAGTGCGGCGGGACCGAGTCCTGGGGTAGGGCCGGCCATACCCCCACTCCTCCGTCCAGGGCCATGGCGCCGTCCCGCGCCGCGCTTCTACCGTGATCCGCATGCATCCTCGGAATGTGTGGCAGGCCATGTCCCGGCCGGGTTTTCTGCTGTCGGTGTGGCCCTGGCGCGCGGTCGCCTATCTGCTGACCGGTGCGGTGGCCGGCGTGGTCGCGCTGGTGGGGACCGTGACGCTGGCCGTGGTCGGCGGGGCGCTCACCGCCGTACTTGTGGGGCTGCCGTTGCTCGTCATGCTGGCGCTGTCCGGTGTCGTGGTCGCCCGGCTGGAGCGGCGACGACTGCGCCTGGTCGACGTGGACCCGGTGTCCGATCCGCATTGGGCGCCCGCCGTCACGGGGCTGTGGGCCTGGCTGACGACGCGGCTGAAGGAGCAGGCGACCTGGCGTGAGTTCGGGTACACCCTGCTGTTCGCCGGGCTGCTCTGGCCGGTCGACGCCCTCGCGATCACGGTCGCCCTGCTCTGTCCGGTCTCCATGGCCGCCACCCCGCTGCTGATGGCCACGGTCGGGGACGGGCGGGAGACGAAGGTGCTCAAGCAGTGGGCGGTCACCACGTGGCCCGCGGCCTTCGGGGTGGCCCTGCTCGGGCTCGTGCTCCTGGCGTTGGGCCTGTACGCGCTGGGGGTCGTGGCGGGCGCCCGGGCCGGGCTGACGCGGCTGCTGATCGCCTCGCGTGTCGGCGAGCTGGATGCCAGGGTGGTCGAACTGAGCCGTTCACGCGCGCGGTTGGTGGACGCCTTCGAGGCGGAACGCAGGCGCATCGAACGCGATCTGCACGACGGCGCCCAAGAGCGCCTGGTCGCCCTGACGATGACCCTGGGTCTCGCCCGTCTCGACGCCCCGGCCGGGCCGCTCGCCGACCAGCTCGCCAAGGCCCACGACGAGGCGGGCAAGGCCCTCGCCGAACTGCGCGAACTCATCCACGGCATCCACCCGAAGGTCCTGGCGGACTACGGCCTCGGGGCCGCCGTGGCCGACGCCGCCGACCGTTCCGTGGTCCCCGTCGACGTGGAGCTCCCGCTGCCGGGACGGTTCGAGCAGGCCGTGGAGGCGGCCGCGTACTTCGTGGTCTGCGAGGCACTCGCCAACATCGCCAAGCACAGCGGGGCCGGCCGCGCCCAGGTGAGCGGCGGGTACACGGGCGGGCGCCTGGTCCTCGAGGTGCGCGACGACGGCCGCGGCGGCGCCGACGCCTCGGCGGGCAGCGGGCTGACCGGACTCGCGGACCGGGTGTCGGTCCTGGATGGCAGACTCTCCCTGTCCAGCCCGCCGGGCGGACCGACCCTGTTGCGTGTGGAGTTCCCTTGCGAGGTGACCGAGTTGAGCGAGCCGGCCGATCGCTTCGCGTAGTCCTGGCCGAGGACAGTGTGCTGCTGCGCGAGGGACTCATAGGCCTGCTGGGCCGCTGCGGTCACGAGGTCGTCGCGGCCGTCGGCGACGCGCAGGCGCTGATCGCGGCGGTCGAGGAGCACGGCCCGGACATCGTGGTCACCGACGTCCGCATGCCGCCCGGCTTCCAGGACGAGGGCCTGCACGCGGCGGTCCGCCTCCGGGAGAGCCGCCCCGCCCTGCCGGTGCTGGTGCTCAGCCAGTACGTACAGCGGACGTACGCCTCCGAGCTCCTCGACTCCGGTGACGGCACGGGCGTCGGCTATCTGCTCAAGGACCGTGTCGGCCAGGTCGAGGAGTTCGTCGACGCGCTGTCCGAGGTCGCGGACGGCGGCACGGTCGTGGACCCCGAGGTCGTACGGCAGCTGCTGCGCCGACGCCGTGATCCGCTGGAGCGGCTCACCCCGCGCGAGCGGGAGGTGCTGGCGCTGATAGCGGAGGGCAAGTCCAACGGGGCCATCGCGCGGGAGCTGGTGGTGTCGGAAGCGGCTGTGGGCAAGCACATCGGGGGAATCCTGACGAAGCTGGATCTGCCGCCGGCGGACGAGACGCATCGACGGGTGCTGGCGGTGCTCGCGTATTTGCGGGCGTGACCCTCGTCTGCGGCGCTCTGGGCCTACGCCTGGCCGAGGTCGGTGGGGCTTCTATAGCTGCTTCCATAGCTGCGGCATGCGTGCGGCATGCGTGCGGCACAGGGCTTCGGCCTTCGCTGGGCCACGCCCCGGTGAATCCCCGTCGGGGCGTCGCCATGCCCGGAGGAAGAGCCCATGCGCTCGTCGCCTCGACGCGCCTTTGTTCACCGTCGCCCTCGCCGTGACCGCCGTCCGGCTGCCGGCCTCCGCCGCCCAGGCCGCCCAGGCCGCCCAGGCCGCACAGGCTGACAAGACGGCCGTGCTCAGCAGTGGGACCCAGACCGGCGCAAGCAGCGCCTACAACACCTTCTTCGCCCGCGCCGATCAGAGCGACTGGGGCGCGTACGACTTCGACTGGTCGACCGACTACTGCACGACCTCCTCCGACAACGTCGGAAGAAGACGTCGTGCGAAGCGACGGCGTGGACCTGCTACCAGGCGGTGGACAAGCTGGGCTGAGCCCGGGCCGCGCCCTTTCCAGGGAGTTCTTCCACAGCTGTGGAGTTGTCCACAGGGTCTGACGCGTTTCGGCTGGTGGTTGTACGGTCGGCACGAGTTGATGTTCTTGAGAGTCACGGGGGAGGCGGTCGCGGTGACCGAGGCCGGTGTGGAGACGACGGCCGGGGCGCCGGCCGGTGAGACGGCCGGCGCTGCGGCCGGGGCCCGGCGGCCCCTGGTGCGTGGCTTCGCGCAGTGGCCCGTGGAGGGCTCGCCCAAGAAGGAGGGCAAGGCACTGCGGGAGAGCGTCCCGCGTGCTGCCCATGCCGCGCTGGACCTCGACATCTCCCGTCCCGGTGCGGTGGAGGCGGTCGAGGAGTCGAGCCGGGGCCGCATCCCCGAGCTGACCCCGCTGCGGGTGGGGCGGATGGCGGCCACACCGTTCGCCTTCCTGCGCGGCTCGGCGGGCCTCATGGCGTACGACCTGGCCCGCACGCCGATGACCAGGATCCGCGCCCAGATCTGCGGCGACGCCCACGCGGCCAATTTCGGACTGTACGGCGACGCCCGCGGCGACCTGGTCATCGACCTGAACGACTTCGACGAGACGGTGTACGGCCCCTGGGAGTGGGACCTCAAGCGGCTCGCCGCCTCCCTCGTCCTCGCGGGCCGGGAGATCGGCGCCGACGAGGACACCTGCCGTGCGGCGGCGCACGGGGCGGTGGGCGCCTACCGGCGCACCATGCGGCTGCTGGCCAAACTCCCGGTGCTGGACGCGTGGAACGCGATCGCGGACGAGGAGCTCGTCTCCCACACCGACGCCCATGAGCTGGTCGGCACGCTGGAGAGGGTCTCGGAGAAGGCGCGGGCCAACACCAGCGGGCGCTTCGCGGCGAAGTCGACGGAGCCGACCGAGGACGGCGGCCGGCGGTTCGTGGAGGCCCTGCCAGTGCTGCGCCGGGTGCCCGACGCGGAGGCTGCGGCGGTGGCCGCGTCCCTGGAGCACTACCTGACCACCCTCTCCGAGGACCGCCTCCCACTGCTGGCCCGGCACGCGGTGCACGACGTGGCGTTCCGGGTGGTCGGCACGGGCAGCGTGGGCACACGTTCCTACGTCGTCCTGCTGCTGGACCACCGCGACGAACCGCTGGTCCTCCAGGTCAAGGAGGCGAGGGCCTCGGCCCTGCTGCCTCACCTGGTCACCGCCGGCTTCGACTCCCCGATGATCGAGCACGAGGGCCGCCGGGTCGTGCTGGGCCAGAAGCGGATGCAGGTCGTCAGCGACAACCTGCTGGGCTGGACGACCGTCGAGGGCCGCCCCTTCCAGGTCCGCCAGTTCCGCAACCGCAAGGGCAGCGTGGACCCGGCCGCCCTCTCCGCCGACCAGATAGACGACTACGGCCGCATGACCGGCGCTCTCCTGGCCCGCGCCCACTCCCACAGCGCCGACCCCCGCCTGATCTCCGGCTACTGCGGCAAGAACGACGAACTCGACGAGGCCATCGCCACCTTCGCGGTGACGTACGCGGAGCGGACGGAGGCGGACCACGCGGAACTGGTGGCGGGGATCCGGTCGGGGAGGGTGGCGGCGGAAACGGGGGTGTGAGGAGGCCGGCGCACTGGGCGGGCGTGGCCCTCCCCACTCAGGGGCGCGGGGAACTGCGCGACCAGCCCCCACCCACCCGCACCCGCCCGACAACCCGCGCCGGCACATCCGATGGCGCCCGGCCCGGCCCGGCGCAGCTACGCTGTTCGGATGACGTCCCCGGAAGCCGACCCTCAGGGCACAGACGCCGCAGGCACCGCGCGGCTGGAGCGTGCCGTACGGGCCGCCGAGCAGGCGCTCATCGAGTACGAGATCGCGGTGGACACCTTCCGCATCGAGGTGGAGAACTTCTCCCGCCTGCACCACCAGAAGCTCGGCCCCATGTACACCCGCCTCGACGAGCTGGACGCACAGATCGCGGAGATCCGGGCCGCCCGCACCGGCGATCCCGAGGACCTGCGCAAGGCGGACGAGGCCCGTGC
This sequence comes from Streptomyces canus, assembly GCF_030816965.1. Taxonomy (NCBI): domain Bacteria; kingdom Bacillati; phylum Actinomycetota; class Actinomycetes; order Kitasatosporales; family Streptomycetaceae; genus Streptomyces; species Streptomyces canus. Next base: position 5,164,361 of record NZ_JAUSYQ010000002.1, read on the forward strand.
CCGGGTGATGCCGATGCCCGGCGTCGAAGAGTTGTTCCACGGCTGGATGGACGGGGAGGGCCTGTTCCCCGAGGCCGAGGCGATGCTCACGGACCAGCCGGTGCGGCCCCCGCAGCGGGTGCGCCCCAGTGACGAGGCCCGCAAGCTCTACCGCGAGCTCGCCCGTAAGGCCCACCCGGACCTCGCCCAGGACGAAACCGAACGGGCGCGGCGCGAGGAGTTCATCACCCGGGTCAACGCGGCCTACTCCCGTGGGGACGAGCCCCTCCTGCGGGAACTGGCCGAGGAATGGGCCGCCGGGCCGAAGCCCCCGGAGCAGGGGCCCACCCCCAGCGAGGAGCTCTACGCCCGTCTCGAATGGCTCGCCCAGCGCAAGGAACTGCTCTCCGTGGTCGCGCGGGAGCTGGAGGAGAGCGCGATCGGCTCGATGCTCCGGATGGCACCGGACGACCCGGACCGCCTCCTGGAGGAGATCGCCGAGAAGCTCCTGGCCGACGTCTCCACACGCGAGGCGGAGCTCGCGGAGCTGCTCACACAGGATTGAGCGGCCGCGTTCCGAGGGCGTCGGGTAGCGTCGGTCCCATGAATTTCGGTGCTGGTGTGCCCACGGTCCAGGTCACGGACCTCAAGGACGGCGATTTCCTGCTGGACGTCCGCGAGGACGACGAATGGCAGGCGGGTCACGCCGAAGGGGCGCTGCACATTCCCATCAGTGAGTTCGTGGCCCGCTACGGCGAGTTGACCGAGGCCGCCCCGCAGGACGGCCGCGTCCACGTGATCTGCCGGTCCGGCGGTCGCTCGGCCCAGGTCACGATGTACCTGGCCCAGCAGGGCATCGACGCCGCGAACGTCGACGGCGGCATGCAGCTGTGGGCAGAGACGGGCCGCCCCGTGGTGACCGACGACGGCCGACCGGGCTTCGTGCTCTAGCCTTCGGCAGTCGAGGGGACCGGTGCTGGGCGGCGGTGCCCGGTGGCGGGTGCCGGGTGCGCCGCGTGCCGGGGCGGAGCCCAGTGGTGGGTGTCAGGCGGCCGTGCCTGGTGGTGGGTGTCAGGCGGCCGTGCCTGGTGGTGGGTGCCTGGTCGTCGTCCTCGCCGCTCGGTCCCCGGTCACCGCGGTTCGCGTGGCGGGCCGGTTCGCCCGTCGGGAGGGCCGCCGTGGCCACCACGCGCACCCGGCGTGGCTCGCCCCCGGCCGCTCACCAGACGCAGACACATCCCCGACGGTGAGCACGAGGACGCCGGACAGGATGAGCACCAGCATGCCCGGCCCCCTACTGCTGTCGCTTCCGCTGTTGCGGCGTGCGTCATCCCAGGGGATGCGCCGCCAGCAGATCCCCCAACGCCTCCTCGTGCGCCGCCGCCGGGCCCAGCGACAGCTCCAGATGCTTGGCCCAGGCGTGGTACCGGTGCAGGGGGTAGTCGACGTCTGCGCCGAACCCGCCGTGCAGATGCTGTGCCGTCTGCACCACCCGCCGTACCCCCTCGGAGGCCCAGATCTTCGCCACGGCGACGTCCCCCGCGACCGGCAGCGTGCCCCGCGCTCCCGAGGCGATCCGCCAAGCGGCCTGCCACAGCGTGACCTCCATCGCGCGCAGGTCGATGTAACGGTCGGCGGCCTGCACGGCGACCGCCTGAAAGGTGGCGACCGGGAAACCGAACTGCTCCCGCTTGCTCGTGTATTCACTGCTCATCCGCAGCACCCGCTCGCCCAGACCGAGCGCCAGCGCACACGTCCCCGTGGTCAGCAGATCCCGCAGCCACTCCCACGCGCCCTCGACATCGATCACGTCCCGCGCGGCGATCCGCGCCGACTCCAGCCGCAGCTCGCCCAGCCGCTCCCCGCTGGTGGAGAACTGCTCGGCCGGCGTGACCCCGTCATGGACCCGGGGCACCAGCGCGAGGATGGTCCGGTCCGCGGCCGTGTGGGCCGGGACGACGACGTAGTCCGCGTCATACGCCCACGGCACCGCCGTCTGCACGCCGTCCAGAATCCAGTCGGCCCCCTCCCCCTCCTCCTGCCGCGCGGTGACGGCGAGTTCGGCAGGGTCATGGCCGGTGCGGCCGCTCGCGGCGACGGTCAGCACGACGTCCCCGCGCCCGGCCCGCTCCAGCAGCTCCGCCCGCAACTCCGGGCCGCCGTACGCCTGTACGGCCGCCATGGCGGCACTGTTCTCCAACAGCGGCACCCGCGCCAGCACCTTCGCCGACTCGCGCAGCACCAGGCACAGCGCGACGGCGTCCAGACCCGCCCCGCCGTACTCCTCGGCCGACAGCAGGCTCAGCACATCCGCGTCGGCGAGCCTGGCCCACAGCGCGCGGTCGAACTCGTCGGCCACGGCACCCGTGGTCAACGCCGGAGACGGCACCGCGTCCGGTGCGACATCGGCGAACACCCCCCGTGCCGCCTCGGCCGCCGCCTGCTGCTCCTCGCTGAAGGTGAAGTCCACGGTCCCTGTCCTTCCGACGGGTCGGCAGATCGGGTCAGCTGATCTGACGGTCCGTCAAGATAGAACAGGTTCTAGGAGAAGGGAACGGGCTCCCCCCGACCTACCTGTCGAAGTCCAGTTCCACCTTCTCTGTCACCGGATGCGACTGGCACGCCAGTACATAGCCCGCCTGCGTCTCCTCCGGCTCCAGCGCGAAGTTGCGGTCCATGCGCACCTCGCCGGAGACCAGGAAGGCCCGGCAGGTCCCGCACACCCCGCCCTTGCAGGCGTAGGGCGCGTCGGATCGGTTGCGCAGCACCGTCTCCAGAAGCGACTCGCCGTCCTGGACGGGCCAGCTGCCGCCACGTCCGTCGAGCCGGGCGGTCACCGTGCTGTGGGCGGGCGCGGGGACCGTCTGCGCCGGGGCAGCCCCGGCATCCACATGGAAGATCTCCTCGTGGATACGGGGACGGGCAACCCCGAGCTCCCGCAGCGCCTTCTCCGCGCCCTGCACCAGTCCGAACGGTCCGCACAGCAACCACCCCGCCACCCGGTCCACCGGCAGCAGCGCCGGCAGCAAGGCGGTCAGCCGCTCCCGGTCGAGCCGCCCGGACGGCAGCCCCGCCTGCTGCTCCTCCCGGGAGAGCACCGTGACCAGCTGGAAGCGCTCGGGGTGGCGGTCCTTCAGGTCGGCGACCTCCTCGAGGAACATCGTGGACGCGGAGGTGCGGTCGCTGCGGATCAGGCAGAACCGGGCCCCGGGCTCCCGCGCCAGCAGCGTCGCCACGATCGACAGCACCGGGGTGATGCCACTGCCGCCGACGATCGCCGCGTACAGACCGGGCGCCGGGTCGAGGGTGAACCGGCCCGCCGGCGTCATCACCTCCAGCTCGTCACCGACGTTGATCTCCTTGAGCGCGTACGTCGAGAAGGCCCCGCCCTCCACCAGCCGCACGCCGACCCGCAGTTCGCGAGGTCCCTCGCCGTCGGCTGCCGGGGAGCAGATCGAATAGGTCCGGCGTATCTCCCGGCCGCCGGCCGTGCGGCGCAGGGCGAGATGCTGGCCGGCGGCGTGCCGGTACTCCTCGCGCAGCTCGGGCGGCACGGTGAGGGTCAGAGCCACGGAGTCGTCGGTGAGCCGGTCGACCGCGGCCACCGGGAGCGGGTGGAAGCGGGCCATCACAACTCCTTGAAGTGGTCGAACGGTTCACGGCAGTCGAGGCACCGCCGCAGCGCCTTGCACGCGGTGGAGGAGAACCGGCTGAGCAGTTCGGTGTCGGCGGAACCGCAGTGCGGACAGAGGACGGCCTCGGTCGCCGTGTCGAGCGTCCGCGTCGGCCCGAGCTGCACCGCGACCGGCCCGGCCGCGGCCGTAACGCGGGGCGGCGCTATGCCGAACTCCCGCAGCTTGCGGCGCCCTTCGGCCGTGATGTCGTCGGTCGACCAGGCGGGCGCGAGCACCGTGCGGACGGTGACCTCCCGCACGCCGTGTTCCTGCAGCACCCGCTCTATGTCCTGGGACATCGCCTCGATCGCCGGGCAGCCGGTGTACGTCGGGGTCAGCTCTACCTCGACCGAGTCCGCGTTCCGTACATGCACCGCGCGCAGCACACCCAGCTCGTGCAGGGTGAGCACGGGCAGTTCGGGGTCGAGTACCGAACCGGCGAGCGCGAACAGCTCGGTCTCCAGCGGGGTGAGCGTCACCATGACGCCCCCGGGTGACTGCGGTGCAGGTGCTGCATCTCGGCGAGCATCCGCCCGAAGGATTCGGTGTGCAGGCCCTGTCGTCCCGCCCCGGCGGCCCACGCGCCCGTGCGCGGCCCTTCGGGGACGGTCAGGGTGGCCCGGCGAAGGACTTCACCCACGGACGCGAGCCAGGCGGCTTCCATGCGCTCCCGGTCGACGTCCACTCCCTCCACCGGCTGGAACATCTCGCCGGTGAACCGCCACAGCGCCTCGCACGCCCGCCGGGTCCGCTCATGACTCTCCTCGGTGCCGTCACCCAGCCGCAGGGTCCACTGCTCGGCGTGGTCGCGGTGGTAGGCGACCTCCTTGACGGCCTTCGCGGCGAGCGGGGCGAAGGGACCGTCGCCCGCGGCCAGTTCGGCGTAGAGCAGGTGCTGGTAGGTGGAGAAGTAGAGCTGTCGGACGATGGTGTGGGCGAAGTCGCCGTTCTGCTGCTCCACCAGCTGGAGGTTGCGGAAGGCGCGCTCCTCACGCAGATACGCCAGTTCGTCCTCGTCGCCGGCCATGGACAGCAGCAGTCGGGCCTGGCCGAGCAGGTCCAGGGCGATGTTGGCGAGGGCGACCTCCTCCTCCAGGACGGGGGCGTGGCCCGCCCACTCGCCCAGGCGGTGCGAGAGCACCAGTGCGTCGTCGCCGAGAGCCAGGGCGGCCGCAGTGGGAATCGGGGAGGGTGCGGGAGCAGCCGTCGTCTCAGGTGTGCTCACAGGTGCTTCACCCCCTCCGGGATCTCGTAGAACGTCGGGTGCCGGTACGGCTTGTCGGCGGACGGCTCGAAGAACGGGTCCTTCTCGTCGGGCGAGGAGGCGGTGATCGCGGACGAGGGGATCACCCAGATCGAGACGCCCTCGCCGCGCCGGGTGTACAGATCGCGTGCGTTGCGCAGGGCGAACTCCGCGTCCGGGGCGTGCAGGCTGCCGGCGTGGGTGTGGGAGAGGCCGCGGCGCGAGCGCACGAAAACCTCCCACAGGGGCCAGTCGGTGTTCGTCATGCGCGCGTCGCTCCTGTCTCGCCGGTGTGCTTCGCCGCGTAGGCCGCGGCCGCCTCCCGCACCCAGGCGCCCTCTTCGTGCGCCCGACGGCGCTGGGTGATCCGCTGCTCGTTGCACGGTCCGTTGCCCTTGAGGACCTCCCGGAACTCCGTCCAGTCGATCGGGCCGAAGTCGTGGTGCCCGCGCTCCTCGTTCCACCGCAGGTCCGGGTCGGGGAGCGTGAGACCCAGGGACTCGGCCTGGGGAACGCAGATGTCGACGAAGCGCTGCCGCAGCTCGTCGTTGGAATGACGCTTGATCTTCCAGGCCATCGACTGCGCGGAGTGCGCGGACTCGTCGTCGGGCGGGCCGAACATCATCAGGGACGGCCACCACCACCGGTCCACCGCGTCCTGGGCCATCGCGTGCTGCTCGGGCGTGCCGTTGCTCAGGGCCAGCAGCAGCTCGTACCCCTGGCGCTGATGGAAGGACTCCTCCTTGCAGATGCGGACCATCGCGCGCGCGTACGGGCCGTAGGAGCAGCGGCACAGCGGGACCTGGTTGGTGATCGCGGCGCCGTCCACCAGCCAGCCGATCGCGCCGACGTCCGCCCAGGTCAGGGTCGGATAGTTGAAGATCGAGGAGTACTTCTGGCGGCCGGAGTGGAGCTTGTCGAGGAGCTCGTCGCGGCCGGTGCCGAGGGTTTCCGCCGCGCTGTAGAGGTAGAGGCCGTGCCCCGCCTCGTCCTGCACCTTGGCCATCAGGATGGCCTTGCGGCGCAGGGAGGGCGCGCGGGTGATCCAGTTCGCCTCCGGCTGCATGCCGATGATCTCGGAGTGCGCGTGCTGCGCGATCTGGCGGACGAGGGTCGCGCGGTAGGCGTCGGGCATCCAGTCGCGCGGCTCGATGCGCTCGTCGGCGGCCACGGCTGCGTCGAAGTCGCTCTCGTACGCGTCTGTGTCGCCGGCGGCGCCCTGAGCGCCGTACGTCTGTGTGCTCACCGTCTGGTGCGCGGCTGCTGTCGCCATGAGGCCCCCTCGACCTGGGCTCCGCCGGAACCCGCTCCCGACCGATCGTTCGGTTCGTGCGATTCCATGGTGTGCCGGGCGCCGTAAGGTGTCAACCGCTGTGGAAAACCCACCGGGCTCCCTGTGGAAAACCGGGGCGGGAGTGAGAACGGCCACGGCGGGGCGGGTCGGAAGGGGCTGTGCGGGGCGGTCGGGCCTGAGTACCGTGCCGGTGCGAGCCGCGGCGAGGCGGGTGCGCGCGTCGGCCACCGGCCGCTGCGGCCCCTGCGGGCGGGCGGCGGTGGACGGACGGAATCGGGAACGGGGCGGAATGGACGCGTACGACGGAGGCTCGAACGCCCGGCGGCAACCGGGCGCCCCGAGCGAGCCGGGTGATGTCCCTGAGCCACAGAGGCCGGACGGGCCTGACGGGGCGGAGAGGACGCAAGCGCCGGATGCGCCGGCCGCGCCCTCTCAGCCGCGGGCGCAGTCGCCCGCACCGGCTGGTGAGCCCGCCGAGGTGCCGCCGACCGCGCCGGATCCGTACGTCGAGTCCACGGGCACGCGGCCCTCCGACCCCGATGCGATACGCCAGGCCCCAGCCCCAGCCGCGGCAGCCCCCGCCCCCTACGGCGACCCCCACCCCCCTACCGGTGTGGCCGCTCTCTCCCTCCGCTATCAGATCGGTGTCGTCCTGGCGCTCGCCGTCGTGGCCGTCGCCGTCTGTGTGCACATCGGGATGGTGTTCTTGCACGTCGCGCCGCAGAACACGGTGACCAAGCAGCACGGCAGGGCGGTCGACGACTGGGTCTACCCGGAGTTCGAGCAGAACTGGAAGCTCTTCGCGCCGAACCCGCTACAGCTGAACATCGCGGTGCAGGTCCGGGCCCGGATACGCAGCGCTGACGGCGGCAGCCGTACGAGCGGGTGGTACGACCTGTCCGCCCAGGACGGACGCGCCATAGACGGCAATCCGCTGCCCAGCCACACCCAGCAGAACGAGCTGCGGCGCTCCTGGGACCTGTTCGTCGCCACGCACGACGCCGACAACCGCCCGGTCGGCCTGCGGGGCACCCTGTCCGAGACCTATTTGCGCCGCATCGTGGTGCTGCGCCTGGAGCGCGACGACGCGACCGCGCGGGGCGACGTCCTCGTGAGCGTCCAGGTCCGCTCCAGGACCACGAACGTGCCCCCGCCGAAGTGGAGCGAGGAGAAGGTCTCGGTGCAGCCGGTCTACCGCGAGCTGCCCTGGTGGGCCGTGACGGCGGACGACACCGAGGGGAGCGCCCCGTGAACCGATTCGCCCTGGCGGTGTCGACCGGCATCGCGCGCGTCACCGAGACCGCTCTCGGTCCCTACCAGACCGCGATGATCCGCATCGGCTTCAGCGCGACCTGGCTGCTGTTCCTGCTGCGTGAGTTCCCGCACCGTCAGGAGCTGTACGGCCCGGACGGTCCCTGGAACTGGAACCTCGCCGAGCAGCTGATATCGATCAACGGCGCGTTCACGGCCCTGATGTGGTCGGACGGCCGGTTCTGGTTCGAGACCGTCTACGTGCTGGCCGTCCTGTCGAGCCTGCTGGTGCTGCTCGGCTGGCGCACGCGCGCGATGTCCGTGCTCTTCATGGTCGGTGTGCTCTCGCTGCAGAACCGCAGCATCTTCATGGGCGACGGCGGCGACAACGTCCTGCATCTGATGTGCATCTATCTCGTCTTCACGCGCTGCGGCCAGGTCTGGTCCCTGGATGAGCGGCGGGCCCGGCGCACGCGGGCGGCACGCGCGCGTGGGGAGCATGTGGTGGACCGGGCCGGTCCGGCCCTGTGGGGCGTCCTCGGGCTCGTGCTGGTGTCGGTGGCCTTCCTGGGGAAGCTGAACGGCGACTGGTTCGTCCCGGCGCTTCTGTGGGGCCTGTGGTCGGCGCAGGCCCTGTGGTGGGCGGTCGGACGGTTCGCCCGGTCCGGCCAGCCGCGGATCATGCTCGACGTCATCGCCAACATCGTCCACAACGGCGCCCTGCTCGTGATCATGGCCGAGGCCTGTCTGATCTACGCGACGGCGGGCTGGTACAAGATCCAGGGCTCCCGTTGGCAGGACGGTACCGCCGTCTACTACCCCCTCCATCTGGAGTCCTTCTCGCCGTGGCCCGCCCTCGCCGACCTGCTGTCGGCGCACGGCGTCATGGTGATGCTGGTGACCTACGGCACGGTCGCCGTGCAGGTCGCGTTCCCGTTCACGCTGTTCAACCGGCGGGTGAAGAACATCCTGCTGGCCGCGATGATCACCGAGCACGCCGTGATCGCGGTCGTCCTCGGCCTGCCGTTCTTCTCGCTGGCGATGATCGCCGCCGACTCGGTCTTCCTGCCGACGTCCTTCCTTCGCCGGCTCGGCGACGGGGCCGCACGCGCGCGTGGCCGCCTGTGGGCGCGCTTCGCGGGCGGGGGCGGCCCGGGTCCGGAGCTGCCCCGACAGCACGGTTCGAAGCGGCAACAGGTTCACCAGGGGCAACCGGGCCCCCAGCAGGGCGCACCGAAGGAGCCGGGATCCGTGCGGACCCCGGGGCCCGTCGGCGGCCCTGGCGCCGACCCCGGCGACCCCGAGAACCCCGATCACACGCACGTAGGCTTCCCGGCATGACCGGTCCCGATCCCGTGAGCCTGTGGCACCGGCTCGCCGACACCTCCGTGCTGCTCGACGGCTTCCACGCCCTCAAGCACGCCGTGCGCTTCGGGGCCGACGTCCCGGTGGCGGTCGCCGTCGACCGGGGCGCCGCGCTCGCCCTGGCCGAGGAGCTGGCGCCGGACGTACGGGACACCCTGGACGCGCTGCTGACACAGGTCCCCGAGTCGGTGTACGCGTCCCTCGTGCCGCGTCCGCACCCGACGGCGGTGGCGGCCCTGGCCGTACGACCGTCCAGGGCCGCCCATCTCGAGAAGCTGGCACACACGCCGCGTACCGCCCCCGTCGTGGTCCTCGACAATCCACGCAACCTCGGCAACGCCGGGGCCGTGATCCGGCTGGCCGCGGGCTTCGGGGTGACCGGCGTGGTCACCACGGGCACGCTCGACCCCTGGCACCCGACGGTCGTACGCGCAGGCGCGGGCCTGCACTTCGCGACCGCGGTGGAGCGCCTGGCCGTCGCCGAGCTGCCGCCCGGCCCGGTGTTCGCCCTGGACCCGGAGGGCGACGACATCCGGGGCGTGAAGCTCCCGGACGACGCCGTCCTCGCCTTCGGCTCGGAGCGCAGCGGGCTGTCGCCCGAACTCCGCGCGCGTGCCGGTCATCTGGTGGCGCTGCCGATGCGCGCCCAGGTCTCCAGCTACAACCTGGCGACAAGCGTGGCGATGACGCTCTACCACTGGAGCCTCGGCGGGTCCTAGGCCTCCCGGCGCACCTCGACCACCCGGAACCGGTTCGCGACGAACGCCCCGTCGCACAGCGCGGCGTTCGCCGCGGGGTTGCCCCCCGATCCGTGGAAGTCGGAGAACGCGGCCGTCTGGTTGACGTAGACCCCGCCCACGAGGTTCAGCGACAACTGGGCCGCCTCCTCCAGGCAGACCTCCTGGACGGCCTGTTCGACCTCCTCGTCGGTGGTGTACGCGCCGACCGTCATGGCGCCCTTCTCGCGAATCGTCCGGCGCAGCAACTCGACCGCGTCGGAAGCCGAGTCCACCGCTACGGCGAAGGACACCGGCCCGAAGCACTCGCTCATGTAGGCGGCCTCGTCGTCCGGCTTGGCTCCGTCCAGCTTGACGACGACGGGGGTGCGGACGACCGCGCCCGGGAACTCCGGGTTGGCGATCTCCCGCGACGCCAGGGCGACTTCTCCCAACCCCGCCGCGGCCTCCAGGCGGGCCTTCACGTCCGGGTTGACGATCGCGCCCAGCAGGGCGTTCGCGCGCGCGTCGTCGCCGAGGAGGCCGTCGACGGAGCGGGCCAGGTCGGCGACGACCTCGTCGAAGGTCTTGGGACCCTCGTCGGTGCGGATGCCGTCCCGGGGGATCAGCAGGTTCTGCGGGGTCGTGCACATCTGGCCGCTGTACAGCGACAACGAGAAGGCCAGGTTGGTGAGCATCCCCTTGTAGTCGTCGGCCGACTCCACGAGCACCGAGTTGACGCCGGCCTTCTCCGTGTAGACCTGCGCCTGACGGGCGTTGGCCTCCAGCCAGTCGCCGAACGCCGTCGAGCCGGTGTAGTCGATGATCCGGATCTCCGGGCGAGTGGCCAGGGTCTTCGCGATGCCCTCGCCGGGGCGCTCGGCGGTGAGCGCCACCAGGTTCGGGTCGAAGCCGGCCTCGCTCAGGACGTCCCGCGCGACCTGGACCGTGAGCGCGAGCGGCAGCACCGCGCGCGGGTGGGGCTTCACCAGGACCGCGTTGCCGGTGGCCAGGGAGGCGAACAGGCCCGGATAGCCGTTCCACGTCGGGAAGGTGTTGCAGCCGATGACCAGGCCGATCCCGCGCGGGACCGGCGTGAACTGCTTGGTGAGCGCGAGCGGGTCGCGCTTGCCCTGCGGCTTGGTCCACTCCGCGGTGTCGGGTGTGCGGACCTGCTCGACGTATGCGTACGCCACCGCCTCCAGACCGCGGTCCTGCGCGTGCGGGCCGCCGGCCTGGAACGCCATCATGAACGCCTGGCCGCTGGTGTGCATGACCGCATGGGCGAACTCGTGGGTCCGGTCGCTGATCCGCTTGAGGATCTCCAGGCACACCACCGCGCGGATCTCCGCACCCGCGTCCCGCCACGCCTTCTGGCCCGCCTTCATCGCGGGCAGCAGCACGTCCACGTCCGCGTGCGGGTACTCGACGCCCAGCTCGATGCCGTACGGCGAGACCTCACCGCCCACGAAGTCGTCCGTGCCGGGCTGGACGAGGTCGAGGCGGGTGCCCAGGAGGGCGTCGAAGGCTGCCTTGCCCGCCGCCATGTCGAGGCTGCCGTGCTCGCCGTAGGCCTTGGGATGCTCCGGGTGCGGGGACCAGTACGCGCGGGTGCGGATCGCTTCGAGGGCCTGGTCGAGGGTGGGCCGGTGCTTGGCGATCAGCTGGTGGACGGTCAGTTCGGCGGCCATGCGGGACCAACTCCTCGTCTTTCGAACTCTTCGTCGAGCTCATGACCTGGGCAGAAACATGGGCAGGAACAGCCAGACAGAGTTAGAGTAACCGAACGATCGGTCGGGACAAGGGGGTCCGCCGCATCTGTGGAAAACCCCGTGCGGGAGGATCGCGCACATGACAGGACTCGACCTCAGCAGCCCCGTGGCCGTCGTCGGCACCGGCACCATGGGCCAGGGCATCGCCCAGGTCGCGCTGGTCGCCGGGCATCGCGTACGGCTGTACGACGCCGCCCCCGGCCGTGCCCGGGAGGCGGCCGATGCGATCGGTGCCCGGCTGGACCGGCTCGTCGAGAAGGACCGGCTCACCGCCGCCGACCGGGATGCGGCGCGCGCCCGTCTCGCGGCCGCGGAGCACCTCACCGACCTCGCGGACTGCACCCTGGTCATCGAGGCCGTCCTGGAGCGACTGGACGTCAAACAGCAGCTCTTCCGGGAGCTGGAGGACATCGTCGTCGAGGACTGTCTGCTCGCCACCAACACCTCCTCCCTGTCGGTGACGGCCATCGCCGGCGCCCTGCGCCACCCGGGCCGCTTCGTGGGCCTGCACTTCTTCAACCCCGCCCCGCTGCTGCCGCTGGTCGAGGTCGTCTCCGGGTTCGCCACCGACGTCTCCTCGGCCACGCGCGCGTACGAGATGGCACGCGCGTGGGGCAAGACGCCGGTCGCCTGCGCCGACACCCCGGGCTTCATCGTCAACCGCATCGCGCGGCCCTTCTACGCCGAGGCGTTCGCGGTCTACGAGGCCCAGGGCGCCGAGCCCGCCACCATCGACGCGGTCCTGCGTGAGTGCGGCGGCTTCAAGATGGGCCCGTTCGAACTGACCGACCTGATCGGGCAGGACGTCAACGAGTCCGTGACGCACTCCGTGTGGCGGGCCTTCTTCCAGGACGTGCGCTTCACGCCCTCGCTGGCCCAGCAGCGTCTGGTCGAGTCGGGCCGGCTCGGCCGCAAGAGCGGACAGGGCTGGTACGACTACACGGACGGCGCCGAGCGCGACGAGCCGCACACCGCGGAGCCGGCCCAGGCGCCCGCGTACGTCGTCGCCGAGGGCGACCTGGGCCCCGCGTCCGAACTGCTCGCCCTCATCCGCGAGGCGGGCATTCCGGTCCGCGAGGACGAGGAGGACCACGGCACCCGGCTGGTCATGCCGAGTGGCGGCCAGCTCGCCCTCGCCGACGGGCAGACCTCGGTGGAGTTCCGGGACGTCGTCTACTTCGACCTCGCCCTCGACTACCGCAGGGCCACGCGCATCGCGCTGTCCGCCTCCCAGGACACCTCGCAGCAGACCCTCGCCGAGGCCGTCGGGCTCTTCCAGGCGCTCGGAAAGGACGTCAGCGTCATCGGTGACGTGCCCGGCATGATCGTCGCCCGCACGGTCGCCCGCATCGTCGACCTCGCGCACGACGCCGTCGCCAAGGGCGTGGCCACCCAGGAGGACATCGACACCGCGATGCGGCTCGGGGTGAACTATCCCCTCGGCCCGTTCGAGTGGAGCCGCAGGCTCGGCCGCAACTGGGCCTACGCCCTCCTCGACGACCTGCACCTGCGCGACCCCTCCGGGCGGTACGCACCCTCGCTCGCGCTGTACCGCCACGCGTACGCCTCCGACAAGCGGGAGGGCAGCACCTCATGACGACCGCCAAGCGGGACACGTACACCCCGGAGACGCTGCTGTCCGTCGCCGTCCAGATCTTCAACGAGCGCGGCTACGACGGCACCTCCATGGAGCACCTCTCCAAGGCGGCCGGTATCTCCAAGTCGTCGATCTACCACCATGTGTCCGGCAAGGAGGAGCTCCTGCGCCGGGCCGTCAGCCGGGCCCTGGACGGCCTCTTCGGGATCCTCGACGAGGAGCACGCGCGCGTGGGCCGTGCCTCCGCCCGCCTGGAGTACGTCGTGCGGCGCATGGTCGAGGTGCTGATCGCCGAACTCCCGTACGTCACCCTGCTGCTGCGTGTGCGCGGCAACACCGGCACCGAGCGCTGGGCCCTGGAGCGCCGCCGTGACTTCGACCACCAGGTCGCCGAGCTCCTGAAGGCGGCGGCCGCGGACGGCGACGTACGCGGCGACGTGGAGGTACGCCTCGCGACCCGCCTGGTCTTCGGCATGATCAACTCCATCGTGGAGTGGTACCGCCCGGACGGGCGAGGGATGAACGAGCGCGAAGTAGCCGACGCGGTGGCGCAGTTGGTGTTCTCGGGGCTGCGCGAACAGTCCTGACCTCAGCCCTGCGGTTCCAGGTCCTCCTCCTCGAATACCAGGAGGGTGCGGGTGCTGAGGACCTCCGGGATCGCCTGGAGGCGGGTCAGGACCAGCTCGCGCAGGGATCTGTTGTCGGACGTGTGGACGAGGAGCAGCACGTCGAAGTCCCCGCCGACCAGAGCGATGTGGGAGGCCCCGGGCAGCTGTCTGAGCTGTTCTCGGACCGTTCGCCAGGAGTTCTGGACGATCTTCAGGGTGATGTACGCCGAGGTGCCCTGGCCCGCGCGCTCGTGGTTGACGCGAGCTCCGAAGCCGCGGATGACGCCGTCCTCGACGAGCCGGTTGATCCGCGCGTAGGCGTTGGCGCGCGAGACATGGACCCGTTCGGCGACCGACCTTATCGACGCGCGGCCGTCCGCCTGGAGCATCTGGAGGATGTCCTGATCGATGGCGTCGAGCGGACGCGGGGGCGGGAGGGGGGCGCCGCTCTCCGGGCCTTCGGCCATTTGTTCAGATGCCATGTCCCCCCGCCTCCCTGTCATGGACGTACTGCGTTCATTGGAGGCTGTGGAGAACCGTTTGTCCACAGCCTGAGGGGGCCGGTAGCCAAAATGTGCCGACGACCGAACAATCGGTAGGTGAGGCGCTTCACACACCCGTGGTGCGCCACCAGCCGCTCCCACGAGGAGGTGCCGTCATGACGGTCATGGAGCAGCGGGGCGCGTACCGGCCAGCGCCGCCGCCCGCTTGGCAGCCCCGCACGGACCCCGCGCCCCTGCTGCCCGACGCGGAGCCACGACGCGTCCTCGGCACCGACGCGGCCGCGAAGGCCGACCCGGCCCTGCTGCGCCGCCTGTACGCCGAGCTGGTGCGCGGCCGCCGCTACAACACGCAGGCCACCGCCCTCACCAAGCAGGGCCGCCTCGCCGTGTACCCGTCCAGCACCGGACAGGAGGCCTGCGAGGTCGCCGCCGCGCTGGCCCTTCAGGACCGTGACTGGCTCTTCCCCAGTTACCGCGACACCCTCGCCGCCGTCGCCCGTGGCCTGGACCCCGTGCAGGCGCTGACCCTCCTGCGCGGCGACTGGCACACCGGCTACGACCCGCGCGAACACCGCGTGGCTCCCCTGTGCACCCCTCTCGCCACCCAGCTCCCGCACGCCGTCGGCCTCGCGCACGCCGCCGCGCCTCAAGGGCGACGACGTGGTCGCGCTCGCCATGGTCGGCGACGGCGGCACCAGCGAGGGCGACTTCCACGAGGCGCTGAACTTCGCCGCCGTCTGGCAGGCCCCGGTGGTCTTCCTGGTCCAGAACAACGGCTTCGCGATCTCCGTCCCGCTCGCCAAGCAGACCGCGGCCCCGTCGCTGGCCCACAAGGCCGTCGGCTACGGCATGCCGGGCCGGCTGGTCGACGGCAACGACGTGGCCGCCGTGCACGAGGTCCTCAGCGCCGCCGTACGCCACGCGCGCGCGGGCGGCGGCCCCACCCTGGTGGAGGCGATCACCTACCGCGTGGACGCCCACACCAACGCCGACGACGCGACCCGCTACCGCGGCGACGCCGAGGTCGAGACCTGGCGAGGGCACGACCCGATCGCCCTCCTGGAGCACGAGCTGACCGAGCGCGGCCTGATCGACGAGGCCGGCATCGAGGCCGTGCGCCAGGACGCCGAGGAGTTCGCCGCCGGGCTGCGCCAGCGCATGAACCAGGACCCGGTCCTCGACCCCATGGACCTGTTCGCCCATGTCTATGCCGAGCCCACCCCGCAACTACGCGAGCAGCAGGCCCAGTTGCGTGCCGAGCTCGAAGCCGAGCACGACTCTCACGGGGGTACGCGCCGATGACCACCGTCGCCCTCAAGCCGGCCACCATGGCGCAGGCCCTCACGCGCGCGCTGCGCGACGCGATGGCGGCCGACCCCACCGTGCACGTCATGGGCGAGGACGTCGGCACCCTCGGCGGTGTCTTCCGGGTCACCGACGGGCTCGCCAAGGAGTTCGGCGAGGACCGCTGCACGGACACCCCGCTCGCCGAGGCGGGCATCCTCGGCACGGCCGTCGGCATGGCGATGTACGGACTGCGGCCGGTCGTGGAGATGCAGTTCGACGCCTTCGCGTACCCGGCGTTCGAGCAGCTGATCAGCCATGTGGCGAAGATGCGCAACCGCACGCGCGGGGCGATGCCGCTGCCGATCACCATCCGGGTCCCCTACGGCGGAGGCATCGGCGGGGTCGAGCACCACAGCGACTCCTCCGAGGCGTACTACATGGCGACGCCGGGGCTCCACGTCGTCACGCCCGCGACCGTCGCCGACGCCTACGGCCTGATGCGCGCCGCCATCGCCTCCGACGACCCGGTCGTCGTCCTGGAGCCCAAGAGGCTGTACTGGTCGAAGGACTCCTGGAACCCGGACGATCCCCGGACCGTTGAACCGATAGGCCGCGCGGTGGTGCGGCGCTCGGGCCGGAGCGCCACACTCATCACGTACGGCCCGTCGGTACCCGTGTGCCTCGAAGCCGCCGAGGCCGCGCGGGAGGAGGGGTGGGACCTCGAAGTCGTCGACCTGCGCTCACTGGTGCCGTTCGACGACGACACGGTCTCGGCCTCGGTACGGCGGACCGGGCGGGCGGTCGTCGTGCACGAGTCGGGCGGGTTCGGCGGACCGGGCGGGGAGATCGCGGCCCGGGTCACGGAGCGCTGCTTCCACCATCTGGAGGCGCCGGTGCTGCGCGTGGCCGGGTTCGACATCCCCTATCCGCCGCCGATGCTGGAGCGTCATCATCTGCCCGGCGTGGACCGGATCCTGGACGCCGTGGGGCGTCTGCAATGGGAGGCGGAGAGCTGATGGCGCAGGTGCTGGAGTTCAGGCTGCCGGATCTCGGCGAGGGCCTGACCGAGGCGGAGATCGTCCGCTGGCTGGTGGAGGTCGGCGACGTCGTCGCGGTCGACCAGCCGGTCGTCGAGGTCGAGACGGCCAAGGCGATGGTCGACGTCCCGTGCCCCTACGCCGGAGTCGTCACGGCCCGCTTCGGTGAGGAGGGCAGCGAGCTCCCGGTGGGGGCACCGCTGATCACGGTGGCGGTCGGAGCGGCAGCCCCCGGCGGTTCGACCGAGGCATCCACAGGTTCGACCGAGGCATCCACCGGTTCGGCGGGAGGCTCGGGCAACGTACTTGTCGGGTACGGCACCTCGGAGGCACCCGCGCGGCGACGGAGGGTACGGCCGACACCCGCCGTGCCCACGGCCGCGAACGGCCGGAGCGTCGCCGCCGAGCCGGTCGGGGAGCCGGACGGCGGGCCCCGGGCACAGACGCCCGGACGGGACGCGTCCGGGGCGGTGGCGACCGCAAGGGTGGACGAGTCCGGGGCCACCGCGGCCGGTCGGGCCGGTGCGCCCGAGGCCGTGGCGGACGGGCCCGTGCCCGTGATCTCGCCCCTGGTGCGCCGGCTCGCGCGCGAGAACGGCCTCGACCTCAAGGAGCTCACCGGCTCCGGCCCCGACGGACTGATCCTGCGGGCGGACGTCGAGTACGCCCTGCGGGCCGCCGCCGTACAGACGCGTACGGCACCCGTGCCGGCCGCCACCCCGGCGACAGCCCCTGCGACAACCGCGACAACCCCCGGAGAGACCCGCGTCCCCCTCAAGGGTGTCCGGGGCGCCGTGGCCGACAAGCTCTCGCGGAGTCGGACCGAGATCCCCGACGCCACCTGCTGGGTGGACGCCGACGCGACGGAACTCATGCGGGCGCGTGCCGCGATGAACGCGACCGGCGCTCCGAAGATCTCCCTGCTCGCGCTGCTCGCCCGGATCTGCACCGCCGCCCTCTCCCGCTTCCCCGAGCTCAACTCCACCGTGGACACGGCGGCCAGGGAGATCGTCCGGCTGGACGCCGTGCATCTGGGGTTCGCCGCGCAGACCGAGCGGGGACTGGTCGTGCCGGTCGTGAAGGACGCACACACGCGTGACGCCGAGGCCCTGTCCGCGGAGTTCGCCCGGCTGACCGAGGCGGCCCGCACCGGCACCCTCACCCCCGCGGACCTCACGGGCGGCACCTTCACGTTGAACAACTACGGCGTGTTCGGCGTCGACGGCTCCACGCCGATCATCAACCACCCCGAGGCCGCCATGCTCGGCGTCGGCCGCATCGTCCCCAAACCGTGGGTGCACGAGGGCGAGCTGGCGGTGCGCCAGGTCGTCCAGCTCTCGCTCACCTTCGACCACCGGGTGTGCGACGGCGGCACCGCGGGCGGCTTCCTGCGCTATGTGGCGGACTGCGTGGAACAGCCGGCGGTCCTGCTGCGCACCCTGTGACCGCGGCGCCGGCACCCGCGCGGCACGATCGCGGCGCCGCCGCACGTTCCCTGTGATCGCGGCGGCACGCATACTCGGGGGGTGACCTCGTACGAGCCCTCGCGCGTTCCAGGCGCCGGTCCCGTGTACGACGTGGTGGTGCTCGCCGGGGGCGCCGCCCGGCGGCTCGGCGGCGCGGACAAGCCCGGTGTGCGGGTGGGCGGACGCGCCCTGCTCGACCGCGTCCTCGCCGCCTGCGCCGACGCGGGCACCACCGTCGTCGTCGCCGACCCCCGCCCCACCGCCCGGCCGGTGACCTGGGCCCGCGAGGACCCGCCCGGCGGCGGCCCGCTGGCCGCCCTGGACGCCGGCCTGCGGCACACCACGGCGCGGTACGTCCTGGTGCTCTCCGCCGACCTGCCCTTCCTCCAGGAGGGCACCGCACGGCTGCTGCTGACCGTTCTGCGCACGGGCGGCGCCGACGGCGTGCTGCTCACCGACGCCGACGGCCGCGACCAGCCACTGGTGGCCGCGTACCGTGCGACCTCGCTGCGCCACGAACTCGCCGCGCTCACCAAGGAGCACGGCGCTCTCACCGGCCTTCCGCTGCGCCGGCTGACCGCCACGCTCGACCTCACCCGCGTCCCCGACCCCGTCGCGTCCTTCGACTGCGACACCTGGGACGACATCGCCACCGCCAGGGCACGCATCAGGGAGCATGGGCACGTGTTGGATGAATGGATTTCCGCAGTCAAGGACGAACTGGGCCTCGAGCTCGACGTCGACACCGGCGTGCTGCTCGACCTCGCCCGTGACGCCGCGCACGGCGTGGCCAGGCCCGCGGCACCACTGACCACCTTCCTTGTCGGCTACGCCGCCGCGCAGGCAGGCGGTGGTCCCGAGGCCGTCGCCGAGGCCTCCCGCAAGGCCGCGGCCCTGGCCCTGCGCTGGGCCGACGAGACCGAAGGCGACACCGCCGCCACGCCCGACGGGGGCCCCGACACCCGCCCGGACGTCGGATGACCGCCCGGTCCCTGCGGAGCGGCGAGGACGCCGACGAGTTCGACGTCGAGGAGGCACTGGCGCTGGTGAAGGAAGACAACGGTGCCGCCCACCGCGCCCCGGTCCCCCCTGCCCAGGCCTCCGGCCGCGCGTCCGAACCGGGCGCCCGCCACAAGGCGACCCCCTGGACAGAGGCCCGCGCCACGGCCGCCCGGGCCGCCCGTACCGTGACCCGCAGCGCCCGCCGCGCCCCCGTCTCCGTGCGGCTCGAGGACGCCCTCGGCCTCACCCTGGCCGCTCCCCTCGACGCCCTCACCGACCTCCCCTCCTTCAATACCTCGGCCATGGACGGCTGGGCGGTCGCGGGACCCGGCCCCTGGGCCGTGCGGGACGAGGGCGTACTGGCCGGACACGCCGAGCCCGCGCCCCTCACCGACGGCGAGGCGGCCCGGATCGCCACCGGCGCCCGCATCCCCCCGGACACCACCGCCGTCCTGCGCAGCGAGCACGGACAGACCGACGAGAAGGGCAGGCTGCACGCCACCCGGGAGGTCGTCCACGGCCAGGACATCCGCCCGCGCGGACAGGAGTGCCGTAAGGGCGACCAGCTCCTGCCGCCCGGCGCCCTCGTCACCCCGGCCGTCCTCGGTCTTGCCGCGGCCGCCGGATACGACACCCTCACCGCTGTCCCCCGCCCCCGCGTCGAAGTCCTCGTCCTCGGCGACGAGTTGCTCACCGAGGGTGCTCCGCGCGACGGCCTGATCCGGGACGCGCTCGGGCCGATGCTCCCGCCCTGGCTGCGCGCGCTCGGCGCCGAGGTCACCGCCGTACGCCGGCTCGGTGACTCCGCCGCCGCCCTGCACAAGGCGGTCACTCGCTCCGACGCCGACGTGATCGTCACGACCGGCGGCACCGCGGCCGGACCCGTCGACCACGTCCACCCCGTCCTTGACCGTATCGGCGCCGAACTCCTGGTCGACGGCGTCAAGGTGCGCCCCGGCCACCCCATGCTGCTGGCCCGCACCAAGGAGAACCAGCACCTCGTCGGCCTGCCCGGCAATCCCCTGGCGGCGGTCTCCGGCCTGCTCACGCTCGCCGAGCCGCTGCTGCGCACCCTGGCCGCCCGCCCGGCCCCGGAGCCGTACACGCTGCCCCTGAGGGACGAGGCCCACGGTCATCCGTACGACACCCGGCTCGTCCCGGTCGTCCTGCGCGGTGACCGTGCGGTTCCCCTGCACTACAACGGCCCGGCCATGCTGCGGGGCATCGCGGCCGCCGACGCCCTCGCCGTCGTACCGCCCGGGGGTGCCCGGCCGGGGCAGGAGGCCGAACTGCTCGATCTGCCCTGGGCGTCCGCCGGAATCGGGGTGTGTTTCACGTGAAACTTCCGGGCCATGACGCGATCGCCCGCCAGGCGGACGAGCATCTCGTGACCCACAAGGTGAAGCTGCCGCGCAAGGTGGTGGAGCACCCGTTCCGCCAGGTCGCCAAGCGGGTGCTGATGGCCCTGCTGGTCCTCGCGGCAACTGCCCTGATCGTCTACGCCGACCGTGACGGCTACAACGACAACTCCGACCAGTCCGTCGACCTCCTCGACGCCTGGTACTACGCGACCGTCACCCTCTCCACCACCGGATACGGCGACATCACCCCGGTCAGCGATGCCGCCCGGCTCACCAACATCTTCGTCATCACGCCCCTGCGTGTGCTGTTCCTGATCATCCTGGTCGGCACGACGCTCGAAGTCCTCACCGAACGCACCCGTGAGGAGTGGCGGCTCAACCGCTGGAGGTCCACCTTGCGCGACCACACCGTCGTCGTCGGCTTCGGCACCAAGGGCCGGTCGGCGATTCAGACCGTCTGCGCGACGGGTCTGAAGAAGGAGCAGGTCGTGGTGGTCGACCCCAGCAGCAAGGCGATCGACGCCGCGACCGCCGACGGCTATGCGGGCGTCGTCGGGGACGCCACACGCAGTGAGGTGCTCAAGCGTGCCGAGGTGCACAGGGCACGGAAGATCATCATCGCCACCCAGCGCGACGACACGGCCGTACTCGTGACCCTGACCGCCCGGCAGCTCAACAAGGGCGCCAAGATCGTCGCCGCCGTGCGCGAGGAGGAGAACGCGCCGCTGCTCAAGCAGTCCGGTGCCGACGCGGTCATCACCAGCGCCAGTGCGGCCGGCCGGCTCCTCGGTCTTTCGGTGCTCAGCCCCGCCGCCGGCATGGTGATGGAGGACCTCATCCAGCAGGGCAGCGGGCTCGACATCGTCGAACGGCCGGTCATAAAGGCCGAGGTGGGAAGGCATCCGAGGGAGACGGACGACCTGGTGGTGAGCGTTCTGCGCGGGCACCGGGTGCTCGGCTACGACGATTCGGCCATCGGGACGCTGGAGCTGACGGACCGGCTGATCACGATCGTGCGCGCGACGCCGGGCACCCAGGTGGCACCCGACGCGCACCCGCTGCCTCCGATGCCCTCGCAGTGATCACTTGCGGTTGTAGAGCCGCATGGTGACCGGCCCGAAGACCGCGACGAACAGGCCCGCCCACCCCAGCGACCAGGCGATCTCGTCGGCAGGCCAGTCGCCCGCCATCAACGCACGTACGGCCGAGGACAGATGGGTGATCGGGCTGTTGTTGACGAAGGCCTGGAGCCAGCCCGGCATCGTGCGAGGGTCGACGAAGACGTTGGACAGGAAGGTCAGCGGGAAGATCACCATCATGCTGACGCCCATCACCGACTTCTCGGTGCGCAGCAGCAGACCGAACATCGTCCAGATCCACGAGAAGGCGAACGAGAACACGACGAGCAGGGCGATCCCGGCGACCACACCACCGAAGCCGCCGTCCGGGCGATAGCCGAGGATCACACCGACGGTGAGCATCACGACGGACGCGATCGTGTAGCGCAGGGCATCGCCGAGCAGATAGCCGACCATCACCGACGGCCGCCAGATCGGCAGCGTGCGGAACCGGTCGAAGACGCCCTTCTCGATGTCGGTGTTCACCGAGACACCGGTGTACATCGTGATCATCACGACCGACATCACCAGGATGCCCGGCAGCAGGAACTGGATGTACTCCTTCGGGGACCCGGCCAGGGCGCCCCCGAACAGGTACGTGTACATCAGCACCATCATGATCGGGAACGCGGTGACGTCGAAGAGCTGCTCCGGCACATGCTTGATCTTGAGGATCGCCCGCCAGCCGAAGGTCAGCGAGGCCGACAGGGCGCTCGGGCGCGGCGGACGCTCCCCGGTGACCAGCAGCGCGGCCAGCGACTCCGCGCTGACGGGGGCGAGGTCCTGGGCCTCGGTCTGTGTCGCGGTGCTCATGCCGCCACCTCGTCCTTGTCGTCGCGGGCGCCGTGGGCGTTGCGGGTGTCGTGCGTGTCGTGTCCGGTGAGGGCGAGGAAGACCTCGTCCAGGCTGGGCTGGCCCAGCGAGAAGTTGTCGACGGTGATCCCGGTGCGGGCCAGTTCGGCGAGGGCGCGCGAGGCCTGTTCGGCGGCGGTGTCACCGGTCGCCGAGCCGAGCCGGGCCGTCAGTGCGACCGGGTCGGGTTCCAGCTGCACCTGGGCGTCCAGGGCCCGTCGTAGGATCTCCGCCGCCTCGGGCCGTTGCCCGCCGTCCCTCAGACGCAGATGTACGGTCCCGGCGCCCACCGAGGCCTTCAGCTCGCCCTTCGTGCCCTCGGCGATCACCCGGCCGTGGTCGATGACGGCGATCCGGGAGGCCAACTGGTCGGCCTCGTCCAGATACTGCGTGGTCAGCAGCACGGTGGTGCCCTGGGCGACGACCGCGCGCACGATGTCCCAGACCTGGTTGCGGCTGCGTGGATCGAGGCCGGTGGTCGGCTCGTCGAGGAAGAGCAGTTCGGGTGTGTTGAGGATGGACGCGGCGATGTCGATACGGCGCCGCATGCCGCCGGAGTAGTGCTTGACCTGCTTCCCGGCCGCGTCCGAAAGACCGAAGGCTTCCAGGAGCTGCCCGGCACGTTCGCGTGCGGCCTTCTTGTGGTGGCCGAGGAGGCGGCCCAGCAGGACCAGGTTCTCGGTGCCGGTGAGGTCCTCGTCGACGGAGGCGTACTGGCCGGTGAGGCTGACCCGGCCGCGGACCTCGTCGGCCTCGCGGACGACGTCGTGGCCGAAGACGTGGGCCTCGCCGCCGTCGGGCCTGAGCAGGGTGGCGAGCATCTTCACGGTGGTGGTCTTGCCGGCGCCGTTCGGGCCGAGGACGCCGTAGACCGTGCCGGCCGGCACGGCGAGATCGACTCCGTCGACGGCCCTGGTCTCGCCGAACGTCTTCACCAGGCCCGCGGTTTCGATGGCCAGGCCTGACGTGTGCTGGCTCATGGTGGGATGTCCTTCCGCGTTTTTGAGCTACGCATGGGGAGACCTTTACCGTCACGCAAACTCATCGGTGGTGCACAGCGAATTTCAGGGGGACCGGTCCAAAGACGGAGACCGCATGGGACCGCGGACCGAGCAGCGGCGGGAGCCGAGGGATCGCGGAGCACGAGGAGTAGCGTCGGGCGCATGCATGCGATCACGATTCCCGAACCCGGTGGGCCCGAGGCGCTGGTCTGGAGCGAGGTGCCGGATGCCACGGCCGGCGAGGGCGAGGTGCTGGTCGACGTGGTGGCCGGCGCCGTCAACCGCGCCGACATCCTGCAACGACAGGGCTTCTACAACCCCCCGCCCGGCGCCTCCCCCTACCCCGGCCTGGAATGCTCCGGGCGGATCGCCGAGATCGGCCCCGGTGTCTCCGGCTGGGCCGTCGGCGACGAGGTGTGCGCGCTGCTCGCGGGCGGCGGCTACGCGGAGAAGGTCGCCGTACCGGCCGGACAGCTGCTGCCCGTGCCCAAGGGCCTCGACGTGCGGCGGGCGGCCGCGCTGCCCGAGGTGGTCTGCACGGTCTGGTCGAACGTCTTCATGGTCGCCCACCTGCGCCCCGGCGAGACCCTGCTGGTGCACGGCGGCTCCAGCGGCATCGGCACGATGGCGATCCAGCTCGCCAAGGCCGTGGGCGCCAAGGTAGCGGTGACCGCGGGCACGCCGGAGAAGCTGGACCGCTGTGCCGAGCTCGGCGCGGACATCCTGATCAACTACCGGGAACAGGACTTCGTCGAGGAGGTGAAGAAGGCAACCGACGGAGCGGGCGCCGACGTCATCCTCGACAACATGGGCGCGAAGTACCTCGACCGGAACGTCACGGCACTCGCCGTCAACGGACGGCTCGCGATCATCGGCATGCAGGGCGGCATCAAGGGCGAGCTGAACATCGCCACGCTGCTGAACAAGCGCGCCGCGATCAGCGCGACCTCGCTGCGGGCGCGGCCGCTGGAGGAGAAGACGGCGATCGTGGCGGCCGTACGCGAGCATGTGTGGCCACTGCTGGACGCCGGGCACATCCGTCCCGTCGTCGACCGCGAGCTGCCGATGAGCGACGCGGCCGCCGCGCACCGGGTCGTCGAGGAGAGCGGCCACATCGGCAAGGTCCTGCTGGTCACGCCATAGGCGTTCCCACACGGCCCTACCCGCGCCGAAGCCGCAGTGCGAACAGGCCGAGCCCGAGCCCCAGCCCGACCAGCACCAGCCCGGTGCCGAGCGGCAGGATGAACACCTTGGGCACGGCCGCGGGCTGCTGCGCGGGTCGTGACGATGCCGGGGCGGTCCCCGGAGGCGGCTCCGGCAGGGCGGTGCGGTCACCGTCCCCGGCATCGGTCCCCCCGGATTCCCTGTCCTCAGCGTCCGCGTCCTCCTCCTCCGCCGGCTCCTCCCGCCGCCCCGGCCGCTCCCGCCCCTCACCCGCACGGCTTCCGGCACGGGACGGGGTGGCGGCAGAGGGGGAGGGAGCGAGGGAGGCCGAGGGCGAGGCACGCTCCGGGCCATGGCCCCGCGGGGAACCCGAGGGGCCGGCGGGCACGGAGGGCACGGGGCTCCTGTCGGGGTGCCGCGGTCCGTGAGCCTCGACCGCGCTCGACGGGGTGCCGGAGGGGGAGGCCGGCGAGCTCGGGGCGGTGCGCGGCGGGGTCCCGGTGGCGAGGGACCAGTCGGCCCTCCGTAGCGGCCGGTGGGCAGGCAGCCGGGCCGGCGACCGCGAGTCGGTGAAGGAAGGTGACGCGTTCGCGGCACCGCGCGGGCGGCCCGAGCTCGTCGGGCCTGCTGAGGTGAGCGACGGCAACTCGGCGCCGTAGGCCTGAGGGGTCCCCTGCAGCCGGCCGCCCGGCGGCAGGACGACGGTGCTCGAGCCCACCACGATCGCCAGTACCGTCGCACGTAGCCAGGGAGTCACGGGACAAGACTGGCATTCAGTCAGGAGACCGGCATTCCGGGCGGCGCCATGGGAGCGATCCGCTGCGCGGACGGTGGATCAGCGTGTAGCGGGGGCACCTCACGGGTGAGGTGTACGGGTGCGAGAGAATGGCGGCATGGAGATGCCGAGGAACGAAGGTTCGCCGGAAAGTCCCCAGATCCTGGTCGTGGGCCAGGACGGGATGGCACTGGGCGGCGGGGGTGACGACGATTCCCGCGAGGTTCCGGTCACGGAGATGGTCGAGCAGCCCGCGAAGGTCATGCGGATCGGCAGCATGATCAAGCAGCTGCTCGAAGAGGTGCGTGCGGCTCCTCTCGACGAGGCCAGCCGGGCGCGGCTCAAGGAGATCCACGCCAGCTCGGTGAAGGAGCTGGAGGACGGTCTGGCCCCCGAACTCGTGGAGGAGCTGGAGCGGCTCTCCCTGCCCTTCAACGAGGACGTGACCCCGAGTGATGCGGAACTGCGCATCGCCCAGGCCCAGTTGGTGGGCTGGCTCGAGGGGCTCTTCCATGGGATCCAGACCACGCTGTTCGCCCAGCAGATGGCCGCGCGGGCTCAGCTGGAGCAGATGCGCCGCGCGCTGCCCCCTGGCGTCGGCGGCCATGAGGAAGGTCTCGACCCGCGCGCCGGCGGCCGCTCGGGCGGGCCGTACCTGTAACCCCCCCCCGACCTGAGAAGGGTTCGGCAGCCGACGCTGCCGGGCCCTTCATGGCGCCGGTGGGAAACGCTCGTTCGGGTTCTTCTTCCGGGGGAGGCCCGTGCCCGGTCGGCGTGCCGGGGAGCAGCGGGCGTGACCTTGGCCACGCAGTCCGGTTCCGGGCCGCCCGTCCCCGCGGAAGCGAGGTGCCCGTTCCGTGACCGTACGCGAAAGAAAGGTCGCGCGGGCGTTACAGGTGCCCCACGGCCGGTACACAGGATTTGCACGCCGAGACGTCATACAGGTTTGATGGCCGGTCCGTCTCGGGCCGGTCCCTGGGCTCATCCCGGACCGGCGGCTTGCGCGAAGGCTGTAGCGTGGCCGACGGAGACCGTGACAACACCGCGCGCACCGCGGGCAGAAACGACGGCGAGGACCGATGGCACAGCAGCAGCGCGCTCAGGGCCCGTCCGACCCCGAGGCGACTGGCGGCGGAATGTCAGATGCGCCGGAGCTGTGGGGTAACGGCGGACTGGTGGGGGACGGCCGATATCGGCTGACCCGCAGACTCGGCCGGGGCGGTATGGCCGAGGTGTTCGCGGCCGAGGACGTACGGCTCGGCCGCACCGTGGCGGTCAAGCTGCTGCGCGCCGACCTCGCCGAGGACCCGACCTCCAAGGCCCGCTTCACGCGCGAGGCCCAGTCTGTGGCCGGCCTCAACCACCACGCGATCGTCGCCGTGTACGACTCCGGTGAGGACTTCGTGGGCGGCCAGTCGGTGCCGTACATCGTCATGGAGATCGTCGAGGGACGGACGATCCGGGATCTGCTGCTCAACGCCGAGGCGCCCGGTCCCGAGCAGGCCCTGATCATCGTCTCCGGGGTCCTGGAGGCGCTCGCCTACTCCCACCAGCACGGCATCGTGCACCGCGACATCAAGCCGGCGAACGTGATCATCACGCACAACGGCGCCGTCAAGGTCATGGACTTCGGCATCGCCCGCGCCCTGCACGGCGCGTCCACGACGATGACGCAGACCGGCATGGTCATGGGCACCCCGCAGTACCTCTCCCCGGAGCAGGCTCTCGGCAAGGCGGTCGACCACCGCTCCGACCTGTACGCCACGGGTTGTCTGCTGTACGAACTCCTCGCACTGCGGCCGCCGTTCACCGGCGAGACCCCGCTCTCCGTCGTCTACCAGCACGTCCAGGACATCCCGACGCCTCCGTCGCAGGTCTCCGACGCCGTCCCGCCCGAGCTCGACGGCCTGGTCATGCGTTCGCTCGCCAAGGAGCCGGACGACCGTTTCCAGACGGCCGAGGAAATGCGCGGGCTCGTCCAGTACGGCCTGCAGATGCTGTACGACCAGGGCGGCCACACCGGCACCTGGAACACCGGCCCGGTGACGGCGCACGACGGCCGCGGCACGCCCTCCGCGGGCTTCGCGAGCACCAGCGTGCTGCCGCACTCCGGCGACTCCTCCGGCACCACCCAGATTCCGCAGCCGATCCTTCCCTCCGGTTACAGCGGCGGGGACGACGGCGGCTTCGAGGGGCACGGCAACCGGGGCAGCGGCCGCGGCAAGCTGTGGATCCTCGCCGTCCTCGCGGTGATCGCCGTCGCGGCGGGCGTCGCCCTGGCGCTCAACGGCGGCGGCGGTGGCGGGGGCGGTGGCGGCACCGGCACCTCCGTGACGCCGACCACCTCGCAGTCCACCGACGACCAGACGGCCAGCGAGACGCCGAGCGACGAGCCGACCGAGGAGGAGACCGACACGTCCACGGACAACAGCGGCGACTCCGGCGGCTCCGGCTACACGCCGTCCTATACGCCGTCGTACACGCCCTCGTACACGCCTTCGCCCACGGCGACGCAGCCGTCCGAGACGGCGACGGAGCCGACGGACACGGCGGAGCCGACCGATCCGGCGACGCAGCCGACGGCATCGGTGGACCCGACCGGCGACCCGGTCGGGGGTTCGGAAGGCGGCGGCGGCGGAGGCGGCGACTCCTGACCGCCCATAACCCTTCACGTGCGCGTGGCCCCGGGAACGGGCGCCACGCGCACGTGCCGTTTCCGAGGCCGCTGCGTCATCCCACGAACGCGTCGCACACCGCCTCGTACTCCCGCGTCCACCACACCACCAGCGCCGACGCCGCCGGGAACTGGGAATCCGCGCGGGTGTCACCCCGCTCGTAGTGCCAGCGCAGCATCCAGAAGTCGTTGAGGCGCTCCCACCACACCCGATGCGCGGCCGCCGCGAGCTCCGAGGGCGTGGCTCCCGACGCACGCCGGTACGCGCGCGCGTACGCCCGCACCTTCGGCAGGTCGAGCGTCCCCGCGGGACGTAGGAAGAAGATCGCGGCGGCGCGTACGGCCTCCTCCGCGCGGGGCTTCACGCCGAGCCGGTCCCAGTCGACGATCGCGGCGGGCGCGTCGCCCCGGTAGAGCAGGTTGAAGGGGTGGAAGTCCCCGTGCACCCAGCCCACCGGCCCGCCGTGCGGAGGCCGCCGTCCCACGTGCTGTTCGAGCAGGGACCGCCGCTCCAGGAGCCGGTGCCGGGCCAGCTCGTCGAAGGAGTCGGCCGGCCGGTGTCCGCGCACGCGCGCGAGGAGGTCGTCGATGAGCGCGAAGGTGGCGGCGGGGTCGGCGCCGGCGTCGACGGGGGTCGTGGTCTCGGCGTTCTGGACGTGCGGGTGACCGGCGTGCGGCTTGTCGGCGCGGGCGCCGTGGGCACGCGCGGAGGCATGGCGCATGGATGCGGCGCGTTCTGCACCCGGCGCGCTCCGGCCCGCCCGCGCGCGGTGCCGGTCGTCCGGCGCTCCTCCACCCGGCGGTGCGAGGCGCCGGCCATCCCGTGTTCCCGCCCCCGGCGGCGTGCGCGGCTCGCTGTCCGGGGCGCCTTCGTCGGCTCGTGCTCCTCCGCCCGCCGACGCACCCTGTTCCCCCTGCTCGCACCCCGCCACGGGCATCACCCGCTCCAGGCTCGCGTGCACCACCCCCAGCAGCGCCCCGAGTCGGCCGCACTGTTCGGCGGTGAGCTGGGCGCCGTGGCGATGGCGGCCCTCGATCCAGGGGTGGAGGGCGTAGGCGTGCCCGCCGACCACCGCGACGGTGCGGCCGTCGTGGGCCGGGAGGGGCGGGGCGACCGGGACGCCGAGGGCGGCCAGGCGCTGGGTGGCGCCGTGCTGGCGGGCGATCGCCTCGGGAGCGGCCGTCTCGGGGTCGAAGTGGTGCTTGAGGAAGTAACGGCCGCGGGTGGTGCGGAGCCGGTAGCCGCGGTTGAGAAGGCCTTGGCCTACGGGATCGCAGGCGAGGGCGGATCCGGCGGCGTACTGGAGAAGGAGGGCGCCCAGCGGGGGCGCGTGAGGCATGAGGGGTGGTACAGGAGGGCGCGGCACGCGCCAGATGCTAGGGCACAGGCCGGCACGGTGAACTGGGCGTTGTCACGGACAGTCACATATCGACACAGTAAGTCGCTGTCGGTCTCCTTCGGCCACGGGGTGTCTTCGAAGTGGCTCGGCTTGTACGCCGTACACGTACGTCGAGGAGAAATGACCTGACTTTCCTTTCCTCGCGCACTCGGCAAGTCGAACGCGGAAGCTCTTCCGGTGGCCTGGGTCGACGGGATAACGTGCCGTTGCTCCGGCCTCCTGCAAGGCTGTGACCAGCGCCCCTTCCAGCCTTTTCCGATTTACTTGGAAATCCAAGCAAAATCGCAGGTCAAAGGGGGTTTCACAGAAATGTGGCGCACTGGGTAACGTGATTCTTGCAGGGCGCTCGCCGGGGCACCTGTCACGCCTGTTCCGGCCAAGTGACACCCACCCCGTGCACGGGTGCCGGAAACAGGTGAGCCGCTTCCCCAGGCTCTGAACGAGCTGGGGGACCCCCAGCTCCCGGCAACCCCGAGGGCCGGACCGACGGAGGAGCACACGTGACCGTGGAGAGCACTGCCGCGCGCAAGCCGCGACGCAGCGCCGGGACGAGGAAGTCCCCGAGCACCAAGCCCGAACTGGTTCAGCTGCTGACGCCCGAGGGCAAGCGCGTCAAGAACGCCGAGTACGACAAGTACGTCGCCGACATCACCCCCGAAGAGCTCCGCGGCCTCTACCGCGACATGGTGCTCACCCGCCGCTTCGACGCCGAGGCCACCTCCTTGCAGCGCCAGGGCGAGCTGGGCCTGTGGGCTTCGCTGCTCGGCCAGGAGGCCGCCCAGATCGGATCGGGACGAGCGCTGCGCGACGACGACTACGTCTTCCCCACCTACCGCGAGCACGGGGTGGCCTGGTGCCGCGGGGTCGATCCGACCAACCTGCTCGGCATGTTCCGCGGGGTGAACAACGGCGGCTGGGACCCCAACGGGAACAACTTCCACCTCTATACGATCGTCATCGGCTCCCAGACGCTGCACGCCACGGGCTACGCGATGGGCGTCGCCAAGGACGGCGCCGACTCGGCGGTCATCGCCTACTTCGGCGACGGCGCCTCCAGTCAGGGCGACGTGGCCGAATCGTTCACCTTCTCCGCGGTCTACAACGCCCCGGTCGTGTTCTTCTGCCAGAACAACCAGTGGGCCATCTCCGAGCCGACCGAGAGGCAGACCCGCGTCCCGCTCTACCAGCGCGCGCAGGGCTTCGGCTTCCCGGGTGTGCGGGTCGACGGCAACGACGTGCTCGCGTCGCTGGCCGTCACCAAGTGGGCCCTGGAGCGGGCTCGCGGCGGCGAGGGACCGACGCTCGTCGAGGCCTACACGTACCGCATGGGCGCCCACACCACCTCCGACGACCCGAGCAAGTACCGGGCCGACGAGGAGCGCGAGGCCTGGGAGGCGAAGGACCCGATCCTGCGCCTTCGCCGGTACCTGGAGGCCTCAAACCACGCGGACGAGGGATTTTTCGCGGAACTGGAGACCGAGTCCGAGGCGTTGGGCAGGCGAGTGCGTGAGGCGGTGCGTGCGATGCCGGATCCGGACCGCTTCGCCCTCTTCGAGCACGCGTACGCGGACGGACACGCGCTCGTCGACGAGGAGCGGGCCGAGTTCGCCGCCTACCAGGCGTCGTTCACGGATGGGGAAGGGGCCTGATCATGGCAGCGGCACACGTGACATCCACGAACATGGCACTGGCCAAGGCGATCAACGAGTCGCTCAGGCGCGCCCTGGACACCGACCCCAAGGTCCTCGTCATGGGCGAGGACGTCGGCAAGCTCGGCGGCGTCTTCCGCGTCACCGACGGCCTCCAGAAGGACTTCGGCGAGGACCGGGTCATCGACACCCCGCTCGCCGAGTCCGGGATCGTCGGCACCGCGATCGGCCTCGCCCTGCGCGGCTACCGCCCGGTGGTGGAGATCCAGTTCGACGGCTTCGTCTTCCCGGCCTACGACCAGATCGTCACCCAGCTCGCGAAGATGCACGCGCGCTCGCTGGGCAAGGTCAAGATGCCCGTCGTCGTCCGCATCCCCTACGGCGGCGGCATCGGCGCCGTGGAGCACCACTCGGAGTCCCCCGAGGCGCTCTTCGCGCATGTGGCGGGCCTGAAGGTGGTCAGCCCCTCCAACCCCTCCGACGCGTACTGGATGATGCAGCAGGCCATCCAGAGCGACGACCCGGTGATCTTCTTCGAGCCCAAGCGCCGGTACTGGGACAAGGGCGAGGTCAACACCGAGGCGATCCCCGACCCCCTGCACAAGGCCAAGGTGGTCCGTGAGGGCACCGACCTGACCCTCGTCGCGTACGGACCGATGGTGAAGCTCTGCAAGGAGGTCGCCGACGCGGCCGCCGAGGAGGGCAAGTCGCTGGAGATCCTGGACCTGCGCTCGGTCTCGCCCCTGGACTTCGACTCGATCCAGACTTCGGTGGAGAAGACCCGCCGTCTGGTCGTGGTGCATGAGGCGCCGGTGTTCTTCGGTTCGGGTGCGGAGATCGCGGCCCGGATCACGGAGCGCTGTTTCTACCACCTGGAGGCCCCGGTGCTCAGGGTCGGCGGATATCACGCCCCCTACCCGCCGGCCCGCCTGGAGGAGGAGTACCTGCCGGGCCTGGACCGGGTACTGGATGCCGTCGACCGCTCGCTGGCGTACTGAGGAGAGGGTCGTGACGACGATGACGGAAGCGTCCGTGCGCGAGTTCAAGATGCCCGACGTGGGCGAGGGGCTCACCGAGGCGGAGATCCTCAAGTGGTATGTCCAGGCCGGTGACACGGTCACCGACGGGCAGGTGGTGTGCGAGGTGGAGACGGCCAAGGCGGCCGTCGAACTGCCCATCCCCTACGACGGCGTGGTGCGCGAGCTGCGCTTCCCTGAGGGCACCACGGTGGACGTGGGCACGGCGATCATCGCGGTGGATGTGGCGGGCGGGGCCCCCGCGGTCCCGGAGACGCCGGCCGAGGCTCCGGAAGCCTCCGCGGCTCCCGAGAAGAAGCCGGAGGGCCGTCAGCCGGTCCTGGTCGGCTACGGCGTGGCGGCCTCCTCGACCAAGCGCCGACCTCGCAAGGGCCCGGAAGTCCCGGTCCAGCAGGCGTCGGTCGCGATCCAGACCGAACTGAACGGCCACGGCCCGGCCGCCACGAGCCCGGCCGCCACCGTGCAGCCCCGCCCGCTGGCCAAGCCCCCGGTGCGCAAGCTGGCCAAGGATCTGGGCGTCGACCTCACCACGGTGATCCCGTCCGGCCCGGACGGCATCATCACCCGCGAGGACGTCCACGCGGCGGCGAACCCGGCCGAGGCGCCCGCGCCCGAGCCGGTGGTGACGCAGGCCCCGGCCACTGCCCCGGTGGCCCCCACCGCGTCGTACGACGCTGCCCGCGAGACCCGTGTCCCGGTCAAGGGCGTCCGCAGGGCGACGGCCGCGGCGATGGTCGGTTCGGCGTTCACCGCCCCGCACGTCACGGAGTTCGTGACGGTGGACGTGACCCGCACCCTGAAGCTGGTCGAGGAGCTCAAGCAGGACAAGGACCTGCAGGGCCTACGCGTGAACCCCCTCCTGCTGATCGCCAAGGCCCTGCTGGTCGCGATCAAGCGCAACCCCGACATCAACGCCTCCTGGGACGAGGCGAACCAGGAGATCGTGCTCAAGCACTACGTCAACCTGGGCATCGCGGCGGCCACCCCCCGTGGCCTGATCGTCCCGAACATCAAGGACGCCCACACCAAGACACTGCCGCAACTGGCCCAGTCCCTGGGCGAGCTGGTGGCCACCGCCAAGGAGGGCCGCACCTCGCCGGCCGCGATGCAGGGCGGCACCGTCACCATCACCAACGTCGGCGTCTTCGGCGTCGACACCGGCACCCCCATCCTCCCGCCCGGAGAGGCCGCGATCCTCGCCGTCGGCGCGATCAGGCTCCAGCCCTGGGTCCACAAGGGCAAGGTGAAGCCCCGCCAGGTCACCACCCTCGCGCTGAGCTTCGACCACCGCCTGGTGGACGGCGAGTTGGGCTCCAAGGTCCTGGCCGACGTGGCGGCCGTCCTGGAGCAGCCGAAGAAGTTGATCACCTGGGCGTGATCTGCCCGCGGTGGACACGTCGTCCCACGCTGAAGGGGCCCGTCGCTCTCGGCGACGGGCCCCTTCGTGGTCGGCGTCAGCTGATCTTCGCGTAGCCGTAGTTGATGAGCTTCTTCACGTCGGTCGTGCGGTTGGCCGCCGAGGAGGAGGTCATGACCGCGCCGATGACGGACTCGCCGTTCTTCGTGGCGGCGAAGACGAGGCAGTACTTGGAGTCGGTGCCCGAGCCGGTCTTGATGCCGAGCGTGCCGTTCCAGCCGAGCAGGGTGTTGGTGTTCGTCCAGGCACCCATGGTGCGGGTGCTGCCGGTCTTGGTGATCGTCTTCGCCGTGTACGACTTGGTCTTCACGACGGTCTTGAAGGTCGAGTTCTTCATCACGTTGCGGGCGAGCAGCGTGAGGTCCTTCGGCGTCGAGCCGTTCGAACCATTGCTTATCCCGTCGAACGAGTCGAACTTCGTGTTCGTCATGCCGAGGTTCTTGGCCGTCGTGTTCATCTTCGCGATGAAGGACTTGGTGCGCGCGGAGACCGTCGAGCCCGAGCCGAACTTGTCGGCGAGGGCCATCGCGGCGTCGCAGCCGGACGGCAGCATCATCCCGTAGAGCAGCTGACGGACGGTGACCTTGTCGCCGACGATCAGGTGGGCGGACGAAGCGCCCTTGGAGACGATGTAGTCGCTGTACGCCTTCTTGATGGTGACCTTGGCGTCCAGGTTCAGGTTCGACTGCGAGAGCACGACCTTCGCGGTCATGATCTTCGTGGTGGAAGCGGTGAGCCGCTTCGTGTTTCCCGACTTGCTGTAGAGGGTCGTGCCGGTCGCGCTGTTCATCAGGAATCCGCCCTTGGCGGTGATGCTCGGCGTCGTGAGCGCCTGCGCGGGTGCCGCGGTGAGAGCTCCGGTGGCGAGCACTGCGCCGGTCGTGATGGCGACGGCTGCGGCTCTGCGGACGCGGAGGCCCTTGGTAGCGGTAATCAAGTGAAATACCCCGAATACGGTCGAATGCCCCTGGGTGCGGCCGAGTTGGAGGGGAAGAAAGTGATGCCGCACGTGTGTGACACGTAACTAGCACACAAGGTTGTGCCCGGGCTGGGGCGGGTGTGGCTTTCACGGACCGGAGTTCCTGTCGAGGTCCGTATGTTGGACGGGGCTCAGCATGCGTACGTGTTGTATCTATGCTGTAGGCATGAGTCTGGCCGTGAAACAGCCTCCCGCCGCCGACCGCGTCTACGCCCACGTCAAGCAGGGTGTCCTGGACCGTCGTTATGAGGGCGGGACCCTGCTCACCGAGGGCGAACTCGGCGAGGCCGTCGGAGTATCCCGCACACCCGTTCGAGAGGCGCTGCTGCGTCTCGAGGTCGAGGGGCTGATCAAGCTTTACCCGAAAAAGGGGGCGCTGGTCCTGCCGGTCTCCGCCCAGGAGATCGCCGACGTCGTCGAGACCCGGCAGCTCGTCGAGGGACACGCCGCCCGCAAGGCCGTACCGGCGTCCCCGCAGCTCATCACGCGCCTCGAGGAACTGCTCGCGCGGCAGAAGGAGCAGGCCGCCGCCGGGGATCTGGCCGGAGCCGCCGTCACCGACCGCTGCTTCCACGCCGAGATCGTCCGCAGCGGCGGCAACGAGATCCTGAACCGGCTCTACGACCAGCTCCGCGACCGCCAACTCAGGATGGGCGTCGCCGTGATGCACGCCCACCCGGACCGCATCACCAAGACCCTCACCGAGCACGAGCAGATCCTCCAGGCACTGCGCTCCGGCGACGCGGAGGCGGTCGTAGGCCTGATTCACGGGCATGTCGAGTGGTTCTCCCACCTCGCCCGGGGTGAGGTCCGATGAACAGGTCCACTCTGCCGGGTGCCCCTTCTCCAGAAGGGGCACCCCCAGGCGGCCGACGCGCTATGGCGGTGTGGGGCATCGGCGTCTCCGTCTACTTCGTCGCGGTCATCTTCCGTACGTCCCTCGGAGTCGCCGGCCTCGACGCGGCCGACCGCTTCCATGTGAACGCCTCGGCCCTGTCGACCTTCTCGATCCTCCAACTCCTCGTCTACGCGGGCATGCAGATACCCGTCGGCCTGCTCGTGGACCGGCTCGGCACCAAGAAGGTGCTGACGTTCGGCGTGGTGCTCTTCACGGCGGGGCAGCTCGGCTTCGCGTTCTCACCGTCGTACGGAACGGCCCTCGCCTCGCGCGCTCTGCTCGGCTGCGGCGACGCGATGACCTTCATCAGCGTGCTGCGCCTGGGCACCCGCTGGTTCCCGGCCCGGCGCGGACCGCTGGTCGCGCAGCTCGCCGGGCTCGCCGGCATGGCGGGCAACCTGGTCTCCACACTGGTGCTGGCCCGGCTCCTGCACGGCATCGGCTGGACCCCGGCGTTCGCGGGCAGCTCGCTCGCGGGTGTGGTGGTGCTGGTCCTGCTGCTCCTCTTCCTCAAGGACCACCCCGAGGGACACGAGCCGGAGCCGTTCCCGCACCAGGGGGCGGCCTATGTACGGCGGCAGATCGCCGCGTCCTGGCGGGAGCCCGGCACCCGCCTCGGGCTGTGGGTGCACTTCACGACCCAGTTCCCGGCGATGGTGTTCCTGCTGCTGTGGGGACTGCCGTTCCTCGTCGAGGCGCAGGGGCTGTCCCGGGCGGTGGCGGGCGAACTGCTCACTCTCGTCGTGCTGTCCAACATGGTCGTCGGCCTGGTCTACGGCCAGGTCGTCGCCCGGCACCACGAGGCGCGGCTGCCGCTCGCGCTCGGGACCGTGGGGGCGACGGCGCTGCTGTGGGCGGCCACGCTGGCCTATCCCGGCGAGCGTGCGCCGATGTGGCTGCTGATCGTGCTGTGCGTGGTGCTCGGCTCGTGCGGACCGGCCTCGATGCTCGGTTTCGACTTCGCGCGGCCGGCGAACCCGTCGGAGCGGCAGGGGACCGCGTCCGGCATCACGAACATGGGCGGGTTCGTCGCGTCGATGACCACCCTGTTCGCCGTCGGTGTGCTCCTGGACGCGACCGACGACAACTACACCGTCGCTTTCTCCTCCGTCTTCGTACTCCAGGCGCTCGGCGTCAGCCAGATCCTGCGGCTGCGCGGGCGGGCGGCCCGACGGGAGCGGGAGCGGCTGGTGGCGAGCCGGGTGGAGACGGTCCACGTGCCCGCCTGACCGGACGCCGGCTGAACGGACGTCAACTGAACGGACGTCAGCGCACCGGCCCGCCCCACACACACACACCGGGGCGGGCTTCGTCACCCGCTACGGCGTCACCGTGAAGTTCCTGAGGATCGCCGACGTCAGTTCCGGGTCGCCCTCCGCCTTCACACGGTCCGCCGCCGCCTCCGGGGTCACACGGCCGCAGGCCAGGCGGACGTAGGTCTCCCAGTCGAGGGTGAGGGTGGCGGCGGGGCCGAGGGCGGGTGCGGTCTCCAGGGTGCCGCGGCCCTGGATGTCGACGCGTATGGTGCGCAGGAACTCGATGGGGCCGTGGACGTCGAAGACGATCGCCGAGCTGCGGGGGGCGTCGGCCTTGACGGCCACTATGTCGGGGAGCGCGGCGAGGAGGACGTCCTGGGCGATGTGCGCGCCGGGGGAGTCGAGGTTGCCGGGCCGGCCGAGCGCGGTGCGCAGGTCCTGTTCGTGCACCCAGACGTTGAAGGCGTGCTGGCGCATGGAATCCGCGAGCG
The DNA here is from genome assembly GCF_030816965.1 of Streptomyces canus. Lineage (NCBI taxonomy): Bacteria > Bacillati > Actinomycetota > Actinomycetes > Kitasatosporales > Streptomycetaceae > Streptomyces > Streptomyces canus. The sequence goes on from NZ_JAUSYQ010000002.1 coordinate 5,201,227, forward strand.
TCAGCTCGGTGCCCAGCGGGCCGCGCACCTTCGTGCCGGGGTCGCGGGAGTCGTTCCGCAGCTGCCGGTTGCGGCGGATGACGACGTACTCCAGCTCGGAGGTCATCTCCGGTGCCGTGTGGTGGCGGCGGACGTCGACCTGCATCTCCATGTACCGCTGGTGGTCGTTGGTGACGTGGAAGAGGTCGCGGGGGAGGGTGTGGATGGGGCGCGGGTCGCCCAGCATCTCGCAGTCCAGACCGATGACATGGGACACCACGTCGCGGACCGACCAGCCCGGGCAGGGGGTGCGGCGGTTCCACTCTCCCTCCACGAGGGGTGTCACCAGCTCGGATATCGCTTCGATGGAGTGGGTCCAGGCGTCGGCGTAGGGCTGGAGGGTGGGATGCAGACTCACGGAACGGGACCCCTCGGCGGTCGGAGCACGGGCTGGTGATGGCGGCGTTGCCAGTGGAGGTGGTGGCTGTCGGCGGGTGTCTTGGAACGCTAAGTTACGCTGCTGTGAGGCACCCCGGCAGTGCTTTCGTGTGACGATCGTAGGCCCGTAAGGGACGGCTCGAATGCCAGGACGGTGGTAGTGTGCGCGCCTCTCTGATCCAGATCGCCGTGGATGAGGACGAATCGGTCGAATCGCGTCGGCGTCGCGTGGCGTCGCTGGTACGGGATCAGGCCGAGGCCGACCTCGTCGTGCTGCCGGAGCTGTGGACCACCGGGGCGTTCGCCTTCGAGGAGTTCGGGAACGAGGCCGAGCCGCTGGAAGGGCCGACCTACGAGGTCATGGCGAAGGCCGCGAGCGACGCGGGTGTCTGGCTGCACGCGGGCTCGGTCCCCGAGCGGTCACCTGACGGCACCCTCTACAACACCTCCCTCTTCTTCTCCCCCTCCGGTGAACTGGCTGCCTCGTACCGCAAGATCCACCGCTTCGGCTTCGACAAGGGCGAGGCCGTGCTGATGGGCCGCGGCGAGGACCTGGTGACGGTCCGTCTGCCGGAGACGATCGTCGGCGTGGCCACCTGTTACGACCTCCGTTTCCCCGAACTCTTCCGCGGTCTCGTCGACGCGGGCGCCGAGACCCTGGTGATCCCGGCGGGCTGGCCGGAGCGTCGCCGGGCGCACTGGACGCTGCTGGCCCGGGCGCGGGCGGTCGAGAACCAGGCGTTCGTGCTCGCTTGTGGAACGGCCGGGACGCATGCGCGAGTTCCACAGGCCGGTCACTCGATCGTGGTGGATCCGTGGGGCGAGGTCCTCGCGGAGGCGGGTGCCGGCGAGGAGATCCTCACGGTGGAGTTCGACCCCGGGAAGGTGTCCGTGACCAGGGAGCTGTTCCCGGCCCTGAAGGACCGGGTCCTGTGACGTCCCGGGTCCTGTGACGTCCCGGTTTCTGTGACGTCCCGGGAGGTCAGTCGTCCTCCCGTTCCTTCTCGGCGAGGTGGATGACGCACACCGCCACCGCGATGAGCAGCGCCGGATCCGCGTCGTCCCGGACGATGTCGACGCCGTAGGTCTCCCGCACGTGCAGCCAACGTCGCGAGACCACCGCGAGCAGCTCACCGTCGTACTCGACGGCGAACTCCCGGTCGAGGATCTTGCCGCTGACGTCGAGTTCGGTGCTGCCGTCGGCGAGGGCCACCCGGTAGTGGTTGCGCAGCAGCGACAGGCGTTTCCGCTTGATCGTCGCCAGCGGCTCGCCGTCCCGTTCGATCAGCATGGTGTCGCGCAGGGCGAGCATCTTCTGGCGGATGTCGATCAGGACCCGCCCGCTGGTGTCCTTCAGCTCGAAGGTGTCCCTGAGGCGCATCGCCTTGCCGTCGACGAGGAACACCTTGTTGCCGTGGTCGTCCTCGATCCAATAGTCGTCACCGAAGCCGAGGAGCCGGTCGCGTACGAGGAATCTCATGTCGTTACCGCTTCCCCGGCGCCCGCTCCGCAACGCCGCCCGTAGGCCGACGGGCTGAGTCCCGTCTCACGCCGCACGCGCGCGTGGAGGTTCGCGGCCGCCCCCGGACCACTCCTCGCGGCCCTCACACCCAGCCGCTCGTCCCCGCGCTCGATGAGCCGGGCGGGGGACACGGCCGCGCGCGCCGCGCGCGGGGGCCGGCGACGGTCAACGGCTCCCCCGGCTGGTCCCATGCCCACGCGGGCAGCGGGCCCAGTGACGTGTCCCGCACGTCGGTTACGGGCCGCTCCACGCACTGCCGCTGCCCGCCGTCAGGGGCGATGGGCAGGACGAGCCCGCGGGACACCGCGTCCGCGACCTCGGCCGACGGGGTGACCCGCGGGGCCACCCGCCGCAGCGTCCCAGGACACGGTCGACGATCCTCGACCTGTACCGGCGAGCCGGCCGCGCCGGGAACAGTGGGTCCGGTCGGCGCGGTTGCATCGACAGGGGGCCGGTGGGATCCGGTGCCCAGGATCGCGGTACGCCCGCCGCGCACTCGGACCAAGACGTATGTCCGCAGGAGGACTTCTTCATGACTGACCGGCCCTTGACGCTCATGGCCGTACACGCGCACCCCGACGACGAGGCCACCGGGACCGGAGGGGTCCTGGCGCGTTACGCGGCGGAAGGCATCCGCACGGTTCTCGTGACCTGTACCGACGGCGGTTGCGGTGACGGGCCGGGGGGTGTCAAGCCAGGTGATCCCGGGCACGATCCGGCGGCGGTCGCCCTGCTGCGCCGCCAGGAACTCGAGGCGAGCTGTGACGTCCTGAAGATCAGCGATCTGGAGATGCTGGAGTATGCCGACTCCGGGATGATGGGGTGGCCGAGCAACGACGCCCCCGGATCCTTCTGGCGGACCCCCGTGCAGGAAGGCGCGGCCCGACTCGCGGAACTCATGCGGCACTACCGACCTGATGTGGTCGTCACCTACGACGAGAACGGCTTCTACGGTCACCCCGACCACATCCAGGCCCACCGCATCACGATGGCGGCGCTGGAGATGACCGCGTTGACGCCGAAGGTGTACTGGACCACGATGCCCCGCTCGATGATGCAGCGGTTCGGCGAGATCATGCGCGAGTTTCATGAGGACATGCCCGAGCCGGACCCTGCCGAGACCGCCGCGCTGGCCGAGATCGGCCTTCCCGACGACGAGATCACCACGTGGGTGGACACCACCGCGTTCAGCGGTCAGAAGTTCGACTCGTTGGCCGCGCACGCCAGTCAGGGCGACAACATCTTCTTCCTCAGGATGGGCAAGGAGAGGTTCGGCGCGTTGATGGGCAGGGAGACGTTCGTACGTGTCCAGGACTCCACCGGCGCGGCCCTCCCCGAGAACGACCTCTTCGCCGGCCTGCGCTGATCCACACGTCTGATGGAAGGGCGGGCCCGTTTCCCGGGCCCGCCCTTCTTGTTCTGCTGCCGACCGCTCGATCGAGTGCGGGCTAGTCGGCGAAGAGCGCGCCGAACTGTGCGGTGCCGGAGGTGGAGACGCCCACCGCGGTCACGGAGAGGACGCGGGCGCCGGTCGTGCCGATCTTCGTGCCGGTGGAGGGCAGGTAGGTCACCGCTCCGTCGCCGCCGTCCTCGTACGACCCGATGACCAGGTCGGCCTTGCCGTCGCCGTTGACGTCGTCGAGCTTGACGTCGGCCCCGAACAGGTCGCTCTTCTCGTCGGTGCCGGGGACGCCCGTCGTGCTCTGCGCGAAGGCCTGGAGGCCGGTGGACGTGTTGATGCCGCTCGCCGAGCCGTACATGACGATGACCATGCCGGCGTTGGTGACGCTGCCGAGGTCCTCGTTCGGGGTGGAGACGACCAGGTCCTGGTAGCCGTCGCCGTTGACGTCGCCCAGGTCCAGGTCCCAGCCGAAGGCGTCACCCTTCTCCGCGCTGCCGGGCACGTTCCCGGTGTTCTGGGTGATGCCGGTGCTCGAGGCGGGGCCGGACGCGGAGCCGTAGGTGATGCTGACCTTGCCGCCGTTCGCGGAGTTCGGAATGGTCTGGCCGTCGCTGGTCGTGCTGTCCCAGCCGGCGCCGGTGACGATGTCGCCGTAGCCGTCGCCGTTGATGTCGCCGATGCCGGTGACGATGCCCGGCTTGAGGGTCTTGACGCCCGTGACGCTCACGCCGCTCGCGGTGCCGGGCAGGTAGTAGTTGGTGTTCCAGCCGTTCTCGGTCTGCGTCTCGTAGCCGTCGACCACCAGGTCGGTGCGGCCGTCGCCGTTCACGTCGCCGGCGGTGAGCTGCTGCGGGCCGTACGGGAAGCCGGAAGAGCCGGGCATGATCGGCGGCTTGACGGTGTAGCGGCCGCCGGGCCGGCCGGTGGAGCTGCTGAAGCCGCCCTTGTAGACGTAGAGGGTGGCGGCCGAGCTGCCGACGGCCAGGTCGGCCTTGCCGTCGCCGTCGAAGTCGCCGGCGGCCAGGGACAGGCCCCAGTTGTCGTGCGAGGAGACGGCCGGGTCCGGTACGTTGCTTGCCTTGCCGGTGAGGCCGCTCGCCGAGCCCCACAGGATCGCGAGGGCGCCGCCGTCGGTGTCGGTGCCGACCTTCTCGTACGGCGAGGCCACGGCGAGGTCGTCGTAGCCGTCGCCGTTGAAGTCGGCGTACGCCGTCGCGCCGCCGAACAGGTCGCCGGTCTCGGCGCTGCCGGGCACGGTGCCGGAGTTCTGGCTGAGGACCGTGCGCTTGGCCGAGGTCACGCCGGAGCCGGTGCTGCCGTAGAGCGCGACGACCTGGCCGGCGTTGGCGTGGCCGCCGACGTAGGCGCCGGGGGCCGAGGCCACCACGTCGCCGATGCCGTCGCCGTTGAAGTCGGCCTTGGCGACCTTGAACGAGTCGGCGGCGGTGGCCGTCGTCGCCGAGACCGTGAGCAGACCGCCCGTCAGCGCGGCAGCGGCGGCCGTCGCGAGGGCGAGTCGCAGGTACGGATGGCGGTACTGGTGCATGCGGATTCTCCTGCGGCATGCGGGGGATGCCTGGCGGGCATCCGCGTCAATGGGGTGCGAACCGTCCGTGTTTGCCACGCGTTGTCCTCTGGGACACGGCCAGTTGGCGATCAAGAGACCTCTGGCGCGGCCCAAGGGTTGTACGTGATGCCGGCGCACCACCGAGACGAGGCCCGCCGCGTACGACGGGCCACCCGGTCTGCCTTCAGGAGTTCGGTCACCGCCTCCGCGGAACCAGCTTGGTCAGCGCGACCCCGGCCGCCACCAACGTCGTGGCGGTCACCACCATCGCCATGCTGTTCAACCACAGCCCGGTCGCCGCGAGCGTGGCACCGCCGGCCCCGGTCGTTCCCGCGCCGATCACTCTTCCGTACATGATGTTTCTCCTTCTAGGGGCGTGAGGGTCACGTGGCCACCCACTTCTCCTCGCTGCGGCGCAGCAGGCCCCACAGCGAGGAGAAGTAGACGGCGTGCTGGAAAAGGTCGTAGAGCATCTCGGGGATCATCAGCGCCGCCACCAGCACGGCACGTGGCCCGGCCCGGCGCACGGAGACCGTCTTCTCCACCACGAAGACGAGCCCGATCGCGGTCCAGAAGGGAGAGAAGCCGGGCCAGCCGTACAGCATGGTGTACGTGACCATGTAGGTCAGATAGACCAGGAAGGACAGCGCGCCGAACCCCATGAGGAGCTGCTGCATGAAGTAGCGGGCGGTGACACGGGTCCAGCCGTAGTCGCGCAGGTTCTCCAGGGCCCCGCGCTGCCATCGCAGCCGTTGGTGCCACAGCTTGCCCAGGGTGGGCATGACCTCGGTGGTGACCGCGCAGCCGGCCGGGGACATCGTCCGGTAGCCGAGGGTCTTGACCGCCTTGGTCATCTCGTCGTCCTCGGTGAGCGAGGCGAGGCTGTAGTAGGCCTGGCCGCCGCCGAGCACCCCCTCGCGGCGGGCGGCGCGCACCTCGCGCAGGACGCGGGCGCGGAACATGGTGCCGGTGCCGGTGAGCACCTGGGCCTTGCCGCCGGTGCGCTCCAGTTCCCAGGCGTAGCGGTGGAACTCCATGCGCTGGAGCAGTCCGAGCAGACCGCCGCCGTCCTCGCCGAAGAAGACACCGCCGACGGCGCCGACCTTGCGGTTGAAGGTGCCGAGCGCGGTCTCGCTGAACCACGGGCTGAGCACGGTGTCGGCATCCTGCACCAACAGCACGTCACGGTCCTCGAGGTGCGGCAGCACCCAGGCGATGGCCTGGTTGAGGGCGCCGGCCTTCTTGTGCGTGTTGCCCTGGGTGACGAAGACCCGGGCGCCGTGCGCGACGGCGATCTCGGCGGTGGCGTCGGTGCAGTTGTCGGCCACCACGACGATCAGGTCGGGACGCCGGGTCTGCCGCCACAGGCCCTGGATCGCGTCGGCGATGCGGTCCTGCTCGTTGTGGGCCGGTATCAGCGCCAGCAGGCGCTGCGGTCCGTCGAATTCGTCGGGGGCGGCGTGCGCGCGGCGAGCGGCGTGCCGGTGGGGGCGCGGAGATCTCGGATCGGGCGCCCCGACTGTCGTCGTGGGGTGGAGCACGGGGAGCCCCCGGGTGTGCTGGTGGTTCACGCCCGGCACTGCTGACCCCCCGGGCTCTCAAGGATCCCGAGTCTTCACGACTTTCACACAAGCAGACAAGTCAACCTGGATCACAGATTGCTCACGGTTGTCTATGAATCCGACTTAAACGCCGTATCCGTCGGAGTATCCGTCCCGGCGCACATGCCGCTCCTCCTCGACGACCGTCGGCGCGGTGGGCGGTACCACCACGCGCCGCCGCCGGGCGATGCTGCTGAACGTCGTCACGCCGATCAGTCCCACGATCATCAGGATCACACCGACCAGGTCGAGGTTGACCCCCTGCATGTGCCAGTCGGTGGCGAACGTGAGGATTGCTCCCACGGCGATGAGAATGATGCACCCGCCGAGGCCCATGAGTGTCGCCTCCCTGTCCGGTCCGGTCGTTCCGGCCCGAACCTGCGGGTACCCCCACATCCCGCGAACTACCCCTCCAGGAACGCCACCAGAGCGTTTGCCAGCAGATGCGGGTCGTCCGCGCCGCACAACTCCCGGACGCTGTGCATCGACAGGATCGCCACCCCGATGTCGACGGTCTTGATGCCGTGCCGGGCCGCGGTGATCGGGCCGATGGTCGTGCCGCAGGGCATGGAGTTGTTGGAGACGAAGGACTGGAACGGCACGCCGGCCTTCTCGCAGGCGGCGGCCCACACGGCCCGACCAGAACCGTCCGTGGCGTACCGGTTGTTGACGTTGACCTTGAGGATCGGTCCGCCGTTGACGCGCGGGTGGTGCGTCGGGTCGTGCCGCTCCGCGTAGTTGGGGTGCACGGCGTGCCCGGTGTCGGAGGACAGACACACCGTCCCCGCGAAGGCCCGCGCCCGGTCCTCGTACGACCCGCCGCGCGCGAACACCGAGCGCTCGAGGATCCCGCCGAGCAGCGGCCCGTCCGCGCCCGTGTCCGACTGCGAACCGTTCTCCTCGTGGTCGAAGGCGGCGAGGACGGGGATGTACGGCAGCTCCGAGCCGCCGGCCACCGCGGTCAGGGCGGCCACCCCGGCGTGCACGGACAGCAGGTTGTCCATGCGCGGGCCCGCCACCAACTCCTTGTCCCGGCCCAGGTAGGCGGGCGCCTCCACGGAGTGCGTCATCAGGTCCCAGCCGGTCACCTGGCCCGCGCCGAGCCCCGACTCCTCCTCCAGGAAGGCGATCAGGTCACCGTCGCGCACATCGTCGCCGAGACCCCAGATGGGCTGCAGATGCCGCTGCTTGTCGAGCTTGAGCCCCTCCGCCGACACCGCGCGGTCCAGGTGGATCGCCAGCTGCGGCACTCGGAGCAGCGGCCGGTCCACGTTCACCAGCCGCGTCGAACCGTCCCGCAGGGTCAGCCGGCCCGCCAGCCCCAGGTCGCGGTCGAGCCAGGAGTTCATCAGCGGCCCGCCGTAGATCTCCACGGCCACCTGGCGCCAGCCGTGCGCCCCGGTGTCCGGCAGCGGCTTGACCCGCAGGTTCGGGGAGTCGGTGTGCGCGCCGACGATGCGGTACGGCGTGTGGGGCGCCGCGCCCTCGGGGACGTACCAGGCGATGATCGCGCCGCCGCGCAGCACGTACTTGCCGCCGCTCCCCGAGGCGGAAGCCCCCGCGGTCTCCGCGTCCCAGGCGTCCGTCTCCGAGACCTGGCGGAAGCCGGCCTTCTCCAGCCGCTCGGCGGCGTTCGCCACCGCGTGGTACGGCGTGGGGCTCGCCGCCAGGAAGGTCATGAGGTCGTCGGTGTGGCCGCGGTCGAGGCGGTGGGGTGCGCTCATGGCAGCCACCCTAAGGTGCCGTGCAGCCGTGTCGAGCCGCGGTTCCGTGAAGGAACACGGTGCCGCGGAGCCGACTTGATCGGGAAGCGGCGGAGGCGTATGCCGTTTCGCGGACGGGACCGCCCGACCGAGCGCGCCCGGTCAGCCCGGCACCGCCCCGGGACCTTCCGCGGTGGTCCCGGGGCCGCGGCGGCGAAGCGGCGTCGGCGGCGCAGTGCCTCCGCCGACTGGATGCGGGCGGCGCACCAGGCCGGGTGGAGGCCTGCCAGGAGGCCCGTGGCCAGGCCGACGGCCGGGCGGCGGCGAGGGTGACAGGGTGGACGACCGGGGTCCAGTCCCGTACCACCGCCACCGCGACCACGGTGATCACACCGACGCTGGTGCCGACCAGGCCGCCCAGCGCAGACCGATCTCTCCCGTGCGCTCCAGCACGGCCACCAGGGTCGTGTTGGCGATGCCCCTCACAAGAAACACGGACGGGTGCGTCATTCGCCGGCTTTCGCGGCGGCGTCGTTCACCTTCGGATCGACCCACTGCTGCCACCGCTTGCTCGTCGCGAGGGCCTGCACCTGGGCCGCCCGGTACTCGGTCCCGGTCGCGGTCACGACCACGCGCGTACCGTCCGGGCGCAGTACGTCGGCGGTGAGTTCGGCGCCGGAGCCGCTGCCGCTTTCGTGGAAGAGCAGTACCGACCCGTCACCCAGCTTGGCGATCCGGCAGCTGTCGTCCCCCTCCCGGCAGGCGTAGTGCCGGCCCAGGCCATCGGACGAGGGCATGTGGGTCGGACCCGCCACCTCGGGCTTGCTCGACCGGCGGCTTCCGGGCCACGCGTCACCATCCTGGCCGCTCTTCTTCTGTTCCTGGACGAACCCTCCTTGCAGCCACACGGCCACCGTGCCCCCGTCCGCCAAGGTGACCTTGCCGTACGTCTGCACGGCGGTGTACGCCGGGTCGCTGTCCCGTGACTCGGTCCTCGTCACCGAGGGCCCGCCCGGCAGCAGCTCGGTCAGCAGGGCGACCGTGGCGGCGCCCGTCACGGGTTCCTTGCCGGGCGGGGCGGAGTCGCTGCCGACGGAGAAGTCGGGCAGAGCGACGGTCTGCATCGTGTCCCCCCGCTGTCCGGGCAGGGCGAGGAGCAGCACCGCGGCCGTCAGTGCCGCCGCCGCCGAGACGGACGTACTCCACAGCGCCACCCGCCTGCGGCGCCGGGTGCGGGTGCCCCGGGCCACCCCGCCCGCCACCATGAAATCGGTGCGCAGCGGGAGGTCGTTCAGCGCGGTGTCCAGGGCGCGGGAGAACTCGGGGCCGTACCGCGGGTCGTCGTCGAAGAGTGTGGACTTGTCGTGCCGCATGGGTGCGCCGTCCTTTCCGGTGTCGCGGGGTCCGGGGCGGGTCCGGCCGCCGGGGCCGGAATCGGGGTCAGTGCACGGCGATCGAGTCCTGTCCGTCCCCTATCGTCCGGCGCAGTCTGGCCAGGGCTCTGCTGCTGCGGTTGCGCACCGAACCCTTGGTCATGCCCAGCACGGACGCGGTCTCCTCCACGCTGCGGTCCTCCCAGTAGCGCAGGACGACGACCGCACGATCGCGTGGCGGCAGTTCGGCCAGTGCGGCGAGCAAGGTGACGCGCAGGGCGCTGTCCGGGCCGGAGGAGGCGTGCTCGGGCAGTACCGCCACGGGACGCTCCGAGGAGCGCCGCAGCCGTTGGTGCGAGATGTAGGTGCGCATGAGCACGGTGTGGGCGTACGCCTCCGGGCTGTCCGTGCGCCGTACCCGGGACCAGGACGAGAAGATCTTTCCGAGTACCGTCTGCACCAGGTCCTCGGCCAGGTGCCAGTCGCCGCTCATCAGCAGGGCGGTGCGGAAGAGGCGCGGTGTGAGGGCGCGGGCGAACCCCTGGAACTCCTCCAGAGTGCTGGCAGTCGACACTCGGTTCCGCCCTCTCCTCGCCGTCAGCTCCTCCACACCCGGTAGACGCTCCGGCCCACCGCTGGTGTCACACCGGGCCCGCAGATTTTTTCCGGGAACGAAAACGGCGGCGGCCCGTCCCCCACCAGGGGAGCGGGCCGCCGCCACGGCGGGCCGGAGACCGGTCGGATCAGAACGCGGCCTCGTCCAGCTCCATCAGGTCCAGCTCGACGCCCTCGGCGATCTTGCGGGCCAGGGTCACGCCGGGCAGGACGTTGTCCGCGAAGAACTTCGCCGCCGCGATCTTGCCGGTGTAGAACGCCTTGTCCTTGGCGGAGGCCGTCTCCAGCTTCTCGGCGGCGATCGCCGCGCCCTTGAGGAGCAGGTAGCCGACGACGACGTCACCGGACGCCATCAGCAGGCGGGTGGTGTTCAGGCCCACCTTGTAGATGTTCTTGACGTCCTGCTCGGTGGCCGCGAGGTCGGTCAGCATCAGACCGACGATGGCCTCCAGCTCGACGGCCGCCTTGGCCAGGTGCTCACGGGCACCCGCGAGCTCCTCGCCGCCGGTGCCCAGCGCCAGGAACTTCTTGATGTCCTCGGCGAGGGAGTTCAGGGCCGCGCCCTGGTTGCGGACGATCTTCCGGAAGAAGAAGTCCTGACCCTGGATCGCGGTGGTGCCCTCGTACAGGGTGTCGATCTTGGCGTCGCGGATGTACTGCTCGATCGGGTACTCCTGGAGGAACCCGGAGCCGCCGAAGGTCTGCAGCGACTGGGCGAGCTGCTCGTAGCCCTTCTCCGAGCCGTAGCCCTTGACGATCGGCAGGAGCAGGTCGTTCAGTGCGTGCTCGGTCTTCGTGTCCTCGCCCGCGGCCTCCTTGACGGCGATCGCGTCCTGGATCGAGGCGGTGTAGAGGACGAGGGCGCGCATGCCCTCCGCGTACGCCTTCTGCGTGATCAGCGCACGGCGCACGTCGGGGTGGTGGGTGATGGTGACCTTGGGCGCCGTCTTGTCCATGAAGTTCGCGAGGTCCGGGCCCTGGACGCGCTCCTTGGCGTACTCCAGGGCGTTCAGGTAGCCCGTCGACAGCGTGGAGATCGCCTTCGTGCCGACCATCATCCGCGCGAACTCGATGATCCGGAACATCTGACGGATGCCGTCGTGCTTGTCGCCGATCAGCCAGCCCTTGGCGGGGTGCCGGTCGCCGAAGGTCATCTCGCAGGTGTTGGAGGCCTTCAGGCCCATCTTGTGCTCGACGTTCGTCGCGTAGACGCCGTTGCGCTCGCCCAGCTCGCCGGTCTCGAAGTCGAAGAGGTACTTCGGGACGAGGAAGAGGGACAGCCCCTTGGTGCCGGGACCGGCACCTTCCGGCCGCGCGAGCACGTAGTGAAGGATGTTCTCCTCCATGTCGTGCTCACCGGACGTGATGAAACGCTTGACGCCCTCGATGTGCCAGGAGCCGTCCTCCTGCTGGACCGCCTTGGTACGCCCGGCGCCGACGTCGGAGCCCGCGTCGGGCTCGGTCAGCACCATGGTCGAGCCCCAGGTCCGCTCCACGGCGATCCGGGCGATCTTCTTCTGGACCTCGTTGCCCTCGTCGAAGAGGATCCCGGCGAACGCCGGGCCGGAGGAGTACATCCACACGGCCGGGTTCGCGCCGAGGACCAGCTCGGCGTACGACCAGATCAGCGACGGCGGAGCCGTCGTGCCGCCGATCTCCTCGGGCAGGCCCAGCCGCCAGTACTCGGAGTCCATGAAGGCCTTGTAGCTCTTCTTGAAGGACGCCGGGACCGGGGCGGTGTTCGTCTCGGGGTCGAAGACCGGCGGGTTGCGGTCGGCGTCCGTGAAGGACTCCGCCAGCTCGTTCTCCGAGAGACGGGTCAGTTCCTCGAGGATGCTCTTCGCGGTCTCTACGTCCATCTCCGCGAAGGGCCCGGTGCCGTACAGCTTGTCGCGCCCGAGTACTTCGAAGAGGTTGAACTCGATGTCGCGCAGATTCGACTTGTAGTGCCCCATGGCGACGGCTCCGTAAAGAGTTCGGCGAGGCACTTGGATCCTCGCGCTAGTACACATACCAACAAGTAGCTCCGATGATGCTACCCGTCGGTAATAAGTCGCAACCCCGATCAGGCCATCTGTGACGGTTCACACCGCGATGGTCAGCGTGGCGGTGTACCCCTCCTCCACGCTCCCCTTCACCTCCGCGAGCTGCTGGTCGTGGCCGTCCCTGAAGACGCTGTCCGACTCCAGGGAGAGCCGGCCCAGGTTGTCCACGCTGCTCTCGTAGCCCTCGGTGGCGTACACCGTGTCGCAGACGTCCTTCGGGAGCGCGAGCTGCGAGGTGCTCGTGATCGCGGTGGCGCTCGTCGCGTCCCCGAGGCTGCCGTAGACCTCGAAGTGGATGTGCGGCCAACGGCCGGTGTAGCAGCCCGGGAAGACGCTGGTGAAGGTGACCTCTCCCCGGTCGTCGGTCTCCTGGACGCCGCGCAGGTAGTTCTCGTCGGCGACACCCTCGGTGTACAGCGAATAGCCGCCCTCGCGGTCGCAGTGCCACACATAGACGGCCGCGCCCCGCTTCGGGGTCCCGCAGCCGGAGGCGGCGTCCACGACCGTGAGCGTGAAGGTCAGGGGGACGCCCTCGGCGGTGCCGCCCGCGGAGTCACCGAAGCTCCTGGTGATGTCGCTGCGGACGACCCCGCTCTCCTTCAGCACGTTCACGCCGTTCGAGCCGTCGCCGGGGTAGGGCCCGGCGGTCTCCTCGGGGACGGTGGCGCACTCGGCGGAACGCGCGGCGCCCGCCGAGGGCGAAGAGGGTGGGTCGGCGGCCGCAGGAGAAGAGGCGTCGTCGGCCGTGCAGCCCACCAGGGGCACCAGACCCGCCCCCACGCCCGCCATGAGCCGGATCATCCGTCGGCGGGCGAGCACGGGAAGGTCGTAGGAGAGCCCTCTGTCGTGCTCGTGGATCTCGTGCTCATGGACCTCGTCGTCGTGATGTCGGCGCATGAATCGACGCTACGAGCGGGGGGTGCCGGAAGCCCAGGGCCGGCGGCTGTCGGGTCGCTGTCGGTTTCCCGGGTGCCGGTGGCCGCCCGCCACCCCCACCCCCTCGGTACTCTTACGCCCATGTACGGCTACGACCAGAGCGCTGGTGCCCAGCAGCAGTACGGCGTCCCGCCGCAGCAGCCCATGGCCGGCGGTGTGGGCGGGTACGGCCAGCAGCCACCGCTGTACCCCGAGCCGTCCCCGCCCTCCCTCGCGGACGCGGTGCGCGCCTTCACCACCGGGCAGATGTCGGCCGAGGACTTCCAGCAGGTCTTCGCCACGTCCAAGGTCTACTGCCCGCGCGGCGACAACCCCGGATTCCTCGCCCTGCACAACACCCAGCAGCCGGTGATTCCCATGTTCACCACCCTCAAGGAGCTGCGGCGGTACGCGGGCAAGGAGTCCAAGTACTTCGTGATCACCGGCGCCGAGGTCCTCGACCTGCTGCCGACCGGATACGGGTTCGTCCTCGACATGGAGGGTGAGCACCGGATCGTCTTCGACGCGAAGGCGGTGGAGCAGATGGTCGAGTTCGCCATGCGGAGGATGTACGGGTAGCGCGCTCACCGCCTCGCGGATTCAGGTGCCCGGGGAATCAGGAGCCCGGTGTTTCAAGGCGCAGTGACAGGCCGTCCAGGACGATGTCCAGGGCGGCCTCGAATTTCGCGTCCCTCAGCGCCGCCGGGTCCGTGGTCGCCGCCTCCTGCGTCTCGGCGTAGCCCTGGGACAGGTGGCTGTGAGGGGCCGTGGCCTGTTGCACCGCGGGCAGGAGGCGGGCGATCAGGCCCGACTCGGAGTCGCCGGAGCGGGCGACCGTGGTGAGCCAGGCGGCCTCCGTGGTGCTCATGCCGATCACGTACGACAGCACCGCGTCGATCGCCGTGCCGGGATCGGGGAATCCGGCGGCCGTGAACAGCGCCGCCAGCCGCTCCGAGTAGGACATGAGGTTGGGGCCGAGATAGGCGAGGCCCGCCTGGCCGAGCACCGGGGGCAGCCACGGGTGCCGCAGCGCCGTCGTGCGGAAGGACCGGGCCGCCTGCGTGACGGCCGCGCGCCACTCGGGGCCGTCCGCCGACGGGACGTGGATCTCCGCGGCGACTTCATCCACCGCCAGCTCCATCAGCTCGTCCTTCGTGGCCACGTGCCGGTAGAGGGAGGCCGCCCCGGCGTTCAGCCGCGTGGCGAGCTTGCGCATGCTCAGCGCCTCTACGCCCTCCGCGTCCAGCATGACGATCGCCTCGCGCACGATCGCGGCACGGCTGAGTGCCGGCTGGTCGGACTCGCGCTGAGGGCGGGCCCAGACGGAGGGGATGGGGCTCGGCTTCGTCGTCATCGGTTCTCCTTCTTCCGCGGCCCGACCTGCTGCGTACGTCGTTCGCGTCGAGCGTACAGGAATCGGTGCTTGCGTACGCTGTTCCGTTGTGCGTACAGTGTTCGCAACGAAGGAACGGTGTTCACGAAGCCGGAGGGGAATCTCATGGACGACGCCTTGGAAGCCCGCAATCCACGCCGCTGGTGGATCCTGGTCGTGCTCTGCCTCAGCAGCCTGGTACTGGTCGTCGACAGCATGGCGCTGACCGTGGCGGTGCCGGTCATGACCGAGGAGATCGGGGCGAGCGCCCAGGACACCCAATGGATCCTGGACTCCTACATCCTGGTCTTCGCCGGCCTCCTGCTCACCTCCGGCAGCCTGGGCGACCGCTTCGGCCGCCGGAAGGTGATGCTGATCGGGCTCCTGCTCTTCGGGGCGGCCTCACTGGCCGCGACCTGGTGCACCACCCCCGGGGACGTGATAGCCGTACGCGTCGCGATGGGCGTCGGCGGCGCCCTGATCATGCCGTCCACGCTCTCGATCCTCATCACCGTCTTCGACGAGGACGAGCGCGGCAAGGCGATGGCGGCCTGGAGCTCGGTGGCGATGCTCGGTCTGGTCGGCAGCCCGGTGCTCGGCGGCGTCCTGATCGACCACTTCTCCTGGCAGTCGATCTTCTACCTGAACGTGCCGGTGGTGGCCCTGGCGATCGTCGCCGGCCTGACGCTGATGCCGGAGTCGAAGGCGCCCTGGCAGAAGGCCGACCCGCTGGGCGCCGTGCTGTCGGCGGCCGGGATGACCGCCCTCGTCTGGTGGATCATCGAGCTCCCCCAGCACGGGGTGTGGACGACCGCCCTCCCTGTGGCCCTGGTGTCCCTGACCGGCTTCGTGATCTGGGAGAACGTCACGAAGTCCCCCATGGTCCCGCTGGTCCTCTTCAAGCACCGCGACTTCAGCGGCGGTTCGCTCTCGCTGGCCCTGGTCCAGACAGGCAACGGCGGTCTGCTGCTGGTGCTCACCCAGTACCTCCAGTTCGTGCTCGGCTACTCACCGGTCAAGGCGGGCCTGGCCTTCCTGCCCCTGGCGGTCACGGCCCTGCTGGGCAACGGCGTGGGCGTGAAGCTCGCCGCGAAGTACGGCAACCGGTGGGTGATCCTCGCAGGCATGCTGGTGATGGTGGCCTGCTTCGCCCTGCTGACCACGGTCACGGCGGACTCCGGGTTCACCGTCCCCGCCGTCGCGCTCGGGCTGCTCGGGCTCGGCGCGGGTCTGGCGATGCCGGCCGCGGTGGCGGCCCTGATGGGTACCATCCCCGAGGACAAAGCGGGCGTCGGCTCGGCCCTGAACGACACCGTCCAGCAGGCCGGCACCGCGCTGGGCATCGCGATCCTCGGTTCGCTCCTGTCGAGCGGATTCGCCGGCCGGATGCCCGAGGGGACGCCGGAGCAGGCGAGGCACTCGATAGCCGCGGCGGTGGCCCTGAAGGATCCGGGGCTGGTCGCGGCGGCCCGCGAGGCCTTCACCGCCTCGATGTCCATGACCTTCACAGTCAGCGCGATCGGTGTCCTGGCGGCGGCGCTGCTGGCGACGCTGGTGATGCGGGACGACCGGCGGACACCGGAGAAGACGGCTGACCGGGAACCGGAGCTCGCCGCCTGACCTCTTCAGGGGGTGCGAGGTCTCGGAGAAGCCTGGAGGGAATGTCCTCCGGGCTTCTGCCGTTAGAGGTGGCAGAAAGTTCAATGCTCAACTAAACTCGAACCACAAGGAGGTACCGACATGCCTGCAGTGACTGTCGACAACCCGCTGACCCTGCCTCGCGTGGCCGCGACGGCGGACGCGGTGGCCCGTCCCGTCCTCGGCGTGACCACGGCGCCGAGTGGCTTCGAGGGCGAGGGCTTCCCCGTGCGACGGGCGTTCGCCGGGATCCATTACCGACACCTCGACCCGTTCATCATGATGGACCAGATGGGCGAGGTGGACTACGCGCCGGGAGAGCCGAAGGGGACCCCCTGGCACCCGCACCGCGGCTTCGAGACCGTCACCTACATCATCGACGGGATCTTCGACCACCACGACTCCAACGGTGGTGGCGGCACCATCACCAACGGCGACACCCAGTGGATGACGGCCGGTTCCGGGCTCCTCCACATCGAGGCTCCGCCGGAGGCGCTCGTCATGTCCGGCGGTCTCTTCCACGGCCTCCAGCTGTGGGTGAACCTGCCGGCCAAGGACAAGATGATGGCGCCGCGGTACCAGGACATCCGGGGTGGCCATGTGCAGCTCCTGTCGACCCCCGACGGTGGCGCGCTCCTCCGTGTCATCGCGGGTGAGCTGGACGGTCACCAGGGCCCCGGTATCACCCACACCCCGATCACGATGATCCATGCGACGGTGGCACCCGGCGCCGAACTCACACTCCCGTGGCGTGAGGACTTCAACGGACTGGCGTACGTGCTGGCGGGTCGCGGTTCGGTGGGTGCGGAGCGCCGGCCGATCCACCTGGGCCAGACGGCGGTCTTCGGAGCCGGCGGCTCCCTGACGGTCCGCGCGGACGAGAAGCAGGACTCCCACACGCCGGACATGGAGGTCGTGCTGCTGGGCGGACAGCCGATCCGCGAACCGATGGTGCACTACGGTCCGTTCGTCATGAACACCCGTGAGGAGTTGCAGCAGGCGTTCGACGACTTCCAGAAGGGACGGCTGGGGACGATCCCGGCGGTGCACGGAATGACTGAGGGCGGGCTGTAAGTCCGGTACGGAACGACGCAGGCCCGAAGCCGCAACTTTGTTGTGCGGCTTCGGGCCTGTCTGCGTAGGTGCTACCGGGCTGTGCAGCCTGCCGGAGCGAGGTGGGCGGCCACCGTGTGGATGTCCTCGGTGACGACGACGTTCCTGGTCCTCCAGTTGATCAGGAGTTGCTCGGGCGTCAACTCCGGAGCCTGGACGGGCCGGGCGCGGTCTGTGGGGCGTCGGAGGGTCTGGGCGATGTCGCGCAGCACCTCGACGATCGCGGTCTGGCTGTTGTCCTGGGCCACGGCCAGGGCCGCCAGTCCGGCGGCCGCCGCCCTGCGGCCCCGCCAGCCACCGGGAGTAGGAGCCGTCGCGCTGGATGGTGGCGATGACTTCGGAGACCCACGCCTTGAAGGGCTGGGACTCCAGCTTCGTGCAGCCGCTGACCAGTCGGATCAGGCCCTGGAGATCCACGAGCTTCACGTCTCGTCGTCACTCCCGACCTGCGTTCCGTACCCGCGCCCCCGTCGATTCAGTCGGTGTCGTGCGCGAGCTGCGGGAGTGCTATTCGCCGGGCTCCCCGGAGGACTCGTAGAGCTCGAACCAGATGCTCTTGCCCTCCCCCTGGGGGTCCACCCCCCACAGGTCCGCGAGCAGTTCGATCAGCATCAGGCCGCGGCCCGAGGAGGCCAGTTCGCCGGGGCGGCGCTTGTGCGGGAGATCGTCGCTGGTGTCGGTGACCTCGATGCGCATCCGCCGGTCGCCCGCCTCACCGCGGACCTCGGCGAGCAGCAGCGCGTCCGCGTCGGTGTGGACCAGGACGTTGGTCAGCATCTCGGACAGCAGCAGGACCGCCGAGTCGACCTGGTCGGCCGAGGGCCAGTCGTGCAGCAGTTCGCGCAGTTGCCGGCGGGCCACCCCGACCCGTTCCGGTTCCGCCTGGGCGACCGAGAGCATCGTGCGGCGGACCGGCGGCGCCGTGAGGGCCGTGTCTCCGCAGCCGCAGCCCTCCCCCTGCCGGCACAGCAGCAGGACCGCGATGTCGTCCTCGCGGCGGTCGGCGAGGGGGCCGGTGGTGTGGTGGGAGGAGGGGCCGTGGACGGCCTGGACCAGGGCGTCGGCGAGTTCCTCAAGGCCGCCGTCGTGGCTCTCCAGGATGGTGCGGATGCGCTTCCAGCCGGTCTCGAAGTCGTGGCCGCCGGTCTCGATCAGCCCGTCGGTGCACAGCATGAGCGTCTCGCCGGGCTCCAGGACGATCCGGGTCGTGGGGTAGTCGGCGTCCGGGTCGATCCCCAGCGGGAGGCCGCCTTCGGTGTGGCGGGCCAGGACCGTGCCGTCGGCCATGCGGATCGCCGGGTCGGGATGCCCGGCCCGCGCCACCTCCAGGACGCCGGTCGCCGGATCGGCCTCGACGTACAGGCAGGTCGCGAAGCGCGTGTCGGAGGGGTCGTCGACGCCGTACGTCATGCCGTTCAGGAAGCGTGAGGCGCGGGAGAGGACCGCGTCGGGGCGGTGGCCCTCGGCGGCGTAGGCGCGCAGGGCGATCCGGAGCTGGCCCATGAGGCCCGCCGCCCGCACGTCATGGCCCTGGACGTCCCCGATGACCAGGGCGAACCGTCCTCCCCCGGACTTCGTCCGGGAGGTGCCCCCGGGCAGCGGGATCATGTCGTACCAGTCACCGCCGACCTGGAGGCCGCCGCCGGTGGGGACATAGCGGGCGGCGACGGTCATGCCGGGTATCTCGGGGCCGAGGGTGGGGAGCATCGAGCGCTGGAGGCCGTCGGTCAGCTCGCGCTCCGATTCGGCGAGGCCCGCGCGGGACAGGGCCTGGGCCAGCATCCGTGCCACCGTCGTGAGCACCGAGCGCTCGTCCGGTGTGAACGCGACAGGGTAGGCGAAGCCCGCCATCCACGCACCCATCGTGCGGCCGGCCACCGTCAGCGGCAGGAACGCCCAGGACTGGCGGTCGAAGCGCTGGGCGAGCGGCCAGGTGACCGGATAGCGGGAGCGGTAGGCCTCGGGGCTGGAGAGATAGACGGCGCGGCCGGTGCGCACGACTTCGGCGGCCGGGTAGTCCGTCTCCAGGGACATGTGGGAGAAGGGGCTCTCGTCCCCGGGCTGCTGTCCGTGGTGGCCGATGATCGTCAGACGGTCGCCCTCGACGCCGAAGACGGCCAGGCCGTCGGGGCTGAAGCCCGGCATGGACAGGCCCGCGGCCACCCGCAGCACCTCGGCGGTGGAGCGGGCCTCGGCCAGGGCGCGGCCCGCGTCCAGCAGGAAGGCCTCACGGGAGCGCCGCCAGTCACCGGTGACCGCGGTGCGTCCGGCGGGGGTGCCGGGCACCGGCTCGGTGACCTCCTGGAGCGTGCCGATCAGCTGGAACGACTTCTTCTCCGCGTCGTACGACGGCTTGGAGCGGCTGCGCACGGTACGGATCACCCGGCCCCGCTCGTCCATGATCCTGACCCGGACCTCGGCGAGTGTGTCCTCGGCGACGGCGAGCCCGACGACGCTGATGATCTCGTTCCAGTCGACCGGGTGGAGACGGGCGCGGGCCTGGGCCTCTGTGAGGGTGGTCCGTTGGGCGGGCAGCTCGAGCAGCCGAGCTGCCTCGGCATCGACCGTGACCAGCTCGGTGTCGGTGTTCCAGTGCCACAGGCCGGTCGCGAGGGCGGTGAGGATGTCCCCCACGGCGGGCAGGGGCTCACCAGTGCGCATTGCCCCACTTTAAGAACAGGAGTTCCCGGAGTGCCACTGTTGGCCGAGTCGTAATGGTGGGAGGCGGTCCTGGGGGCCCCGGTAGGCTTGGGGGAGTTTCACGTGAAACAAACCCCGATCCGCGAAGGCTGGATGAACGACGATGCATCGGTACAGGTCCCACACCTGCGGCGAGCTCCGCTCCTCTGACGTCGGCACCGACGTCCGACTGAGTGGCTGGCTGCACAATCGGCGCGACCTGGGCGGCATCCTCTTCATCGATCTGCGCGATCACTACGGCATCACGCAGCTGGTCGCCCGGCCGGGCACGCCCGCCTACGAGGCTCTCGACAAGCTGACCAAGGAGTCGACGGTCCGCGTCGACGGCAAGGTCGTCTCCCGCGGTACCGAGAACGTCAACGCGGACCTGCCCACCGGTGAGATCGAGGTCGAGGTCGGCGAGGTGGAGCTGCTCGGCGCGGCCGCCCCGCTGCCGTTCACGATCAACACCGAGGACGGGGTCAACGAGGAGCGGCGCCTGGAGTACCGCTTCCTCGACCTGCGCCGCGAGCGCATGCACAAGAACATCATGCTGCGTACGGCGGTGATCTCCGCGATCCGTCACAAGATGACGGCGCTGGGCTTCAACGAGATGGCGACCCCGATCCTGTCGGCGACCTCCCCCGAGGGCGCCCGCGACTTCGTGGTCCCCTCCCGGCTGAACCCGGGCAAGTTCTACGCGCTCCCCCAGGCGCCGCAGCAGTTCAAGCAGCTGCTGATGATCTCCGGCTTCGACCGCTACTTCCAGATCGCGCCCTGCTTCCGTGACGAGGACGCGCGCGCGGACCGCTCGCCGGGCGAGTTCTACCAGCTCGACGTCGAGATGAGCTTCGTCGAGCAGGAGGACGTCTTCCAGCCGATCGAGAAGCTCATGACCGAGCTGTTCGAGGAGTTCGGCAACGGCCGTCACGTCACTTCTCCCTTCCCGCGGATCCCGTTCCGCGAGGCGATGCTGAAGTACGGCTCCGACAAGCCGGACCTGCGCGCCCAGCTGGAGCTCGTCGACATCACCGACGTCTTCGAGGGCTCGGAGTTCAAGGCGTTCGCCGGCAAGCACGTGCGTGCGCTGGCGGTGCCGGACGTCTCCGCGCAGCCGCGGAAGTTCTTCGACCAGCTCGGCGACTTCGCGGTCTCGCAGGGCGCCAAGGGCCTGGCCTGGGTCCGTGTGACCGAGGACGGGTCCCTCACCGGCCCGATCGCGAAGTTCCTCACCGAGGAGAACGTCGCCGAGCTGACCAAGCGCCTGTCGCTGGCCGCCGGTCACGCCGTGTTCTTCGGCGCGGGCGAGTTCGACGAGGTCTCGAAGATCATGGGCGCGGTGCGGGTCGAGGCCGCCAAGCGTGCCGGGCACTTCGAGGAGGGCGTGTTCCGGTTCTGCTGGATCGTCGACTTCCCGATGTACGAGAAGGACGAGGAGACCGGCGCGATCGACTTCTCGCACAACCCGTTCTCCATGCCGCAGGGCGGTCTTGAGGCCTTGGAGACCCAGGACCCGCTGGACATCCTGGGCTGGCAGTACGACATCGTCTGCAACGGCGTCGAGCTGTCCTCCGGCGCGATCCGGAACCACGAACCCGAGATCATGCTCAAGGCGTTCGAGATCGCGGGCTACGACCGTGAGACCGTCGAGGAGAAGTTCGCCGGCATGCTGCGCGCGTTCCGCTTCGGCGCCCCGCCGCACGGCGGTATCGCCCCGGGTGTCGACCGCATCGTGATGCTCCTCGCGGACGAGCCGAACATCCGCGAGACCATCTCCTTCCCGCTCAACGGCAACGCCCAGGACCTGATGATGGGCGCGCCGACGGAGCTGGAGGAGGCCCGGCTGCGGGAACTGCACCTGTCGGTGCGCAAGCCGCAGCCGAAGTAGGCGGCATTGTCCGAAGGGGCCCGAAACCGACGCCGGTTTCGGGCCCCTTCGCATGCGGCCCCGCGCGCAGCAAGCCACAGTCCGCTCCCATGCCGAGGACAGTCTTCTTACCTAACTTCGCTTGTCATGACGGGAAACCAGCCGCAACACAAGAAGGACCTGACGCGGCGCAAGGTCGTCGTCGCCGGAGCGGGCGCGGCCGTGGCGGTGGGTGCGGGCGGCACCCTCGCCGCGTCGGGTGCGTTCGCGGGCGAGACGAGCACGAGCGCCGCCGCGAGCAGCAGTTCCACCGCGTCGGAGGCCTGCTACAAGCTCACCTCGCCGCCGTCGACATCTGGCACTGCGATGCGCTCGGCATCTACTCGGGTTACGAGTCCTCGTCGACCGGCGGCGGCACCGCCCCGACCGACGCGCCCTCGGGCACGCCGAGCGGTACCCCGACGGGTGAGCCGCCGTCGGGCGCGCCGACCGGTGGCACCGGTGGCGGCGTCCACCAGGACCCCACCGACGACGAGCGCTATCTGCGCGGCACCTGGAAGACGGACAAGCACGGCCAGGTCACCTTCAGGACGATCTTCCCGGGCTGGTACCGGGGCCGTTGTGTGCACATCCACACCAAGGTGCACGTCAACGGCGAGTGGACGGACGCCGGTTACGAGGGCGGCAACACCTGCCACACCGGCCAGTTCTTCTTCGACGAGGAGTCCGTGCTGGCCTCTGCCGAGGTCGAGCCGTACTCGACCAGCACCACCGCGCGCACCACGCTCACCGAGGACACGATCTACGACCAGAGCGGCACCACCGGCGGCCTGCTCAAGCTGAAGTACAACAAGAAGAACATCGCCAAGGGCGTCATCGGCTCCCTCACGATGGGCGTCGACCCGGAGGCGACGAACGACAACAATTGAGGTAACTCCGCGACCACGTACGAGGCGCCCGGGACGGTGAAGTCCCGGGCGCCCTCGTCGTGCGTGGCGGGGTCAGATCACCCAGAGCAGTCCGTTGCCGCCCAGGAGCGTGCCGTTGCCCCGGAAGTGAGGCCCACGGAAGCGGCCGTGAACATCTTGCTGCCGGTGGCCGTGGGCCGGGTGGAGCCGCCGGGGAAGACCGAGACCGCTCCGGTGAAGTTGTTCTCACCGGCCGCACCGACGAACAGCTCCGGTCTGCCGTCCTTGTTGAAGTCGCCCGGTACGCCCCCGTGTACCGCGGCCGCCGGTGTGGCCGGCAACAACGCGACCACCGTCATGCTCGCGGCCACCAGGGCGGCCGCACTCCATCTGCGGATGTGAACTCCCCCTAGGAAAGGACCTTGTAGCCGCTGAAGCCGGTCGCGATCTTCGTCCTCGCCCCGAACGACCCGTTGCCGTCACCGCTGTTGCGCCACAGGGTGCCGCCGGTGTCGCGGGAGATCAGGTCCGCCCTGCCGTCGTCGGTGATGTCCCCGACGCCGACGATCACGTTGTAGGAGCCGCCCCAGCTGGTGAACAGCTTCGCGCGGGCCTTGAAGGCGCCCTGGCCGGTGCCGTCGTAGCGGTAGAGGGTGTTGGACGTGTCCTGGGCCAGCAGGTCGCCGATGCCGTCGCCGTTCAGGTCGCCGGCGCCGACGATCTTTTTGTAGCCCTTCCAGTTGTCGTAGAGCTTCACGCGCGCGGAGAGCTTGCCGGTGCTGGTCCCCTTGTAGAGGTAGACCGTGCCGGTGGACGCCCCTCGCGCGATCAGGTCAGGGCGGCCGTCGCCGCTGATGTCACCGGGCGAGGTCAGGACGTCGTACTGGTTCCAGCCGCTGGTGCCGAGCGAGGTGTACGACGTCGACGGCTTGACCGCGGCCCCGCAGCCGGGCTTGTACAGGCGCAGGGCGCCGCTGCTCAGCCGTACCAGGACGTCGTTGCCGCGGTCGCCGCTCAGGTCGCCGAAGGGGATCGCCTTGATGGTGGTGGGCCAGCCGCCGGCGCTGACCTTCTCGCCGAACTTGCCCGTGCCGGTGCCGCCGTGGAAGGTCAGGCCGCCGGAGGAGTTGAGGGTGAGCAGGTCGCCGCGGCCGTCCGGGCCGTCGGGGCTGACGAAGTCGTGGCGGACTGCCGAGCCGTGCAGCAGGTAGCCCTCGCCGCTCGTCACCGTGACCGGGGCGGCCGTGCCCAGGCCGGTCGCCTTCAACGTCCAGGTGAAGGCGCCGTTGGGGAAGGCGGTTCCGCTCGACGTCTTGCCGTTCCAGTTCGCCGTCACGTCCGCCGAGGCGGCGCCGCCGGTGATCGTGCGGGTGGCCCTGCCGGTTGCGCCGCCCTGAACGGAGGTGAAGGTCAGGGACCAGGAGGTGACCGGACGGGACAGCTCCCACTGGCCGGTCCAGGCCGACGTGGAGCCGGGCTCCACGTAGCCTTCGGCCTCCGTGCGCAACGCCGTCACCGCGGACGGCGTGACACCGGTCGTGGCCACGTGCGTCTGCTCGAACGTGTCGAACCAGGCGACCAGACCCGTGTACTCGTCGACCGTCCACCGGAAGCGGCGGTCCACGGCGAGACCCGAGTCGGGCAGGCCGGAGGCGACCACGCGGGTGGTGCCCGTCGTGGTGTCCGTAAGGACCAGCCGATCGGCATCGTGGTCGTGGCGGACCGTGAAGCCGTCGCCGAGCAGGACGTCACCGGGGGCCACGGGGACGGACTTGGCCGCCTTCGTGTCATACACGCCCGCCGAGGCGCCGGAGCAGGACCAGTACACCCAGCGGCCCGCCGCCTGGAGCTCGCTCGGCGCACAGCCGAGGTCCGGGACGTCGACCGTGGAGAGGGTCTTCCTCGTGGTCAGGCTGTACGAGGTGAGCCTGCCGGGGGTCGTGGTCGCGCTCCAGAGCGTGGAGCCGTTGAGGGCGGCGGCGCGGACCGAGCGCGTGAGCGGATTGCCGTAGCCGAACTCGCCGACGTACTGCGTCGGGGTCGCACCGCCCGAGTTGTAGACGGCGTAGTTGTCGGAGACGTCGACGATCGCGCCGTCCTTGGTGCCGTACGTCAGCGTGTAGTTGGACCAGCCGTCGTGGAGGGCGACCAGCCGGTCGGCGTTCGACAGACCGGTGCCGCCCTCGTCGGCGTCGTCGAACGTCTGGAGATGGACGTCCTCGGGGCTGTTGCCCCACAGGGCGGAGCAGCTGGTGCCCGGGTAGGGGCACTTCGCGGAGATCGAGTCGCCATCCGTGGCCGCGGAGGCGGTCAGCTGAGTGCTGCCGTCGGTGGTGAGGGTGCGGACCGAGGTGGTGTCCATGGAGCTCGTGGAGCTGTCCTCGGCCACCCGCAGGCTGCCCCGGCTCAGGGCCAGGCCCGTCTTGGCGTTCTCCAGCGGGGGCACCTTGGCGACCCTCTTCAACTGCGGGGTGCCGTCCGCGCCCAGGACGACCCGCTGGACCCACCAGTCGGCGGCGCCCGTGCCGCCGGTGACCAGCGCGGTCCCGTCGGGCGCGGCCAGGGGGGTGCCGTACGACCAGGTCAGCAGCGTCTTCGTGGTGCCGCCGGCCAGGGAGACGGCCCGCACGGAGCCTCCGTTGGTGGCGAGGACCAGCCAGTCGCCGGCCAGGACGGGCACCGGGGTGCCGGCCAGGTCCTCCCCGGCCACCGGGGTGGTCTGCGCGGCGGAGAGGTCGTCACGGGGCTTGAGGTGCAGCCCGGAGGCCTCGGTGTACCAGCCGACGCGGTCCTCACTGAGCACGACCTCCGGCACCGTCTCCCGGGACAGCCCGGTGAAGGCCGGGGTCAGCTCGGCGGTGGCGAAGTCGAGGTAGCCGACGGTGTACGACGTGAACTCGCCGTTCTCGTCGCGGTCCGGGTAGGTCAGCAGGGCGCCCTTGCCGTCGCCGGTGCGCCCGGTGTTGCCCTCCCAGGTCCCGTCGGCGGGCAGGCCGGAGACCACGCGGTCGCGCTGCTTCCCGTCGACGAGGTCCACCAGATGCAGCACGTAGCCGTCCAGCTCCTGGCCGTCGACGACGCCGTTCCACTCGACGGTGACGGTCGTCTCGCCGTAGGTGCCCACGCGGGTGGCCGACTGGCTCAGGTCCACGGTCCTGAGGGCGCCGCCGCCGGGGCTCCACAGCGACACCGGGTCGCCGTAGGTGCGGTGGGGCAGTGCCACGGTGTCGGCGGCCTGCCCGAACACGCCCGAGGCACAGCGCGCGGAGATGTCGTAGCAGCTGGTGGTGGTCGGCTGGTAGACCCCGGTCGGGCCCTCGACGGGGACGGTGACGCCGTCTCCGTAGCCCGTCCACAGCAGGCCCGCGACCCCCGACTGGCGGTGCAGATAACCGGTCGCGCCCGCGGCGAGCAGGCGTTCGGTGCGGGGGGTGTCGCTGCGGGGATCGTCCAGGACGATCTCGGTGGTGCCGGCCGTGGCGGTCGTGGCCGCCTGCGCGCCGGTGTCCTCGGTGCTGGAGAACAGGGTGATCGAGCCGGCCGCCACCGCTACGGCCAGGGCGGAGACGAGGGTCGTACGTGCCGCTCGTCTCGGGGCGTGTCTGCCCAACGCTGGGTCCTTTCCTGGGAAGTCGGCAAACCTTATAGGTAGGTAAAGAGCCCACCGCCACCGCCCCATGGACATCCCATGGGGGGCGCACAGGTTCCTCGGTGTCCCCGCATAGCGCGGAGGCGTGTCATAGGGGGCATGAGGTCGCGTCGACCTGCTGACACGCTGGAGGAAGCGATGGTTTTCATGGTGCTGCTCGCACTGGTGCTGATCGCCGGGGCGGCCGCCGCGGTGGCCGTGCAGCGGCGGGCGGCCGGCGGGGCCGGGGTGGTGCCGCTGGAGCCGAGGGAGGACTTCGACGCGCGGGCCGAGGCGGAGCGGTGGGTCGAGCGGCTCGGCGGGAGTCTGTCCACGCTGGACGCGGGCGGCGACAAGGCCGCGGGGCAGGCGCTGGCCGACGCCGACGAGCGGTACCGGGCCGCCCGGGGGCAGCTCGCCGCCGCCTGCTCGCCCGCGCAGTACGCGATGGTGACGCAGACCGCCGTCGAGGGTCTCTACTACGTCCGCGGCGCCCGCACCGCCCTCGGCCTCGACCCCGGTCCCGCCCTGCCGGACCTCGGCGCGGCCACCGTCACGGCCCGGGACGGCCGGGTCACGGTCGACGACCGGACGTACGCCGTCTCCGATCGCCCCGGCGGGGCGACGCCCTACTACTACCCGGGTGGTGTCGTCGGCGGCCGACGTGTACCGGGCGGCTGGTACAGCCGGCCGTGGTGGAAGACGGCGCTGGTGACCGGCGCGGCGGGCGCGGGCGGCGACGGAATTTTCTGAACCGTCCTCCCGTCACGGGAAAAACCTGCCCGCCGCGGCAACCTCCCTGATTCCGGCGGCTACTTGAGGACGGAAGCGCCCTTCACCGGTGCTCCACGAAACGCACATGTCCCACCACCGCTCGTAAGGAATCCCCGTGGCCTCTGCCTCCCACCGCCGCTCTCTCCGCACCCGCCGCACCCTGGTCGTCTCCGCCGCCGTGGTGGCCGCGGGCGTCGGTGCCGGTGCCGTCGTGATGAACGCGAACGCCCAGGCCGTGGATCTGTACCACCAGACGCTCGCCGCGAAGGACGGCTGGGCGTCCTCCGGCACGGGCACGACCGGCGGTAAGAAGGCCGACTCCGCGCACACCTTCACCGTCTCCACCCGGGCCCAGCTGGTGAAGGCGCTGGGGTCGGCGTCCGAGACCACCCCGCGGATCATCAAGGTCAAGGGCACGATCGACGCCAACACGGACGCCGCCGGCAAGAAGCTGACCTGCGCCGACTACGCGTCGGGCACGGGCTATGCGCTGACGTCGTACCTGAAGGCGTACGACCCCGCCACCTACGGCCGCTCGAAGCTGCCGTCGGGCACGCAGGAGACCGCGCGCGTGGCCGCGCAGAAGAAGCAGGCCGCGAACATCGTCTTCAAGGTGCCCGCGAACACCACGATCGTGGGGGTGCCGGGCACCAAGGCCGGTATCTCCGGCGGCATGCTCCAGATCCAGAACGTGGACAACGTCGTCGTCCGCAACCTCACCTTCGCCGCCACCGAGGACTGCTTCCCGCAGTGGGACCCGACGGACGGCGACGCCGGCAACTGGAACTCGAACTACGACTCGGTGACGCTGCGGGGCGCGACCCATGTGTGGGCGGACCACAACACGTTCACGGACGCACCGCACCTGGACTCCGCGAACCCGAAGTACTACGGCCGCGAGTACCAGATCCACGACGGGGCGCTGGACATCACCAAGAGCTCGGACCTGGTGACCGTCTCCCGCAACCAGTTCACCCACCACGACAAGACGATGCTGATCGGCAGCAGCGACAGCGAGCCCGCGGGCAAGCTGCGCGTCTCCATCCACCACAACGTCTGGAAGGGCATCGTCCAGCGCGCCCCGCTGGCCCGCGTCGGCCAGATCCACATCTACAACAACTACTACGACGTCACGGCCCTGAACGGTTACGCGCTGCAGTACAGCATCAACTCCCGCGCCAAGGCCCAGGTCGTCGCCGCCGACAACTACTGGAAGGTCCCGGCCACGGTGAAGGTGTCGAAGCTCCTGAGCGGCGACGGCACGGGCGCCATCGCGGGCTCCGGCAACATGGTCAACGGCACGACGACGCACCTGGTCGCGGCCTACAACGCCGCGTCCTCGAAGGACCTGAAGACGAGCGTGAACTGGACACCCACCCTGACGTCCGGCCTGGAGTCGTCGGCAGCCGCGGTGAAGAACCTGCCCATGTCGCTGGCCACGACGACCGGTGCCGGAGTGCTCTCCTAGCTCACGTGTCGTAGGTCCCGTCCCACGGCTCCGCGAAGGCGAGGCGGTCCGGGTAGAGCTCTGCCCACTGTTCGTCCTCGTCCTCGCGGATCACCAGGCCGAAGCGGACGCCCTCGTGGATGACGCTGAAGGGACGGATCGCGATGTCCGTGTAGGAGCGGCGGGGGAGGCTGCGCAGCAGGGTCCCGCGGTGGACCTGGGCGCGGGTCAGCGGTGAGGCGTCACCGCTCGGGTCGCGTTGTTGTTCCGCCCAGGTGCCGGCGCACCAGATGTCCGAGTCGCGGTAATTGCCCTCGGTGTCGAAGGTGTGCAGGACCGCGTACAGGCGCTTCTGCTCTTCCCAGCCCTCCTCGAGGCGGAATCCCTCAGGGAAGGCATATGTGATCGACGCCAGGAACTGACCCTCCGCATACCGCCCGATCGTCTCGGTGCGGTGCTTCGGCTCGTACGCGACAGGAATGACCCCGGGCACTGCCATGGCGCAAACCATACGGCTTGGCGCGGACACGGCGATGCCCGGGTCGGTATCCGGACTGCTCCGGGACTGCTTCCGGATTACTCCGGGGAGCCGCCGAAGCGCTCCTTGTACGTCTCCAGGTCCTCGTCGGTCAGCTTGGCGAAGAGGACCGGGGGGACCGTGAAGGGGGTGCCGGGGGTGAGGGCGGTGAGGGCGCGGGCCTCGTCGGCGGTGATCCAGGTGGCCGAGTCGTCGTTGAGGACGAAGGCCTGGCGCATGGCGGCCGAGGTCGCGGGGATGAACGGCTCCGAGACCACCGCGTACAGGTGGATCAGGTTCATCGCCGTGCGCAGGGTCAGTGCCGCGCCGTCCTTGTCCGTCTTGATCTCCAGCCAGGGGGCCTTCTCCTCCAGGTAGGAGTTGCCCGCAGACCACAGGGCGCGCAGCGCCGCAGCGGCCTTGCGGAACTGGAGCGCCTCCATCTGGGACTCGTACTCCGCGAGGAGGCGGGCGATCTCCTCGCCCAGCTTCGCCTCCGCCTCGCCCGGCTCACCGCCCGCCGGGACCTCCTCGCCGAAGCGCTTCTTCGAGAAGGACAGGACGCGGTTGACGAAGTTGCCGAGGGTGTCGGCCAGGTCCTTGTTCACCGTCGCCGTGAAGTGCTCCCAGGTGAAGGACGAGTCGTCCGACTCGGGGGCGTTGGCGATCAGGAAGTAGCGCCAGTAGTCCGCCGGGAGGATGTCCAGGGCCTGGTCGGTGAAGACGCCCCGCTTCTGGGACGTGGAGAACTTCCCGCCGTAGTACGTCAGCCAGTTGAAGGCCTTGACGTAGTCGACCTTCTTCCACGGCTCGCGCACACCGAGCTCGGTCGCCGGGAACATCACCGTGTGGAAGGGGACGTTGTCCTTCGCCATGAACTCCGTGTAGCGGACGTCGGTGTCGACGTCGTACCACCACGACTTCCAGTCGCGGTTCTCCGGGTCCAGATCCGCCCACTCCTTCGTCGCGCCGATGTACTCGATCGGGGCGTCGAACCAGACGTAGAAGACCTTGCCCTCCGCCGCCAGTTCCGGCCACGTGTCGGACGGGACGGGGACGCCCCAGTCCAGGTCACGGGTGATCGCGCGGTCGTGCAGACCTTCGTTCAGCCACTTGCGGGCGATGGAGGAGGCCAGCTGCGGCCAGTCGTCCTCGTGCCGGGAGACCCACTCCTCGACCTCGTGCTGGAGCTTGGACTGGAGGAGGAAGAGGTGCTTGGTCTCCCGGACCTCCAGGTCCGTGGAGCCGGAGATCGCCGAGCGCGGGTTGATCAGGTCGGTCGGGTCCAGAACGCGTGTGCAGTTCTCGCACTGGTCGCCGCGGGCCTTGTCGTAGCCGCAGTGCGGGCAGGTGCCCTCGACATAGCGGTCCGGGAGGAAACGGCCGTCCGTGGGCGAGTAGACCTGACGGATCGCGCGCTCTTCGATGAAGCCGTTCTCGTTCAGGCGGCGGGCGAAGTGCTGGGTGATCTCGACGTTCTGCTCGCTGGAGCTGCGGCCGAAGTAGTCGAAGGCCAGCGCGAAGCCGTCGTAGACCGCCTTCTGCGCGTCGTGCGCCTGCGCGCAGAACTCGTCGACCGGCAGGCCCTGCTCCTTCGCGGCCAGCTCGGCCGGGGTGCCGTGCTCGTCCGTCGCGCAGATGTAGAGGACGTCGTGGCCGCGCTGGCGCAGGTAGCGGGAGTAGACGTCCGCCGGGAGCATGGACCCCACCATGTTGCCCAGGTGCTTGATCCCGTTGATGTACGGAAGGGCGCTGGTGATGAGGTGTCGAGCCATCGGGGGCTGCTCCCAGGTTGGTCGTGCGGGTGAGTCGCTTCGCGAGTCTTGAAATCGTATCCGACATGGGTGGGCCGCCCGCTTCCCGTTTTACGGGGTGGGAAGGGGGCGGCCCGGTGGTGAGCTGTGGTGATCTTCGGGGGTTGGGAACTTCTGGGGTTTGACTGAGTTCGAGTGTGTTCTGGCGTGTGTGGGTGAGCGCGGAAGCTCCTGGCGGACGTTTGGGGGCGTTGCCCCGGAAGGGGAACCAGAGTTCGCCCATCGAATGTGTGACCTTTCCGGGTGGGGCTCGTTGGTTGTGGTGAGCGGGTTTTCGATGGGCCGTACGGGGGTGTGGGGTGGGTGGGTTGCGGGAGCTTGTGGCGTCGTTCGTCGTGCCCGGGCCCTCGGGGGTGGCGGTCCGTACCCGGCTCAAGGAGCTGACGCCCGGCGATGAGAAGGTCCTCGCGCTGGTCGGCGCGCACCTCGGATCTCTCGCCTCCCGGGACCTGAACCAAGGCCACGCATGACCTGTGGGCTCTGTCCCGGCGTGGCCAGCTCGCCCACATCCAGTCCCTTGAGGCGGGGATCCGTACGATCGCGCACCGGCTGTCGCTGCCGGTCGGCGCGAAGGGCTCGAAGAACATGCCGGGCGGCTACCGCAGCAAGCGGGAGTGGCACGCCAAGTCCCGGCGCCTGCGGGTGCCGGAGGACCGGCTGGAGCGCGCGCGGGCCGACCACACGGCCGGGACCGTGCACGTCGTACGCGGCGGGAAACGCCTGGCCCGCACCCGCCATCACCTGCATGACGCGCAGCTCACCGAGGACCAGTGGCGGCGGCGCTGGGAGGCGGAGCGCTGGTTTGTGCAGGCGGACGGCGAGTCCGGGAAGCGGTACGGCAACGAGACGATCCGCATCAGCCCGGACGGCGAGGTCAGCATCAAACTCCCGGCCCCGCTCGCCGGGTTGGCCAACGCCCCGCACGGCCGGTACATCCTCACCGCGATGGTGCGGTTTCCGCACCGCGGGCAGGAGTGGGCGGACCGGGTGGCGGCCAACCGGGCCGTCGCCTACCGCATCCACCTGGATGTGGCCCGGGGCCGCTGGTATGTGACCGCCGCCTGGCAGATCCCGGTCACCCGAACCGTCCCGCTGGCCGCCGCCCTCGCGCACGGTGTGATCGGCGTCGATATGAACGCCGACCACCTCGCCGCCTGGCGCCTCGATGCCCACGGCAACCCGACCGGCAGCCCCCGCCGGTTCTTCTACGACCTCACGGGCACCGCCGAGCACCGCGACGCCCAGGTCCGCCACGCCCTCACCCGGCTCCTGCACTGGGCCCAAACCTGCGGCGTCAAGGCCATCGCCGTCGAAGACCTGGACTTCACGACAGAGAAGACCCGCGAGAAACACGGCCGCCGCAAACGGTTCCGGCAGCTCATCTCCGGCATGCCCACCGGCAGACTCCGCGCCCGGCTGACCTCGATGGCCGACCAGACCGGCATCGCCATCATCGCCGTGGACCCCGCCTACACCAGCCGCTGGGGCGCCCAGCACTGGCAGAAACCCCTCACCAGCAAGAACAGGAAGAGGACCCGCCACGACGCTGCCGCCGTGGCGATCGGCAGGCGCGCCCAGGGACACCCGATCCGGCGACGGACGACACCGCCCCCACACGACCGGAGTGATCGTGTGGGGCATCGGACCGTCCAGGCCGACCGGCGTGCCCCCGGGCGCGAGGGACCCCGCCCTCCCCTTCCCGGACCACGCACCAGATGCGTGCCGCCGGACCGCGGAGCGAACGCGGGCAACCAGAACGCCCAACACCGTTCGGGGCGCTCGGCTGAGCATGAATCCTGGCAACAGGACTCACTCCCGCTCAGTCTCTAGGAACGGTTACGGGCGCCAGTTCGCCAGGATGCCCTCGTAGATCTCCGCGTCCGTGAGTTCCTTCGGGGTCTCGCCCGCGAGGAAGTGGGACGTGTTGGGGAGCTTGAGCTTGCGGAGGTAGTCGAAGGCCTTGTTCTCCGGGTCACCGAAGGCGACGAAGGAGAAGAAGACGGCGGGGTGGGTCTTCGCCGCCTCGGTGAGGGCCTGGGTGGCGGGGGTCTTCGCGTCCGGGGCGCCGTCGGTCTGGAAGACGACCAGGGCGGGGGTGTCGGGGGAGTTCTTGGTGTGGTGCGCGAGGACTTCCTCGACGGCCGCGTGGTAGCTGGTACGACCCATGCGGCCGAGGCCCGCGTGGAGGTCGTCGATCTTGTTCTCGTGGTCGGTGAGGGTGAGCTCGCCGGTGCCGTCGAGTTCGGTGGAGAAGAAGACGACGTGGACCTTGGACTCGGGGTCCAGATGGGCGGCGAGGGCGAGGGTCTGCTCGCCGAGGGCCTGGGCGGAGCCGTCCTTGTAGTACGGGCGCATGCTCGCCGAGCGGTCGAGGACGAGGTAGGTCGTGGCGGTGGTGCCGGTGAGGCTGTGGGTGGTGAGGGCGGTGGCGGCGGCGGTGTAGGCGGTGCGGAGGGTGGAGGGTACGGCGACGTCGTTCCCATCCGCACCAACCGTGCCGGTCTCGTCGCCGTCGGCGGCCGCGAGGGTATCGTCCGCTGCCGCCGGGGCCGGGGTTTCGGGGGTGACGGCCGGTTCGGGCTCCGGCTCAGGGGTGGCCTCGGCGGTCGGCTGCGGCTCCGGTTCTACGACGGTCTCGGGCTCCGGGTCGGAAGCCGGCTCGGGCTCGGGCGTGACCTCGGCGACCGGCTGGGCGGCCTCGACAGCGACGGTCTCGGGCTCCTGGACGGAATCCGGCTCTGCCTCGGCGACCGGTTCGGCCTCCACGGCGGAGTCGGGAGTGACCTCGGCCGCCGGTTCGGGCTTCGGCTCGGGGGCGGCCTCTGCGGTGGGCGTCGCCTCGGCTTCCGGGGCGGCTTCCGGCTCGGTCTCGACGACCGGCTCCGGTTCCGGTGCGGCCTCCGCCACCAGCGGCTTCTCTTCCGCCACTGCGACCGGGGCCGGCTCTTCGGCAGCAGTCTGCTGTACGGCCGCTTCCTCCGCCACCGGTTCCTCGGCGGGTGCCTCAGCGGATGCCTCGGACTCAGCCTCCGGCTGTTCCGGCGTCGATTCCTCGGCCACCGGCGTCTCAGGCGCCGCATCGTCCCCGACCGGCTGGGTCGGGATCTCCGCGTTCTTCGGGGTCGCCGGCGTCTCCGCCGAAGGCGTCGGCTTGGAGGCCGCCGCCTTGTCGAAGGCCGCTGCGACCAGTTCGTGCTCGGAGGACGTGGAGAGGGTGGAGGTACGAGGTTCGGGGACCGTAGCCGCCTTCGCAGGCGTCGGCTCGGGTGCCGGAGAGGGGACCTTCGGTGCCGTCTCCTGCGAAGGAGTCGTCTCCGCACCCTCTGCCTCGGTGGCAGCCCCCTTGCGTGATCGGCCGCCGAACGCGTTCCGCAGGAGAGTGAGAATGCCCATGTGCGCAACCCTTCGCATGAGTTGTAGCCCGTCAATCCCTGGCCAGGACGGACACGTAAGGTTAGCTGCCCCGGAAGGCGATCTTCGGCAGGGGCGGGTGCACAGGGCTCCGGGCGTCAAGACCTACTTCCGGACTTCACCCGCGTGCGGCATCAACTCCGCTACGTCCACCCCCGGTTCATGCACCGTTC
The DNA here is from genome assembly GCF_030816965.1 of Streptomyces canus. Lineage (NCBI taxonomy): Bacteria > Bacillati > Actinomycetota > Actinomycetes > Kitasatosporales > Streptomycetaceae > Streptomyces > Streptomyces canus. The sequence goes on from NZ_JAUSYQ010000002.1 coordinate 5,235,728, forward strand.
ACCGCCCCGCCCCGTTCTCGCACGGACGCACACCTACCGTCCGTCAAGCGAGCTTCAAGGGGAAGCAAGGGGAGAGCAAAAGTGCGCGTACAGCTGCCGTTGATCAACACCGTCCATGGACGGTCCGCCCTGACCTGTCGTTTCCGGTGTGGTGACGCCTGTTTCCACCCGGCGCCCAACACCTCTTCCAACCCGTACGTCGGCGACGTCATCGCCACCGCGCTCAGCCGCCGCTCGATGCTGCGTGCCGCCGCCGTCGTGACGGTCACCGCTGCCGCCGGCACCGCGGGCACCGTCGTCACGGCCCCGTCGGCCGAAGCCGCCGCCCAGCAGACCACGGCCAAGCCCAAGCCGAAGGGCAAGGCCGCCCGTGGACTCCGGTTCACCCCCGTCGCGCCCAACACCGCCGACACCGTGACCGTCCCGGCCGGCTACTCCCAGAACGTCGTCGTCCGCTGGGGCGAGCCCATCCTGCGCGGCGCCCCCGCCTTCGACCCGGACCGGCAGACGGCCACCGCCCAGGCCGGCCAGTTCGGGTACAACAACGACTTCCTCGCGCTGCTGCCCCTCCCGGGCGAGCGCGGCCGGCAGATACTCGTCGCCAACCACGAGTACACCGACGAAGTGCTGATGTTCCGGGGCTACGACGCCGCCGCCCCCACCCGTGAGCAGGTCGAGGTCGCCTGGGCCGCGCACGGGCTGTCCGCCGTCGTCGTGGAGGAGAACAAGAAGAACGGCGAGCTTACCGTCGTACCCCGGCACCACCTCAACCGGCGCGTCACCGCCACCACCGAGTTCCGGCTGACCGGGCCCGCCGCCGGGTCCGACCTGCTCAGGACCTCCGCCGACCCCACGGGCCGGAAGGTTCTCGGCACGCTCAACAACTGCTCCGGCGGCACGACCCCCTGGGGCACCACCCTCCACGGCGAGGAGAACTTCAACCAGTACTTCGCCAACGCCGGCCGGGCCACGGACAAGCGGTACGGGATCGGGACGGGCGCCAGCGAGCGCAAGTGGGAGCGGTTCGACAGGCGGTTCGACGTCGCCCAGGAGCCCAACGAGGTGCACCGCTTCGGGTACGTCGTCGAGCTCGACCCCTACGACCCCTCCTCCGCGCCCCGCAAGCACACCGCGCTCGGCCGGTTCAAGCACGAGGGCGCGACCGTGCGGCTCACGCACGACGGGCGGCCGGTCGTGTACTCCGGGGATGACGAGCGGTTCGACTACTTCTACAAGTTCGTCGGCAGCAAGCGGATGAAGCACGGTAGTAGTCGGGCCGTGCGGGAGCACAATCTCTCGCTGCTCGACGAGGGGACGCTGTACGTCGCCCGCCTCACCGGTGACTCCCCCGCCCTCGAGGTCGACGGGACCGGGAAGCTTCCCGCCGACGGGGAGTTCGACGGCGGCGGGGAGTGGATCCCGCTGGTCACCGCCACGGCGAAGGGTGCCGTGTCACACGTCGAGGGGATGACCGCCGACGAGGTGTGCGTCTTCACCCGGCTCGCCGGCGACAAGGTCGGGGCGACCAAGATGGACCGGCCCGAGGACATCGAGCCGAACCCGCACTCGGGCAAGGTGTACGTCGCGCTCACCAACAACACCAACCGCGGTGTCGGCACGAACGCCCCCGCCGACGAGGCGAACCCCCGCAACGCCAACAAGCACGGGCACATCCTCGAGCTCACCGAGCGGTGGAACCGGGCCGACAGCACGAAGTTCGCCTGGACGCTGTTCCTCGTCGCCGGGGACCCGGAGGACCCTGCCACCTACTTCGCGGGCTTCCCGAAGGACGCCGTGAGCCCCATCTCCTGCCCGGACAACGTGGCCTTCGATCCCCACGGGAACCTGTGGATCTCCACGGACGGGAACCAGCTGGGGTCCCACGACGGACTGTTCGGGGTCGCCACGAAGGGGGAGCGGCGGGGTGAGCTCAAGCAGTTCCTGACCGTACCGACGGGGGCCGAGACCTGCGGCCCGCTGGTGCAGGACCGGCGAGTGCTGGTGGCGGTGCAGCACCCGGGGGAGATCAGCGGCGCGACGGTGGAGAAGCCGGCGAGTATGTGGCCCGACGGGCCGGGGAAGATCGTGCGGCCGGCGGTCGTGGCGGTGTGGCGCAAGGACGGGAGTGACATCGGCGTATAAGCGGGTAGCCCCGCGCCCCTAGGTGGGTTGCGTGACCGCCCTTGCGGCTGCGACCTCCTGCCGCAGGGGCTCCAACACGCTGCCCGCCGGTCCGGTCAGGTCCGTCCTGACCGCGTACAGCACGTCCACCTTCCGCAAGCCGTCCGCCAGTTCGCGGAGTTGGAGCACCACTTGCTCCACCTCGGCGGCGGACGGCCGGGCCGCCCCATGCCGTACCCGCACCCTCGCCGCCGTCGTCGCGTCCACGATCCGCTCGACCGCGACGACCAGCGGCCACCAGGCCGCCGCCCGGCGACCGGTGGGCGGCGGCTCGGTCAGCGCGCGCTGGAACTCCGTGCGGATCACCGAGAGGTCGCGGTAGAGGCGGCGGCGCATGCGGGCGCGGGCGGCGGGGTCGGGGGCGGACCCGAACGCCGACTCCACATAGCGGGCCGTGTCGGCGACCGCGTCGGCGAGCCGGTCGCCGACCCGTGTGTGCCAGCTCTCCGGCCACAGCAGGTAACCCGCGACCAGGGCGATTCCGCAGCCCATCAGGGAGTCCAGCAGGCGGGGCATCAGCAGGGCCGTGCCCTGGTGGTTGAGGACGTCCGACAGCAGGAGGATCACGGGGGTGATCGCCGCCGTCTGGTAGCCGTAGCCGCGAGGGGTGAGTGCCGGGATCAGCGGGGCCAGCAGGAGCATCACCAGGACGTCCCACCCGCCGCGCGGCACCTGCGAGAGCACCGCCGCCGCGACCACCAGCCCCGCCACCGTGCCCAGCGCCCGCAGCAGCGCCCGCGAGAACACCGAGCCGAAGTCCGGCTTCAGCACGAAGGTGATCGTCAGGGCCACCCAGTAGGAGCGGGGGACGGGGACGATCGAGACCAGCGCCTGGGCCGACCCGATGCACAACGCCAGCCTCAGCCCGTAACGCCACGACGCCGCCGACAGGGCTACGTTCCGCGCGGCGCGGGCGGCCCGGACGCCGAGCTCGGCCGGGCGGCCCAGGCGGTCGTCGATGCCGCGCGGGTCCACATCCGGTACGGCGACGACCTCGGCCGCGTGGCGCAGGGCGTGGTCGACGGCCCGGGCCGTCTCCGACAGCGGCACGGGGAGGCCGAGGCCTATCGGGCCCGTGTAGCCGGTCTCCACCGCCCGGGCGAGATGGCGGACCGTCTCCGGGATCTCCGGTGCCAGCGGCTCACCGGACAGGTGGGCGGCAGGGGCCGCCTCCACCACCGGGGTTATCGCGTTCAACTGGGCCAGCAGACGGGTCAGTTCGGGGCTGCGGCCGTGGTGCCGGGCGCGCCGGGCGAGGACGAGGTCGTACGACTGGTTCAGGGACTGGGTGACGGCGTGCCGTGCCTCGTCGTACTCCGCGCGCCCGCAGGCGGCCATCAGGTCGGCCACCGTCCGGTACGTGGCCGCGACCGCCGTCCGTTCCGGGACCCCGGACCTGAGCGGCCAGGCGAGCAGGGCCAGCAGCAGGACGAGGAGCCCGCCGCCGGTCATCAGCAGCGGGGCCAGCCACCAGTCGCCCGGCATCGGCAGGCCCGCGCCCACCACGGAGTTCAGCAGGAGCAGCAGTCCCGAGACCGAGGCCACCGCGCCGATCGTCGAGATCATCCCGGAGACGAGGGCGACGCAGGTGACCGCGACGACCGCGGTCCACCCGTGGCCGTACACCAGCGAACCGAGCGTGATGCCGACCGCGCCGAACAGCTGGGGAATCGCGATGTTGAGGATCCGCATGCGGTACGCGTCGGCGGTGTCGCCGATGACCCCGGACAGGGCGCCCATGGAGGCGAGGGCGCCGTACTCCGGCTGATCGACCGAGAGGCCGATCGCCAGGGGGAGGGACATCGCGATCGACGCGCGGGCCACGGCGGCCCAGTTGACGGGTGCCTGCTGCGGTTGGAGGTTCCGGATCAGCCAGTCGGGTGGGGTGAGGCCGATGCGGGACATGCGGCCATTATGAACACCCAGGTCAACCGGGCCCGTGCAGTGCGATGTCCACCAGCAGGGCACGGTGGTCGGTGTCCGCCAGGTCGAGGAAGTGGGCGTCGCTCGCCGAGAAGTCCTCCGACACCAGGACGTGGTCGATCTGCGCGCCGATCGCCGGGGCGGTGCGGGCCGGCCAGGTGGGCGTGCGGCCGGAGCCGGCGAGGCGGGCCGCGTCGCGCAGCCCGGTGTCGAGGATCGCGCGGAAGGCCGCATGGTCCTGGGAGGCGTTGAAGTCGCCGGCCAGGACGGCCGGGGTGCGGCCCACGGAGGCGGCGAAGTCGCGCAGCCCGCCCAGCTCCCGCCGCCACACGTCGAGCCGGCCCGGCAGCGGGGGCATCGGGTGCGCGAGTTGCAGCCGTACGGCGTGACCGCGCACGTCGGCGACGGCCCCGGGCATGCCCATGGTGCTCCCCGGGATCCCGGCGGCGGGCTTCAGGGGGAAGCGGCTGAGGACGACGGACCCCGTCGAGCCGCCGCCCTCCACGGACTGCCGGTACGGATAGTCCTCGGACAGGGATCGCCGCAGTGCCGCCGAGCAGCCGTACTCGCACTCCTCCACGAACACGACGTCCGGTCTCTCCTCGCGGACGGCGGTGACGAGGGCGTCGGTGGCCCGTCCGAACTCGACGTTCGAGGTCAGGACGCGGAAGGAGGCGAGCACCCGGCCGTCCGGCTCGCCGCCCTGCCCGTACGGGGTGACGAACCATGCGAGCAGTCCGAGGAGCACGCCCGCCCAGATCGTCCCGGGCCACCACCGGGTGAGCAGGGTGAGGGCCAGGCCCGCTCCGGCGGGCGCGAGCAGCCAGGGGAGGAAGGCGAGGAGCTGGGGGACGGGGGTGATGCCGTCCGTGTCGGCGAGCCGGCATCCCAGGATCACGCTCACGGCGGCGAAGAGCAGGGCGGTGCTCCGGATACCGAGCCTTCGGCGGGTCACCGTCCCGAGCCTACGAGCGGGCGTCGACCTTCGCCAGGAACTCCCCGAGCACGGTGTTGAACTCCCCCGCCCGTTCCAGGTTGGGCAGGTGCGCCGCCCCCTCGAAGACGTGCAGCTCCGACTCCGGGAGCGCGGCGTGCATGGCCTGCGCGTCGGCGACCGGCGTGTAGGTGTCGTCGGCGCCCACGGCCACCAGCGCCGGGACGGTGACACGGGTCAGCAGCTCGCGGTAGTCGGGGCGGGCGGCCCGGGCGCGCAGGGCCGCCGCGGCGGACTCCGGGCGGGTGGCCGTCATCATGCGGTGGACGTGCGCCTTGACCTCGGGGGAGGCGTACGGCGCGACCATCTTCTCCAGCACCTCGTCGGCGTACCCGCCCATGCCCTCGCGCAGCAGCCGGTCCGCCGTCGCGTGCCGGACCCGCACGCCCTCGGGGGTCTCCGCCGCCGGGAAGGTGTCGGCGAGGACCAGACCCCGGATCCGCTCGGGGAAGCGCCGGTAGCAGTCCATGACGATCTGGCCGCCCATGGACAGGCCCGCCAGTACGCACGCCGTCACGTCCAGTCCGTCCAGCAGCGCCTCGATGTCCTCGGCGAACCGCTCGAAGCGCTCGACCGGCGCGGGCGGCACCGCGGCGCCGTAGCCGCGCAGGTCCGGGGCGACCACGCGGCGGGAGGCGGAGAACGCCTCGATCTGCGGGCGCCACATCGTGTGGTCGAAGGGATGGCCGTGGACCAGGACCAGGGGGATCGCCGTCATGACGCCGACCCTAGGTCGGCCCGACTTCTCGGTGCAATAAAATCTTTGCCCTCAGTGCAATCACAGGGGGCCTTGGTGCACGACTACCGCCGTATCGCCGACCGCATAGCCGCCGACATCACCACCGGACGGCTCCGGCCGGGCGAACGCCTGCCCCCGCAACGGAAGTTCGCGCGCCGGCACGGGATCGCCGCGTCGACGGCCGAGCGGGCGTACGGCGAACTCGTACGGCGGGGACTGGTCGTCGGGGAGGTGGGCCGTGGCACCTTCGTGAAGGCCACCGCGCCGGTGCGGCCCGGCCGGGGGCTCATCGAGGACGCGGGAACGCCCGTCAACCTGGAACTCAACTACCCCTCCGCCGAAGGCCAGTCCGAGCTCCTCGCCGACGCTCTCGCGCCCCTGCTGCGTCCCGACGTCCTGACCGAGGCCCTCCGCCCCGCCGCCGCCACCGGCACACCGGCCGCCCGCGAGGCCGTCGCCGCTCTCCTGACCACCCCCGGCTGGCGCCCCGACCCGTCCCGGATCCTCTTCACGGGCAACGCCCGCCAGTCCGTGGCCGCCGCCCTCGCCTCCCTGGTGCGGCCGGGCGGCCGGGTCGGCGTCGAGGAGCTGACGTATCCCCTGGTCAAGGAGATCGCGGTCCGGCTCGGCATCACGCTGGTGCCGCTGGCCACGGACGAGGGGGGCCTGCGCCCCGAGTCCGTGGCCGCCGCCCATCGCACGGCGCCCCTGGCGGCCCTCTATGTGCAGCCGACCCTGCACAATCCGACGTCCGTGACGACCAGTTACGAGCGCAGGCGTCAACTCGCCCTTGCCGTGCAGGACTTGGACCTTCCCGTCGTGGAGGACCGCATCTGGTCGTTCCTCGCGGAGAACGACGATCCACTCGCCGCCCTCGCCCCCGCCCTCACCCACGTCGTCGACGGTCTCTCCAAGCGGGTCGCGCCCGGGCTCACCGTCGGCTTTCTCGTCGTACCGGAAAAGCGGGTGGACGCAGTGGCGGACGCCGTCCGTTCCGGTGGGTGGAGTGCGGGACGGTTCGCGCTGGAAGCGGGGGTGCGGTGGACGGTGGACGGGACCGTGGCGCGGCTGGTCGAGGCGAAGCGGGCCGATGCGGCGCGCCGGCAGCGGGTGCTGGCCGAGTGCCTGGACGGGTTCGCCGTACGGTCCGACCCGCGCGCCTACTACGCCTGGTGGCACCTCCCGGCCCCCTGGCGGGCGGACACCTTCACGGCCGCCGCCGCGGCGCTCGGTATCGCTCTCGCACCCGGGCCCTCCTTCGCCGTCGACCCGAACCGCACCCCGGACGCGGTCAGGCTTGGGCTCGCGTCGGCTGCTGTGCCGGATCTGGAACGGGCCCTGCGGGCGCTCGCCGGCCTCGCAGCGGGCCGTACCGACCGGTGAGCCAGCAGGCCAGGGCCACCGCCAGGCCGACGGCCACGAGCAGCCAGGAGACCGTGCGCAAGGTGGCGGTCAGGGCGTCGTAGACGGCGCCCACGGCCGGGCGGTGCACCGGGTCGGGCAGATCGGTGAGAGTGAGCCGGCGGCCCACGGCGACGGCGAAGCCCAGCAGGGCGCCGCCGAGTGCGGTGCCGAGGGCGGTCGCGGTGAGGGCGCGGCGGCGGCAGGCGGCGATCGCGATCCCGGCGGCGGCGAGGACGGCGGCCGAGACGGGCAGCCAGAAACCGGCGACTTCGAGCACGTCGTAGCCCTTCCGAAGACGGTCGAGTTGGGAAGCCGGGAGCACGGCGATCTCGGTGCGGGGCAGGGTGACCCGGTGCTCCACCCGGGCGGCGATCGGGGCGATGTCGACGGTCACCTCGTGGTGGCCGCCGTCCCGGACGGCCCTCAACACGGCCTGGTGGAGTGCTCTGTTGCCCTCGTCCCACGCGGTGCCGAAGGCCGGGGTCCGGGTGAAGGAGCGCACCAAGGGCCGTACCGGCTCGCCGACTTCGCCCTCCACCGCGTCCGCGACGCTGTCCCGCACGGCGGGGTCGGCGGCGAGTGGTGCCATCGTCGTCACGTACCGGCCCGTGTCGGCGAGGCCGTACGCCGCCCAGGCCGCCACCGCGCCGAAGGGCACGAGCAGGCAGGCCAGCGCGATCAGGGCGGCCGACAGGGCGCCGCGGACACGGGAGGTCACCCTTCAAGGCAAAACGACGGCGGGCGGCCGCGCGAGCCGTGGAGCTGGGGATTCCGCCTTCCGGTGGAGGGTTCACCCGAACGGGTGTCTCATTGGATCAGGGGAGATCGGGAGATCGCCGACTGGAGCGTGGGATGAGGGAAGCCGTGGACCCCGGCCATTTCCTGGCCGGGGTCCACGTGCGTCCGCTAGCGGATCCGGTTTCCCTCGGCGTCCTCGTGCGTGTAGTAGCGGTAGAAGAACACGACGAAGATCCCCGCCGCGACCGCCAGCGCCAGCGCCGTCGAGCGCAGCACGCTCTCTCCCGTCTGGCTGTACAGGAACCCGACGGCCGCCCCGGCGAAACCGGACTTCACGGCCGAGTGGAGCTCCCGCTTCAGCAGGGGGGCGAACGTCGCCACGGCGATGCACAGCACGATGAACGCGATCGCCGTGACAAAGCCGAACAGCACGTTCCAGCCGGTGATCGGCCCGCCGTCACGGCGGTTCGCCGCGGCCCAGTAGCCGTAGACCAGCCCGAGCACGACCGGGATGCCGTACCTCGCGGCCGTGTGCACCTTGGCGCTGAAGACATCGGGTGTCCGGGCGAATCCGCGTGCGGGTGCCGTATGAGCCATGAGAGCACTCCTCTCTCTCCACCCCCCGATACACCCCCGCCTACCAGAGCACACCTGGGAAGGGGCCCTGGCAAGTCGAACGGCGGCGAGAAGCCCCCGTGTTTCGCCGACCCGCTCTCCGACGAGAGGGCAGGAAAGGGACGTTTGCCGCCCTGGGAACTCCCCTTCGCGGCCGCAGCGGTTACCGTGCTGCCGTAAGTGATCGACGGGGGATGGGGAGGGACCGATGCCCGGAACCGTGCTGCTGCTCGCCGCCTCACCGGTGGGCAAGAGCCGTCTGGTGGACGCGGCGTCCGTGCTTCCCGTCCTCGCGGCCGTGCCGCCCGCCGTGCTCTCCGGCACCGACACGGCCAATGTCGTGGAGCTCGCCGACCCCCTGGAACCGCAGGCCGTTCTGACCCGGCTGCGCGCCGTCGCGGCCACGCCGGGCCCGCTCACCGTCTTCATCGCGGGCCAACTCGCCCTGGACCGCCGCCAGCACCTCCCCCACCTCGCGCTGGCCCGCACCACCCCGGCCACCGTGCGCTACACCGCGCTGCCCTGGCAGTGGATCCGCGAGGAGTTCCGGCTCCGTTCCCCGGGCTCGACGACGCTCCTGGTCGACCTGCACGCCGACGCGGAGGCGTGGGGCTGGCTGCGGACGCACGCACTCGACTCCGGGCGCAACAACGCGGTGTTCGGGCGGATCGCGCCGCCGCCCTCCCGGCGTACGGTGGCCGTGCCGGCGTACATGAAGACGATCGCGACGATCCTGCGCAGCGGATGGCGTCCGCCGGTCGAGCAGTTGCACCAGCAGGCGTTCACGAGGCTGGGCCCCGAGGCATACGGGGACGTGGTGCTCACGGTGCCGCCCGCACCGGTGGTCGTTCCCGGGGGCTTCGCCTCCAGGCCTCCGTACCGGCCCGAGATGCCTCGTCCTCAAGCGCCGGACCGGCCGAAGGCACCCGACCGTCCTCAAGAAGACCCCCACGTCCAGATCACCGCCGCCGTCCAGGCCGGCCGGCACCAGGACGCCGACGCGCTCGCCCTGGCGCACGAGCAGGCCGCCACACGTGCGCACGGGGTGGCGTCCGAGCAGGCCCTGCACTGGTCGGAGGTGCGGGCGGACCTGGCGATGTTCGCGCGGGACTCGGCGCGCAGCTGCCGGATCTGGCTGACCGTGGCCGAGACGCGGCTGACCGCCGGGCAGAGCCCGGATGCGCCGACCGTGGAGAAGGCCGTGGACCGCGCCCACCACCAGTGGGGGCAGGTCCGCGACAAGACCCAGGCCCAGGAACTCGGAGCCCTGCTCGCGCAGTTGCGCGCCCGCGTTCCCGGCCGTCGCCCGGGCGCCCTGGAGAACGTACGGAAGCAGCTGCGGGAGCTGCAGGCGACACCGTTCTAGCAGGCGACACCGTTCTGGACGAGGTACGTCGGCGCCCCCGACACCAGCGTCCGCACTCCCGGCGCCACCGTCGACAGGTCCGGGGCGAAGTGCGGGCTGTGATTGCTGGGGACGGCGTCGAACCTCTCCATCAGGTCCGCGCCCGGCGCCGCCTCCCAGGTCGCGGCTGGGGTTGTGGCTGCTCGTCGGAGAGTGTGCGCGAGGTCGGGTTGGCTCGATCGGGTGATGGTCGGCTTCCGGGCCTCCCCGTCGCCTCTGGCCGTGGCCACATGGCCAGGTCGCGCAGGGCGGTGTCCATCAGCGGCCTCCGGCCGCGGGCCTCCCGGACCGGACCACGCGCGGGATGCGTGTCGCCGCCCCGGGGTCGAGCACGCCGGGGACCTGGGGGTACCTCCCACGCCCTTGAGGCAGCGGGGGAGCGCCCAAGAGCCCGAACGTCCCGGGTGTCAGAACGCGGGGACCGCGGAGCGGCGGGCCATGTGCGGCTCGGTTGGCTTGGGGGAACCTTTACCCGGGCTCGGCCGTTGCCGGGGTGAGATCACTCAGACGAGTACCGAGGTGACGTCAATGGCACTGTTCGACCGGCTCAAGGACCAGGCCAAGAACCTGCAGCAGCAGGCGCAGGGCGGGCGCGGCACGACGACCGGTGGGGCCGGACACGGCGGTTCGCGCGGCGGCTCTCGCGGTGGTTCGCGCGCTCAGCTCGTCGGTGTGCTGAAGACGCAGCTCGGCTCCCTCAAGACCGAGCTGAAGAGCGGCGCCTACCGGGACGCCAGCATGGCGATGTGCGCCCTGGTCGCGGCGGCGGACGGCCACGTGGACGCGTCCGAGATCCAGCAGATGGAGTCGCTGATCCTCGGCAACGAGGTGCTGCAGAACTTCCCGCCTGAGCAGCTGCGCACCCGCTTCCACAAGCATGTGGACCAGCTCACCCGCAACTTCCCGCAGGGCAAGGCGGAGGCGCTCCAGGAGATCGCCAAGGCCGCCAAGAAGCCCACCGAGGCGCGCGCGGTGATCCAGACCGGCATCGTCATCGCCGGTGCCGACGGTCACTTCTCCCAGGCGGAGCAGTCGATCCTGCGGGAGGCCTGCGCGACCCTGGGCCTGCAGCCCGCGGAGTTCCAGCTCTGAGGACCGCTTCCTCAGCCGGTCTCACTCCGACGAGGGCCGGGTGACCTGCTGGACCTGATCCGCCTGCTCGGCCGGTCGCTCCCCCGACGCCTTCGCCGGCCCCGCGTTGGCAGCCAGGACCAGTGTGGCCACGGCCACGACCGCGGCGACGAAACCCCTGGCGTAGCGCGCGGTGGTACTGGTGCGTTCGAGCACGGCGACCTCGCAGCGGTGGCGTGAGAACCCATGGCGGTGACAGCGTATTAAGCAGGGTTAATACGCCGTTTAACCTAGGGGCTGCGAGAGCCGAACGGCAAGAGGGGCTTGGGGAGTTGGCCATGTCGGAGCGGGACGACCCGGGCGTCATCGGGCGACGGGTGCAGCAGCTGCGGGTCGAACGCGGGCTGACGCAGAAACAGCTGGCCGAACCGGCGTACACACCGGCCTACATCTCCACGTTGGAGTCCGGGCGGGTGCGCCCCTCCGACGACGCGCTCCGGCATCTCGCCGACCGCCTCGGCGTCGGTTTCGAGGAACTGGCGACCGGCCGTCCGGCCCGTCTCGTCACCGATCTGCGCCTGCGCCTCACCGAGGCCCAGCGCACCCTCGCCACCGGAGAGGCCGAGGAGTCCGCCGCGCAGTACGGCAGCCTGCTCGCCGAGGCCGAGGCGCTCGACCTCGCCGAGGTGCGCGCCGCCGCCCTGCTCGGACTCGGGGAGTGCGCCGTGGAGACGGGCGAACTCCGCGCCGCGCGCCAGTACTTCGAGCAGGCCGAGAAGGCCCTCGGCGACGACGTGCCCCTGCCCGCCCGCGTTCCCGCCCTGCGCGGACGCGCCCTCGCCCACTACCTCACCGGTGAACTCCGCTACTCCGTCTACCTGTTGGAATCCACCATCGACGAGCTCAACCGCGGTGGCCTCCACGACCCCGACGCGCTGCTCCTCCTGTACGCGAGCGCCATCGGCCCCTACATGGACATGGGCGCCCACGCCCGCGCCGCCCAGGCCGCCGAACTCGCCCTGGCGCTCGCCCCGCAGGCCGGCGACCCCGCCCTCGTCGCCCGGATGCACCGGTCCGTCGCCCGCACCCTGGTCGCCGAGGGCCGCCTCGCCGAGGCCGACGCCTCCCTCGCCAAGGCCGCCGAGCTCTACCGCCGGCTCCAGATCCGTACCGAGCTCGCCAACTGCCACTGGATGCGCGGATACGTCTACGCCCAGAACGGCGAACTGGAGCGTGCCGAGGACGAGTTGAGGCAGGCCCTCGACATGCTCTCCGCCAAGCGGGCCGCCCTCTACTCCAGCCAGGCCGCCGTCGAGCTCGCCGATGTGCTGCACCGGCGCGGCAAGTCCGACGAGGCCGCCGCCCTTCTCCACGACGTGCTCAGCGACCTCAGCTCCGAGCGCGGCGCCCTGCACTCCGCCGCCGCCCACCGCCTCCTCGGGATCATCGCCGAGGATGCCCGGGACACCGAGGCCGCCGAGGAGCACTACGTCCGCGCCCTGAGCCTCCTGGAGCGGGCCGGCGCCGCCGGTGACCTGGCCGACCTGTGCCGGCTGCTGGGCGATCTGCTGCGCCGTACGGGAAGAGTCGAGGCGGCACTGGACGCGTACCGGACGGGCCTCGGACACCGTACGGCCCCCGGCACCACCACCCTCGGACCCGCACCCGCACAGCCTCCTCTGTGAGGGGTCCGGGGCTGCGCGGGGTCGCCCCGGCGGCGGCGCTCGCCTTTGTCCGCGCCCCGTGGTGCGGGGCCTGTCCGGGGGCGTTCTGTACGCCGTAGGGACAGCGGGGGGTGCCGATCCCGCCGTGCCCGTCCTGGGCGTTTCGCCCGATGGACGAGGGGTAGCCGGGCGGTGCCCCTGGGTGGGTGCGCCGTGAGAGGCGCCCCCCGCCCCGGTGAGCCCGCTCGGGGGCGATGACGGACAAGCCTCGCGCTGACCGAAGGAGGCGGTGGTCGTGCGGCCCACGGACGACCGCGGCGACACCCATGGCGATGAGCCGGGTCCGTTCCCCGGATCGGGCGGCGAAGCCGGAGCGTTCGCCGGACCGGACAGCGTTTCCGGCTCGTTCGGGACGCCGGGGGACGAACCGCGGCGGGCGGCGGAACGGGAAAATCGGGGCGGTCGGGAACGTCAGGACGAGCGGGACCGGGAGGCCGGCTACGAACGCCAGGTCGGGCGCCGACGGGAGGTTGGGCGCGAGCGGGAGTCTGGACGGGAGCGGGAGTCTGGACGGGAGCGGGAGTCTGGACGGGAGCGGGAGGTTGGGCGCGCCTTTGAAGCCGGTCACGCCCGCCAGGCCGGCCCCGGCCGTGAAGCCGGCCACCCCCGCGAGACCCGCCCCGACCGCGGGTCCGGCCCCGACGGTGAAGCCGGGCGCGCCTTTGAAGCCGGTCACCCCCGCCAGGCCGGCCCCGGCCGTGAAGCCGGCCACCCCCGCGAGACCCGCCCCGACCGCGGGTCCGGCCCGGGCGGTGAAGCCGGGCGCGCCCGTGAGGCCCGCCCCGACCGCGAGTCCGGCCCCGACGGTGAAGCCGGCCATGCGGGAGAGCCGGATCAGGTGCGGGTCTCCGACGTCATCGCGGAGGGGGTGCGGGGTGCCGACCCCGCGGAGATTCCGGGCAAGCTGTGCGTGGCCGCCGTCAGGCTGCTGCCGGTGGCCGATGCGAGCGTGTCGCTGCGCAGCAACGGCATGCCTGTCCAGCTCAGCGCCAGCAGCCCCCGGGCCGCGCATCTGTCGGACCTCCAGGCCACCCTGGGAGACGGGCCCTGTACGTCCGCCGCGGAGACCCGCGCCGCCGTGCTCGCCACCGATCTGACGTCCGGCCGGGACGCCGACCGCTGGCCGGTCTTCGCCCAGCAGGCCACCGCCGCCGGGGTACGGGCGGTGTACGCGATGCCGCTCGGCAACGACACCGTGTGCGTGGGCACCCTCGACCTCTACCGGGACGTCCCCGGCGAACTCACCCGGCGGGAGCTGCGCATCGCCGAGCTCGTGGCCAGTGTCATGACCGTGGCGCTGACGGCACTGCCCCGAGGGCAGGAGAACGGCCCCGAGGGCGACGACCTCTGGCTCAGTGGCCTGGCCAAAGCTCACGACGAGGTGTACCAGGCCGTCGGCATGATCATGGTTCAGCTGGGCGTCGACTCGGACGAGGCGCTGGCCCGGCTGCGCGCGGACGCCTTCGCGGACAGCCGCACCGCGCTCGAGGTGGCGCACGACGTGGTCGGGCACCTGAAGCGGTTCGACCCGGACTGACCGCTCAGATCTCCACCCGCCCCTGCTTCCTGATCTCCGTCAGCCGCTCGGCTCCCAGCTGTACGGCGGTCTGCGTGGCCTCCGTCTGTACGTTGCCGAAACCGCCGTTCGTCACGCTGATCGCGTCCTCCCCCACGCGGACGGCGGCGACATCCAGTGTGAGCGTCGTCGGTTCATCGTCCGGAGACTGTCCGGTCAGCCACACCCGCAGCCCCTGCCGGGCGTTCCCCGCCTCCGGCAGCGGCGCCTCGGTGACCTGCACTCCGAAGACCATCCCCGTGGTCGTGGTGGCCCCGAACTGGGCGCACGTCCGCGGAAGGCCCTTCAGCCAGGCCAAGGTCTTGTCGATCTCCGCCGACGGACGCGCGAGCACCTGATACCGCATCTGCGCCTTGTTCCACTCGTCGTCCATGCCGACGACCGCACGGGGCTGGGCATCGGCCCCGAACAGCTCGTCCGCGTACAGCGCGTCGAGCAGCCGCTGACACTCCCGCCGGTCGGCCTTCGCCTTCAGCACCCCGTCGTGCCAGGTGGCCACCCCCTGGGTCGGCGTCCAGGGCTCACCGAGGTCCACGTCGGTGACGAGCGCGGCCTGTGCCATGGCCTCGGTGAGGGCGGAGGAGGGGGCAGCGGACTTTTTCGGGGACGGCGGGGGCGCGCTCGTGGGCCGCGTGATCGGCGGCTTGGGAGCGGTGGGCGGGGTGGACAGGGCGGAACAGGCGGTGGCGGCGAGGAGCCCACAGAGGGCGAGAGCGCAGGCGGCGGCGCGGGGAGGGGTCATGCCTCCAGTGATCACCGGGTTTGCGGAGGTCACCAGTGGTCCGGGCCGTATGGGTTACGCAGTATCCGGCGTCGTGCCGCGTCTACGCACCCTGTCCGCCGACGAGGGCGGTCGCCTCCTCGCAGGCGACCCCGATCGGGTCGGCGAAGACGCGCAGCCCGTGGGCGACCAGTGCACCCTCGTGGAGGAGCATGAGCGTGCGGGCCTGATCGGGGGCCAGGTCGGTGAAGAGGCGGAGCATCCACGCCTTCTGGCCGGTGATGATCGCGTACGCCGGATGGGCGGGGTCGCTGATCTCGGCGTGGGCGTTGACCATGCTGCACCCCTTGGGGCTGTTGTCGTCCATCCACTCCCGAGAGGCGTCGAAGACCGCGCGAACCCGGTCGACGGCCCCGGGCCCCGCCGCCTCCAGCCGCTCCATGACATACGTCCGCCAGCGTTCGTCCCGGTCGGCGAGGTATTCCACGACGATCTGCTCCTTGGAGCCGAACCGGTCGTAGAGCGTCTTCTTCGTCACCCCGGCCTCGGCGGCGATCAGGTCCACGCCGACCGCGTGGATGCCTCGCTCGTAGAACAGCCGGGACGCCGCCGCGAGGGCGCGCCGCGCACCCGGGGTCATGCTGATCCGCCGGACCTGCTGTGTACTGTCTCCCACTCTCCCGACTATACCGATCTGTATAGTGGGGGGGCGCAAGGAGGTATACCGATCCATCTAGTCACGGGTGGTGACTACCATGAACGTCCTGCTCTCCGCCGCCTTCGTCGTGTGCTGGAGCTCGGGGTTCGTCGGCGCCAAGCTGGGCACGCAGGACGCCGGTGCGATGACGCTCCTGATGTGGCGGTTCCTGCCGCTGGCGGCCGTCCTGATCGCGTTCGCCGTCCACCGGGGCCGGGGTTCATGGCGTGCCCTGGCGCCCCGCGACCTCGCCCGGCAGGCCCTGATCGGACTGCTCTCCCAGAGCGGCTACCTGCTCACCGTCTACTACGCCATCCAGCTCGGCGTCTCCAGCGGTACGACGGCCCTGATCGACGGAACCCAGCCGCTGGTCGCGGGAGCACTCGCCGGCCCGCTGCTGCGTGAGTACGTCTCGGCCCGGCAGTGGCTGGGACTGTGCCTGGGCCTGAGCGGAGTCGCCCTGGTCACCACGGCCGACGCGGCGGCGACCACGGGCGTGGCCTGGTGGACCTACCTCGTCCCGTTCGCCGGGATGCTCTCACTGGTCGCGGCCACCTTCCTCGACCGGCGCTCCCGCACCCCGGTGACCCCGACCGTGTCGCTGACCGTCCACTGTGCCACCAGCGCCCTCGTCTTCACGACCGCCGCCCTCACGACCGGCACCGCGACCCCGCCCACCACCGGGTCCTTCTGGCTGGCGACGCTCTGGCTCGTGACCCTCTCCACCTTCGGCGGCTACGGCCTGTACTGGCTCGTCCTCCAGCGCTCCGGAGTCACCGAGGTCAACACCCTCATGTTCCTCATGGCCCCCGTCACCGCCGTCTGGGGCGCCCTGATGTTCGACGAACCCTTCACCCCCCAGACCGCGCTGGGCCTGGCGGTCGCCCTGACGGCGGTGGCGGTGGTGCGCGGGGCGAGCTCCCGCACAGGGAAGGCCGAGGCCACCCGTTCCCGCTGACGGGGCCCGGAGAACACGGCCGCCCGGCGGGGTCGCCGCCACCTCCACAGCCCGCCGTCGCCCAGGGATCGCCAGGATTACTCATCCAGTTACACCGGTGGCGAATCCTATTTACCCTTCAAGTGAGTCGAGAAGAAGAATTATCGACTAATAAGGTGCGCGGCCGGATGCGTAGAGTAATTGATTGATAAATCCTTTCTCAGGATTTCCGCCCTCGCAAGGTCACTCGTTTGCCGCACGTCCTGAAGGAGGGGCGCCGCGTTATCGGACTATGACGACAGCAAGGACTCACGGCCTGCCTCGACGCAACGCGACGACAGATAATATTTCTGCGGTCCGCGATCGGACAGTGGGGAAGTACGCTTTCCAGCCTGGCGCGGAATGCGCGGCGCTGACGGTACGGCCCACCGCCGAGCCGCTGCTTCGTGAGTTCCTCGGCCTGCTGGAGGACATGCAGGAGGAACTCGATTCACAATGGAACGGTCAGGAGAACTCCGGCCGCCGTGTACAGCGTGACGGGTCGCATTTCCGTGAATCATGAGTGTGTCGATCCTGCCCTTGCGCAGCGTGAGTACTACTACGACCCGTACTCCTACGGGCCGGGTACCGGCTGGAACGGGGGACTTGCCGACAGTGTGCGCTCAGGAGTTCCCCTGACTGCACCCAATGCCGACTGGGACCCCGCCGAGGAACTTACCTACCTCCTGCAGGAGGCCGTTTCGGCGGAGCAGGCAGCCAGTATCCCGCCACCTCGCAGCGAGCCCGCATCCGGCGTCGGCTTCACCGACCCGATGGAGGGCCTGGCGCAGATCACCGCTCAACTGCCGCCCATCCGACGCTCCTCTGCCGGGCGCCGGAAGCACCACGTCCGAAGAGCCCGGCTCAATTGGGTGCAGACCGGCAGCTTCGTCATCGTCGCGCTCGTTGCCGTCATCGTGGCGATGGTCAGCGTCTTCGGCGGCATGGTGGCCTACAGGCCCCTGCAGAACATCACCTCCGGGACGGGAGGCGCCGTGGCCCCGTTGTGGCCTCTTCTCGTGTACGGCCCCTGGGTGGTTGCCTCTCTCTGCATCCTCCGGACTGCCCTGCACCAGCGCCGAGCCGTGCACTCGTGGTTCATCGTTCTGCTCTTCTCCTCCGTCGCGATGATGCTGTGCGTGGTTCAGGCAGAAAGAACCGTGACCGGTATCACCGGAGCCTGCCTACCGGCCCTCGCCTCCCTTGCATGCTTCCAGCAACTCATCCGGCAGATCACGCTGACTCTGCCAGCGCGACAGGGCACGCGGCGTCACCGCCGCTAGCAGCATGGTCCTCGGTGCACGGGGTGAGCTGCACCGATAGCGTGCGGGGAAAGAAGCCGGGCCGATCGATTCGACGCAGACTTCCACCGCCAGCCTGGTGCCGCCGGCATTGAGTTTGGCTTTTCCGGCGCGACTGAGGGCTTGTCGTGTCCCGTGCGCGTGGCAGGATTCCTGGGTGACTCTTCCGCCCCGCCCTGCCGAGACGGTGTCGGCTGTCGCAACCGATGCCGGGATGCTCGCTCTGTGGGATCCGCAGAGCTTCACAGACATCGTGGACCACGACACGTGGGACCTGCAGCTCGGCGAGGACGAGGGCGTTGAACGCCACATCCGTACGGGCTCCCTGGTCCCCGTCAACATCCGAAGTGACGGCGCCTTCGGGGTCCTGGTCCGTGTCGGCGGCCTTGACCGGCCTGTCCAGCTGACAGAACGGGAGAGCAGGTACCGCCTTGTCAGCTCGGAGGCCTACCTTTTCTGTTCGTCGGGACAGGTGTGGCTCGGCGGTATCGAGGCGGTGGGTGCCGAGCCGTGGCCGGGAACCGCCCAGTTCGATCTGCCCGTGGGCCGGTACTCGGTGGTGATCCACCTGATCGCGTGGGAGGACGAGGCGGGCAGCGTCAACGAGGACGGGACTCCCTCTGCGGCCGCTCTGCCTGACTTCGTCGCACTCGTCACTCCGGCTGGTCCTGAACAGGACATGTTCCGTTCCGACGTGGAAACCTTCGACCACCCTGACAGCTGATACGCGGCCTGGCGTTGATCATCCGTGGTCTGTAGCCCTCAATGAACCGACGCCGCGTTGACCATGCCCAGCCCCGGCCGTCGTCGTCCGTTACCGGCAACGCGATCACCTGTGGAGAGAACGCCAGGGTCAAGCCGCGACTCTTCCCTCCTCCGTGTAGCTACGCATCGCCCTTCTCCGGGAGGTCCAGCTCCGCCCATACCGTCTTGCCGACCGTGAGCCTCTCCGCCGCCCAACGACCGGCCAGTATGCGGACGATGAGCAGACCTCGGCCGAACTGGTCGTCGGGGTGGGGCGGGCGGGTGCCGGGGAGGCGTTCTCCCCTCGGGTCGGTCACCGCGATGCGGAGGGCGGTGGTGGTGAGGGTCGTCTCGACGCGGAAGAGACGGTCTGGTAGGCAGCCGTGCAGCAGAGCGGTCGTGCACAACTCGCTTGCCCGCAGCGCCGCGTCGCCGGCGAGGGCCGGACGGCCCCAGTCGACGGCGAGCCCGGCCACGCGCCTGCGGGCGAGGGGGATGCTGCGCGGGCATGGGGCCCCTATGAACCGGCCGACCACTCCCACCGCGGCCCGGTCTTCCACGACGAGGCCCGGCACTGGGCGATGAGCCGGATCCACGGGGAGGGTTACCCCGTCGAGCACAACGGCAGCAGACGCGGCCAGGCCCGACAGATCCCAACAGGTCACGGCTGCGCACCGGCTCGACGTGTCCTCACGCCACCGCCCCCAAAAACCCGTAGCCCCACCTCCACCCCTCCCCTTACCCTCACCCCCATGCAGCGTGCCCAAGCCATCCCCTCCATCACGACGACGCCGGAGCAGGTCCCGGCGCGCTGACAGCTGACGCAGTCCGAAGCCCCGGGGCGAGTGCCCCGGGGCTTCGTCGTTCCCGTCGGTCCCTCGCCCCCCACCGCGAGGGAGAAGAACCCCATGAACCCCATGAACCCCGTGAACCCCATGCACGACCACCGCCGGCTCGGCCGTGAGCTCGAGCTGTTCGACACCGATCCGCTGATGGGCGCGGGGCTGCCGTACTGGCTGCCCGACGGGGCCGTCGTACGGCATGTCCTGGAGGAGTACGTCAGGGAGGTGGAGCGGGCCGCCGGGTACCGGCATGTGTACTCGCCGGTGCTCGGGAAGCGGGAGCTGTACGAGATCTCCGGGCACTGGTCGCACTACGGCGACGACATGTTCCCGCCGATGCGGCTGGGCAGCGAGGAGGTCGTGCTGCGGCCCAGCCTCTGCCCGCACCACGCCCTCATCTATCGGTCACGGTCCCACAGTTACCGTGAACTTCCCCTCCGAATCGCCGAGTTGGGAGGGATGTACCGCTCCGAACTCTCGGGCGTCCTCGGCGGCCTCACCCGCGTCCGCTCCATCCAGCTCAACGACGCCCACATCTTCTGCACCCCGGAGCAGGTCGTGGCGGAGGCCCGCTCCGCCCTCGAACTCATCCGGCGTGCCTACGACGACCTCGGCATCCGAGCGTCCAGGTACCGTCTGTCCCTCCCGGGAGACTCCGGCAAGTATGTCGCGGACCCCGCGCTCTGGCGCCGCGCCACCGCGCTCCTCGAAGAGGTCCTGGACGGCATCGAGTACGAGTCCGTCGAGGGCGAGGCGGCCTTCTACGGCCCCAAGATCGACGTACAGATCACTGACCCCGCCGGACGGGAGTCCACCCTCTCCACCGTCCAGATCGACTTCCACCAGCCCGAACGCTTCGACCTCCACTACATCGGCCCCGACGGCGGCAGACACCGCCCGGTGATGGTCCACCGCAGCATCATCGGCAGCGTGGAACGGGCGGTCGC
The DNA here is from genome assembly GCF_030816965.1 of Streptomyces canus. Classification (NCBI taxonomy): domain Bacteria; kingdom Bacillati; phylum Actinomycetota; class Actinomycetes; order Kitasatosporales; family Streptomycetaceae; genus Streptomyces; species Streptomyces canus. The sequence continues at coordinate 5,256,326 of NZ_JAUSYQ010000002.1, forward strand.
CCATCTCATCGAGGCGCACGGCGGTGCCTTCCCGGTATGGCTCGCCCCCGTGCAACTCGTGGTCCTGCCGGTGGCCGACGCCCAGGAGGAACGGGCCCATGACCTCGTACGGCGGGCCGAAGCGTGCGGTATCCGCGCCGAACTCTCCGGCCCCGGCCACGGCACCCTCGGCGCCCGTATCCGCGCCGCGCGCCTGGTGCCGTACCAGGCGGTGATCGGGGAGCGGGAGGCCGACGCCGGCTGTGCGGCCGTACGACTGCGGGACGGCCGTAGGCCGGGAGCGGTGGCGGTCGGCGAGTTGCTGGACCGGATCGGCGTCCGGGCCCGTGATCGCGGGGCCGAACTCTGGGCGGCTGCGTAAGGTCGGTCCCGTACGCCAGTGACGAAAGGACCCCGCCGTGACCGGTCAGCCCATCCCGGTGATCATCGACTGCGACACCGGTGTCGACGACGCCCTGGCCCTGCTGTTCGCCGTACGGCACCCGGGCATTGATCTGCGCGCGGTCACCTGCGTCGCCGGGAACACCGACGTCGACGGCGTCGTCCGCAACACGCTGACCGTCCTGGAGCAGGCCGGGGCCGGGGACATCCCCGTCGCCCGGGGCGCCGCGCGGCCGCTGATCGAGCCCGTGCGCACCGCACAGCACGTGCACGGCCTCGACGGCATGGGTGACCTGGGGCTGCCCGCGCCGACCCGGGTGGCGGTGGACGTGGACGCGGTGACCCTGCTCAGGCGGGAGATCCTGGCCTCCCCCAGGCCGGTCACCCTCATCCCCACCGCGCCGCTGACGAACATCGCCCTGCTGCTCCGCACCCACCCCGACGTGGTGCGGAACATCGAGCGGATCGTGTTCATGGGCGGTGCGGTGGCGACGGGGAACGCCACACCCGTCGCGGAGTTCAACGTCTGGCACGATCCCGAGGCGGCCGCCGTGCTGCTCACCGCCGGGGTGCCGATCACGATGTACGGCCTGGACGTGTTCGAGCGGGTCGTCGTCCCCGCCGCCGATGTCCAGCGGCTGCGGGCGAGTTCGGAGCCGTCCCTGCGCATGGCCGGGGAACTCCTCGCCCACCGCGACCCGGCCACCTCCGGTGACCCCACCCCCACCGGCGGTCTCGGCGACGCGGGCGCGGTCTGCGCGGTCGTCGACCCGGACGGCCTGACCACCGAACTCCTGCCGGTGGAGGTGAGCCTGGCCCCGGGCCCGACCCGCGGCCAGACCGTCGTCGACCGCCGCCGCCGTCCAGGGGAGTCCGAGATCCACGAGGGCGAGCGTGAAGTGACGCTCGTGGACGTGGGGTTGGGCGTCGACGTGGAGCGGTACGTGAAGCTGTGGCTGACGGCGGTGGAAGGGGTCTGACGGGCGGGCGGACCCGTTCGTCCTGACCGAGGGTCCGGCTAGCGCGTGTCGGCGGGCCGTGGCGCCCACCGCTGCTCCACCTTCGCGAGCCGCCAGTAGGCGATCGCCGCCGCCCACACCACCACGAACAGGCCGACGATGACGTAGCCGACGTTGTCGAGGTCGATGTCGGCGATCCAGGTGGTGAGGGCGTCGGTGAGGTCGAACTTGTCGTGCAGGACGCCGACGAGCTCGATCGTGCCGATGAAGAAGGCGACCGCGATGGACAGCCCCGTGATGGCGAGGTTGTAGAAGACCTTGCGGACGGGGTTGGAGAAGGCCCACTGGTAGGCGAAGTTCATGAACGTGCCGTCGAGGGTGTCGAACAGGCTCATGCCGGCGGCGAAGAGCAGCGGCAGACAGAGGATGGCGTACCAGGGAAGACCCGCGGCCGCACCCGACCCGGCCATCACCATCAGGGTCACTTCCGTGGCCGTGTCGAAGCCGAGCCCGAACAGGAAGCCCAGCGGAAACATCTGCCCCGGCCGGGTGATGGACTTGGTGAGCCGGCCGAGGATCCGGTTCATGAAGCCGCGGGAGTCCAGGTGCTGTTCCAGCTCCTTCTCGTCGTACGTCCCCTCCCGCATCGCCCGGAAGACCTTCAGGATGCCCATCAGGGCGACCAGGTTGAGAGCGGCGATGAGATAGAGGAACGACCCGGAGACGGTCGTACCGAGAAATCCGAGGACCTGGTGGGTACTCGACCCCTCGTTCATGACCTTCCCGGCCAGCTGGGTGCCACCGGCGATCAGCACGGCGAGCAGGACCACGACACTGGAGTGCCCGAGCGCGAACCAGAACCCCCCGGACACCGGCCGCTTGCCGTCCGCCATCAGCTTGCGCGTGGTGTTGTCGATCGCGGCGATGTGGTCGGCGTCGAAGGCGTGCCGCATACCGAGGGTGTAGGCGGTGACGCCGAGTCCGATACCGAAGGCCTTGTCGCCCACCTCGTAGTGCTCCGGGACGACCAGCAGGAAGAGGATGCCGAAGGCGACGACGTGCAGGGCGGCTATCGCGGCCATCAGACCGGCCGTCTTGACGGTGTCCTCGCGTCGCCAGCGGAAGGAGGCGGCGGCGGTCTCGGGCAGCGCGGGATCAGTCATACGGTGGTCACTCCAGCACCTCGTGGATGAACTCGTGAGCTGCCGTGGCCGGTCTCCTGGCTTACGGGTCGTGCGTTTCCCTGCCCGCCTTCCCGGCCTGATGGTGACGGCCAGTGGCTGTCCCGCGAGGGACGTGGGAGGGAAACTCCCCGATCACAGTGGCGAGGGCCGCACCGGACTGGACCTTTGAGGGGTCGTCACCGGCTTCCCGAGCACCACGGCCCGCCCACCGTAGGCGGGGGCGGGGTCTCCTGCATAGCTGCACACCTGCGCAGGTATGGAAGATCACACAGGGCTCCTGCGAGGATGAGCGCCATGCACCTCGTCCCGGCCGACCGAGCCGACCGCCGCACGATCGACGGACACCGGGTGTGCGACGCCATCGCCGCGATCGGCGACCCGGGACACGTCCGCACCTGGTCCGACCGTTTCGCCCTCCTGGCCGACCCCAACCGCCTCTCCCTGCTCCTGGCCCTGCACCGGACCGGCCCGCTGGCGGTCTCCGACCTCGCGATCGCGACGGGGATGAACGACCCCGCCGTGTCCCAGGCGCTACGGCTGCTGCGGGCGGCCGGGGTGGTGGCGGGGGAGAAGGAGGGGAGGGTGGTGCGGTACCGGGTGGTGGACGAGGCGGTGCGGGGGCTGTTGACGCAGGTGTCCTGAGGGCGAGAACCGGGTCGGGCCGTATCTCCGGTCCGTATCCGATGTCACCCCTCCGCCCCCCACCGCTCGGGCCCGCCCCCCTTCCACTCGATCCACGGCGACTGCGCCACCTCCGCCGCGTCGATCTCCAGGCCCGCTCGGCGGAGGAACTCCGCGACGTCGGTCAGGTTGTGGGCCAGGCCGAGGATCTCGCCGTCCACGCGTACGCGGCGGCCGCCGGTGGGGGACGGGGGGTGCACGATCACGCGGATCGGTCCGGACATGTCTTCAGGATCGTCCGGGGCGTACGGTCCCGCATGTCGGTCCGTCATCGCTCGAGCCGTTCGCTCGCGTTCCCGACGCCCGACCGTCCCAGGTCACGCAGTTCCCGCCACTCGGCGGGGCGCGGGCGCCCTCGCCGCCAGTGGGGATGGAAGAACACCTGGGCCGACAGCCGGTGCAGGCGTCGGCGCAGCTCGGTGTGGCCGGGGCGCTCGGCGAGCTCGTGGTAGATGGCACTCCACTCCCGCTGTGCACGGGCGAGGTCGTCGGGGAACGATCGCATGCCCGGATTCAATCATGTGTTCGATTTATTGGGCCATGGCGGGCACGGCGATGAGTTCCGGAGAGGTGCCGGGTCTACCGGGACGACGGAAGTTCATCGAGAAGCCCGGAGAACGACATGACCGCCACCTACACCTTCGACGTCTTTTCCAGTCTCGACGGCTACGCCGCGGCCGGCGGCGACTGGACCGGTTACTGGGGCAAGCAGGGACCGGAGTTGCTCGACCACCGCCTCGCCCTCTACCGCGAGGAGCAGCGGATGGTCTTCGGGGCCACCACCTACCGGGCGTTCGCGCAGATGCTGGCCGAGAGCACCGAGGATTCCGATGTGCGTGACCCCTGGGTCACCCGGATGAGGAACCTGCCGACGACCGTGGTGTCGACGACGCTGGAAGGCCCTCTCGACTGGCCGGACGCGACCGTCGTGAGCGGCGACGCCGTCGATGTCGTCGCGCGGCTCAAGAAGGAGTCCGACGTGCCGTTGCGTTCACACGGCAGTCTGTCGATGAACCGGGCGCTGATGGCCGCCGGTCTGGTCGACCGCGTGCAGGTGACGCTCTTCCCCGTGATCACCGGCCGGACCGGCCTCGACCCGGTCTTCCAGGGTGCGGCCGACTTCGATCTGGAGCTGCTGGAGAGCCGGACGCTCGACGGTCACATCCAGGAACTCGTCTACCGGCCCACTCTTCACTGAGCGCCGCAGGCAACCGAAAGGGCCGCCACACCGCGAACGGTGGGACGGCCCCGTCAGTCGGAAAGGGTCAGGCGCGCGAGGCCTTACGGCGACGCGTGGCCAGCACGATGCCCGCGCCACCCGCGAGCAGCACCGCCGCACCGCCCGCGATCAGCGGGGTGTTGCTGCTGGCGCCCGTCTCGGCGAGGTTGTCGCCGCCGCCACCGTTGGGGGTGGGCGCACCCGGAGTCGTCGTGGACTCCGAGGCCGACGGGGTCGGGGTGGACGTCGACGGGGTCTCCGAGGCGGGAGGCGTGCTCTCGGAGGCCGGCGGGGTGGACTCCGAGGCCGGCGGGGTCGACTCCGAGGCCGGCGGAGTGGTCTCCGAGGCCGGCGGGGTCGCCGGAGGCGTCGTCTGCGTGGTCGTGCAGTCCTTCGTGCCGCCGTTCCAGGCCGCGATCAGCTTGTCCTTGATGACCGGGTGGTCCGGGCCCTTGGGCAGGTCGCCGTGCGGAAGGCCGTCGTTGGCGTCCAGCTTGCCGTCGAACTTCGTGTTGCCCCGGTAGAGGTCGATCTGCGCGTAGCAGCCGACGTCCGGGATCGAGATGTCGAGGGAGTCGACGGCGCCGGCCTTGACGGTCACGGTGTCGAAGTCGTGGAAGACCTGCTCGCCGGAGGTGGCGAACGTCGGGCCGTGCGCGCGGTAGGACGCGAGAGAGGCGGTGCAGGTGGACGCGTCGCCCGCCGCGCGGACCTTGACGTGGACCTTGCCGTCGTCGGTCGGCTTCAGGTTCAGGTCGTCGACCTTGACCGAGGCGAAGAAGTTCTTGCCGTCGAGGGAGAACTCGCAGCGGTCGGTCTCGGTCTTCGAGCCGGCGCCCGTACCCGGCTTGTAGCTTCCGCCGTCCTCCCAGCCCTTGCCGCCGGGGCAGTCGGATGCCGAGGCGACGGAGGCGAGGGCAGCGGAGAAGGCGAGCGTCGCGGCGCCCGTCCCCAGCAGGCGCCGCAGGGTGACACGTCTCGCTATGGACATACGTATCCCGTCAAGATGAGAGTGAGCGATCTCAGGAACACCGGGCTCATTGGTCACACGCGCCACAGTGTCTGCACATGGTGGATCTCCTGGTGGAACGCTGTCAACCTGCGGTGATGCAAGGTCAGTTCACGAGCCATCACAATTTCGACACACCAGGAACGATCCACTCCGCATAACCTCGGGTTCACGTTTCCGGCGAGTGGGCAGATATCCCGTTTATTGCCCCTGGGGGTCGCCCGCACCGACTTCGCCCCACAGACCGACCGCATTGCAGAGGAGCCCGCGTGACCGCCCGCACCACCACGCCCGACCTCTCCGGCAAGGACCCCGACTGGTGGCGGCAGGCCGTCGTCTACCAGGTCTATCCGCGCAGTTTCGCCGACGCCGACGGTGACGGCCTCGGGGACATCAGGGGTGTCACCGAGCGCCTCACGCACCTGGCCGCCCTCGGCGCCGACGCCTTGTGGCTGAGCCCCTTCTACCCCTCCGAGCTCGCCGACGGCGGCTACGACGTCGCCGACTACCGGGACGTCGACCCGCGCCTCGGGACGCTCGACGACTTCGACGCGATGGTCACCGAAGCGCACCGGCTCGGGCTGAAGGTGATCGTCGACCTCGTCCCCAACCACACCTCCCACCAGCACGTCTGGTTCCAGGAGGCCCTCGCCGCCGGCCCCGGATCCGCGGCACGCGAGCGGTATGTGTTCCGTGACGGACGCGGCGCGCACGGCGAACTCCCGCCCACCGACTGGCAGTCCGTCTTCGGCGGCAGTGCCTGGCGGCGGGTGCCGGACGGGCAGTGGTACCTGCACCTGTTCGCCCCCGAGCAGCCCGACCTCAACTGGTCGCACGAGGAGGTCCGCGAGGACTTCCGCGCCACCCTGCGCTTCTGGTCCGACCGCGGGGTCGACGGCTTCCGCGTGGACGTGGCGCACGCGCTGGCCAAGGATCTGGCCGAGCCGTTGCGCGACCTCGGTGACCTGCCCGGCGTCGCGGAGGAGGCCCTGGGGCACCTGCCGCCGGGCGGCCACCCCTACTGGGACCGTGACGAGGTCCACGAGATCTACCGCGACTGGCGCACGATCCTCGACTCCTACACCCCGGCCCGCATGGCCGTCGCCGAGGCCTGGGTCCCGGGTCCGCGCCGCGCGCTGTACGCCCGCGCGGACGAACTCGGCCAGGCCTTCAACTTCGAGTACCTCCAGACGGCCTGGGACGCCGACGAGCTGCGCCAGGTCATCACCGACTCCCTCACCACCGCCCGCGCGGCCCACGCCTCGGCCACCTGGGTGCTCTCCAACCACGACGTCGTACGGCACGCCTCCCGCCTCGTGCTCCCGCCGGGCACCGACGAGAACGCCTGGCTGCTGTCCGGCGGCCACGCACCCGCCGTGGACGGACACCAGGGCCTGCGACGCGCTCGCGCGGCCACGCTGCTCATGCTCGCGCTGCCGGGATCGTCGTACGTCTACCAAGGCGAGGAACTCGGTCTTCCCGAGGTCGCCGACCTGCCCTTCGAGGTGCTCCAGGACCCGATCTGGGAGCAGACGGGCCGGGTCCGCAAGGGCCGCGACGGATGCCGGGTGCCGCTGCCGTGGACGACGAGCGGTCCGTCGTACGGCTTCGGAGCAGGCGGTGCCTGGTTGCCGCAGCCGGAGTGGTTCGCCGGGTACGCCGTGGAGGCCCAGGACGGTGTCGAGGGCTCCACGCTGGAGCTGTACCGCACCGCCCTGCGCCTGCGTCGCAAGCTCCTTCAGGGCGAGGACCTCACCTGGGCGGACGCCTCCCCGGCCGACGTGCTGGACTTCGTCCGGCACGAGGGCTGGCGGTGCGTCACCAACATGTCGGACCGGGCCGTCCCGCTCCCGGCGGGGGAGGTACTGCTCAGCAGCAGCCCGCTGGAGGACGGGCTGCTGGGGCCCGACACGACTGCCTGGCTCGGCTAGGTCTAACCCACGGTCGGCGTGGGGGTCGCGCCCGCGGCCGGGGTGGCGCCGTTGGCGTTCTCGCCGGGGACCGCGAGCGGTGTCGACGTCGGGTTCGGCGGCGGGGTGAGCACCACCATGGGCGCTCCGGGCTGCGGGGCCGGCGGAGTGAGGTCGCTGTTGGGCAGCTTCGGCGGAGTGGTCTGCATGAAGAGGGCCTGGTCGAAGTTGACGAAGCCGGTCTTCTCCATGACCGTCATGTGGTCGAGCACCGTGTCGTTGGCCATGTCGGCCAGCGACCGCACCAGTGAGTTCTTGGTGGTGGAGCGCACCTTCGAGATCGTGTTGAAGATCGAGCCGTGCGTCACCCGCAGGATGTTGGCGAAGTTCGTGTCGAACTGCTGGCCGTCGCTCGACTCGATCGTGTTCACGAAGCCGACCTGCTGCGGGCTCGCCACGTTCGGGATGGTGATGTTGAGCATCGGGGCGATCTTGCGGCAGGCGGCGTCCAGCGCCGCGTGTCCGTCGATGAGATGCCTTCCGGCTTCCTTCACCTCCGGGGTGGTGCCCTTCTGCAGGGCGACCTCTCCCAGCGGGTACTCCCACAGTCCCGCCGCACGCACCTTGACGACGAAGTCCCGGTCCAGCTCGGTCAGCGGACCCCACTGCGTCTGGGCGATGATTCTGTCCTGCGCGGTCGCCGCCTGGCTGACACCCAGCATGGACGGGTACGCGAGAGCGCCCAGCGTCAGTGTGAGGGCTCCGCCCACGAACAGCGTTCCCATCGCGTTGCGCGAGAGTGGCACCGTGCCTCCTGCCCGGTAGGGGTATCCCGCCGGGAGGCGGGTCGGACGCACAGGAATACGCACGCGGGGCCGTAGTTGTTCATCACCTCTTCCGGAGGATGACCGGGCTCACAGACGCACCGTCAGGACAGACCCCCCGGCCGCCGGTTGACCGTTCGTTGACCGGTTCGCGGGAAAGTCCTGGCGAAATCGCGGGAGAGACCTGACGGGCCCCGGACCTAGATTCGCTGCATGTCCATGCCACAGCGGTCGCAGCGGCCCCTTCCCGTCCTGCCCTACCGCAAGCCCACCAAGGGCCGCGACTACTGGGTGATCGACGACGTGCTCCCGGACGTCGACGCCGTACGGGAACGCTGTCTCACCAAGGACGACTGGGTGAAGGGACATCCGTACACCTCGGAGACCTGGCCGGGACTGCGGACCATGCCGGGGCTCGAACCCGCCGAGCTCGCGAGGGTCGAGCGGCTGGTGAAGCAGGCGACCGGGGCCAAGGAGCTGTGGGTGCAGCGGGCGCCCGGCGGGGGCACCCTCAACCACAACTGCGTGCAGGTCGTGGGGAAGGGCGAGAGCGAGCCCCGGCCGCACACCGACTCGCGGGCGCTGTGCCGGTACGCCGCCGTGCTGTATCTCAACCCCGGCGTCCCCAAGGACTGCGGCACCAGCTTCTACCGGCAGGCCATGCCCGGCGGGCGGCTCGGCGGCAACGTGGTGCAGGCCCCGCACAACAACCTCGTCGAGGCCCTCGGTACGCGGTTCGTCGCGCCGGACGCCTTCGAGGAGGACGTACGGGTGCCGCACCGGTACAACCGGCTGCTCCTCTACAACGCCAACCTCGTGCACAGCGCGACCGGTTACTCCGGCAGCACGCTGGAGGAGAAGCGGATGACGGCCGTCTTCTTCTGGATGGCGTGACCTTGCCCTGGGACAGGCCCTAGTGGCGGACCGCTCTCGGTACCTTCGCCCGCACGTCCCCCGACAGGTCGTGCGTGCTGCGTGCGGTCCCGCTCCCCGTACCACCCGCGGGTACGTCCGACACGGTCACCACCACCGCGTCCAGCAGCTTGCCGTTCCGGTCGGTGAAGTCGACCTCGACGGTGAAGGACTTCGCCGAGTCCGCGGAGTTGGCGGCGGTGACCTCCACCGTCGTACGGCCGTCCGAAGCGGTGGCGGGGGCGCCGAGCCGTACGTCGTCCCTGGCGTCGGCGCCGTTCTTGATGTCGTCGAACCGCCTGCCCGCCTCGGCCGTGGCCGACGACACCGCGTCCCCGGCGCGGGAGGCGGCCGACGCGACCTTGCTCGCCACCGACGACGGGCTGTCGTCGTCGGAGCAGGCGGTCAGGCCGGTGAGGACCAGAGTCGTCAGCAGCGCGGCAGTCGCCCAGCGTGTCATCTCGCCTCCAGCGGGTGTCCCTCCAGTGAAGGGCCTGCTCCCTGCGGCCGCACGCCCGGCGTCACCCGAACGGCTCACTCCCGTGGTGGCCGCGCCCGCTCCGCCCGATGGTCGAAGCACATCGACCCCGAAAGGCGGGACACGGTCATGACGCAGCAACCGCACACCACGCAGCCGTCCGCGAGCACACCCCCGGCTCCGGCCCCGACCCCCGCGCCGGGCCTCGGCCCGACGCCCACCGAGGCCGCGTGGGCCACCGGCGGCGTCGTCTTCGCCGGTGTGCTGCTGATGATGAACGGCATTCTGGCGATCTTCCAGGGCATCTCCCTGCTCGCGAAGGACGATGTCTGGACCCGCGTCGGCGACTACGTCTACAAGATCAACCTCACCGGCTGGGGTGTGATCCTCCTCTGCCTGGGCGCCGTCGCGGCCGTCACCGGCGCGTTCGTCCTGAGGGGCGCCGCCTGGGCCCGGATGACCGGCATATTCCTGGCATCGCTGAGCATGATCGCCCAGTTCCTGTTCCTGCCCTACGCCCCGTTCTGGTCGCTCATCATGGTCGGGCTCGACTTCTTCGTGATCTGGGCGCTGGCGGTGTACAAGCCGGAGAAGCGGGTCTGATCCCGAACGGCACGGACAGCGACGCGGCGGTGCCGAGGCCGGGCGGCACCACGAAGCGGGCCCCGGAGTGGGGCTGACCTGGTGGCCCGTGATCGGGCCCGGTCACACGTGGCCGAGGCCCCCGCTGCCGAATCCGCCGCTGGAGCCGGGCAGCCAGCGTTTGCGGTGCTGGTCCTTTCCTCGTCTGCTTCCCGAGTGATGGAGCTGGTACGGCATCAGCCGTTCCTGCCCGTCCTCGGTGGCCGGCAGCTCGTCCGGCTCGCGCATCTCCCGCATCTCGCGGATCGGCCCGGTCTCCGGGAGGTGCGGCTGCTCCTTGCTGAGCGGCCGTGGGAGCTCCCGGTCCTGGACCCGCATGCCGAACAGCACGGCACACACCAGTGCGCCGGCGATGAACAGCCCACCGGCAAAGGCGGCGATCACGTTGAGTACTTCGCTCGACGAGGCCGCCAGGACAAACGTCGCGGTACTCATAGTCCGATTATCGCCCAATCGGGGCGAAAGGGGAGTCCCGGGGGACCACTGAGGCTCCGCGATCCTCGCCTGGACCCAGAGCGAGGCGGGCACTGTGCTGCGCGGATTGTCGGAGCGAGCCACCACCGCACCGGCATGGCCGGGCATGCGCGAAGCGCTGTGGGAGCTCCACGAGATCTTCGACGGCTGGTGCCAGGCCGCGCAAGACCCGACCGGTCCTCCCCGCCGTCGTGACCTTCGCGTCCATCACATCGAACAGCAGCATGACCGCGCGCAGCGGGGGACGTCACGTCGCCGAGGTTTCCGGCCGCGCGGCGAGGCCAGAGCACCCACAGGCACGACGCCGGGCGTACCGCCACCACCGGCGTCCTCGCAGCAGCGCGCAGCTTGTCACCCGAGCGGTGGGAGGCGAGGACGACGTCCGCAATGGCCAACCGGCGACTGTGAAAATCGCTGTCCGATCACCGGAGCGCGGTGATAGACATCCGGGGTGGAAAAGAGCCCTGAGTTCCCTGACCTGTTGCGACTGATCGATGAACGGTCGACCGCCTTCCGGGCCGAGGTCGCCGCCGCGCCCAGTCTCGACGCACCGGTGTCGACCTGCCCCGGGTGGACGCTGTTCGATCTGGTGAAGCATCTGGGCGGGGGAGACCGTTTCTGGGCCGCCATCGTCGGCGCGGGGCCTGCCGACGCTCCCCCGGCCGAGGCCACCGCTGCGCGCGCCGCTCTGGAAGTGCCGCGGGAGCGTGAGGCCCTGCTGGCCTGGCTGGCCGCGTCGACGCAGCTTCTGCTGAGCGCCCTGCGCGAGGCAGGACCGGACGCCGGCTGCTGGGCGTGGTGGAGTGGCCTGCAGACACCGCGGACCTCCGGCGGAGTCGCCCGGCACCGGGCCCAGGAGACCGCGGTGCACACCTACGACGTCCAACTCGCCACGGGCGCCCCGCAGCCGCTGCCGGCCGAGGTCGCCCTCGACGGTGTCGAGGAATTCCTGTTCACCTGCGTCGCGACGCCCAGCGCATGGCCGCACAAGCCCACGGCCTTCGACTTCCACGCCGCCGAGGGCCCCTCCTGGCGCCTCACGGTCGACGGCGACGGCGCACGCTCCACCCGCATCCCCGCGCCCATAGCCGCGACCGGCGAGGACTCGGACGCAGCCGGCGCCTCCATCCATGGCACGGCCAGTGAGTTGGTCCTCTACTTGTACGACCGTATCCCGGCCGCATCGTTGCACGTCGACGGAGACGCAGGGCTGCTCGACCTGCTCCGCGCCTGGGAGCCGGAGGTGTAGGACGTAGCGGGGGCGGTCGGCCGCGCCCCGATCCGGTAGGACATGACTCTTCGCCAGGTTCGTCAGCCGCGGCACCGGGCTCAAACCCGCAGAGCCCGCCGCTCCTTGCCTTTCCGCGGGGTTCGCGTGGCTTCCTGTTTCCACCGCCCTTTCCACCACCAGGGCCCACCGGGTCACCCTGTTTGCCCACCCGGGCCCGCCGGGCCACCCCGTTTCTCCGCCCGCCTGCCCGCCCGAGAACGTCCGCGTGAACCGATCGCCGGGTTCGCGACGATGAGGGGGTGAACCGATCGTTTCGAAGGGGGACTCCGTGAGTGAGAACACCGTCCGGCCCGCCGTGCGCTCGGCGCGTGGCTCCGCCCGCCTCGCCGTCGCCGGGCTCGGGCTCGCCGGTGCCGCCCATGCGCTGCGGGCCGTATGGGACATCCGGCTCGCCGTAGCCGGGGAGCCCGCCTCCGGGCCGCCGAACCAGGGCGAGGGCCGGCACCGGCCGCTGAACGCCCTGGAGGACTCGTACCACCTGGTCAGCACGGCCGGAAGCGTCCTCACGCTGGTGTGCGCGGCCCTGTTCATCGGCTGGCTGGGGCGGATGCGGGACAACGCGCGGGCCCTGTCCGGTGAGCCCCCGCGCTACGCCGGCATCTGGGTCTACGCCGCCTGGTTCGTGCCGATCGCCAACCTGTGGATCCCGCGCGGCATCGTCGCCGACATCCACCACAAGAGCGCCCCGGACCGGAAGCTGCCCGTCGTCGTGAACGTGTGGTGGGCGCTGTGGCTGGTCGGCATGGTCACCGGCGTCGGCCTGATGTACGACGGCGACACGGACGACCTCATCGCCCGCGCCTACCACGGCGTGAGCACGCTGCTGGTCGCCGACCTCGCCGTCGTCGGCGCGGCCGTCGCCGGGATCCTCATGGTGCGCGCGCTGACCGCCGTACAACTTGTGTACATCGACGGTCAGTTGCGTACGCCGAGTGGTGATCCCTTGAAGGAAATCGTCAGGGCGTTTGATCGGGATTGAGGGCACTTACTGTTGCGCCTACGTGACAGCCCCCCACCCACAGGATCGCCATGCGCCCCATCCCCTCCGTCATGGCCGTCTGTGTGTCGGCCCTTCTGCTCACCTCCTGCGGAGTGGGCAGCAGCGACACCGCGGTGAGCCCCAAGAAGGGCGACGACATCACGCTGGGCCTGCTGCTCCCCGACCGGGACACCAGCCGTTTCGACCGGTTCGACTACCCCCTCATCAAGAAGGAGGTCGCGACCCTCACCCACGGCAAGGGCAAGGTCAGTTACGCCAACGCCGGGGCGAGCGAGAAGCGGCAGAGCCAGCAGTTCCAGCAGATGATCGCCGACAAGGTGGACGTGATCCTGGTGGACGCGGTGGACGCCAAGGCGATCGAGCCCGATGTCCAGAAGGCGAAGGACGCGGGCATCCCCGTCATCGCCTACGACCGGCTCGCCCAGGGCCCCATCGACGCCTACGTCTCGCACGACAACGAGCTCGTCGGCGAGGTGCAGGGCCGGGCCATCGTCGAGGCGCTCGGCGACAAGGCCGACACCAGCAAGATCGTCATGATGAACGGCTCCCTCGCCGACCCCAACACCGCCCTCTTCAAGAAGGGCGCGTTGGACGAGCTCAACGGCAAGGTCGTCATCGCCAAGCAGTACGACACCAAGGACTGGCTGCCGTCGGTCGCCAAGGCCAACATGAAGGCGGCGATCGCCTCGTTCGGGCTGAACAACATCGCCGCCGTCTACTCGGCCAACGACGACATGGCGGGCGCGGTCATCGACGAACTCAAGGAGGCGGGGGCCACGAAGATCCCGCCGGTGACCGGGCAGGACGCGAGCCTCGCCGCGGTGCAACGGGTCGTGTCGGGTGAGCAGTACATGACCGTGTACAAGTCCTTCCTGCTGGAGGCGACCAACGCGGCGCAGATCGCGGTGTACAAGATCCAGGGCCGCGGCCTCCAGTTCGACGCGCTCATCCGCGACAAGGTCGACAGCCCCACCCAGAAGGACATCCCGTCCCTGCTGGTGCCCGTGGTCGCGCTGACCAGGGACAACATCCAGCAGACAGTGATCAAGGACGACGTGTACACCGTGAAGCAGATCTGCACCGCCGAGTACGCGGCGGACTGTGCGGCGATCGGCCTCAAGTAGGCGTTCCTCAGGGGCCGGTGCGCAGGCGTCGTACGACAAGGGCGGTGGCCGTCAGCGCGGTGACCGTGCCGAAGGCCAGGTGCACCGCGGTGTCGGCGGGGGTGAAGGACGCCACCGCGTTGCCGAGCACGCTGAGGACGAGCAGGGGCCAGAGCAGAAGGTTCACGGGGTACTCCAAGTGGCTCGGGTGTTCTCGGTGCTGACGACGTTCTCGGTGGTGACGACGCTACGAGCCGGAGCCCGGTCCGGCCGATCCAGCGGTCCGCCCGGTCCGGGGTACAGCAGGCTGTACTTTCCGGCTCCCGGCCGCACTCCGGACTCCGTTTCCGCCTAGGGTCGTTGTCCTCCAGCCAGAGGGGGTTCGGATGGCCACCGCCGACGTCAAGAGCCTTGCCGTGGGGACCGCCACGACCGCGGCCGCTGCGCTCGGCCAGCTGGTCTCCGGACTCGGTACGGCCGTCCTGGCGCCGTTCGTGCTGCTGTGGCTGGTGCTGGCGCCCGGCGGAGTGCGTGTGCTGCACGCCCTGGCCGGCATGGAACGCGTCCGGCTCGCGCGGTGGGGCCCCGAGGTCATCGCCCCCGCGCCCCCGCCGACGCGGCTGTGGACCGCCCTCGCCGACCCCACGACCCGGCGTGAACTGCTGTGGCTGGTCCGGCATCTGGCGGTGGGTCTGCCGCTGGGGCTGCTGGGCTTCCTCCTGCCGGTGCTCGCCGTACGGGACACCGCGTTTCCGCTGTACTGGCGGCTCGCCCCGAAGGACGCGACCGCCACGTCCATCGGGGTCGGCGTCGCGCACTCCTGGCCGGACGCCCTGGCCGTGTGCCTGCTCGGGGTGGGCTGGATCGCCGTCATGCTGGGGCTCACGCCCGGCATGGCACGGCTCCAGGCGGATCCGGGGCGCCGGCTGCTGTCGGCCGGTCCCGACGCGGATCTCTCCCTGCGTGTCGCCGAGTTGACCGCCACCCGGGCCGCCGCGCTGGACGCCCACGCCACCGAACTGCGGCGCATCGAGCGCTCGTTGCACGACGGCACCCAGAACCGGATCGTCACGGTGACCGTGCTGCTCGGGGCCGCCCGTCGCATGGTCGCCCGCGATCCGGCCGGGGCCGACGAACTCCTGGAGCGGGCCCAGTCCGCGGCCGAACAGGCGCTGGCCGAGCTGCGGACGGTCTCCCGCAGCATCCTGCCGCCGGTGCTCGCGGACCGGGGGCTGGCCGGGGCGCTCACCGGCCTCGCGGCGGAGAGCGCGGTGCCGTGCACGGTCGATGTCGAGGTGCCGCGGCGATGTGCGGCCTCCGTCGAGGCGACCGCGTACTTCGTCGCGGCCGAGGCGCTGACCAACATCGCCAAGCACAGCGGGGCGTCCCGGGCCACGATCACGGTTCGTGCCCCCGGCTCACGGCTCCTGCTGCGGATCACGGACGACGGCCGGGGCGGCGCCGACGAGCACGCCGGCTCCGGCCTGACCGGCATCCGCCACCGCATCGCCGCCCACGACGGCACCCTCCACCTGACGAGCCCACCGGGCGGCCCGACGGCGCTGGAGGCGGATCTGCCGTGCGGTGCGTGACGCAGCTCGGGGTTGCCGGTAGGGGCGCCGAGCGGCTTTCTGTGACGGTGCGCTCCGGCGTGCGGCTCGATGACTTCGGAGGCGGGCCATGTGGTGGGTGAGCGGCTGTGCGGGGTGTGGCGCGGCCGTGTGCGGTGACGCTGTTCGCTTGGCGAGCCTGCCTGGTGGGTCCGTCGGCTGGGGAGGTGGATCTGCTGCGCGGTGCGTGACGGGGTTCGGGTCTGCCGGTAGGGGTGCCGAGCGGCTGCCTGTGACTGTGCGCTCTGCCGTGCGGTGCGTGAGTGGCTGGGCGGGGGTGGCGTGGTCGCGTGTGGTGACGCTCTTGGCTTGGCGAGCCCACCGGGCGGCCCGACGGCGCTGGAGGCGGATCTGCCGTGCGGGGTGTGAGCGGCTGTGCGGGGTGTGGCGCGGCCTGTGTGAGGACGTTGTTCGCCCGGCGAGTGCGTCGGGTGGCCCGATGACCCTGGAGAGGGACCTGCCATGCGGATCGTGATCGCCGAGGACGACCCTCTGCTGCGGGAGGGGCTCGCCCTCCTGTTGCGGGCCGAGGGGCTGGACGTGGTCGGCACCGCCGGCACCGCCGAAGGGGCACTCGACGCCATCGACGCGCACAGGCCCGACGTGGCCATCCTCGACGTACGGATGCCGCCCACGCACACCGACGAGGGGATCCGCGCGGCCGTCGAGGCCCGGCGGCGCAGGCCCCAACTCGCCGTCCTCGTGCTGTCCGCCTACGTCGAGCAGAGCTTCGCGACCGAGCTGCTGACCGGCGGGGTCGGCGGGCTGGGCTATCTGCTCAAGGAACGGGTCGGCCGGGTGGAGGAGTTCCTCGACGCGCTGCGCCGGGTGGCCTCCGGCGGCACCGCCATCGACCCCGAGGTCGTCGCGCAGTTGTTCACGCGGTCCCGTCAGGACGCACGACTGGAGCGGCTCAGCCCGCGCGAGAAGGACGTACTCGCCCTGATGGCCGAGGGCCTGGGCAACAGCGCCATCGCGGAGAAGCTGTTCGTGACCGACGGGGCCGTGCACAAGCACATCCGGAGCATCTTCGCGAAGCTGGACCTGGCGCCGACGGACCAGGTGGACCGGCGGGTGGCGGCGGTGTTGCGCTACCTGGAGGACGCGCGCCGGGCCCGCTGAAGTACAGCCTGCTGTACGGGGAGTCGGGGCGTGCGCGGCAATGATCCGAGGGCGCCGCGCTGGTGTGCTGGAGCCATCACATCAGCCCCCTCCGAAGGGATCCGCGGTGAGCGTCCACGTCCCCGTGAGCAACGAAACCAGCAGCGAGACCAGCACTGAAACCCGACCCGCTCCGCAAGCGGACGGCGGCCTGCGCGGCAGCATCCGCCGCAACCCCCTGACCTGGTTCTTCACGCTGGCCTTCGCACTGAGCTGGGCCGCCTGGACGCCGTACGTCCTTTCCGAGAACGGCCTCGGCGTCTGGCACTTCGCCTTCCCCGGCTCCGGCGGTGCCACCCAGGTCACGGGCGTCCTGCCCGGCGCCTACCTCGGCCCGATCGCCTCGGCCCTGCTCGTCACCGGGATCACGGAGGGACGCGCGGGCCTGCGGACCTGGCGGGCCAGGATGACGAAGTTCAAGGTGAGCCGGCGCTGGTACCTGGTCGTCCTGCTCGCCGTGCCGGCCACGCTGACGCTCGCCTCCGTCGCGCTGGCCGGCCGCGGTCCCGCACTGCCGCCCGCGATGGTCCTCGCCGCCTTCCTCCCCGGACTGCTCATCCAGATGATCACCACCGGTCTCGCGGAGGAGCCCGGCTGGAGGGAGTTCGCGATGCCGCGGATGCAGCGCCGCTACGGCCCCCTGACCGCGACCCTCCTCGTCGGCGCGCTGTGGGGCTGCTGGCACCTGCCGCTGTTCCTCACGGAGTGGGGCGGCGGGCCGCACGTGGCGTGGACCGTGCCGGTGGAGTTCATCGCGATGACGATCACGTTCAGCTGCGTGATGACCTGGGTGTTCAACAAGTCCGGCGAGAGCATGCCGCTGGTCATGCTGCTGCACACCGGAGTCAACAACTTCTTCTCGATCGCCTGGTCGGACATGTTCCCCTCGCTGTCCGACGGCGACCTGGCCCACGCCCTCCTCCTCAGCACGACGGCGGCGGCCCTGGTCCTGCTGGCCGCGACCCGGGGCCGGCTGGGCCTGCCCGCACGGTGACCCGCACCCAGCGCACCCGAACGGGCTCCCGGCGCCTCCCTCGTCGCCCCGGGAGCCCGTTCGGGTGCTCCCCCTGATGCTGTTCGTCGCTCGCGCCGGATCGGATGTCGTTTCGCCGCAGAAATGTCGATCGAGCTCGCGCCTACTTCTGCGCGCCGCCCGCGAACTGGAGGGAGATGTGCCGCAGCACCTCCGCGGAGGTGTCGGTGCGGCCCGCGTCGTGGACCTCGGCCAGTTGTACGAAGGCGAACGCGAAGCAGTTGGCGATGCTCGCGATGGCGGGCCCCAGCTCCTCGGCCACGGCGTCCGCCGCCGCGAGGCCACTGGCGTCCGCGGGCAGGTGGATCCGTGGGAGGGTCTCCACGAGAAGCGCGGAGATCGCCCCGGTCAGCGAGGCCTGCCGGTCGGGGTGTTCGCGGACCTGCCGTCGCATCTCCAGTGCCTCGGTGAGGATGCCGACGACGTTCTGCATGACCTCTCGCTGCTCCATGGACGCAGCGTAAGCGCTCCGCGGGGAGGCTGGTACGGGGCGGATGTCGGCAGCGTGTGTCGCAGGGCGTGTGTGTGTCGCAGAGCACAGGAACTCCGGGTCGAGGTGCGGAGCGTTACGGGTGTGAGGGAAACAGAAGTGGCGGAACCGGACCGGGCGCGGATTCGGGCCGGGGACCGGGCGGCGTTCGGGGAGTTGTACGACCGGCACGCGCGGGCGGTCTACAACCACGCCCTGCGGCTGACCGGGAACTGGGCGGAGGCCGAGGAGGCGATGTCCGAGACCTTCCTCGCCGCCTGGCGGACGAGGGAGACGGTGGAGCCGGAGGGCGGCTCGCTCAAGCCCTGGCTGCTCGGCATCGCCACGCACAAGGCGTACAACGCCAACCGGGGTCTGCGGCGCAGGCTCGCCTTCCTGGCCCGCAGCCCTGAGCCGCGCCCGGTCGAGGACTTCGCCGAGGAGACGGCGGGCCGGATCGACGACGCCCGCCGACTGGCCGTCGTGCACCGGGCGTTGGCCCGGATCGGACGGCAGGACCGTGAGGTGCTCGCGCTGTGCGTGTCCGCCGGGCTCGACTACCGGCAGGCCGCCGAGGCGCTCGGCGTCCCGGTCGGCACGGTGCGCTCCCGGCTGTCCCGCGCCCGGGCCCGGCTCGCGCGACTGAGCGCGGAGGAACAGGGGCGAACCGGTATGGAACTACCCAGGTCCTACGGAGAGATGGAGAGTGAGGCCGCGCTCGCGGCCCTGTTCCTGCGGGAGGAGACCCGATGAGCGAGGCCGAGGAGCTGTTGTCGACCCCGGCGGAGTGGGACCTCCCGCCGGAGCGCCACCGTCACTTCAAGGACGTACTGATGCAGCAGATCGATCACGACACAGCGGTCACGCCTCGGCGGAGCCGGTTCCTGCGGCCCGCCGTACTGGTGCCACTGGCCTCCGCGGCCCTGACCGGCGCCCTGCTCGTGACCCTCTCCGTGGACGGCCGCGGTCCGGCGACCAGGTCCGCCCCGTCCGCGACCACGGCCGGCGCCTCCGTCACCCTCAACCGGATCGCCACGGCCGCCATGGCGAGTGACACGGTCCCGGTGCGGGACGACCAGTTCGTGTACGTCAGGACGCTGGAGCGCGAGAACACGGGCAGCTTCACCGGCCCCGTGCGGCTCGGCGCCCTGCACACCGAGGAGCGCTGGACCTCCCAGGACCCCGGCCCGCTCCGGGTCACCGGGTGGATCAAGGCCAGCGGCAAGGACGCGATCATGCCGGACCAGATGATCCCGATCGAGTCCACCGACCCGGTCCCGGTCGGCGTCGCCCACCCCACCTACCAGTGGCTGGCCTCGCTGCCCACCGACCCCGACGCGCTGCTCGCCAGGCTCCGCGAGGAGGCCGGGCCGGTCGAGGGCGAGTCGCGCGACCAGGCGGTCTTCTCCCTGATCGGCGATCTGATCGGCGGCACCGTCATGCCGCCCGCGAACGCCGCAGCGTTCTACAAGGCGGCCGCGAAGCTGCCCGGTGTGCGGGAGATCCCCGACGCCGTCGACGCGGCCGGCCGGCACGGGATCGCCATCACCCTCGACGACACCGGCTTCGCCACCCGCCACGAGTGGATCTTCGACAAGAAGACCCTCGCCCTGCTCGGCTCCCGCTTTTACGTCACCGACCCGGACCGGGGCATCACGACCGAGACCCTGTCCGGCACCAGCGCCGTGATGGAGACCGCCGTCGTCGGCAGGAAGGGCGAGGTGCCTGCCCGGGCCGCGGCACGCTGACGTCCCTCTGATGCCCGGTGGCGCACAATGGCCGCCATGAGCATCGTCAAGATCAACGTACTCACGGTCCCCGAGGAGCAGCGCGAAACGCTGGAGAAGCGGTTCGCCTCCCGCGCGGGGACCGTCGAGAACTCGGACGGATTCGAGTGGTTCGAGCTGCTGCGCCCCGTCGAGGGCACCGACACCTACCTCGTCTACACGCGCTGGCGTGACGAGGCGGACTTCCAGAAGTGGATGTCCGGGATGGCACAGGCCTCGCACGGGGGCGGCGGCGAGCAGGACCGCCCCCGGCCCGCCGCCTCCGGCTCGACGCTGTGGACCTTCGAGGTCGTCCAGCAGGCTGCGCCCAAGCAGTGACGGCGAGGGGACCCCGGGCACGGATCCCGGGGTCCCCGCGGTGTCCTACAGCGTGACCTGTTTGCCGCCGAAGGTCACGATCAGGCTGCCGTCGGAGGCGTAGGACCAGCCCAGGGCGCCCGCGTAGGTGGAGCAGCGGGAGCCGTTGGTGCCGGACCAGAACTGGTTGGAGCTGTCGGCGTCGCCGACGTACCGGTCGTTGGCTCCGCTGTTGCACGAGGTGTTGCCGCGGAAGACCGAGGTGCCGGTCTCGAAGTTGAAGTTGCGCTCGGTGTTGGCGACGGAGACGTTGCTCGTGATGGTCATCGAGCCGGGGTTGCTGTTGTAGGTGAACCCGTGATGGCCGTTGCCGTAGGCGACGCTGTGCTGGACCACGTGGTTGACCGCGATGTCGTCGCCGCCGAGCTTGTAGCCGTTGCGGTCGCCGTTGCCGGCCTGGGAGCCGTCGGTGAGCGTGCCGTTGCCGTAGGACAGCGAGTACTCGATGGTCACCGGGCCGATCGCGCCGGTGTCGGTCTTGGTGTAGAGGTCCCAGCCGTCGTCGATGTTGTTGTGCGAGACGGCGTACCGGAACACGTTCCCGGTGCCGGTGGTGAGCTTCGCGGCGAAGCCGTCGGCGTCCTCACCGTCGGAGTCGGCGTTGTCGTGGGACTCGGCGCTCAGGATCAGGTTGTTGGCCGGCCACTGGCTCGCCGGGGTGGAGGAGGCGATCCGGCCCAGCTGGAGGCCGGTGTCACGGTTGAAGCGGGTCACCGTGCGCTCGACGACGTTGTTGCTGCCGCCGACGTAGATGCCGTTGTCCCCGGCGCGTTCGACGACGAGGCCGTAGATCTTCCAGTAGTTGGCGTTGAGCTGGATCCCTCGGTTGGTCGAACTCTCGCTCTGTGCCGAGAAGTTGAGCACCGGAGTCTCGCCCGGGTAGGCGGAGAGCGTGGTGCGTGCGGACGAGGTGCCGTTGCTGCCGGCCGGGATGGTCACCGTCGAGGAGTAGGCGTACGTCCCACCGCGCAGGTAGATCGTGCCGCCGGCGGAGATGCGGCTGATCGCCGAGGTGAGGGTGGTCGGGGCGGTCACCGTGCCGGCCGCGCTGTCGGTGCCGCTCGGTGACACGTACAGGGCGCTGCTCGACGGCGGGGTCGTCGTGCCGGACGTCTCGGCGTCCAGGTAGTCGACGTTGGGCAGGCCGTTCGCGCCGGTCGGGTTCAGCCGGACGGTGTTGCTGCCCGCGTTCACCGGGACGGTGAGCGTCTTCGTGGTCCAGCCGGTCCAGGTACTGGTGGACTCGAAGGACGCCGACGAGACCGTCGAGCCGTTCACGATGATGTCCGCGGGGCGGGCGGTGGTGGTGCCGTTAGCGAAGCGGACGCTCAGGGTCGCCGTGCCCGATGCGGGTGCGGTCACGGTGAACTGGGCGTACGCGCCGGTGGCGTTGGTGCCGTTGCAGAATCCGCTGCCGGAATAGCCGGCGTACTCGGTCTCGATGGCTCCGGTGCAGGTGGCGGGTGCGGACTCGGCCTCGTAGCGGGTGGTGGCGGCCTGTGCTGTGGTGCCGGACAGTGCGACGAGCGTGCCGGCGATGAGGCCGACGGATGTGATGACTGGTCTCAGGTGCATCGTTCGTCTCCATGGTGTGCGGCGACGGGGGCACGTATCGTTCGGAAGGTAAGCGCTTGCCATGGCCGCGTCAACGGTTATGTATGTGATCGTTGTTCATGGACGCGAATTGGATACGGTGGCGGCATGACGCTCTTCGTGAAGATCTGCGGCCTGAGGACCGAGCAGGACGTCGACACGGCCGTCGAGGCCGGCGCCGACGCCATCGGGTTCGTCTTCTCCGACAGCCCGCGCCGCATCGCCCCCGCGACGGCGGCGCGGCTGGCCGCCAGGGTGCCCGAGAGCGTCGTGACGGTGGGTGTGTTCCGCCGCGAACCCCTGGAGTACGTACGGTCCGTGGCCGCGGAGTCGGGCATCGGGGCGGTCCAGCTGCACGGACCCGAGGACCGCGACTACTACGCCGACCTCGCGTCCGGCGGCTGGACCCTGATCCGCGCGGCCGCCTTCGGCGACTCCGTGCCGCGCTGCGGGGAGCTGGGCGAGGACATGCTGCTGCTCGACGCCCCGGTGCCGGGGTCCGGCATCGCCTGGGACTGGTCCCGCAAGCAGGTGGCAGGCGCCGGCGAGAAGTGGCTCCTGGCCGGGGGCCTCACCCCGGAGAACGTCCGCGAGGCCGTCGACGTCACCCGCCCCTGGGGCGTCGACGTCTCCAGCGGCGTGGAGGCAAGCCGAGGCGTCAAGGACCCCACCCTGATCACCGCGTTCATCGGGGCAGCACGGGCCGGGGCCCACGCCGCGGGGTGAGTCCCTGAACACGCCACAGCGCCCGCCGCCGGTCAGGTCGACCGGCGGCGGGCGCTGTGGCGTGGCCGTTCTTCACGGCCGGCAGTCCGCTCCGCGCGGGTTACTTCTGCGTGGACGGAGACGGGGACGGCGTGCCCGTGTCCGTCGGCTTTTCCTTCAGCGGGACGAATGCCAGCGCGTCCCAGGCGATCGAGGCGTCGCCGGTGCCGTCCGCCGTGGCCGAGCTCAGCGAGACGCTCGGGGTGGCCTTGAACTCGTAGGAGCCCAGGGAGACCCAGGTGTTCTTGCCGCCGGTGTCCTGCGAGATCGTCTTCTCCACGACCGTGCCGTCACCGACGTCGATGCGGTACGTCGCCGACGGGGTGTTGGCCTCATGGTCGGGCAGGTGCACCATGACCTCCGCCCAGCCGCCCAGCTTCCGGTCCGGCGTCCAGGTACCGGTGACGACCGAGTCGGTGTAGCTCGGCACCCGGGTGTGGGTGAGCCAGAAGTGCCCGCCGAAGCCCGCCCCCAGCTGATGGAAGTCGATCTTCGAGGGGTACACGGTCGCGCCGTTCTGCTGCGCCGACCCGAAGGTGAACTTCAACGTCCCCCGGCTGGTCCAGTTCTTCTCGCCCGCACACGGGTTGGCGTCACCGACCCGGAACTTCACCGTGTTCGGCACGTCGTCCACGATCAGCGCGTTCGCCGGGAGCGTGGACGCGCAGGCCGCCGGGTGCGGAGCCGCGACCGCCGGCTCGGGGTCGGTCGCCTGGTACTTCAGCACCTCGGTGCCGCAGGTGGTCGTGCAGTCCGTCCAGCTCAACGGCTGGTGCCACCAGCACTTGAAGTCGTCCCGCTGGCAGGGCCCCTCGGGCTGGGTCGACCCCTCGACCTTGCGCGGCTTGGTGATGTCGCAGTCGTTGAGCGTCGGCTTGCAGAACGTGTCGTGCGGCGGCTGGGCGTCGGGCGCGTTGCCGGTGGGCCAGTCGCCGACGGTGAACGCCCGCACGGTCGCCCCGGTCGCCGGGTCGGTCTTCTGCTGGGAGTAGGCGGCCCAGCCGAGCACCCGCTCCGGGTACGACCACAGGTTGGGGTTGCGGGCGTCGTCGTAGCCGGACGACAGGAACATCTTCCGGTCGGCCGGGTAGAGGCCGTTGGCCGGGTTGTTGAACCAGCCCAGACCCCACGGGGCGCTCGCGTCCGTCGAACTGGGCAGGTTGAAGCCGCTGTTGTAGGCCCACAGCGCGAGCCACCAGTTCTCCAGGTACTGCGGGTCGCCGCCGTTGACGAGCAGACCCTTGTCGTACAGCTGGTTCCACTTGTCCTGGAGGATCTGGAGCCCCGCGGCGATGTTGGCCGCGTAGTCCACGGTGATCGCCTGCTGCTGCTCGGCGGTGTAGGTGGTGTCCGCCCCGGCCATGCCGCTGGTCACCTGGGAGATGCCGTAACCGCAGTCGGCGGCCGCCCAGTTGACGGTGTGGACGCTGCCGGCGTTGCCGTAGTAGCCGCCCTGGATGAAGTTGCTGCTCTCGCCCGCGGCCGCCCGGGAGCTGGCCTGGAGCAGGTTGGACTCCTGGGACAGCACCCCGAGCATGATCTGCGCGGGCACCCGGCCGCCGCCCTTGAGCGGGGTGGACGGGAACAGGCCCTGCGGGGTGTACGACGGGAGTTCGCCGCCGTTCCAGCCGCTGCGGCGCCGCACGTCGAGCTTGCCCTGCACGGCGAGGTCCGTCGCCCACTCGGCCTGCGCGGTCGAGGGCTGGAGCGACTGGAGCTTCGGGTCGTTGCGGGTGACGGCGCAGGCGCGGTCGGGGTCGGTGGTGGAGGTCGACGGGTCGTCGTCGCCGGGGGTGAAGCTGTTGGTGTGGATCCCGTCCGTCAGGGCCGGGGACTGCTCCTCGCCCTGAGTCCCCTTCGGCGCCTTGGGCTTCACACGGAAGCCGACGGTGGTGTCGGAGCCGGGCAGCACCGCGTCGATGCCGACCGCCTGGGCGATGTCCGCGGCGGCCTTCCTGCCGCCGGCCGCCTCCGTGCCGTTGCCGACGGAGGTCAGCGCGAGGTCGCCGGTGGTGGAGACCTCGGCGGACGCCGGCACGTCCAGCGTCCGCCAGCTCTTCGGCAGGGCCGGCACGGCGTCCTCGGCGTCCTTGCCGGTCACAAAGACCCGGCCGCCGTTGCCGTGCACCGCGAGGGCGCCGAGTGCGCCGGAGCCGAGGAGCTTGTCGGAGCCCGCCGAGGTGACCCGGCGGACCTGCACCTTCTTTCCGGCCGGGACCTGGTAGGCGAGCCCGCTGTGTGCGTCCGGCACCAGCCGGAACGGCGTGCCGTCCGTCCTGGCCAGGGTGCTGGTCGCGCCCTTGGCGTCCACCGAGACCACGGAGTCGCCCCGGGCGGCCGCGATCTTGTTCCCGAAGGGCACGGCGGAGGTGAGCTGACCGGCGACGGTCTGCTGCCGGACCAGCTCTCCCTTTTGGGCGTCGACGGTGAGCAGTTGCGTGCCCTCGCCCTCGGGGCGGGTGAGGACGGCCTGTTCGCCGTCGCCGCAGCCGGGGTTGAAGTAGGCGAGGGAGACCAGCTCGGGCAGCTTGGTCACGGTGCCGTCGGCCAGGTCGACGACGGCCGCGAACGCTCCCTGCTGGAAGCCCTGTTGGTCGTTGACGGCCTGCCGGGGGGCGTAGACCACGACGGCACGGTCGCCGGACCCGGTCACACAGGTCTGGCCGATCCACTGGTCGGTGTCGATGCCCGGCTCGGACAGGGTGGCCGCGGTGTGCCACGTGTAGGCGTCGGCAGCGTCGGCGACCAGGACGTGCAGTCCGGTGCCGTCACCGTCGTAGGTGACGATCCGGTCGCCGGACTTCTGCCAGCCGGACGGCAGTTGGGAGGTGTCGGTGACACGGTTCCCCGGTGTCGGGGTGGCCGGGTCGGAGGGGCTGGTCAGGGCCGCGGAGGCGAGAGGGGCGACGAGGGCCAGTGCCAGTACGGACATGCCCGAGGCCGCGAGTATTCTCCCGCGCCGGCTTTTCGGCACCCAGCGGTGCCTTCCGCCTGGATATTCACGAGTGGTGCGCAAGGAATTCCGCCTGAATTCATTTGTGAAGGTCGGGTACCGGCAACGACGTTCCCCCAGGCCGGTGACGCGGAAGCTATCAGTCCGCCATGAGGGCAACGGGAGTTCGAGGTGGGCTACCCGGCGGTATCCACGGAATATCCACGAGATCCAGGCAACGTATTACTCCTCGTTGAGGTCTCATCAACAGGTAACCCCTGAAACCCCCCACGCATCACGAGGAACAGTGAACGTGTCGAAGAGCACCAGACGTCTCAAAATCGCATTCGTTTCCGTCGCCGTGGCCCTCGCCGGTCTGGCAGCCGCCGGTCCCGCCGCCGCGGCCGCCCCGGCCAAGCCTGCCGCGGCCTCCGCGCAGGCCCAGCAGCCCGCCGTACCCGTCGACTTCGTGGACCTGCCCACCACAGCCCTTGTGGCCGACGGCGAGCGGCACGAGGTCACCGTCACCTACCGCAACGACTCCTCGGCGGACCGGACCGTCGCCCCGCAGCTCCTGGTGGAGTCGCCGGACGCCGGCCCGTTCCTCACCCCGTCGGACGTCGTGGTCGAGCAGCGCACCGCGCACGGCTGCTGGCGGCCGGTTCAGACCGCGAGCCAGACCGGCACGCTCTTCACCGACCTGACGACCGCTCAGCGCACGCTGCACGCGGGCGAGACGCTGACGCGGGTCTACCGGGTCACGGTGACGAACCCCGACGCCCGGGGAACGGTGCTGCCTAGGGTCGCGCTGTACTGACCCGCTTGCCGTGACGCGAGAGGGCCCGGGCCTCCTTCCGAGACCCGGGCCCTCACGCTGTTATCGCAGCGAGCCGATGTGGTCCACCCGGTCGCTCACACCGTTGCGGAGTTCGGTGAGCGTCGTGCCGGGCGGAGCCACCGTCGGGGTGGACGACGGCGGTTGGGTCTCGTCCGCGCAACTCGCTCCGCGGGCCGGGACCTTCAGGTCCACCAGGTAGCTGGTGATCGCGTCCGTCGCGCAGGCGCTGCGGCCGAAGGCGGTGTGGCCCTCGGCCTTGAAGGTGAGCAGGCGGCCGTTGTCGAGCTCACGGGACAGGGCCACCGCGTCCTGGTACGGGGTGTCCGGGTCACCGGTGTTGCCGATGACGAGGATCGGTGCGGAGCCCTTCGCACGGAAGGAACCGCCGTAGCGGCTGACGTGCTCGCCCTTCCACTGCACGCAGGCCGTGGCGTGCTGGTGGTCGTAGGTCGGCGGGCCGTAGGCCATGGCGGGGCCCAGCAGCGGGGCGAGCCTGGCGTTGGTCGTGACCTGGCGCCTCAGCAGGGCCCGGTCGGTCGGGTACTTCTTGTCGACGCACTCGACGACGACGTTCGGGTTGAGGAAGTCGAAGCTGGCCGGGGACGGCGGCCGCAGCAGGAACGACGTGTTGTCGCGCTGCTGTGCCTTGCGCAGGGCCTCGCCGAAGGAGGGCCAGATGACCTTGCCCTCGTTGATGTTGAACATCAGCCGGTAGACGAGGGTGTAGCCGTTGGCCTGGCCCCCGTTGGCGGTGGGCACCGGGTTGGCGTCCAGGTCCGCCTTGAGCTTCTGGAACGCGGCCCGCGGATCGCCGTCGCCGAAACCGCAGGTCGCCTGGTCGGCCTTGCACCAGTCCAGGAAGCGGCCCATCGCGCCGTCCAGGGCGAGGTACTGCGGCCGGTCGTAGGCGTAGGGCCGGCTGGTGTAGTGCTCCGGGTCGTACGCCCCGTCGAGCGCGAGCGCGCGGACCCGGTCCGGGAACATCGCGGCGTAGACCGTACCGATGTAGGAGCCGAACGAGCGGCCGTAGTACGTGAGTCGGTCCTCACCGAGCGCCTGCCGCAGGAGGTCGATGTCCCGGGCCACGTACTGGGTGCCGACGTACGGCAGCAGGTCGCCGGCGTTGTTCTGGCATGCCTGGTCGAAGTCGGCGGCCTGCTGGACGGCGGGCTTGTAGGCGCCGGGGCCCGGGACGCCCTTGGCGGCGGTGACGGCCTTCGTGTACGTCGCGTCGTCCCAGCACACCACCTGGGAGCTGCGGCCCACCCCGCGCACGTCGTACCCGAAGACGTCGAAGTCCTCGCGCAGGGCGGCCGGCAGGTCGGCGTAGTTGCCGCGCACGAAGTCCACGCCGGAGTTGCCGGGGCCGCCGGGCTGCAGGAAGAGCGTGCCCTTGCGCTGGGAGGGGTCGGCGGCCTTCTTGCGTATGACGGCCAGGGTGATGGTCCTGCCCTGCGGTTCCCGGTAGTCCAGGGGCACTCGGGCGTCGGCGCACTCGAAACCGCCCTGGCAGTCCGACCAGGTCAGGGTCGGTACCGGGGCGGTCTCGTGCTGCTCGGAGGCCCACGCCTGCGGCCCGGTGCAGGCCACGGCGAGCGCGCTCGCCGTGGCTCCGGCGAGTCTGAGTCGTCGGAACTTCACTGTTTTTGTTCCCCCTTGGGCTGGCCAAGTCTCAAAGAACTGGTTGTCTCACAGGGAACACACAGAGGAACAGGCGTTCCGGTTCCCGCGGGGTCGTGAGGGAACGGAAAAGGCGGTAGTCCCGGAGGTGGACGCGGAGGCCGCCGCGTACTGCGTTCTCAGTAGCGGGGATTGTCGGCAGGCGCACGACGACTTCGCGGGTCTCGTCCGGCCAGTCTGGGTGGACCGTCCGGCACCAGATGTGGAGATCCCCCGCCGTGGCTACTTTCCTTTATCGCGTGGGCCGCCTGGCCTTCCGGCGTCGCTGGTACGTCGCCCTGGTCTGGGCGGCCGTTCTGGCCGCCGTCGGGCTGGGAGCCCTGAAGGCGCCCGGCGCCGCCGACGAGGGGTTCTCGATGCCGGGCATCGAGTCCCAGAAGGCGTTCGACCTGATGGAACAGCGCTTCCCGGGGTCCACGGCCGACGGCGCGACCGCGAGGGTCGTCTTCGTCGCGCCGAACGGCCAGAAGGTCACCGCCGCCGACCACAAGAAGACCGTCGAGGAGACCGTCGCCGACCTGGCCGGCGGCTCGCAGGTCGCGAGCGCCGTGAACCCGTTCCAGGCGAAGGCCGTGAGCAAGGACGGTACGACGGCGTACGCGACCGTCACCTACAAGGTCGCCGCCGACGGCCTCACCGACGCGAGCAAGGAGCAGCTGGAGCACGCGCTCGAGGAGGCCCGGGACACCGGGCTGACCGTCGACGCGGGTGGCTCCGCCATGGCCGACGGCGGTGGCGCGGGCGGTACGGCCGAGCTGATCGGTGTCGCGATCGCCGCGGTCGTCCTCCTCGTCACCTTCGGCTCACTGGCCGCGGCCGGACTGCCGCTGCTGACCGCGCTCATCGGCGTCGGCGTCAGCATGGCCACGATCCTCGCCCTCTCCGACGCCCTCGGCCTGTCCACCACCACCGGCACCCTCGCGATGATGCTGGGGCTCGCCGTCGGCATCGACTACGCCCTGTTCGTCGTCTCCCGGTACCGGGAGGAACGCGCCGGGGGCAGGGCACCCCAGGAGGCGACGGCCCTCGCGGTCGGTACGGCCGGTTCCGCGGTCGTCTTCGCGGGTCTCACCGTCGTCATCGCCCTCGCCGGGCTCGCGGTGGTCGGCATTCCGATGCTCACCAAGATGGGCCTGGCCGCGGCGGGCGCGGTCACCGTCGCCGTACTGATCGCGCTGACCCTGGTCCCGGCGTTCCTCGGCTTCTGGCCGAACGCGGTGCTGCGCCGCAAGGACCGCGGGCCGGGCCGTACCGGGGAAGAGGCCAAGGACAACGGCGGCACCCGCTGGGCCCGGTTCGTACTGCGCCGCCCGCTGCCCGTACTGATCCTCGGTGTGGTCGGCCTCGGCGCCCTCGCCCTGCCGATGACCTCCCTCCAGCTGGGCAATGCCCGGCGACGAGGCCAAGCCGACCTCCACCACCGAGCGCCGGGCCTACGACGCGCTCGCCGAGGGCTTCGGACCGGGCTTCAACGGTCCGCTGACCGTCGTGGTGGACGCGCAGGGCGACGACGACGCGAAGGCGGCCGTGGCGGCGATCTCGAAGGACATCGGTGCGACGAAGGGGATCGTGTCCGTCTCCCCGGCCCGGTTCAACGAGGCCGGCGACACCGCCGTCTTCTCGGTCGTGCCGTCCACCGCGCCGACCGACGAGAGGACCAAGGACCTCGTCACGGCCATCCGCGGCGAACGTCCCGGCATCGAGTCCGGGACCGGCGCGACCTACGAGGTCACCGGCAGCACCGCGCTGAACATCGACATCTCCGAGAAGGTGCAGGCCGCGCTGGTGCCGTATCTGATCGTCGTGGTGGGCCTGGCGATCGTGCTGCTCCTCGTCGTCTTCCGGTCCCTGCTCGTCCCGCTGAAGGCGGCTCTCGGCTTCCTGCTCTCCGTCCTGGCCTCCCTCGGCGCGGTCGTCGTGGTCTTCCAGGAGGGGCACGGCGCCGGACTGCTGGGCGTGGAGACCAGCGGCCCGATCATGAGCCTGATGCCGATCTTCCTGGTGGGCATCGTCTTCGGCCTCGCCATGGACTACGAGGTGTTCCTCCTCTCGCGGATGCGTGAGGCGTACGTCCACGGAGAGACGTCCCACCAGGCCGTCACCTCCGGATTCCGGCACAGCGCCCGGGTGGTCGTGGCCGCCGCGCTGATCATGATCGCGGTCTTCGCGGGGTTCATCGGCGAGAGCGACTCCATGATCAAGATGATCGGCTTCGGCCTCGCCTCCGCCGTCCTGCTCGACGCCTTCGTGGTCCGGATGGCCATCGTGCCGGCCGTGCTCGCCCTGCTCGGCGACAAGGCCTGGTGGCTGCCGAAGTGGCTGGACCGGATCCTGCCCCGGGTGGACGTGGAGGGCGAGGCGCTGACCCGGGGCGCCGACACCCCCGAGCCCGCGCCCGCCGGCCAGGAGGCCGCGCGCGTCTGACCGCCGGCCCACCCCCCCACAGGGGCCGCCCGTGTCGTCGTACGACACGGGCGGCCCCGTTCCCTCACCATGGGCCCTGAGCCACCCACCGGAGACCACGATGACCACCAGCCCGGAGCGGCGTTACGCGGACCGCGTCGAGGAGTTCGCGGACCGCCATCCCTTCCTCGTCGACCTGGCGCTGGTCGCGGTGCTGATGGGCTCCGCGACGCTGGGCGCCTCGCTCACGTTGCCCGGCGCCGAGCCGCCCACCCAGGACAACACCGCCGTCGTCCTCCTGAGCGTCTCCTGTCTCGCCCTGCTCAAGCACCGCACGCACCCGCGCCTCGTGGTCGCCGTGAACGCGGTCTGCGCCACGGTCGTGATCGGCATGGGCTATCTGCTCACCCCCCTGCTGCTGGCCCCTGTCATGGCGTCGCTCTACTGGCTGGCCACCCTCGCCGAGCGGCGGACCCTCCGCGGCTACGGCGGCATCACCATGGTGGCGTTGATGATCGCGGCGGCGGTCTCCGACTCCATGAACCACGTGTCGCTGCTGCTCCGCACGATCGGCCCGTTCTTCTGGCTGCTGCTGCCGCTGGCGGCCGGCACCATGACCCGGCTGCGGCGGGCCTATCTCGAGGCCACGCAGGCCCGCGCCGAGCACGCCGAACGCACCCGGGAGGAGGAGGCGCGGCTCCGGGTCACCGAGGAACGCATGCGGATCGCCCGGGAGTTGCACGACGTCGTCGCCCACCATATGGCCCTCGCCAACGCCCAGGCCGGTACCGCCGAGCACCTCGCGCTGGTCAACCCGCCGCAGACCAAGCAGATCCTCCACGACCTCACCGGCACGACCTCGTCCGCGCTGCGTGAGCTGAAGGCCACGCTGGGTCTGCTGCGGCAGACCGACGACGAGGGCTCCGCACCGCCGGAACCGGCCCCCGGCCTCGCGAGGCTGCCCGAACTGGTCTCCTCGTGCGCCTCCGCGGGCATCACCGTCACCGTGGCCACGGAGGGGGAGCCGCAGCCCCTGTCGCCGGGCGTGGACCTGACGGCCTTCCGGATCGTGCAGGAGGCGCTCACCAACGTCACCAAGCACGCGGCCACCCAGAACGCGCACGTCCGCTTCGTCTACTCCGGCACCCGTCTCCTCATCACAGTCACCGACGAGGGCCCGCCCACCGTGGCCGTCCCCGAGCCCGTGAAGGGCTTCGGCGTCATGGGCATGCGCGAACGCGCCCACTCCGTCGGCGGCGAACTCCGGGCGGGACCGCGACCCGAGGGCGGCTTCGAGGTGAGCACCGCGTTGCCGTTGCAGCCGTCGGTGAGCGGGGAGGAGACGGTGTGAGGGGCGATGGCTTCGCGGTGGGGCAGGGCCGTCCGGGGTTCACCGTGAGGTTGCCGGGTGCCGGGCCTCGTGCCCGTAGTGTGGGCGACATGGCTGAGGTGGATCTCGACCGGGCGCTGGAGGTCGCGACGGACCTCGCGTCCTGGGCGGCGCGGACCATCCGGCGCCCGCGTGATCCCGGGGCCGAGGTGCGGGAGAAGGACGGCCCCGCGGACATCGTGACCGCCACCGACGAGGCGGTGGAGACGCACACCCGCGAGGTGCTCGGGCGGGCCTTCCCGGACCACGGGATCGTCGGCGAGGAGTACGGCACGACGGAGGGCTCCGCCGGTGCCCCGCACTGGGTGATCGACCCGGTCGACGGCACCACCAACTACGCCCACGGACTGGGCTGGTGCTCCTTCTCGCTGGGCCTGGCCGGCGCCGACGGCACCCCGCTGCTCGGCGTGGTGGCGGACCCGTGGCGCGCCGAGACGTTCACCGCGGTGCGGGGCAGGGGGGCGTATCTGAACGGCACCCGGGTCCACGCGGCCGCCCACACCACCCTCACCGGCCATGTCTTCCTCACCGAGTGGGCGGCGCACGCCCATTGGCCCGGCATGGACACCCTGCTCGCCGAACTCGCCGACCGGCACTGCACGGTGCGCGTGATGGGCTCCACGGCCCTCTCCCTCGCGCAGGTCGCGGCGGGCCGGGCGACCGCGGCCGCGATCGGCTCCTTCCACGCGGTCGACGGACTCCCCGCGCTGCTGATCGCCCAGGAGGCGGGAGCGGTGGCACTGCCCGAACTGCCGTCCCACAACCAGCCGTTGCTGCTCGTTGCGCCCGGCGCCGCCGAGGAGACGGCCGACCTCTGGCGCAGGTCGGGGGCGGCGGCCGGC
Source organism: Streptomyces canus (assembly GCF_030816965.1). Lineage (NCBI taxonomy): Bacteria > Bacillati > Actinomycetota > Actinomycetes > Kitasatosporales > Streptomycetaceae > Streptomyces > Streptomyces canus. Next base: position 5,289,253 of record NZ_JAUSYQ010000002.1, read on the forward strand.
TGACGGCTGCCTGGATGAGATCTGACCAGGAGATAACCGTCAGTGAGGTATCAAGACGCTGCTCGGAGCACATACTTCAGCAAGCGGGAGGGTCCCGGCGGAACTCTGACGGGGAGCGGCTTGATGGATGCCGACGGTGTGGGTCTTGGCAGGGTCCAGGTACGACTCAAGTGGGACCCGAGCGCCTACGGGGAGCCGGCCCGGCACCTCGACATCGTCGCCGCGACCTACGCGGTGGACGACCCGTACGGGCGGCCGGAGTACCTCGTGCACACCGAGAGCCGCTCGCCGGACGGCACCATCACCATGACCCGGCACAGCGAGACCGGCCTCGGTCTCGGGTTCGTCGAGGTGATGGAGCTGGAGTTCGAGCGCCTGTCGTCCGCCTACGGGCGGGTGGTGGTCGGCGTCGCCATCCACCAGACCGGCGGCCCCCGCACCTTCGGCGACCTCTCCCACGCCGGGGTGCTCGTCGTCGAGGGCTACCGCCGGCTGCTGGCCGACGACTTCGCGGGCGTCGCGGACGCCACGGCCGCGACCATCGCGGAGTTCACCAGGGACGCGTCCGGGGCGTGGCACCTCAGGGAGCTGATCCGGGGGTTCGACAGCAACCCGACGGGATTCATGGCGGAGATGGGGAGCGTACGGGGATGAGGGGGACCGGCCGCGGGCCCGCCCCCCTCACCGCCGTCAGGCGGACGGGTTGACGACCACCTTCGCCGAGTTGTTCCTGGTCTTCGGGTCGAAGGCGAAGGACGCACTGCCGTCGTAGGGACGGACGACGACCCGGCCCTCGGCGTCGGGGACGACCTGGTCGACGCGCAGCCGGAACGGGAAGTCGACCTTCAGGTCGGGCTTGGTCCAGGTCGGCAGGGTGCACACGTAGTGGGGGACGGCCGGGTCGTCGGCGGAGGACCGGGCGGTCCGGCAGGTGCTGGGCACGGATGTGGCGGTGGTGCCCGGCGGGAGGTAGTAGTCGATCGCGGGGACCGGGTCTCCCGAGGCGACGTCGGCGACCCAGGCCGGGCCGCGGTTGACGAAGCGGAAACCGGCGGCGACGGTGTCGCCCTGCGCGCCGCTCACCTCGGTGCCGTGCACGGCGAAGTCGGCGGTGTTGTCGGCGTCGATGTGCCAGGCGCGGCCGTTGTCCGAGGTGTCGAGGTCGGTGACGTCACCGCCCGGCTCGACCTCGTAGTCGAACCGCTCGTACAGCGCGTGGTCGGTGACGGCGAGTCGCAGCGGCTCGGGCAGCTCCACGCCGGCGCCGGGTGCGACGTCGGTGTCGAAGGAGCAGGTCACGTACGTCATGGCCGGGTACTGGGCGTCGGCGTCGTCCGGGCCGGTGTAGGTGCACTGCGGGTAGCGGGTGGTGACGTCGAGGCCGTACGTCGCCCACAGCTTCACCGTGAAGCCGTGGGCGGTCTCGTTGCCGGTGTTGGTGACGGAGAACGGCACGGTGAGGTCGGTGCCGGGCGCGACGCCGGTGACGTCCTGCGGGGCGCTGACGCCGAGGTCGGGACCGGAGCCGACAGTGACGAAGGTCTCAGCGGAGTGCTCCGGGGCGGTCAGTGTGCCGTCGGGGCCGCCGGTGGCGGTGGCGGAGTACTCGATCGCGCCCTGCGCGCCCACGGCGGCGCCGGCCACGGCCCGCACCTTCAGCTGCACCTGCGGGCTGTAGCGGGTCGGCACGTCACCGGTGTCGCACACGGCGACGGTACCGGCGTCGTCCGGCACGCAGGTGCCGGGCCAGGCGATCTCGGCGACCCCGGCAAGCCCGGAGGCATCGACGGTCAGCCGCCCGTCGGTCACGGTGAAGTCGCTGTTGTAGTGCTGAAGCCCGAGCGCCATCGACCGGTACTGCGCCGCACCGCCGTCCGCGGGCGCGACGACGACCGCCTGCTCGTACGGCGCCTGGATGTCCAGCCCGTCGCTCTGCGCCGTGTCGTCGGCGAACGCGACCCCACTCCCGAGCCCGGCGACGACCAGCGCCCCCACGACCCCGGCACACGCCCCGCGACGCATCACACGTCCGACGGAGACAGAACTCATGACATACCCCACATGGGACGGAAGGACCCCGGCACGGTGATCCGGCACCGGGCGCGAGTTGGACGACACGGCTGGGGCGAAAGTTGTAGGTGGGGCGGGGTTCTTACCGACTTCTTGATCCGTGGGGCCTGCGGCCGTCTCCGTGACGCGTCCGCGGTCCGTATCCGGTCCGTGTTCGAATCGGGACCTGGACAGACGGAGCGGACGGGGCCGCCGTAGGCGCATACTGAGGAAGATGACAAAGCCTGCTGCACCGAAGCGTCATTTGCCCACCAGTCCCTTCAAAGCCCCGGTCGCCCCCGCGCCCAAGCACTTCGCCGTCGGCGACCAGGTCACCCACGACATGTACGGCCTCGGCCGGGTTATCGGCGTCGAGGACGGAATCGCGGTGCTCGTGGATTTCGGCTCGTCGCAGATGCGGATCCTGAGCCCGTACTCCAAGATGACCAAGCTGTAGGAGAAAGGACCCTCTCTCATCGACCTGACCTCGCTGTTCTCCGCTCCGGAAGGGCAGCCCCAGCACACCCCCGTGGCTCTGCCGCCTCCCACCACGAACCCGTTCCAGGCCCCGGACTTCGGGGAGGACGAGGACGAGGACTTCCCGCGACCCGAGGCGGCCTAGCCCGTAGTCGTTGCCGTTCGGGGTACGGATCACCGAGTGGACGTCCTTCCGGGTCGGGCCGTGTCCCTGGCTCGCGCCGCACGCGTCGGCCAGGGGCCCGCACTTTGGGTTGTCGGTTTCTTTGTCATGTACACGTCATTTCACTCACCACACAGCCCACGCCCAGAGAGGCATGCGAGCGTGATTTCCGGTTAGGCGCACCGGGATTACTCGATTCAGCGGGCAGGTGAGAAGAGATCTCTTTCATGGCGAAGGCACCGGACTCGACGGCCGCGGCGGAAGAGGAGCAGGAAGGAGTGGATACGGCGGTCGGCGTCCGTAGACCCCCAGCCCCGGTCGCACCCCGTGCGAGCCGGGGTTTTCCGTCGGCGGTGTCCCGCACCGGCCGGGTGAGCGGACTGGACGGACTGCGCACCCTCGCGGTCGCGGTGGTCGTCGTCCACCACGTGGAGCCCGACGTGCTGCCGGGCGGCGCGGTCGCCGTGGATGTCTTCTTCACCATCAGCGGCTTCGTCATCACCCGCCTGCTGCTCGCCGAGTACGTCCGCCGCGGCGGCATCTCCCTCATGTCCTTCTACCGGCGCCGCTGGCTGCGGCTCGTCCCCGCGCTGCTGGCCCTGTGCGCGGTCTGCGCGCTGCTGGCGTCGACGACCTCCCTGTGGGGCTTCAAAGGCTCGCTCCAGGCCGCAGGCCTGTCGGCCGCCTTCCTCACCAACGTCGTACGGGCCATGGAGTCCGGCCCCTACTCCGACCTCACCAGCCCGCTCGCGCACACCTGGTCGCTGGGCGTGGAGGAGCAGTTCTACCTGCTGTGGCCGCTCGTTCTGCTCTTTGTCCTACGACGGTTCCGGGCCCGTACGGTCCTGCTGTGCACGGCGGCCCTGTGCGTGCTGCCACTGCTGTGGCGCTGCGTCCTGTGGAACCCGGAAGCGGCCCACCGCATCTACAACGGCACCGACACCCGCGCCGACCAGCTGCTGGCCGGCGCCCTGGTCGCCGTGGCCCTGGCACGCCTACGGTCCGACGACCCCCGCCTGACCCTCCTGCGCACCTGGTCCGGCCGCCTCGCGTGGCCGGCGCTCGCCCTGCTGGGACTGGTCGTCTGGCAGATACCGGTGACGGAGGACCTCGGCATCTGGACGGCCGCGTGGTACACGGTCGGCTTCCTCGCGGTCGCGGCCCTGTCCGCCACCCTGGTCACGGCGCTCGAACTACGCCCCGAGGCCCGCATGTCCCGCCTGCTGGCCCTGACCCCGCTGGCCTGGGTGGGCCGCAACCTGAGCTACGGCATCTACCTCTGGCACTACCCGGCCGTACGGCTCCTGGCCTCCCTCGGTGTGAAGGAGGGGCGGCTGGCGGCGACCGTGGTGCTGACGCTGCTGATGGCGCTGCTGTCGTACTACGCCATCGAGAAGCCGTTCCTGCGCAGGGCGCGGGTGGGGAGGGTGCCGACGCCGGCGCCGGCCCTGGCGGTGACGTAGGGCACCGTTTCCTACACTCGCGGGATGAACAACAACACGTGCACCCACTGCGGCACCGTCGGTCTGATGGACGGCTTCATCGAGGACGCCGGCGAGCACTCGCGCGGGTACGCGCGTTGGATCGAAGGTGCGTTGGAGCGGGGAATCTTCGGGGGCGCCAAGCGGATGGGGCGCCCCCGGCGGCAGATAGTGGCGTTCCGCTGCCCCAAGTGCGGACACCTCGAACTGTTCGCCACGGACGAGGTGTAGCCGGTCCTTGTCAGGTGCTTCAGCTTGTTTCTTGCGAGGAACCCCGGGCGTTCACGCCCGGTAGGAATCGCATCCTGGGCCAGACGGCGCGGAGCGCCGCAGCGCCATGATGTCTGCCCGGCTGCGGAGCGGCCGGGTCTGTGCTTCGGCCAAGGGGCGGGCACACGACTGTGTGTGTCACTCGTTCAGGTGGTCCACTTCGAACGTGCGGTGAGCTGTCGTGCGGGTGTGTACGTTCGGTGCTTGTGAAGCTGGTGGTGCAGGTGAAGCTGCTGCCGACGTCCGAGCAGGCGGCGGCACTGGAGGTAACCCTGCACGCCTGCAACGAGGCCGCCTCCTGGGTGAGCAAGGTGGCCTTCGAGCGCGGTGAGTTCAAGAACTTCGCCCTGCGCCGACACGCCTACGACACCGTCAAGTCCCGCTGGGCCTTGGGCGCCCAGGCAGCCCAGCACGTCATCAAGAAGACGTGCGACGCGTACACCACACTGAAAGTGAACCTGAAGGCCGGAAACCTCGGCAAGCCCGGCTCCAAGCGCTACCGCCGGGCGGCCGAGAAGCCAATCTCCTTCCGCCCGCAGGGCGCGCAGCCCTACGACGACCGCATGCTGTCCTGGCAGATCCCCGGCCGCACGGTGTCGATCTGGACCACCGGCGGGCGGGCCAAGAACGTGGCGTTCACCGCCTCTGCGGAGCAGCTGGCCACCCTGGCCCGGTACCGCAAAGGCGAGTCCGACCTGCTGGAGCGGGACGGCATGTGGTTCCTGAACGCCACCTGCGAGGTCCCCGAAGCACCGCAGAACATCGATCCGGTGGACTTTCTCGGGATCGATCTGGGCATCGTGAACATCGCCACCACCTCCGACGGCGAGATCATGGCCGGACGGGAACTCAACCGCATCCGCGCACGGGAACGCGCGCTGCGCACCAAGCTGCAGAAGAAGAACACCCCGTCCGCCAAGCGGCGGCTGAGGAAGCGCCGCCGCAAGGAGGCGCGGCGGGCGCGGGACATCAACCACAAGATCGCGAAACATGTGGTGGCCGAGGCTGGGGGCACCTCCCACGCCCTTAAGGCAGTGGGGGAGCACCGGTCGCGGAATCGCCCTGGAAGACCTCACGGGCATCCGCGAGCGGGTACGGCTTCGCAAGCCCCAACGGGCCACCCACTCCAGCTGGTCCTTCGCCCAGCTCGGCAGTTTCATCGCGTACAAGGCCCGCAAGGCCGGGGTGCCGGTGATGCACGTCGACCCGGCGTACACCTCCCGCACCTGCGCCGAATGCGGCCACATCGACAGGGCGAACCGGGTCTCGCAGGCCTGGTTCGCGTGCCGGAACTGCGGATTCGTTGATCACGCAGACCGCAACAGCTCCCGCAACATCCGCGCCAGAGCGTGGGAGTTGTGGCGACGCGGGGCCCAGTCAACGGCCCCCGCCCCACCACCCGACCACATGCACCGGGGTGGGACTGGACGCAAACGCAGCATCACCGCCAGTGATGCCCGTTGTGCAAGCCCGTCGCTTTAGCGACGGGTAGTTGACTTGAAGGGAACGGCGTCCGTGGGGTCGGTGTGCCAGTTGGTGACGACCGGCTCGTCGACGGTGATGGTGCCGACCCGCAGGGACACCGGGTCGGGGTCGTCGTCACCGACGGCGACGATGATGCTGTCCAGCTCCTTGCCGCCGTCGGTGCCGGTGGTCTTCGGATTCACCCCGGCGTAGGCGGCGGTGCTCCCGCTCAGCTTGATCTGCTCGCCGACGGACTGCTCCGCGGGACCCGCCTGGGTGCCGTCGGATCCGAACGCCACGGTCGGCAGCGCGGCGGGCAGGTAACAGGTGATCCCCGGCTTCGCCTTCGCGACGACCAGGATGTATCCACCGGCCTGGCTCTCGGACCTGGTGCTCCAGGAGATGTCGTTGGCCCCACAGCCCTGCTCGACGGGCACGCGCTTGCCGTCACCGGTGTCGACGCCGGAGCCCGCTCCGTCCTCGGAGCCCTTGCCGGAGCCGGTGCCGGATCCCTTGCTCGTGCCGGTGTTCGTCGCGTCGGAGCCCTGGCCGCTGCCCCCGGTCGACGAGCCGGACGGGGTGGCCGCGGTGGCGACCTTGTTGCCGGACGAAGAACCCTGCGAGGCGTCGGCATCCGTGGCCGCGCCCGCGCTCTGGCACGCCGTCATCAACATGGCTCCACCCGCGAGAGCGCCGGACACGAGGAAGGCCTTGCGACGGTTGCCGGACATGAAATCCCCCTGGGAATCGGTCAGTTGAGGCCGAATCGGTTTCGGCTTCTCGATGCTCGATCACTATGAGGGGACCGCAAGCCGAAGGGATCCCGGAGACATCGTTTGCGGACAGCGTTGTCACAGGCTGGTGACATGATCACGAAGGCGCACGAAGGACCAGGCACACGCGTATCTGCCGACGTGGAACAGGGCCCCACTCAGACAGCCACCGACGCCTCCGTCCCCGAGTCGCTCCCCCGGCCTTCCCGCCACCAGGACGCCCCCCACGCCAACACCGCTCCCCCCACCGCGTACGCCCCCAGCACCCACAGCGCCGAACTCGTCGCATGCCCGGAGAAGTACACCGTGTTGCGGACCAGCGTCGTCCCCGCCCCCGGCGGCAGTGCCTGGCCGATCGCGCTCCAGAAGGCGGGGAGCAGGGGGGCCGGGTAGACGCCGCCCGAGCTCGGGTTGCCGAGGACCACGAACAACAGGACGACCAGTCCCGTGCCCAGCAGCCCCAACAGGGTCTGCAATCCCAGCGCCGTCGCCGCCGAGGCCATGACCGTGAGAGCTCCGATCGCGCTCAGTGCCCAGAAGTGGCCGCCCAGCGCGTCGAACACCGGCCCCACGATCACCGCTCCGGCCACGCCCGACACCACCGCGTACGGGATCAGGACCGCGAGGCGGATCAGGGTGCGCGGGCGGTTCGCCGGGCGGGAGCCGGACGCCATGCCCATGATCGTCGCGGTGAGGTAGCCGCCGATCACCCAGCCCAGAACCAGGTAGAAGGACGTCATGCCGCGACCGTCACCGGAGTTGGGGGAGCGGATGTCCGTCACCGTGATCCGGCGTTTCTCCGACGCCTCGATCTTCTGGGCGATCTGGGTCGCCGTCTGGGAGACCGACGGGCCGCCCGCCGAGGCGACGAGCAGGGTGTCGTCGGTGCCCGTCGCGTTGAAGAGGAAGGCCGCGTCCGTACGGCGGGTCAGGACCCACTCGCGGGCAACAGCCGTACTGGAAGCCGCAGTCGCCTTCACCGGGTGGCCGTCCAGGGCGTTCAGCTGGGCGACGATCTTCGCGGACGCCTGTTGGGGGGCCACCACGACCACGGGGATCCGCTGTGGGGTGGGGGAGTGGAAGGCGCCTACGTACGAGACGACGAAGGCCAGTTGGACCAGCAGGCCGCCGAGCACCAGGCCGAAGGCCCTGAGTGTCACGGCGTCCTTGAACTCCGCCGCGAAACCAGGGAACTTGGGGGCCGGCGCCGTGGGAGGTCCGCCTGAGGAAGGGCTGGAGGGTGCGTTCACGGGCGCATCGTCGCACAGGCGGGTGAACTCACCGTTCCGTTTGCCGTCCGTGCACATCGGGCAACCTAATCGGCCGGTAACCTCAACTCCGCCCAGATCGTCTTCCCCGTGGCGGTCTGCCGGCTCCCCCACCGCTCCGCCATCTGCGCGACCAGCAGCAGCCCCCGCCCACCCTCGTCGAACACCCTCGCCCGCCGCAGATGCGGAGCCGTACTGCTGCCGTCGGACACCTCGCAGATCAGCGCCGTGTCCCGGATCAGCCGTAGGACGACCGGGTCGTCGCCGTAGCGGACGGCGTTGGTGACCAGCTCGCTGACGATCAGTTCCGTCGCGAAGGCCGCATCGTCCAGCCCCCACGCCGTCACCTGCTCGCTCGCCGACTTCCGTGCCCGCGCCACCGCCGCCGGGTCGCGCGGGAGCTCCCAGGTGCGGACCCTCGCCGTGTCCAGGGCCGACGTGCGGGCCAGCATCAGCACGATGTCGTCGGCGGGGCGGGCCGGCAGAACCGTCCGCAGGACCCGGTCGCAGGTCTCCTCCAGGGGGCCCGCCTTGTCGGCGAGCGCCCCGCGCAGCAGGCTCAGGCCGACCTCGATGTCACGGTCCGCCGCCTCGACCAGGCCGTCGGTGTAGAGGGCGAGCAGGCTGCCCTCCGCCAGTTCCACCTCGACGGACTCGAACGGCAGACCGCCCAGGCCCAGCGGGGGCCCGGTCGGGAGGTTCAGGAAGCGGACCTCGCCGTCGGGGGTGACCACGGCCGGTGGCGGATGGCCGGCGCGGGCCATCGTGCAGCGGCGGGAAACCGGGTCGTAGACCGCGTACAGGCAGGTGGCCCCCACCTCGCCCGGCGCCGGGGCCCCCGCCCGCCCGCCGGTCTGCGGCCCTTCCTCCCGGTCGAGCCTGACGACCAGGTCGTCGAGCTGGGTGAGGAGTTCGTCGGGGGCGAGGTCCACGTCCGCGAGGGTCCGTACGGCCGTCCGCAGGCGGCCCATCGTCGCCGAGGCGTGGATGCCGTGGCCCACCACGTCGCCCACGACCAGGGCGACCCGGGCGCCGGACAGCGGGATGACGTCGAACCAGTCCCCGCCGACGTCCGCGCCGGAGCCCGCCGGGAGATAGCGGTACGCCACCTGCATGGCCGCCAGGTCCGGCGGGCGGTCGGGGAGGAGGCTGCGCTGGAGGGTGAGCGCGGTGCGGCGTTCGTGGGTGTAGCGGCGGGCGTTGTCCACGCTCACCGCCGCCCGCGCGACGATCTCCTCCGCGAGCAGCAGGTCGTCCTTGCTGAAGGACTCCGCCGTACGGTGCCGCAGGAAGTGCACCAGGCCCAGGGTGACCCCACGAGCGCGTAGCGGCACCATCATCACCGAGTGGATCATGTGCCTGGTCACGGCCTCGGCACGGCCCCGGGAGGACTCGATCCACCTCCGCATCCCGGGGTCCCCGGCCGCCGTCAGGGTGCCGCGGCCGGCGACCAGGGCCCGTATGGGGGGCGTGTCCACCGGGTAGAACGTCGTCGCGCCGGTCGGGACCACCGACTCGGGGCAGCCGTCGAGGACCGACCGCTGGGCCGTACGGCGTAGGGTGACCGGCCGGTTCGGCGGCACCGGTTCCGGTTCCTCGCCGAGCGCCACCGACTCCAGCAGGTCCACGGTGACGAAGTCCGCGAAGCCCGTCACCGCCACCTCGGCCAGTTCGTCGGCGGTCCGGGTCACGTCCAGGGTGCTGCCGATGCGGAGGCTGGCGTCGTTGAGGATGGCGAGGCGACGGCGGGCCCAGTACTGCTCCGTGGTGTCGAAGACGGCCGCGGACAGGCCCCGCACCGCCCCGCTCTCGTCCTTCAGCGGCGAGAGGAACATCGACCAGGCGTGGTCGCGGACCTCGCCGGGGGCCTGTCCGAAGTTCTCGTGGAAGACCGGCTCGCCGGTGCGCAGGACCTGCCGCTGGAGGCGGTCGTACTCGTCGAAGGGCGGGTTCGGCTCTATCTCCCACAGGGTCAGACCGCGCATCTCGGCCACACTGCGGCCCATCATCTGGGTCATGACCTCGTTGGCCGACACCAGCCGGGCCTCACGGTCGTAGACCGCCACCGGCACGGGCAGCTGCGCGAGCGTGAGGTCCCACAGGGCCTCCGCGTCCGGTTCGACGGGCCCGGCCACCCGCTCCGGGGCGGCGGCGGTCACCAGCCACGGCCGCGCGCCGTCGCCGTCCTCGAGCGGTGTCCCCTTTAGCCGTACGACGACACGGCCGCCGTCCCGGTGCCGCAGCGCCACCTCGGTGGCCCAGCGTCGGCCCCCGGCCACATGACGCCGCGCGGACTCGGGCAGGTCGGCCGCGAGCAGTCCGGCCGCGGGACGTCCTACGACCTCCTCGGCCACGTATCCGAGCAGCTGCCGCGCCCCGGCGCTCCACACCGTGACCGTCCCGCCCGCGTCGACGACGACCGCCAGGTCCTCGGGTACGCGTTCGTCCACGGTGCCTCCGGGTGTGCCGCCCCTGCTGTCCATGCCCCCAGCGTCCCGCCGCGCAGCTCCCCGCTCAAGCGATGACAGAAGGCACGCGAGGGCAGGAGGCACACGGCGGCTCTGCCGTGCGGAGCCGCAGTCTTGCACGGGGTGGCGGGGCTGCGAAACGGGACGGGGTGATCTCGGCACACGGAGTGCGCCGGTCCAGGCCTGCCGGTCGGCGAGCGGGAGGCGGCGCGCGCCGTCCTCGCCCCCTTGGTTGTGCAGCCCGGCTGTTGACCGTTGCGTGTGTGGGGCCGGGTGTGTGGCCGCGAACCGGACGGGGGGCTGGGATGCGCGGCCACGGGCCGGGTCGTACTCCTGCCACGGCAGGCTCCGCGGCTACGGCCGTGGTGACCGGCGGGTCAGCCCAGCGGGGTGTCGGCCCAGGGGAGGGACGCCGACGGGTCGTTGAAGGCCTCCGGGCGGGGCGGCTGGACCTCGTGGCAGGTGAAGCCGAGCCGGGTCAGGGCCCTGCTCACCTCGTTGGCGGTGAAGTCGCGGCGGTCCTGACGGGTGATCACCTGGCCGACCTGCTTGACCGGGTAGACGTGGCGGCCGACGGTCACACACGTGCCGGTGGCGGGTTCGGGCTGGACGCCCTCCATCGACCTCTCGACCTCGCTCATGGTCAGGTCGAAGGGAAAACGTGCGATGACGATGCGCATGGTGCCTCCACGGGGAGCGGTCGGGATGTGAGGGTGAGAACGGCCAGGGTGCGGCCCTGTTCGTCTCCTTCTCGACGGGGACGCCGGTGGCGCGGCCACCGGTCCCCGTCCGTGGGTCGTACGGCTATCGGCTGGTGGGGGTGGAGCGGCGGCGGCCACGCGCGGGCCGGCTGCTACGGCTCCGCCCGGGGGCCCCGGAGCGCTTGGGCGGCTCGGCGGCGGCCGGGACGGGGAGGGTGACGGGCACGCCGGAGGGGGTGCGGGCGCCGGTGATGCGGTTCAGCTCGGCCTCGCCCGGGCGGACCCGGGTGGTCTGCGCGGTGACGCCGGCGTCGGACATCAGACGGTCCACCGCGCGCCGCTGGTGCGGCAGGACCAGGGTGACGACGGTGCCGGACTCGCCGGCGCGTGCCGTACGGCCGCCGCGGTGCAGGTAGTCCTTGTGGTCGCCGGGCGGGTCGAAGTTGACGACGAGGTCGACGTCGTCGACGTGGATCCCGCGGGCCGCGACGTTGGTGGCCACCAGGACCGTCACCTGGCCGTCCTTGAACTGGCCGAGGGTCCGGGTGCGCTGCGGCTGGGACTTGCCGCCGTGCAGCGCCGAGGCCCGCACACCCACCGACAGCAGGTGCTTGGCCAGCCGCTCCGCCGCGTGCTTGGTGTCCAGGAACATGATCACGCGGCCGTCGCGGGCGGCGATCTCGGTGGCGGTGGCGTGCTTGTCGTCGTCACGGACGTGCAGGAGATGGTGCTCCATGGTGGTGACGGTGCCCGAGGAGGGATCGACCGAGTGGACCACCGGATCGTGCAGATAGCGGCGCACCAGCAGGTCGATGTTGCGGTCGAGCGTGGCCGAGAACAGCATCCGCTGGCCGTCGGGACGGACCTGGTCGAGCAGGTAGGTGACCTGAGGCATGAAGCCCATGTCGGTCATCTGGTCGGCCTCGTCCAGGACGGTCATCGTCACCTGGCTCAGGCTGCAGTCGCCGCGCTCGATGAGGTCCTTGAGCCTGCCGGGGGTCGCGACGAGGAGCTCGGCGCCGGCCCGCAGCGCGGACGCCTGCCGGCCGATCGACATGCCGCCGACGACGGTCGCCGCGCGCAGGCGCAGCGCCCGCGCGTAAGGCGTGAGCGCGTCGGTGACCTGCTGGGCCAGTTCGCGGGTCGGTACGAGGACCAGGGCGAGCGGATGCCGGGGCTCGGCACGCCGGCCGTCCAGGCGGGCGAGCAGCGGCAGACCGAAGGCGAGCGTCTTGCCCGAGCCGGTGCGGCCACGGCCCAGGACGTCACGGCCGGCCAGGGAGTTGGGCAGGGTCGCCGCCTGGATGGGGAAGGGCGTGGTCACACCCTCGGCGCGGAGCGCGGCCTGCAGACGCTCGGGCAGGTCGAGGTCGGTGAACTCCTCCACCGCGGGCAGCGCCTCGGTGAGGGTGGTGGGGAGGGTGAACTCACCGCCGGGTGCGGCGGCCGGACGCGAGCGCTGGTGGCTCGCTCCACGGGAGGAGCGGAAACGGGACGTGTTGTTCCCGTTGTTCCCGGTGCGACGGGTGCGGTTCATGGGAGGGGAACCTTCCTCGATGCGTGCGGCACGTGTCGAGGAATTCCTCCGGGGCGCGGCGAAACCGCACGAGAATTCGCAAGAAAGAGCCGGGGAGAAACGAAGAAATCAGATTCTTCGGGACAATGGGACAGGGCCCGCACCCCAAGAGTGCGGGCCCCAGCCGTGAAGATACGCGTCAGCGTCAGGCGGGAACGATGTTCTCGGCCTGCGGGCCCTTCTGGCCCTGCGTGACGTCGAAGGTAACCTTCTGGCCTTCCTGAAGCTCGCGGAAGCCGGAGGTGGCGATGTTCGAGTAGTGCGCGAACACGTCGGCGCCGCCGCCGTCCTGCTCGATGAAGCCGAAGCCCTTTTCCGCGTTGAACCACTTCACGGTGCCAGATGCCATATTGAATCTCCCTAGGGGGCAGTGCCGGGACCCGCACTGTACGGACCCCGAGTCGCCGCGATGGACTCCCCTCCGGAAGACCGGAAAGACGCCGGGGAACTTCATAGAAATTCTCCGGAAACCAAAACTGCAACTTTTATCACGGTAACACACGGTAGGTGGGCGGATCTACATCGGCCCGAATTCTGGTGGCGCCCGGGCTGAAAACTTCGCCGCGCCCCGCACGTGATTCTGTTGCGGCCGCGACAGTTATTCGTTCGGCCGCCGACGCACCTCCTCGTTCAGACGGAGGGCCTCGGCGAGCCGGTCCTCCAGAGTGATGATGCGGCAGGCCGCCTCGACGGGGGTGCCCTGGTCGACGAGTTCACGGGCCCGGGCGGCGATACGCAACTGGCCCTTGGAGTACCGGCGGTGACCGCCCTCCGAGCGCAGCGGCGTGATCAGTTCCGCCTCGCCGACGGCCCGGAGGAAGGCGGGGGTGATGCCGAGGATCTCGGCGGCCCGCCCCATCGTGTAGGCGGGGTAGTCGTCGTCATCGAGATGGTCGACGGGAGAGGTCTCGGCGGGCATGGCACCTTCGTTTCGGGGGCGCGTCCAGGGGCCCGGCGGGCTCGGCACCGATGCGGTCCCCAGGTGGTCACAACCCTAACGGCGGCATGCATGCATATGTGACGCGGCTAAGGCAGACTTTTGCGGCCTGCTGAAGATCCCAGGAGGCGGCTCCGAGACGTGACGTGATCCACAACGCATCTTTCGGCGGCTGCTCGCGGGTGCCTCCGTGTCCACCGGTGCCACCGGTGCCCCCTGCGCCCGCCGGGTGCCCCGTCCCCGTGCCCGCCCGGATCGCCGCCCCCAGGGCCTCCGGCCGGTCGGCAACCGGGGCCGACGACCCGCACGTACGCCCTCGCCGGTCTGCTCAGGCTGGGTACGGCGTGGTCTCGCGGGCTGAGCGCAGGGCGCCTGCCCACCAGGACAGTTGCTCCAGGAGGGTCTTGGCGTATCCGGCGGCCTCGGGGTCGACGGGGCGGCCGTCCTGCCAGGCGGTGAAGTAGTTGGGGAAGGCGAGACCGTCGCGGACGGTCACCGCGTGCAGTTCGGTCAGGACGTTCTCCAGGTGGAGCACGGCGTGCCGGCCGCCCGCCGCGCCGCCGTAGCTGACGAAGGCGACGGGCTTGGCCGTCCACTGGGTGAAGTGCCAGTCGATCGCGGCCTTCAGGGACGCGGGGTAACTGTGGTTGTACTCCGGCGTGACCACGATGAACGCGTCGGCGTCCTCCAGAGCCGCCGTCAGCGACTCCATCCCGGCCGGCCGCGGGTAGTCGTCCCCGGCGTACTTCGGTGACACCGCGGGCAGTGACAACGGCACGTCGATCCCGGCCAGATCGACGACCTCCACCTCGAAACCCCCGTGCGCCGCGGCCTGTTCGGCCACCCATGAGGCCACGACCGGTCCGAACCGTCCCTCCCGGACGCTTCCGACGATGACCACCAGCTTGTGCTTGTCGTTTTCCATGTCCACCACGATCGGATCCCGCCGAGGCCGCAGCCAGACCGGGTGCAGGCTGGCCCCCGCAGGGCCACCCTGAGCTCTCGGCGGGCGGCGGGGGCGGTCCTATGCTCGGGACATGGGGACACCTCTGGGGGATTTCATCCGTGCCAAGCGGGACAGCACCCAGCCGGCGGATCTGGGCCTGCCCGACCGCGGCCGCCGCCGGTCACCGGGGCTGCGGCGACTGGACCTCGCCGCCCGGGCCGGCATCAGCGTCGAATACCTGACCCGGATCGAGCAGGGCCGCGACCGCAACCCTTCGATCGCGGTGGTCAACGCTCTGGCCGACGCGCTCAGCCTCGGCCCCGCCGAGCGCAACCACCTGCGCTATCTCACGAAGATCAGCGGCGGTGAGTGCGTCGCTCACACCAGGCCCGCCCCGCCGCCGCGCCGGGTACGGCCCTCCGTCCTGCGGACGCTGCGCCTCCTGGAGCCGGGCATCGCGCTGGTGACCAACCGGCTGGGCGACGTCCTCGCCCACACCAGTGCGTTCGAGGCGGTGACGAGCGGAACCGGACTGCTCGACTCCGACACCCCGAACCTCACCCGGTACGTCTTCACCGACCCCCGCGCCCGGTCGTTCTTCCCCGACTGGGACGCCGTCGCGGACGAGCAGGCCTTCGACCTGTGGCTCGGCCCGTCCCTCAACACCTACGAATGGTTCACCGCGGAACTCGCACCCGTCGCCGGCCCCGACCTCACCCGGCGCCTGAACCAGCACGTCGTTCCGCAGCGCGGGGATCTCCGGCTCCACCATCCCTCCGGACGCGAACTCCGGCTGGTCCGCGAGACACTCGAACTCTCCGCGGACGCACAGCAGTTGGTCGTCCTCCTCCCCGCGGACGAGGCGACGGCCCAGACCGTCGACGACCTGCGCCGTCCGGCCCACGGCGGACTCCGTGCCATCTCCTGACGCGAACGCCACCCGGAGGCCGGGCACCTGATGCAGCGCCCCGGGTGAGCGTCGCCCCGACAGGAGACCGACGCCGCCGCCCTCGAGGCCGGCTCACATCCCGGCCAGGGCTCGTCGCGGGACTCGGTGAGCTCCTGTCGGTGACGAGCGACCTATCGGACCGCCGCCGACCGGTGTTCGATTGTTGGCGTCATGCCATACCCTGCATCTTCGGTGAGCCGGGCTTCTCAGGGTGGACACAGGAACCCGGGACCACGATCCTTCCCTCTTCCTCAGTCGGGCGGGCGGTTTTCTGACGGGCATCTAGTGAAATTGGCCGAAATTGATATATATGCCACCGCAGATTGATTCGCGGGCGAGACTCTGGGCCGTGGCGGCTGTCGTGGCCCTCGGGTTCTTCGTCGCGCTGGAGCTCACCGCGCGTCACTACGGCCTGCCGGGACCGCTCACCACCCAGGCGCGAGAGCTGATGGGCCCGCCCAAATCAGGCCCGATGCTGTACGCCGGCCTGGCCCTGATGATGGTGGTGCTCACCTGGCGGCAACGGTTCATCGTGACGGGTGCCGCGGTCGGCATCGACCTCGCCTTCGCGGTGGTCCGGTGGATCTTCGACGTCAAGGTGACCCACGGCCATCCCTTCGGCAACGGCGCGCTGTGGGTGCTCCTGGGCTGCGCGGTCATCGCCGTCACCCGCCGCACCGGCCGGGAACGTGTCCTGCTGCTGAAGGGGGTCGGACTGGGCCTGCTGCTGGTGGCCGGCCGCAAGACCGGTGACACCTGGCTCCTCATCACCGCGAAGAGCCGGCCGGAGGTGCTGGACCCCTATCTGGCGAACGCCGACCACGCCCTGGGCAACCCGTCGTGGATCATGGGCCGGATCGTCACGGCCACCGGAGCGATCGGCTTCAACTTCCTCGACACCATCTACGGCCAGCTCGCGGTGGCCGCGGTGGTCGTCGCGCTGTACCAACTGCGCAACGTGGCGGCGGAGCGCTGCTTCCCGCGCCACCACCTGGTGCGCACCTTCCTGCTGATCGGCCTGCTCGGACCGGCCGTCTACATGATCTTCCCGGTGGTCGGCCCGGTCTTCGCCTACGGCACCGGCACCGACCACTGGGCGTCGATCGCCCTGTGGTCGCCGCAGATACCGAGCGACGGGCACTGGGCGGTGGCGAACCTGTGGCCGCAGACACCGCCGCCGATATCCGCCCCCCACTCCATACCCTTCGACGAGGTCACCCCCCGCAACTGCATGCCCAGCCTGCACACGGCGTGGGCCACCGCGATCTTCATCCATTCCCGCAAGGGCCCACGCCTGCTGCGCTATGCGGGCACCTTCTGGCTGATCGCCACCCTCTGCGCCACGCTGGGCTTCGGCTACCACTACGGCGTGGACCTCGTCGCCGGCGTGGTGTTCACCCTCACCATCGAGGCGGGACTGCGCTCGTTCGACCGCGACTGGGACCGGTCCGGGCTGCGGCTGACCGCCTACGGCGCGACGGTCTTCGTCGCGCTCCTGGTGTCGTACCGCTTCCTGCCCGTGCGCATGGCCGAGTACCCCTGGCTGGCCGGACCGCTTCTCCTGCTGGCGATGGTCTCGGTGATCTACGGCTATGTCCGCACCGTCGCCCGGTGGGAACCGGCGACCGCGCCGGTGCGACAGCCGCAGCCGGAGCCCGAACTGCTGTGAAACGCCGCCTACGCCCGGATCAGCCGCCCACCCGCTCGATCCACTCGCTGCTGCCCAGCGGATAGTCGTAACCCGGGCGGCCCACATCGGCGCTGGTGCGGAACGGCCTGCCGGCGTTGTCGATGCGGACGGTGCCGCTGCGGTCGCCGCTGGACCAGTCCAGGCTGAGGTCCCAGCGGACGTCGTGCGCCGTGGTGTGGGCGGTGACGTAGAAGACCTCCGGGTCGGACTCGCTGACCTTGTAGGGGAAGTCGCGCTGGCCGTTCTTGACGGTGACGGTGGGACTGCCGTCGTCCAGGTCGACGTCGAACGACTTGGTGCCGACACCGCCGCCGCAGCCGACGCCCATCGAGTAGTCGTTCCAGGCGAGCGGCGCGCCCTTGGTGAGGACGCGGACGTGCAGGGAGTTCAGGACGACGGTGCCCTCGCCGGTGCCCTGGACGGTGAGCGCGACCCGCTGCTCGCCGGAGGAGACCGCCCCGTAGGCGGCGGACCAGCGCGGCGCGTCCTGCTCGCTCGCCGGCGGGCCGACCTGCTCGGAGTCGCTGTCGACGAGGAAGTGCTGGCTGCACGGGTCCTCGTAGACGTAGGGGCGGATGGCGACGGCGAGGGGGACGGCGGTGGCGGGCCGGTTCGCGCCCTGTTCGCCGTCGCCCGTCGAGGCGCTGGACCCGGCATCCCCTGAACCGGCCGTCCCGGTGGGGGAGACGGAGGCCGGTGCGGACGGCTTGGGTCCGCTTCCGCTCGGGGACGGGGTGGCGGAAGGCTTCGCGGGCTCGCCGACGTCCGGGGTGCCGGTGACCGTCGGCGTCGTGGTGTCCCCGGCGCGGACGGCCACCGGACGCAGGGCAAATGCGACGGCACCCAGCGCGGCGACCACCGCGACGGCGGCGATCAGCGCGGTACGGCGACGGCGGAGCCACGAGGGCCGTCGAGGAGGCACGGCCACGGCCGCCGTATCGATGACGACCGGCTCACCGTTCTCGCCCTGTGCGGGTTCCGCCGTACCGTCCGAACCGGCTTGCTGAGCGGGCCCCCGCGTCGCGCCCTGATCCGTCTTGCGTCCACGTGCCGCGTCCGCCAGGATCCAGCGCCGGTGCAGCTCCACCAACTCCTGCGGTGTGGCCCGACAGACCCTCGCGAGGCGCTCCACCGGGGCGTACTCGACCGGCACCGCGGTGCCGTTGCAGTAGCGGTGCAGCGTCGACGTGCTCATGTGCAGACGCTTGGCGAGGGTCCCGTAACTCAGCCCCGACCGGTCCTTGAGCTCGCGCAGCAGCTGCGCGAACTCCTCCGTCCGCGCGGTCCCCGTTTCCTCCGACACCCGTTTCCCTCAACCCCCCGCATCCCAGTCACTCATTCCAGGGTCACCGAATTCTCCCTGGTCAGAGCCCATTTCGGCGTTCCAGCATCCCCAACTGCCCGCTGAACATGGCGGTCGGGACGGATCACCTCACAAGCTTCGGTCATCCAATCACCACCGCCACCCGAACACCGAAGGGGCGCCACACCATGTCCAGCCTCCGCACCTCCCGCACCCGTCTCGTCGCCGCTGCCGCCACCGCCGTCCTCGCCACGCTCTCGCTGAGCGCGTGCAACGACGGGACGGGCACCCAGGACGAGGGCATCGGGTCGAGCACGAGCCCTTCGTCCGCTGCCCCTTCTGCGACCACGGCCCCCGACTCGCCGGCCCCCTCGGGCTCCTCGGGAGGCAAGGCCCCGTCGGCCGCCACGGGCTCCTCCGGCGCCGGATCCGCAGGAGGCTCCGGGTCCGCGGGCGGCACCACGGCGCCCGAAGCGCGCACCCCCGCCCCGAAGGCGCCCGCCTCCTCCGGCAAGCCGGTCACCTGCGAGGGCTCCACCACGAAGACGGTCGCGGCCCCGTTGACCCGTCCCGTGAACCACATGCTGCTCACGGTGACCAACACCGGCAGCAAGAGCTGCTACCTGTACGGCTACCCGGCCGTCCGCTTCGGCGAGGCCCAGGCCGTGCCCCCGGTCATCGAGGGCTCGCAGCCGCAGGCGGTCGTCACGCTCAAGCCGGGCGAGTCCGGCTACGCCTCCGTGAACCTGTCCGCCACCGACGGCAGCGGCGCGAACGGCTACACCGCGAAGTCCCTGACCGTCTACTTCCAGGGCCGCTCCGGCAACGGGAGCGTCGGCGCGGGCGCCCACCCGTCGCTGCCCGCGACGGGCCTCTACGTCGACGACTCGCTCAAGGTCACGTACTGGCAGCAGTCGATGGACGACGCCGTGAGCTGGTGACACCGTCCATTCCCGATGAAGCGGAACGGGCTCCCGGCCGTCGCCGCACCGGTGGTCAACAAGTCGGCCGGTGGCGTTCCGTTCGCGATCAGCTTCGACCGGAGCGGGAAGCGGATGCTGGTCGCCGAGGCCCCGCCTGACAGGTGGTGACCGTGGACTTCTCGTGGACGGACACGGCAAGCTCTCCTTGACCGGAGATCGACGGCGCCCTCACTCAGGTGACGACGGTCACGGACCTGCCCGCCTTCGGCGAGTCGGGGAGGGAGGGGACCGCCGCGGTCTGAGCCGCGGTGCGCTCTGGGCCGTACCGCGTCCGTGTGGTCAGCCCGAACCCGGCCCGGAACTGTCGGCCGTCGCGTTCGCGGCGCGGCGGTACTCGGCGTTGATGCGCTGAGCTTCCTCGAGCTGGTCCTCGAGGATGACGATGCGGCACGCGGCCTCGATCGGGGTCCCCTTGTCGACCAGCTCGCGGGCGCGCGCGGCGATCCGCAGTTGGTAGCGGGAGTACCGGCGATGTCCGCCCTCCGAGCGCAGCGGAGTGATCAGACGGGCCTCGCCGATGGCTCGGAGGAAGCCCGGAGTGGTGCCGAGCATCTCGGCGGCCCGGCCCATGGTGTACGCCGGGTAGTCGTCGTCGTCCAGGCGGTCGCCCAGGGGAATATCTGCTGCCATGTCACCTCGTTGTACAACGCGTCGAGGGGCCCTGATGCCGTACGGCACCAGGGCCCCGAAGGGAATTCAACACCATCTGTCGGCCCTCATGCTGCGCCGACCTTCGGTTTCCGCTACCCGGCCCGGTGACGGGAGGGGTGCGGGGATCGCGGCTGCGTGACCGGGGACCACCATCCAATCCGGGGTCTTGCGGTACCCGGACCGAGTGCTTCGGGCCGGGCGATCCTGATGGCGTCTGCTCCTCCGTCCTTGCTCCGAACCCCGCCAGTTCGTGTCTGGCGGGTCTCGCTTGACCATGTCTACGAGAAAAACAGTAACCGCGCCAGCGGCCAATGTCTACTCTGACAAGAGGAGATTTTGGCGCTCGAGTGATGCAGACATCCTGAGGCAGCCGACATGTGGGCTGGACTGCGCGGCGATACGGCAGTGGGGCCCTGCCGACGTGCGTCGGCAGGGCCCCACTGGGAGGTGAGAGGGATGTCGCCCTAGGCGGCGGAGCCGAAGCCGGTCCGTCGCGGTCCGCCGCGGCGTGCGCCTTCGCCCGCGGGGCGGCCCTGGCCGGACTGGCCCCGGCGGCTCCGACGCCCCCGGGAAGAGGACGCGGAGGACGCGCCGCGGGGGCGTTCCGCCTGCGGCGCGGTGATGACGACCGGGACACCGGAAGGCGCCTGGGCCCCGGTGATGCGGCTCAGCTCCGCCTCGCCCGAACGCACCTGGGCGATCCGGGGGGTGATCCCCGCCGAAACCATCAGCCGGCTCATGTCGCGGCGCTGGTTGGGGGTGACCAGGGTGACGACGCTGCCGGACTCGCCGGCGCGGGCCGTACGGCCGCCGCGGTGCAGGTAGTCCTTGTGGTCCGTCGGCGGATCCACGTTCACGACGAGGTCGAGGTTGTCGACGTGGATGCCACGCGCCGCGACGTTGGTCGCCACCAGTACGTTGACGTGCCCGGTCTTGAACTGCGTCAGCGTGCGGGTGCGCTGCGGCTGGGACTTGCCGCCGTGCAGGGCCGCGGCGCGGACGCCGCTGCTGAGCAGGTGCTTGGTCAGCCGGTCCACCGCGTGCTTGGTGTCGAGGAACATGATCACCCGGCCGTCCCGGGCCGCGATCTCGGTGGTCGTCCGGTGCTTGTCCGCGTCGTGCACATGCAGGACGTGGTGCTCCATCGTGGTGACCGCGCCGGCGGAGGGGTCGACCGAATGGACGACGGGGTCGTGCAGGTAGCTGCGCACCAGCCGGTCGACGTTGCGGTCCAGGGTGGCCGAGAAGAGCATGCGCTGCCCACCGGGACGCACCTGGTCGAGCAGCGCGGTGACCTGGGGCATGAAGCCCATGTCGGCCATCTGGTCGGCCTCGTCGAGGACCGTGATGGCCACCTCGTCCAACCGGCAGTCGCCCCGGTCGATGAGGTCCTTGAGGCGCCCGGGCGTCGCGACGACCATCTCGGCCCCGGCGCGCAGCGCGCCTGCCTGCCTGCCGATGGACATCCCGCCGACGACGGTGGCCAGCCGCAGGCCCACGGAGCGGGCGTAGGGCGTGAGCGCGTCGGTGACCTGCTGGGCGAGCTCGCGGGTGGGGACGAGGACGAGGGCGAGCGGCTGCCGCGGCTCGGCACGGCGTCCCGCCGTGCGGGCCAGTGCGGCCAGGCCGAAGGCGAGGGTCTTGCCCGAGCCGGTGCGGCCGCGGCCGAGGACGTCACGGCCGGCCAGGGAGTTCGGCAGGGTCGCCGCCTGGATCGGGAACGGTACGGTCACGCCCTCCTGGGCCAGCGTGGCCAACAGCCGTGCGGGCATGGCGAGATCGGCGAACGCCTCGACGGGGGGCAGCCCGGGCGTGATCGTCCGGGGCGGCGCGAACTCGCCCGACACGGCCGGTCGACTTCCGTGGGGCTTGGAACGACGCGGGCCGGCGGAGCGGCCACGGGCGGGAGTTGTGCGTGTGCGATTCATGCGAAACCTTCCTTGATACGGCGCGTATCAAGGAATTCCCGCAGCAGATGAGCGGCGCAGAGAATCGCGAGAACGAGCCGAAGGCGATGTGTGATGCGCCCTGAAAATGCCGCGAGCTGGGGCCCGCACCGCAAGGTGCGGGCCCCAGCTACGAAGTATGCGCGGCGGTGCCGATGTCAGGCGGTAACGATGTTCTCGGCCGTCGGGCCCTTCTGGCCCTGCGCGATGTCGAACGACACCTTCTGGCCTTCCTGCAGCTCGCGGAAGCCCTGGGCGGCGATGTTCGAGTAGTGGGCGAAGACGTCGGGGCCGCCGCCGTCCTGCTCGATGAAGCCGAAGCCCTTTTCCGCGTTGAACCACTTCACGGTGCCAGTAGCCATGTTGTTTCTCCTTCGGAGGCGGTTTCGGAAATTCACCCTGTGTGAATCTCCGTGTCGCCGTGCTGATTAACCCGTCGGAAAAAACCTTCTGGCAACCACACCTGCAACTGAGATCGACAGTAGCACGGGGGGTCGGACCTGTGGGTTCGCTAATTCTGCATCCGGCCCTGGTCCGGGGAATACTCGCCGGGCCCCGAGTCTATTTCTCACACCACGGGCACAGATATTGCTCCGCGTGCACGAGCGTTCCTGCCGTCCGCCTGCGTCCACAGCCCTGTGACCTCCGACGACGAGAGATGCCCCGCCGTCACCGGCGTCAGTGGCCGGTACGCCCGTCACGATGAAAGTCACATCTTGCCGAAGCCGGTCAGGACACGCGCCGGCGGGCCGACAGACGCTGGTCCGGTTCCGGCCGCTGTGAGCACCGCTCCGTGACACGCCGTCGGATGGTCTATCCAGCCCGTTCGCGACATCTCGGGCCATAACGTACCGAATATGATGAGATTTCATATCTCCCGCCTGGCATGCGCCGCCGCGGCGATCATCGGGGCCGTGTTCGGGGCCGCCCCGCCCGTCGCCGCCGACCAGATGACCCACGTGGTCTTTCCCGGACAGTCGATCCAGCGGGCGGTGGACGCCGCCGAGCCGGGAGACACCGTCCTCCTTGCCCCCGGCACCTATCGCGAGAGCGTCACGGTGAGCACCCCCAAGATCACCCTGACCGGCATGGGCCGCAGCACCGTCATCGAGCCGGACACGAAGACGTCCGGCCGTTGTGCCGAGACCGGAAACGGCATCTGCGTGATCGGTACGAAGGCCCACGACGTCGAGGGCGTCACCATCGCCTCCCTCACCGTGACCGGCTTCACCGGGAGCGGCGTGTTCGCCATGGGGACCGACGGGCTCACCGTGCGGAACGTGACGGCGGTGAAGAACGGGGTGTGGGGAATCGCCCAGGAGCGTTCGGCCCACGGGGTGTTCCGGAAGAACACCGCGCGGGACAACGGTGACGCCGGCCTGTTCCTCGCGAACACGATCAAGGAAGAGGCGGGCGCCGCGGACACCGGGGGAACCGTGGTCGAGGACAACCGCCTGGAGGGCAACCGGATCGGCATCACCGTCCGGCGCCTGAGGAACCTCACCGTCGCGGGCAACCACCTCACCGGCAACTGCGTGGGCGTGTTCGTCGTGGGCGACGAGAACAAGCCGAGGGCCGGAGCGCTGACCGTGCGCGACAACACCCTCGTGAAGAACAACAAGTCCTGCCCGAAGACCGCGCGGCTGGACGCGCTGCAGGGCTCCGGCATCGTGCTGACCGGCGCCGAGGACACCCTGGTGACGCGCAACCGCGTCATCGGCAACGTCGGCACCTCCCCGCTGTCGGGCGGCATCGTCCTGTTCAAGAGCTTCGTGGGCACCACCAGCGAGCGGAACCGGATCGCCGACAACGTGCTCGAGGGCAACGCCCCGGCGGACCTCGTCAACACGGACACCACCGCCAAGAGCAACGTCTTCGAAGGCAACACCTGCGGGGCGTCCATGCCCGCGGGACTGTGCTGACCGGCCGTGGCCACTCATGAACTCGACGAAGGAAGAGTGCACATGACTACCGCACAGACCGCCGCCGCCCCACCGCCGTCCATGCGGCTCAGGGAGCTCGTGTTCGGGGCGGCATGTGCGGCCGCCGTCCGCGCGGCCGCCCGGCTGGGGGTCGCCGACGCCCTCGACGACAGCCCACTGGCCGTGGAGGACCTCGCGGCGGCGGTGAAGACCGAGCCGAAGACCCTGCGACGGCTGTTGCGTGCCCTGTCCTGCTACGGCCTCTTCGCCGAGCAGCCGGACGGGACGTTCGCGCACACCGACATGTCCCGGCTGCTGCGCGAGGACGATCCGCACAGCCTGCGCGCCATCGCCCTGTGGTGCACCGAGCCGTGGACCTGGGACGCGTGGCCGATGCTGGACGAGGCGGTGCGCTCCGGCCGCAACGTCGTGGAGGATCTGTACGGCAAGGAGTTCTTCCACTACCTCAACGAGGACGCCCCGGAATCGGCCGACGTCTTCAATCGCGCCATGACGACCTCCAGCGTGCAGTCCGCGCGGGACGTGGCACAGTTCCTCGATCTGTCGGGGAGCACGTCGGTCGCCGACATCGGGGGTGGCCAGGGGCATGTGGTGGCGAGCCTGCTGGAGAAGTATCCGGCGCTCCACGGCACCCTGCTCGACCTGCCGCGTGTGGTCGACAACGTCGACCCACGGCTGCGCGCGGGAGGGGCGCTCGCGGACCGGACGCGCCTGGTGCCCGGCGACTGCCGCGAGGCCGTCCCGGTCCGGGCCGACGTGTACATCATCAAGAACATCCTGGAGTGGGACGACGACAGCACGACCCGCGTCCTGCGCAACGTCATCGCGGCGGGCGGGCCGGGAGCGCGGGTCGTGGTCATCGAGAACCTCGTCGACGACTCGCCGTCGATGCGGTTCAGCACCGCCATGGACCTGCTGCTGCTCCTGAACGTCGGAGGGGCCAAGCACACCACCGAGAGCCTGACCGGCAGGCTGACGGAGGCGGGCCTGGTCATCGACGACGTCCGCCCGGTCAATCCCTATCTGCACGCGTTCGACTGCACGATCCCCGCCTGACCCCGTCCCGGACGGACCCGGCGGACCCGGCGGACCGACGCTCGCCGGGCACGCGAACAGTGCGTGCCCGGTGGGCGGCGGTCCGCGGCGGTTCAGGAGCGGGCGTCCCGCTCCCAGCGGTAGAAGCATCGTGCCATCGCGTCCTTCGGCGAACGCCAGGTCGCCGGGTCGTACGCGGTGACGTACGCCGACAGCCGTTCGCTGATGTCCCGGAACTCGGGGTGACCGGCCACCTTCGCGATGGCCGGCCCGGGGTCCCGCTCGGACTCGATGAGGTGCAGGTACACGTCGTCGAACTGGAAGAGACTGCGCCGGGCGACCCCGACGAGGTGCGGCAGTTCTCCCCGGTCCGACTCCTCGAACACCTTGGCGATGTCCGGGGCCGACTCCGGGGCCATACGGGCGACGATCAGGGACTGATGCATCGTCATGTCCTCCGTCCCGTTCAGTCGGACAGCATCGACACGGGCCGGCGCTCTCCGGCGGCCTGCTCGATACGGTCTCGGATCAGCGCCATCTGGACCTTGGAGTTCCGGTTGATGTTGTCCGTCATCCAGGCGTCGTCGACCGGTGCGTCCGGCCTCATCGCGAAGTCCTGCGTCCACACCATCCGGGTGCCCTCGGGCACCTTCTCGTACTGCCACACGATGTTCATGTAGGCGAAGGGCCCGGTCTCGACACGGCGAGCCCGCACGGTGAGCGTGTCGCGGTCCGGCTCCCGTTCCGAGACCCAGCTCCACACCTTGCCGTCCTGGTCGGGGTGCATGGTCAGCCGGAAGGTGGTCCGGTTCCCCTCCCGGGAGATGATCTCGGCGGAGGCGTACTCGCTGAACAGCTGCGGCCAGCTCTCGACGTCGTTGGTCATGTCCCAGACCAGGTCCAACGGGGCCGCGATGGTGACGTCGTTCTGCGTGTGTCCGGGCATCTCAGGCTCCCGCCAGAAGCGCGCTGTTGACGAGTTCGAGGAACTGCCGGGGGCTCTTGCTCTTCTCGGCGTCGGGGGGCATCGGCGTGCCGTACCGGTTCTCCAGCTCGCCCACGATGCCGAGCAGACCGAGCGAGTCGAGGCCGAAGGCGTCGAAGCCGGACTCCTGCCGCTGCTGGAGCTCCTCCGGGGCGACGGTGACCCCGGCGGCCTTCTTCATGAGCTCGGCCAGCTTTTCCACGGTGATTCGGTCACTCATGCGGTTCCTCTCCTTGCTTGGTGATGGGTGTGCGACGCCTCGCTACGAGGCGTCGGCGGCACCGCGCCGTAGCACCAGCGCCGCGTTCGACCCCATGAGTCCTCGGCTGAGGACCAGCGCCGTGCGCATCTCGGTGGCTCGCGCGCGGGCGGTGACGAGGTCGAGGTCGTGGCAGATGTCGAAGACGTTGGGGGTGGGTGGGATCAGACCGTGCTCCATCGCGAGCACCGCGGCGGCGACGTCCAGCAGGGGCGCCGCGCCGCAGGCCCGGCCGACGGCGGTCTTCGGCGCCGTGACGGGGACGCGGGTGCCGTGCGGGCCGAGCGCGTCCGCGATCGCCAGCGCTTCGGCACGGTCGGCCGCCGGGACACCGAGGGCGTCGGCGAAGACCACGTCGATCTCCTCGGGCGCGCACCCGGCCTCGTCCAGGGCGCCCCGGATCGCCTGGGCCAGTCCCTCCCGGGACTGCTCCCAGCGGGAGGCGCCGGTGAACGTCGCCGCGTGACCCGCCAGGGTGGCCCGCACCGGCACGCCCCGTTCCCGGGCCGAGGTCTCGGCCTCCACGACGACCATGGCACCGCCCTCGGCGGGCACGAATCCGCAGGCCGCGGTGGTGAACGGGCGGTAGGCGCGGTCCGGTTCGGCGATGGTGCTCAGCTCCTCGTAGCCGAGCTGGCAGACCATCGAGTAGGGGGCCAGCGGCGCCTCGGTCGCGCCGGCCACCATCACGTCGGTGCCGCGCCGCACGGCCCGCGCCGCATGCGCCAGGGCGTCCAGGCCGCCTGCCTCGTCGGCGGCGACCACCCCGCAGGGGCCCTTGAAGCCGCGCCGGATGGAGATCTGGCCGGTGCTCGCGGCGTAGAACCAGGCGATGGACTGGTACGGCCCGACGAAGCGGCTTCCCTTGCTCCACAGTTGTTGCAGCTCGCGCTGCCCGAACTCGCCGCCGCCGGATCCGGCGGCGGTGACCACGCCCACGGAGAACGGCGCGGCGTCGGTGTCGGACCGGCTGAGCCCGGCGTTGTCCAGTGCCAGGTCTGCCGCGGCCATCGCGAAGTGCGTGAACCGGTCGGTCTGGACGAGGTAGCGTTCCTCGATCGCCGCCTGCGGGTCGAAGTCCCGGATCTGGCCGGCCACCCGCAGCGGCAGGTGCTCGCACCCCTCACGGGTGATCCGGTCCAGGACGACGACACCCTCGCTGGTGGCCTTCCAGAAGGCCTCGGTGCTGTTTCCGTTGGGCGCGACCACGCCGATTCCGGTGACGGCCGCGCGCCGGGGATGCGGTGCGCTCATTCGGTCCTCTCCCTCGGCAGGTTCATGATCACCGCGGACTGGAAGCCGCCGAACCCACTGCCCACGGAGAGCACGCTGCGCAGTCTGCGCTCGCGAGCGACGCGCGGGACGTAGTCCAGGTCGCACTCGGGGTCCGGGGTCTCGTAGTTCGCGGTGGGCGGGACGACCTGGCGGGCCAGGGCCAGCGCGCAGGCGACGACCTCGATCGCCCCGATCGCGCCGAGGGAATGGCCCACCATGGATTTGATGGAGCTCATGGGCGTGTCATAGGCGTGCGCGCCCAGAGCCCGTTTGACCGCCGCCGTCTCGTGCCGGTCGTTCTGCTGGGTGCCCGACCCGTGCGCGTTGACGTAGTCGATCGCCGTGGGGTCGAGCCGGGCCTGGCCGAGGGCGTCCTCGATGGCCCGGGCCATCTCCAGGCCCTCACGGGTCAGACCGGTCATGTGGTAGGCGTTGCCGAAGGTGGCGTAGCCCCCTATCTCGCAGTACACGTGCGCGTCGCGGGCCCGGGCGTGCTCCAGCTCCTCCAGGACGAGCACCGCGCCGCCCTCGCCCATGACGAACCCGTTGCGGTGGGCGTCGAAGGGGCGTGAGGCGTGGGCGGGGTCGTCGTTGCTCGGGGAGGTGGCCTTGATCGCGTCGAAGCAGGCCATGGTGATCGGTGAGATCGGCGAGTCCGAGGCGCCGGTTATGCACACGTCGGCCCTGCCCTCCTCGATCGTGTGGAAGGCGTACCCGACCGCGTCGAGCCCCGAGGTGCAGCCCGTGGACACGGTCTGCACCGGCCCACGTGCCTCGAACCGCTCCGCCACCGCCGAGGCGAGGGTGCTGGGCGTGAACGCCCGCTGCAGGTGTGGGCCGGCCTTGCGATGGTCCACGTCCCAGTGCTGCCCGCGGTCGCTGACCAGCACGTAGTCGTTCTCCAGCCGGGTGGTTCCGCCGACCGCGGTGCCCAGGGAGACCCCGACCCGCCACGGGTTCTCCCCGGCGAGGTCGAGACCGGAGTCCTTTATCGCCTCCTCCCCGGCGACCAGGGCGAACTGGAGGTAGCGGTCGCTCCGTGCGATCTGCTCCGCGTCCAGCCCATGGGCCGCCGGGTCGAAGTCGCACTCGGCGGCGATCTGCGAACGCAACCCGGACGGGTCGAAGAACGTGATGCCGCGGGTCGCCGTACGACCGCTGGTCAGCAGATCCCAGAAGGCCGGGACACCGATGCCGCCCGGGGCGACGATTCCTATGCCGGTGACCGCCACGCGCCTCCTCATGAGCGCAGCCGGGATCGTTCGGCCGGCCCGCCCGCACCCGCATGGGCCGCCTCCGCCGGGATCGGCCTGCCGTCGGCGTCCTCGGTGTCGACGTGCCCGAGCGGCGGGCTCGGCGCCAGTGGGCCGAGGTGGAAGACCATGCGGGCCTCCACGTTGCCGACGTTGCGGAAGCGGTGCCGCATGTGGGACGGGATCAGGAGCCCCTGCTCGGGTTGGAGCGGGTGCGGCTCGCCGTCCAGGTCCACTTCGAGCTGTCCGCAGACGACGTAGATGAACTCCTCGGAGTACGGGTGGTAGTGCTCGGCGATGCGGTCGCCGGGCTGCACGATGGCCACGCCCATGAAACCGCTGGTGGAGCCGACCGTGGTGGGGGTGAGCATGGCGCGCAGATCGCCCCCGCGCCGGGTGTTGGGCTCGACCTCGCTGAGATCCACTACTCCGGGATGACGTTTGATCACGACGTACCTCCGAACATGTGCTGCATCGACATGAGGGCGTGGCCGGTCACGGGCCGGTGGCCGGCGAATCAGGCGCCGGGCGCGCGGCGGTCGGTGACGAGGTCCATGCGGGACACCGCGAGGAGGTGAGCGGGGGTGCTGTCCTTCAGCGCCCGGCCGTCCAGTCCGAGGGCTTCACCGTCGAGCAGTGCCGTCAGCTCGGCCGCCCGGCCGTGGTCCGTGAGACCGAGCACGGGACCGGGGTCGCTGTCGAGGGCTCCGCGCACGTCGACCAGCCGCATCACGACGTCGTCGCGCTGGAAGATCGTGCTGCGCAGCACCGGTCCCCGGGGATCGTCGGCCGCCGCCTCGTCCTGCCGGGCGAGCAGCTCGGCCAGTCGCATACCGCACCCTTCACGGGCCGGGTAGTACAGCGCGTGCCGCTCGGCCTCCGGGCTCTCCTGACCGGTGGTCACATGGTGTACGGCGGGCAGCGCCGCGCGGGTGAAGAAGAGCCGGGCGGACTCGGGGTCGTCCAGGTCCCGGTCCTGCTCCAGATAGGGGTTGATGGCTTCCTCGACGGCCCGCACCTCGGGCTGCCGGGCGACGTGGCGCAGCGCGGCGAGCAGGTCGCCCCGTACCTCGATGGCCCGGACCACCCGGTTGCCGTGCATGAAGAGCGAGGTGCGGCACAGCCGGGTGGAGTCGTCGACCCGCGGCTCCGGCGAGGTGTAGCCGGCGAGGATCTTGGCGACGGTCTCCTCACTGCCCGGCTTGACCGTGAAGGTGAGCGCGTGACGGATCAGGCCGTCACCGATCCTGGGGGACGCCTGGAGCCGGCGCTTGCCGGGCCCGGTCTGCACCGCCGGGCCGCCGGTCTCGCGGACGATGTGGAAGCGCAGCGACCTGGTGTCCCGGACGCAACTGTGCAGCGGCTCCACCATCCGCACGT
Source organism: Streptomyces canus (assembly GCF_030816965.1). Taxonomy (NCBI): domain Bacteria; kingdom Bacillati; phylum Actinomycetota; class Actinomycetes; order Kitasatosporales; family Streptomycetaceae; genus Streptomyces; species Streptomyces canus. The sequence continues at coordinate 5,319,478 of NZ_JAUSYQ010000002.1, forward strand.
GTTCCTCGCTGTTCACCCAGGTGAGGAAGGGCGGTGCGCTCTCCCACTCACTGGTGATGAGCCACTGGGAGGGGTTCTCGATGGACTGGCACAGCTGATCGCTGACATGTCCGGGAACGGAGGCGACCTGGCTGCACAGGCTCTCGTACGCCTCGAGGAACTGCTGCTGGGCCCCGTCGTAGACGTCCACCAACAGGACGACACGGAGCCTGGAGCCGTCGAACACGGACTGGGAGACCCGCTGCGAAGCCTGTTGCTCAGGCGCTTTCGAAGCACGGTCGGACGTGGTGGTCATCCTGTGTACATCTCCTTCGGGGCAGAGGCGGACGAACGTCGGTCACGGGGATGACGTCGGCGTTCCTCGATCGTCAGCCCGCCCCCGCAAGTGCGCGACTCGTATGCACCGTGGGGGTGACCCGTCGGCCCGGCGGGGCGGGCTCAGAGGAGGTGGGCGAAGACCACGAGGTTGTCCGTGTAGTCCCTGGCCGTACGGTCGTAATCACCCGCACAGGTGATGAGGCGGACCTGGGCCGTGGCCGTGTCCTCGTACACCCGCCGACTGGGGAAGTGGTCCTTGTCGAACGTCTCCGCGCTGTCGACCACGAAGGACGCTCTGCGCCCGTCGGCCCGGTCGACGTGGAAGACGTCCCCCTTCGCAAGTTCTCCGAGGTCCACGAAGACGGCCGCCGACGTCGCCGTGTCCACATGCCCGGCGATGATCGCCGTGCCCGTCTCCCCGGGGGAGGCGCCCTTGGCGTGCCAGCCGACGAGGTTGACGTCGTGGGCGGGAGGCGGCTCGAGACGGCCCGCGGGATCGATGGCGAGGTCCGTGAAGGGGGCGTCGACCGAGATCTTCGGAATGAGCAGACGTACGGGCCTCGATCGCGGCAGATGCCTGCCGGACGGCTGCCCGGCCGCCTGCCGGGGCGGCGAAGCCGACGCGGAGACGGGTGCGGCCCGCGGCGGCACAGGGGGGTCGGACGAGGACTCGTCGTGACCGCCGAACAGTCCCACGGCCAGCACCAGGATCGCCACGGCACTCAGCATCATCTTGGTGTGGGATCCCTGCCCGGTCGGGGCGGGCTCCTCGGGGCCGGGGTTGTCTGCGGGGGTAGGGGGAGGGACTGCCATCGGACACCACCTCACCAGGGGACGGCAGCAGATCGGACGTACGGGGCACGGGGAGGGCCGGCCGGGCCGCCACGCGGCACGCGCGTGGCGGCCACAGTGGCTATGGCGTCCGGCATGGCTCAGGCCATGCTTCCGGCGACCTTCTTACGGCGTGTCGCGTACAGGCCGGTTCCGGCGACCGCCAGCACCGCGAGCCCGCCCGCGGTCATCGCCGGTGAGGCCAGCCCGCCGCCCCCGGTGTGCATGCCGCCGCTGGGCTTCTCGTGACCGCCGCTCCAGCCGCCGCCGTCGTGCTTGCCGCCGGAGTCCTGGCCGTGCTCCTTGTCCTTGTAGGTCTCCGGGTCGTACTTCGGGTCCTTGTTCTCCTTGCTGTAGGAGGAGTCCGACGAGTCCCAGTCGTCCCCGGCCGCGTAAGCGCCGGGGGCGCCGAGAGCGAGGACGGCCGAGGCCGCCGCGGTGGTCAGGAGGATGCGAGCAGAGCGCATTGTGACGTTCCTTCCGTCGGCGGCCGGGCAGCTGGTGCTTCGTCAGCTGAATTGGCCCTGCCCCGACGTGATCCACCGTCAGTCAGCCCAGCGCGGGCCACCACTCGGGGCGGTCACCCGGGTGAACGCGCCCGGATCGGGCCGGAGTCAGACCGCCCCCAGCAGTGTGGTCAGGACCTGGCGCAGCGCCGACTCGGCATCCGGGACCGAGCCGGGCGATCGCCAGGCCACGAATCCGTCGGGCCTGACGAGTACGGCGCCTTCGGGCGTCGTGCCGTGGGCGGCCGACCAGTCCGCGTCGCCTTCGGGCGTCAGCTCGGCACCGGAGCCGTGGCCCACCCGGTACGCGGTCAGCGGGACGGACGTCTCTTCGGTGAGGCGGACGGCGGCCTCGTGCCAGCCACTTGGGTCATCGGCGTCAGTGAGCAGGACGAACGACGTCTCGTAGAGGTCCAGGGTGGAGATCCGTTCACCCCGGTGCCGTACCGTCATGTGGGGGGCCCTGCTGCCGGGTTCGCCGGACAGGTCGAGGCGCTCCGGGACGACCGGAGTCGCGGGGTCGGCGCCGACGACGGCGCCCTGCGGATAGCGGTAGCCGAGGGCCACGTTGAGGATGCCGCGCTGCGGGCCACCGCCGCCGCCCGCGCCGGGCGACGGGGCGAAACCGGGATGGCTGTGCTCGACCGACCGTGCGGCGGCGCGGGCGCTGGTCGCCTCCGCGACCGGGCGGCGCTCGGCGTCGTACGTGTCCAGCAGCGCCTCCCCGGCCCAGCCGCCGAGTACCGCGGCGAGCTTCCAGGCGAGGTTGTGCGCGTCCTGGATACCGGTGTTGGAGCCGAACGCCCCGGTGGGGGACATCTCGTGGGCCGAGTCGCCGGCCAGGAAGACGCGTCCCGCGCGGTAGCTCCGGGCGACCCGTTGGGCGGCGTGCCAGGGGGCCCTGCCGGTGATCTGTACGTCGAGGTCGGCGACGCCGACCGCGCGACGGATGTGTTCGACACACCGCTCGTCGGTGAAGTCCTCGAGCGTTTCACCGCGTTCGGGGTGCCAGGGAGCGTGGAAGACCCAGTTCTCCCGGTTGTCCACGGGGAGCAGCGCGCCGTCGGCCGCCGGATCGGTCAGATAGCAGACGATGAAACGACGTTCGCCCACGACGTCGGCGAGACGACGGGAGCGGAAGGTGATGCTGACGTTGCTGAACAGGTCGCCGGGACCGCTCTGGCCGATGCCGAGCTGCTCGCGGACGGGGCTGCGGGGGCCGTCGGCGGCGACGAGGTAGTCCGCGAGGAAGGTGGTGTGCTCGCCGGTCTCCCGGCTCTTGACCACCGCGGTGACGCCGGAGGACCTGCTCTCGAACGACAGCAGTTCGGTGGCGTACCGCAGGTCGCCGCCGAGCCGCCTGGCATGTTCGAGCAGCACCGGCTCCAGGTCGTTCTGGCTGCACAGGCACCACGAGCTGGGGCTGAAGCGGGCCAGTCCGCCGCCCGGGTCGATCTCCCGGAAGAGCCACTCGCCCGCGTCGCCGACCAGGGTGGGTGTCTGAAGGATCCCGTGGTTGCCGGCCAGCGTGGCGGCGGCGTCCCGGATCCCCGCTTCCACGTCGGCCGTCCGGAACAGCTCCATCGTGCGGACGTTGTTGCCCCGTCCGCGGGGGTGGATGGAGGTGCCGGCGTGCCGCTCCACCAGGGAGTGCCGTACGCCCAAACGGCCCAGGAACAGCGAGGTCGACAGGCCGACGAGGGAACCGCCGACGATGAGGACCGGGACCCGGTGAGTCGTGTGGCCGGTCTGGACCTGTTTCTGATTCATCACTCGCCTCCAGCGCGTCGTGTCCGCCGACTCGTCCGGATACGGCGGGGAGCTTCATCCATGCCCCGCGGCGCGTACGCGAGCCCAAGCTTCACCCGCTCAACACGCCAGGTTCGCCGACTCGGCAGATTGCCCCTCGGGCGCTCAGCGCAAGCGGCGCTCCTGGCGCTTGATGCAGCGGCTCTGCGAGCGCCTCACGCGGTCACCGTTTCGGCAGCGCCGTCTCCGGGTTGCCGTAGTAGGCGCCGGGGCCGTGTTTGCGGGTGTAGTGGCGCTCGAGCAGGTGTGCGGGTGGCGGGGCGGTCGGGGACAGGGACAGGGTGTGGAGGGCGATGTCGGCGACGGCCTCGCAGATGATCGCGTGTTCCAGGGACTTGCGGGCGGAGGTGCCCCAGGTGAAGGGGCCGTGGTTCGCCACGAGGGCCGCCGGGACCTCTACCGCCTTCCGGTCCTCCTCCCCCAGTAGATCCACGATGACGACGCCGGTGTTGTACTCGTAGTCCTTCGCGCACTCCTCGGGGGTGAGGTCACGAGTGACGGGGATGGGTCCGTTGAAGGTGTCGGCGTGGGTGGTGCCGAGGACCGGGATGTCGCGGCGGGCCTGGGCGAAGGCGACGGCGTGGGTGGAGTGGGTGTGGGTGACGCCGCCGATGGAGGGGAAGGCGCGGTAGAGGCAGCGGTGGGTCTCGGTGTCGGTGGAGGGGCGCAGGTCGCCGTCCACCACGGCGCCGTCGGACAGACGGACCGTCACCAGGTCGTCGATCGTGAGGGACTCGTACGGGACCCCCGAGGGCTTGATGACGAAGACCCCCGCCTCGCGGTCGACGCCGCTGACGTTTCCCCAGGTCAGGGTCGCGAGGCCGACCTGGGGGATGGTGAGGTTCGCGTCCAGGACCTCCTGGCGCAGGCCCTCGCGAACGTGCACGCTCATCGGTCGTCTCCTTCGGTGCCGGTGGTCACAGGGCCTGGGCCAGTCGGTGGTAGGCGGCGTTCCAGCGGATCTCCTTGGCGAACTGCTCGGTGGTGGTGTGTTCGTCGATGGTGAGCAGTTCGACGCCGGTCATGGCGGCGTAGTCGGCCAGCGTCTCGGCGTCGACGGCGGAGCTGAGCACGGTGTGGTGCGGGGCGCCGGCCAGCAGCCAGCTCTCGGCGGACTCGGCCAGCGAGGGACGCGGCGTCCACACGGCCCGGGCGACCGGGAGCTGGGGCAGCGGCTGGCTCGGGGCGACGACGTCGACGGCGTTGGCGGTGAGGCGGAAGCGGTCGCCGAGGTCGGACAGGCCGACGACGACGGCGGGGCCCTCGGCCGCGTTGAAGACCAGGCGGACGGGGTCCTCGCGGCCGCCGATGGACAGCGGGTGGATCTCGCAGCTGGGGCGGTCGGCGGCGATGGAGGGGCAGACCTCGAGCATGTGGGCGCCCAGGATGCGGGGGGTGCCGGGGCCCAGGTGGTAGGTGTAGTCCTCCATGAAGCTGGTGCCGCCGGGCTGTCCGGCGCCCATGACCTTCATGGTGCGCAGCAGGGCGGAGGTCTTCCAGTCGCCCTCGCCGCCGAAGCCGTAGCCGTCGGCCATCAGGCGCTGCACGGCCAGGCCGGGCAGCTGGCGCAGCCCGCCCAGGTCCTCGAAGTTGGTGGTGAACGCGGCGAAGCCGCCCTCGGTGAGGAAGGTGCGCAGGCCCAGTTCCTGGCGCGCGGCGTACAGCAGGGAGTCGTGGCGGATGCCGCCGGGCCGCAGGGTCGGGACAACGTCGTACAACTCCACGTACTCGGCGGCGAGTTCGGCCGCCTGCTTGTCCTCGACGGCGTCGACCACGGCCACCAGGTCGTTGACCCCGTAGGTGTTCACCGAGAACCCGAACCGCAGCTGGGCCTCGACCTTGTCGCCCTCGGTGACCGCGACATCGCGCATGTTGTCGCCGAAGCGGGCCAGACGGAGGGTGCGCGAGGCGTGGCGGCCCAGGGCGGCGCGGGTCCAGGCGGCGATGCGGCGGATGACGCGGGGGTCGGTGGCGTGACCGGCGACGATCTTGCGGTCGATGCCGACGCGGGACTCGATGTGGCCGAACTCGCGGTCGCCGTGGGCGGCCTGGTTGAGGTTCATGAAGTCCATGTCGATGCTCGACCAGGGCAGCGACAGGTTGTACTGGGTGTGCAGGTGCAGCAGCGGCACGTCCAGGGCGCTGAGTCCGGCGATCCACATCTTGGCCGGGGAGAAGGTGTGCATCCACACGATCACGCCGACGCAGGTGTCGGAGGCGGTGGCCTCCAGGCACATCCGGCGGATCGAGTCGGCGTCCGTGAGGACGGGCTTCCACACGATGCGGGCCGGGATCTTGCCGGGGCCGCCGAGGATCTCGGCGATGTTCCTGGACTGCTGGGCGACCTGCTGCAGCGTCTCGTCGCCGTACAGGCCCTGGCTGCCGGTCAGGAACCAGATCTCCTGGTCGGAGTGGGCGGTGGTGTTGGTGTCCATGAGGGTTTTCCTTTCAGGAGGACGCGGAGACTTCGGTGCGGATGCGGCGCAGGCGGCGCATGACGTCGTTGGTGCCGCGGCCGAAGTAGTCGTGCAGCACGCGGTACTCCGCGTACAGGCGCTCGTAGGCCGCGGCCCGCTGTGGGTCCGGCTGATAGAGACCGCGGTGGACCTTGCCCATGGCGTGGGCGGCGGCGCGGATGTCGGGGTACGCCCCGGCGGCGACCGCGGCGTGCATCGCGGCGCCGAGCGCCGGGCCCTGGGCGGAGCCGATGACGCCCAGCGGGCGGCCGGTGACGTCGGCGTAGATCTGCATGAGCAGGGCGTTCTTCGTCAGGCCGCCCGCGATGATCAGTTCTCGTACCGGTACGGCGGCGGACTCGAAGGCGTCGATGATGGTGCGGGTGCCGAAGGCGGTGGCCTCCAGCAGGGCGCGGTAGACGTCTTCCGGGCGGGTGGACAGCGTCTGGCCGATCAGCAGGCCGCTGAGGTCGTGGTCGACCAGCACCGAGCGGTTGCCGCTGTGCCAGTCCAGGGCCACGAGTCCGTGCTCGCCGACCTTCTGCCGGGCGGCCAGCTCGGTCAGGTACTCGTGCGCGCTCTGCCCGGCCGCCGCGGCCTTCTCGGCGTACTCGGCGGGGAATCCGGTCCGTACGAACCAGCCGAAGATGTCCCCGACACCGCTCTGCCCGGCCTCGTAACCCCACAGTCCCGGCAGGATGCCGCCGTCGACGACACCGCACATGCCGGGCACGGTGCCGAGCTGGTCGGAGCTCATCACATGGCAGGTGGAGGTGCCCATGATGGCGACCATCTGACCGGGCTCCACGGCCGCCGCCGCCGGGGCGGTGACATGCGCGTCGACGTTGCCGACGCAGACCGTGATGCCCTCGGGCAGTCCCGTCCAGGCGGCGGCCTCGGCGGTCAGCGTCCCGGCCTGGTCGCCGAGTTGTCCGATGGGCTGGTCCAGCTTGTCGGTGACGAAACCGGCGAAGTCCGGGTGCAGGGCCCCCAGATGGGCGGGCGACGGATAGCCCCCGTCCTGGTACTGGCCCTTGTAGCCGGCGGTGCAGGCGTTGCGGACGTACGTCCCGCACAGCCGCCACACGATCCAGTCCGCCACCTCCACCCATCGCTCCATGCGCTGGTAGATCTCCGGGTCCTCCTCCAGGACCTGGAGCGCCTTCGCGAACTCCCACTCCGAGGAGATCTTCCCGCCGTACCGCGGCAGCCACGGCTCCTTCGTCTCGGCGGCCAGTGCGTTGATGCGGTCGGCCTGGCCCTGCGCCGCGTGGTGGCGCCACAGCTTGACGTAGGCGTGCGGGCGGGCGGTGTACTCGGGCAGCTCGCACAGGGGCGTGCCGTCGGCGAGCGCTGGCAGGACCGTGCAGGCGGTGAAGTCGGTGCCGATGCCGATGACCTGCTCGGGCGCCACCCCAGCGCGGGCGAGGGCCTCGGGTACGGCGGTGCGCAGCACGTCGATGTAGTCCGACGGCACCTGAAGGGCCCAGTCGGGGGGCAGCCGGGTGCCGTCCGGCAGCTCGCGGTCCAGGACCGCGTGCGGATAGGCGTGCTCCGCCGACGCGAGCTCCTCACCGTCACGGACGCGGACGACGACGGCACGGCCGGACAGGGTGCCGAAGTCGACACCCACGACGCAGGGTTCCTCGGGCATGGCGCCCCACCTCTCTTGTTCGATATCTCGATCACCGTTCGGGATCTAGAGCAGAGGATAAGGGGTCCGGCCTCGGCCGGACCCCCCCACGGGTCAGTTAATCCGCACGACCTGCCACAGTTCGTCATCGGCGCCGTTGTCCGCCGACTGCACGATCAGCGCGCCGTTGGCGGTGGAGGCCGAGGCGACGTCCGCCACCAGGCCGCTGCCGGCGTTGACGAGCTTGTAGTAGCCGCCTCCCGCGTCCGTGAGCGTCCACTTCTGGGAGCTCGCGGTGGACGACGCGTTCTGGACGACGGCCGCGCCGGCCGAGGTCGAACCGTTGGTGTCGAGGAACAGACCGCTGTTGGCGTTCTTCACGGTCCACGCCCCGCCGCTCTGGGACTGGAACGTCCACAGCTGGCAGTTGTTGGCGGTGTTCACCCACTGGCCGGCCTGCTTGCCCACGGTGGTGGAGGCGCCGGGGATCTCCAGGAGCTTGCCGCTGTTCTTGTTGACCAGGCGGTACTGGCCGGTGGCCAGGTTCGGCAGGGCGGTCTGGGTGAGGTTCCAGCGCTGGCAGGCGCAGCCGGTCGGACCCCACTGCCCGGCGATCGTGCCCACGGTGGTGGAGGCGCTGGGGATCTCCAGGAGCTTGCCGCTGTTGCGGTTGACGACGGTGAAGCCGCCCGCCGGGTCCGGGGCGACGGCCCACTCGTGGTCGAGGGTGCCGTTGTCGTCCCACTGCACGACCTTGGCGCCGTTGGCGGTGGACTGGTTCTCCACGCCCAGCACCTTGCCGCTCGCCACGTTGAAGATCTTGAAGTAGCCGGACGTCTGCTGGACGAACTTCCACTTCTGGTCGCCGGCGTTGTCGGCGTTCTGCTGGGTGGCGTTGACGCCGTTGGTGGTGGAGCCGCCCGCGATGGTCAGCATCAGGTGGCTGTTGGCGTTGGACGCGGTGTAGGTCGCGCCGTCCGAGATGCCGCCGCCCAGGTCGATCGTGCCGTAGCTGATCGGGTTCAGGCCGGTGCTGGTCAGGTGGCCGCCGCTGAGGACCAGCAGGCTGTGGCCGTCGGCCAGCGGGAGCAGGCCGCGGCTGTAGCCGCCGGGCACGGTGGAGGCGATGCGCGTCCAGGTGTTCGCGGCGCCGTTCTGCGTGTTCAGGAACAGGTCGTCGCTGCTGTTGGCGCTCACCACCAAGGTGCCGTTGGCGCCGCCGGTCGGCAGCCAGGTGATGTACGGGGAGCTCTTGGGCTGGGTGCCGTCGGTCGCCTTGAGGGCGATACCGGTGGCGGAGCCGAACGCCTCCGGGTTGGCGGAGATCTTGTAGTAGACGGCGAAGCCGCCCTCGGGGGCGCCCCAGAACTCGTACGTCATCACGTAGTTGCCGTTGGGCAGCTTGGCGATCACCGGCATGCCCGGACGATCGCCGTACGTCGATGTGGCGACGTCGTTCACCACGGAGCCCCAGGTCAGGCCGTCCGTGGAGACCTGGTGGACGATCTTCTGGCCGTAGTTCGGGTCACGCTGGTCGGAGTAGTACACGATCAGCTTCGAGCCGGACACCATCAGGAACGGCTCCCACACCGGGGTCTTGCCGTTGGTGGGGTCGGCCTCGCCGCCCTGCGCGATGGTGCTGACGTACGACCAGCTGACGCCGTGGTCGGTGCTCGCGTACAGGTCCAGCTCGGTCGAGGACAGGTCGCTGGGGATGGAGTTGCCGGCGGCGAGGATCGTGCCTGCCGGGAAGTTGCCTATGGCGGTGGGCAGTTCGTACAGGAACGGCTGGTAGCGGTTGCCGAAGCCGTTGTGGGTGTCGCTGATGCTGGAGATCTGGCTCCAGCTGTTGCCGTTGTCCGTGCTGCGGTAGATCGGGAAGACAGGGGTGCCCGAGCTGTACTGCTCGAACGTGGCGAGCAGCGTGCCGTTGGACGAACCGCTGTTCTGCAGGCGGATCGCGCGCGGGTAGAGCGAGCCGGGCGACGGGGCGTTCGACGGCGGGGTGTACATCGTCTGCGAGGCGCGGGAGATCGCGTGCGCCTGGCCGGAGGAGGGCAGGACGAGGGCGACGGCGGCTGCGAGCAGGGCCAGCAGCAGCGTGATCGCCTGGGTGCGGGGTATGGCGCGGTGTCCGGCGCCTTCCCTGGTGGTGGACATGGGCGGCTCCCAAGGGATGTCCGGGAAGAGGGGATGGTGCGGGGCCCGCCGCTCCCGGGGAAAACGGGGGGAGACGGGAGCGGCGGGTGTCTGAGGGGGAGTGGTCAGCCGGCGCGGCGCAGCCGGACGACGTTCCAGGAGACGGGCGGCAGGCTCACGGTGAGGCGGCCGTCGGTGACCGAACCGGTGTCGGCGGCGTAGGGGCGGACCCGGTCGGGGTCGTCCTGGGTGTTGGTGGCGCGCACGTCGGGGTCGCTCAGCACCGCGTGCTCCACCGGGGTGTACCCGGCGAAAGCCCTGAGGTCCAGGGCGAGTTCGACGTTGTCGCTCTGGTGCCGGTTGATGGCGAAGACGGTGAGCTCGTCGCCGTCGTGGGTGGCCACGGCATCCACGACGGAGACATCGCCGAAACGTTTCGTCTCATACGTCGGCGCGACCGGCTCGACCCGCAGGACCGTGCCGCGGGCGTGCCGGGCCGCCTGGGCGAAGGGGTGGAAGGTGGTCTGCCGCCAGCTCGGGCCGCCGGGTTCGCTGCGGATGGGGGCGATGACGTTGACGAGCTGGGCGAGGCAGGCGGCGGTGACCCGGTCGCTGTTGCGCAGCAGGCTGATGAGCAGGCCTCCGACCACGACGGCGTCGGCGACGTTGTACTCGTCCTCGATCACCCGTGGCGCCACGGCCCAGTCGGTGGGCTTGTCCCGCGCCTCGAAACGGGTGTTGTACCAGACGTTCCACTCGTCGAAGGAGAGGTTGATCCGCTTCTTCCGACCCAGCTTCGCCCGGATGTGGTCGGCGGTGGCGACCACCGACTCGACGAAGTGGTCCATGTCGACCCCGGAGGCCAGGAAGCTGCCGAGGTCGCCGTCGAGTTCCTCGTAGTAGGCGTGGCAGGAGATGTAGTCGACCTGGTCGTAGGCCTCTTCCAGGACGGTGGCCTCCCAGGCGCCGAAGGTCGGCATCGAGGAGCTCGAACTGCCGCAGGCCACCAGCTCGAGGCCGGGATCGACCATGCGCATGGCCCGGGCGGTCTCGGCGGCGATCCGGCCGTACTCCTGGGCGGTCTTGTGGCCGGTCTGCCAGGGGCCGTCCATCTCGTTGCCCAGGCACCACATGCGGATGCCGAACGGGTCACGGGCGCCGTTCTTGATCCGCTGGTCGGACCAGGCGGTCCCGCCCGGGTGGTTGCAGTACTCCAGCAGGTCCAGGGCCTCGGCGACGCCGCGGGTGCCGAGGTTGACGGCCATCATCGGCTCGACGCCGGCCTTCTCGGCCCAGCGCTGGAACTCGTGCAGGCCGAAGGCGTTGGTCTCGGTGCTGTGCCAGGCGAGGTCCAGGCGGGTGGGGCGGTCGGCGACCGGGCCGACGCTGTCCTCCCAGCGGAAGCCGGAGACGAAGTTGCCGCCGGGATAGCGCACGGCGGTCACACCCAGCTCGCGCACCAGGTCCAGGACGTCACGGCGCAGGCCGTCCTCGTCGGCGGACGAGTGGCCGGGCTCGTAGATGCCGGTGTAGACGCAGCGGCCCATGTGCTCGACGAACGAGCCGAAGGTACGGGGATTGACGTCGGCGACGCGGAAGGCGGGGTCGACGGTCAGGGAGGCGTGCAGCATGAAGGTCGCTCCGGGAGGTGCGCAGAACGGGAGGGGACTGGGCGGCTGGACTTACTTGAGGCTTCCGACGGTCAGACCGCCGCGCCAGTACCGCTGGAGGAGGAGGAAGGCGACGATCAGGGGGAGGACCGCCACGAGAGAACCCGCGATGACGAGCGTGAACAGCGTGTTGGCGCCGGACTGGACCAGCGCGCCCTGGTACCAGGACTGCAGGCCGACGGTCAGCGGGAACAGCTTGTCGTTGTTGAGCATCACCAGCGGCAGGAAGAAGTTGTTCCAGGTGCCGACCATGGAGAACAGCAGCACGGTCACGAGCGCGGGCTTCAGCGTCGGCAGCGCCACGTTGAACAGCACCCGCAGCTCACCGGCCCCGTCGACCCGGGCCGCCTCGAGGAGTTCGTCCGGCAGCGACTCCTGCACGTACACCCGCACCAGGTACACGCCGAACGGGTTGAGGAGCGAGGGCAGGATGACCGCCCACATCGTGTTGGTCAGCGCCACCTTGCTCAGCAGCAGATAGGTGGGGATGGCCAGCGCGGTCGCCGGGACCATGATGGCGCCCAGCAGGCTGGAGAAGAGCAGGTTGCGGCCGGGGAAGCGGTACTTGGCGAACGCGTACCCCGCGAAGGTGGCCACGGCGGTGGCGCCGACACCGCTGACGCCCGCGTAGACGGCGGTGTTGCCCATCCAGCGCAGGTACTCGCCGTCGTTGTAGGTGAACAGCTGCCGCAGGTTGCCGAAGAAGGCACCCGGCGAGTGGAACCACAGGGCCGCGGTGGAGAACAGCGCGTCGTTGTCCTTGGTGGCGGCGACGACCAGCCACCAGAACGGCATCAGGAAGTACAGGATCATCGCCACCATCACCGCGTTGACGGTGACGCGCCCTCTCGTGGAGGACGTACGGCGGGGCGCCGGGACGGCGACGGCGGGGACGGGGGCAGCGGCGGTGGTCACTTCAGTCCGCTCCTTTTGCGCGCGGCGAACAGGAAGAGGTAGGAGCCGATGAAGACCACCGCTCCGAGGGAGAAGGAGATGGCGGCGGAGTAGTTGAACTCCGAGTACTGGAAGGCGAGGTTGTAGGCGTAGAGGTTGGGCGTGTAGTCCGGGGTGATCACCGAGGACGCCGTCGGCTCCAGCACCCGCGGCTCGGTGAAGAACTGAAGGGTGCCGATGATGGTGAACATCAGCGTGAGCACCATGGCCGAGGAGATCATCGGGATCTTGATGCGCAGGGCCGTCTGGATCTGGCCGGCGCCGTCGAGCTTGGCCGCCTCGTAGACCTCGCGGGGCAGCCCCTGCAAGGCCGCGTACAGGACGATCATGTTGTAGCCGGTCCACTGCCAGGTCACGATGTTGCCGAGCGAGGTCAGCATCAGGCTGTGGCCGAGCAGGTCGACCTTGCCCGTGCCCAGGGCGTGGCTGAGGGAGTTCACCGGGCCGAAGGTGGGGCTGTAGAGGAAGCCCCACATCAGGGCGCCGATCACCGCGGGGACGGCGTACGGCATGAACAGCGTCATCCGGAAGACCTTGGCGAGGCGGCTGGAGACCTCGTCGATGATGAGGGCGCCGAGCAGCGCGAGCCCCAGCATGACCGGGATCTGCACCAGCCCGAAGACCGCCACGCGCCGCACACCGGCCAGGAAGTGCGGGTCGGTGAAGGTCTGCTGGTAGTTGGCGAACCAGCTGAAGTGGTCACCGCCGACCAGGGTGGAGGTCCTCAGGCTCAGCCAGAAGGCGTACGCCAGTGGTGCCACCAGGAAGGCCGCGAAGAGCAGGCCGAACGGGGTGATCAGCAGCAGGCCCATGGCCTGGTGGCGGGTGTGGGCGGACTGCCGTCCGTTCCGGCGGCCCGTGCCCGCACCGGTCACGGGGGAGCGAAGTCCCTTTGTGCGGACGGTACTCGGGGGCGCGGCCGTCGCGGGTCCCTGCTGTCGGAGCAGGCTCATCACATCTCCTTGCGCGTCTTACGGAGCCCCCGCCGGCGGGCGGTGCGACGCGCGGGCGCCGACGGGGGCAGTGGGAGTCGGGGACTCGGGCCGGTTACTTGCTGACCTTGAATCCCTGCTTGGACGCGTAGGAGCTCACCTGGTCCTGGACGTTGTCGTTCACGGAGGACCAGGCGGTCTGGCCCTGAAGGGCCTTGCCCACCTCACCGGTGTCGGTGTTGTAGGCGAAGTCCTGGAACGGGCTCCAGTCGAAGGTCCCGATGCCGTTCGCGGCGGGCACGAAGACCTTGTTGATCTGCTGGCCGCCGAAGAAGTCGTACTTCTTGTCCCCGAAGTACGCCCCGTTGAGGATCGGCTTGACCAGCGGGAAGAGGTAGGCCTGGTCGATGCCGATCTTCCAGGCGGCCTCGGAGGTGCCGAAGAGCTCCCGGGCGACCTCGGTGGCCTCCTTGGGGTGCTGGGTCTGCGAGGTCACCGCGAAACTGGAACCGCCCCAGTCGCCCTGGGCGTTGCCGCCCGCCGTCCACTGCGGCAGCGGGGCCACGCGCCACTTGCCCGCGGTCTTCTTGGCGACGCTGGAGAGGTAGCCCGGACCCCAGCCGGCCGCGATGTAGGTGGCGTACTTGCCGGTGCTGAGGCCGTTGTAGAAGTCCGTGGTGGCGTACGACTGGGTGTCGACCAGCTTGTTCTTGACCAGGTCGCCCCAGTATTCGTACACCTTCTTGGCGTTGTCGTCGTTGAGCTTGACCCCGATGTCCGGCAGCTTGCTCGCCGAGTAGGTGTAGGGGCGGGAGCCGGCCTGCCACGTCAGGCCCTGGCGCCAGCCGGCGGCCGTCTCGTCGCTGCCGAAGTCGGTCATGTACGCGTTGGGGTCGGCCTTGTGCAGCTTGGCGGCCTCCTCCTTGTACTCCGCCCAGGTGGTCGGCACCTTCAGGTCGTACTTCTTGAAGAGGTCGGCGCGGTACATCATCGCCATCGGGCCGCCGTCGACCGGGATCGCGTAGACGTGGTCGCCGTCGGAGGACTGCTTCCAGGCCCAGTCGACGTAGTTGCCCTTGTCCGCGTTCGCGCCGTACTTGCCCATGTCGAGCAGGCCCTTGGTGAGCTGGATGGTGGGCAGCTCCTGGAACTCCAGCATGACGACGTCGGGGGCGCCCTGGCCCGCCTTGAGCGCGGTCTTCAGCTTGGTGTACTCGTCCTGGCCGACGCCCGCCTGCACCCAGTCGACCTGGACGTCCTTGTGGGTCTTGTTGAACTCGGCCACGACCTGCTTGAACTGCGGGTACCAGGCCCACACCTTGATGTGCACCGGGCCGCTGCCCGTGGTGCCGCTCCCGCTGCCGCCGCCCGACCCGCAGGCCGCGAGGAGCACGCCGGCGAGGGCGGCGGAGGTCGCCGCGACCGCGGTCCGCCGCAGCGAACGGGACTTGGGCCTTCTGGTGGAGGACATGAGCAATCTCCTGGGTGTGGTGCCTGAGGGCAGGGGCGAGGGAGGCAGGGCGGAGGTACGCCGGACCGACGGGGGGTACGGCGGGGACGGGCCGAGGGCATGCGGGCACTGCGGCTCGGTGAGGGGACGAACGTCAACGGGCGCGGAAGGGTGGGCGCTACATGACGTCGGTGAAGGTGAGAGTGAGCTCGGTGATCAGCGCAGGGGCGCTGTCAGACCACCACGAGTAAAGAGTGAAGCCCTGTCGTGGCCGGTGCGGCTCCCGGCCCGTGCGTGGTGGCTGTTCCCACTGCGGCTCCTACTGTCCGGTCCGCGACGCGGTGACGTCACGGTCCCTGGGTTCCCGACCCGACTGGATCAGGCCCCCTTCTGCTACGCTCTGCAGCGCTGCAAAAGTGTTAACCGAGAACTTGCCGCGCTGCAAGAGGTAACCGGGAAGAAACTTTTCAGCGCTGAAACCGTCATCCGGGACGAAGGTGACATATGGGTAGAGGCGTCACACTCCGCGACGTCGCGGCGCTCGCCGGCGTCTCCAGCCGGACCGTGTCCAACGTGGTCAACGGCTACGCACCGGTCTCCGAGGCCATGCGGGCCCGGGTGCAGAAGGCGGTCGACGAGCTCGGCTACCAGCCGAACGTCCTGGCCCGCAATCTCGCCTCCGGCCGGTCGGGGCAGATCGCGGTGGTGGTGCCGTATCTGGACACGCCCTACTTCGCCGAGCTGGCGCAGGGCATCATCCGGGCGGCCCGGGTGCAGGGGTACAACGTCCTGATCGACCAGACCGACGGCGACGCGGAGCACGAGAAGCTGTTCCTCAGCCGCCGCTCCCAGCAGCTGCTGTTCGACGGCGTCATCTTCAGCCCGCTGGGGCTGGCCCAGTCCGACCTGGGCGAGCGCGACGCGGACCTCCCGCTGGTCGTGCTCGGAGAGCGGGTCAGCGACGGCGGGTTCGACCACATCGGCATCGACGACGTCACCGCCTCCCGGGAGGCCACGGAGCATCTGCTCGGCCTCGGCCGGCGCCGCGTCGCCGCGATCGGCGACCAGCCCTACCGCACCGGTGAGGCCGCCCAACTGCGCACCCAGGGCTACCGGTTGGCCCACGAGCGGGCCGGCATACCGGTCCGCGAGGAACTCGTCATCTCCACTCCGCGCTTCAACCGCTCCGACGGCGCGAGCGCCATGGCCCACCTGCTCGATCTGGCGGAACCGCCCGACGCGGTCTTCTGCTACAGCGACCTGGTGGCCCTGGGCGCCCTGCACACGCTGGCCGCTCGCGGGCTGCGCGTCCCCGAGGACGTCGCCGTCGTCGGCTACGACGACATCGAGGACGCCCGCTACTCGAACCCACCCGTCACGACGGTCTCGCCGGACAAGAAGATGATCGCCGAGACGGCCGTGGAGCGGCTGCTCAAGCGGATCGGCAGCTCGACTCCTGTCCCCGGCATGGAGATCCGGGCCCCGCACCGGCTCGTCCCCCGGGCGAGCACCATGGGGCGGCAGGCGACGGGCGCGGCCGAGTGAGCGGTTTCATCACCCCATTTGCACTAATTGGGGAACGCGGAGGATTCCACACCCCTCCTGCTGTGTGAAGGAAACCGCACAGGTAGGGAAATCGGGGATCAACCGGATGGGTCTGACCAGCGAGACGACCGTGTATGTGATGGCGGCCCTCGCCGCCGTGTGTGTGGGACTGCTGGTCTGGTCGTGGCCACGGTTCGCCCGGCAGGGACTGTGGCAGGTGCTCGGACGCCTGCTGGCCGTCGGGACGACCCAGGTGGTGATGATCGCGGCGTTCGCGTGCTGGTTGAACTCCTCCTACCAGTTCTTCGGATCGTGGGGCGAGCTCTTCGGCCGTGTCGAGACGGCCCCCGTCGGAGTGACACAGGCGGGGGACGACGACGGCGGCACGGGCACGGTGAACGACGTCGCCGTGAAAGGGGCACTGGTGCAGCCCGCCGACGACGAGCAGCTGAGCCGGGTCAGCGGACTGCCCACCGGCCCCGCCGCGGTGAACGGGCGAGTGGAGTCCGTGAAGGTCATCGGCCGCCGCACGGGCGTGGTCGACCCGGCGTTCGTCTACCTGCCGCCGCAGTACTTCCAGAAGGCGTACCAGCGCCAGCGCTTCCCGGTGATCGTCGCGCTCAGCGGCTACCCGGGCAGCATCTTCAACCTCGCACAGCATCTGCGGGTGTCACAGACCGCCGGTGAACTGCAGAAGAGCGGTCGGATGCAGCCGACCGTCATGGTGATGATCCGGCCGACGATCGCCCCGCCGCGCGACACCGAGTGCGTGAACGTACCGGGCGGCCCGCAGACCGAGACCTTCCTGGCCAAGGATCTCCCCGACGCCCTGAAGTCCGCCTACCGGGTGGGCCACGACGCCAGTGCCTGGGGTGTCATGGGTTACTCCTCCGGTGGCAGCTGCGCCCTCCAGCTGACGATGCGCGATCCGCACGTGTATACGACGGCCGCCGCGCTGTCGCCCGACTACAGGGTCAAGGACGACCCGACGACCGGCAGTCTCTTCGGGAGCGGACCGGACCGCACCGAGCGGATGAACGGTCACGACTTGATGTGGCGGCTCAAGCACCTGCCCGTCCCCCAGGTCTCCGTCCTGGTGGCCGAGAGCAAGCACGGCGAGCGCGGTTATCCGCAGACGCAGGCCTTCATCAGGGCAGTGAAGGCACCCATGCGTGTCGCGTCGATCCTGCCCGAGCACGGCAGCCACAACTTCCCGACCTGGGTTCAGGAGATGCCCCCCGCCCTGAAGTGGATGAACCAGCAGCTGACGTTCCCTCAGGACGTCGTGCCCCGTCACCACACGAAGGGGCCAGTGGTCGCCGACCCCCCGAGGCCCGGTCCCGACCCTCTGCGCGCCGACGGCCCGGAGCCCACGCCCACCGCCACGACCCGCAGGTGAAGGCTCCGTCGGCCCGACGGGACGGCGTAGTGGATCCGGCGTCCGGCGAAGTGGTCCGAGCCTCAACTCACCTACAACTCTTGCCAATTACTCATCCGGCGGCGCCAGAGTGCCGTTTAGGGTGGGGCGATGGAGCACGAGCACAGAAGCTTCGTCGAACTCATGTGTGCGAGGGCGGCGCAGCACGGTGACCGGACCGCCCTGATCTTCAGTGCGGATCCGCTCCGCGCCGAGGCCGACGAGACCATGACGTACGGGGAACTCGACCGGTCCGCCCGCCAGGTCGCCGCGCTGTTGCAGGATCGGTTCTCCGCCGGTGACCGGCTGCTCATCCTGCATCCCTCCGGGCCGGGGTTCGCACGATCCCTCCTGGGCTGCATGTACGCGGGCCTGGTCCCGGTGCCCGCGCCGCCGCCCGACGGCCGTCCGGGGCGGCAGGCCGACCGGCTCGCCGCGATCGCCCGGGACGCGGGAGCGGCCGGGGCCCTGGCCGACGGCACGGACCTGGAAGTGCTCGTGTCCTGGACCAAGGAACAGGACCTCGCGGGCGTGAGCGTGCTCGCGCCCCACTGCGCCGAAGCCGCGGACGAGCTGCCCGCGGCGCACCGGTGGCGGCCGCCCCTGGCCGACCCGCATGCGCTGGCCTTCCTCCAGTACACCTCAGGGTCCACCGACGACCCGAAGGGCGTCATGGTCGACCACGCCAACCTGCTGGCCAACGCCCGGATCCTCGCGGCGATCGCCGACATGAGCGCCGACCGGCCGGTGGGCGGCTGGCTGCCGCTCTACCACGACTTCGGCCTGATCGGGCTGCTGCTCACACCGCTCGTCCTGGGCGGTCGCAGCGTGCTGATGCCGCCGACGGCCTTCCTCAAGCGCCCGCACACGTGGCTGACGCTGATCGACCGGCACGGCATCGACTTCTCTCCCGCTCCGAACTTCGCCTACGACCTGTGCCTCCAGCGGATCACCGACGAGCAGTTGGCCCGGCTGGACCTCTCGCGCTGGCGGTGCGCGGTGAACGGCGCCGAGCCCGTCCAGGCAGCCACCGTCGAGGCGTTCACCCGGCGGTTCGCCGCCGCCGGGCTGCGTCCCGAGGCGATGCTCCCCGGCTACGGCATGGCCGAGACGACCCTGGTCGTCTCCGGCGACCGGCCTGCCCGCCGCGCCGTGATCACCGAGGTGGACGCCGCCGCGTTCGAGCGCGGTGAGCTGCTGTCCCCGGCCCCCGGCACACCCGCGCACCGCATCGTCAGCAGCGGCCCCGCCGAGCACCTCGACATCCGGATCATCGACGCCGAGGCGGGCATGACGCTGCCGGACGGCCGGGTCGGCGAGATCTGGGTGCGCGGACCGAACGTCGCCCGGGGCTACTGGGGACGGCCCGCCGAGACCCGGCGCGTCTTCGACGCCGTCACACCCGACGGGGAGAGCGGCTTCCTTCGCACCGGGGATCTGGGGATCCTGCACGAGGGCGAGCTGTACGTCACGGGCCGCAGCAAGGAGCTGATCATCGTCCGCGGCCGCAACCTCTACCCGCAGGACCTGGAGGCGGCGACGCGGGAAGCCCACCCGGCCCTGGAACGCGGGGTCGGGGCGGCCTTCTCCGTCCCGGTGCCCGAGGAGGAGGTCGTGGTGGTCCGCGAGTGCCGGGCCGACCGGATCCCGCCGGACGAGCTGGCCCACGTCGCCGCGCGTGTCCGCGACCGCCTCACCCGCGACGTCGGGGTGCCCGCCCACAACGTCGTACTCGTGCCTCCCGGCACGGTGGCGCGGACCACCAGCGGCAAGATCCAGCGGCGGCTGCTGCGCCGACGGTTCCTCGGCGGCGAGCTTCCGATCCTCCACGCTGAACTGTCGCCGGGCGTCCGCGCCCGGCTGGACGACGCGGCGGGCGGTGATGCCTCGTGGCGGTGACCGACCTGTTGATCGCTACCCGCCAGGTTCGCCTCGGCGGTTCCGACGTGGGCGGTGACGTCTGGTGAAAGTCACCGAGCGGCTGATCGACACCGGCAGGGTCGGCCTCGGCGGTTCCGATGGGGGCGGTGGCGCCTCGTGACGGTCATCGAGCGGCTGATCGCCGCGGGCCGTGTTCGCCTCGCCGGCTTCGTCGCGGGTGGCGATGCCTCATGACGGTGACCGACCTGTTGATCGACATGGGCCGTGTTCGCCTCGCCGGCTTCGACGGGGGCGGTGACGTCTCGTGAACGCCACCGACCTGCTGATCGACACCGGCCGGGTCGACCTCGGCGGCTTCGACCGGGCACTCGGCGATCCCGCCGACCCCGCGGCGCTCCTCTCCTACGCCCGCAGCGCCGAGCTGGACCGGGGTGAGTCGTTCCCCGTCGACATCTGTCGGGAGCTCGACCGGATGGGGCTGCCGCGCCTGTACGTGCCGGCCGAGTTCGGCGGGGCGCTGACCCGCTACGACGAGCTCGTCGCGGCGCTGCGGGCGGTGGCGCGCCGCGACCTGACGGTCGCGATCGGGCACGGCAAAACGTTTCTCGGGGGCGTCTGCATGTGGCTGGCGGGCCGCGCGGAGCAGGCGCGCGAGCTCGGCGCCGACATCATCGCCGGGGCACCGGTGTCATGGGGACTGACCGAGCGCGGCCACGGCAGTGACCTGCTCGCCGGCGAGACGGCCGCCACGCCGGAGCCCGGCGGATTCCGCGTGAACGGCGAGAAATGGCTGATCAACAATGCCACCCGAGGCACGCTGCTCTGCCTTCTCGTGCGCACCCGGCCGGAGGGCGGGCCGCGCGGCTTCAGCCTGCTGCTGGCCGACAAACGGCGCCTCCCGGCGGACCGCTGGCGGCCCCTGCCCAAGGTGCCCACGCACGGCATCCGGGGCGCCGACATCAGCGGGATCACGCTGGAGGACTGCCCGTTCCCGGCCGACGCGCTGATCGGCGAGCAGGGCGCCGGTCTGGAGATCGTGCTCAAGGCGTTGCAGCTCACCCGGACCGCCTGCACGGCCCTGTCGCTGGGCGCCGCCGACCAGGCGGTGCGGCTGGCCGAGGAGTTCGCCGCGCGACGCGAGCTCTACGGCCGTCGGCTGATCGACCTGCCGCACGTACGCCGCGTGCTCGGAGAGGCGTACGCCGCGCTTCACGCCGCCGAGATCGTGAGCGTGCTGGCGGCGCGCAGCGTGCACACCCTGCCGCAGGAGATGACCGTCATCTCCGCGGTGGCCAAGTCGTACGTCCCGACCCGCGCCGACGAGCTGATCGCCGCCTGCGGCGAGCTGCTGGGCGCCCGCGCCTTCCTCACCGAGGTCCACGAGCACGGCGCGTTCCAGAAGCTGGAACGCGACCACCGGGTGGTCGGCATCTTCGACGGGAGCACCTTCGTCAACCAGCACGTCCTGATCAACCACTTTCCGCTGCTGGTCCGCGGCCATCAGGAGGGCACCGCCGACGAAGACGCCGTACGCCGTACCGCCGACCTGTCGGCCCCGCCGCCCCCGGCCCGGCTCGATCGGCTGAGCCTGCTGGCGCGCGGCGGGTGCAGTCTCACGCAGAGCCTGCACACCGCGAGCGGCGAACTGCGTGCGCCGGCGTCCGCGGGTCGGGCGCCCGCTCGCGTGGCCGAACTCGCCGAGGAACTCACCGACAGCTGCGACCGGCTCCACCGCGAGCTGGCGCAGAGCCCGCCCGCCTCCCAGTACGCGCAGCCGGAGGCCTTCGCGCTTGCGCGCCGCTACGAGGACTGCTTCGCGGGTGCGGCCGCCCTGAGGGTGTGGCTGCACAACCGCACGCCCGGCGAGGACCCGCTGTGGCTGGAGGCCGTCCTCACCTACGTGCTGCGGTCGCTGCGCCCGCCGGGACGGCCGACCGACGGCGAGGTGTTCGACCGGCTCCTCGACGCACGTACGGCCGGCCGTCCCAGCGCCCCTCCGACCTCGGTGGTCACCTCGTGATCGACAGGACCGGGTCGCGCGACGCCCGCTCGGGCATCGCGCGGCCGGAAGACGATCCTGCGGCCGCCTCCGTCGCCGACCTCGAACGCCGGTTCGGCGACCCCTGGGATCCGGGCAATCCGACCGGCCACGCCGCGGTGCTGGCGGCCGACGAGGCGGGCGAGATGCTCGCCGCGGGCGAACGGCTGCTGGACGACTACGGGTTGAACGCCGCATTCGTCCCGCCCGAACTGGGCGGGCGGCTGACCCGGCTCGACCACCTCATCGAGGTGATGCGGGTCGTCTTCCGGCACGACCCCTGCCTGGGACTCGGATACGGAGCCGGCAGCCTCATCCCCGCGGTCAACGTCTGGACCGCGGGCGACGAGCGGCAGCGCCGCCGGATGGCCGACGTGCTGCTGGCGGGTGGCCGGGCCGTCTCCGGCTACCACGAGCTGGCACACGGCAACGACTTCGCGCGGGCCGAGTTCTCGGCGCTGCCGGGCGACGACGGGCGGCTACGGCTCAACGGGCGCAAGGAAGTGATCGCCAATGCCCGGCGCGCCGAGGCCATGGTGCTCTTCGCGCGCACCTCGCCCGCTCCGGGCAGCCGCAGCCACTCGCAACTGTTCGTGGAGAAGGCGGACCTGCCCGCGGGCGCGCCGGTGCATCTGCCGCGCTTCCACAGCGCGGGGATGCGCGGGGTCCAGCTCGGCGGGCTGGAGTTCCGGGACTGCCCGATCCCGGCGGACGCGGTGCTGGGGGCACCCGGGCTCGGCGTGGAGATGGCGCTGCGCTCCTTCCAGGTCACCCGCACCGCATTGCCGGCGATGACCGCGGGCATCCTGGAGACCGGCCTGGAGGTCACCGCCCGGTTCACGGAGGAGCGCGTCCTGTACGGGCGGTCGCTGGCCGAGATGCCGTACATCCGCTCGATCCTCGCCGACGCCTTCACCGACCTGCTGATCTGCGACTGCCTGGCCACCGTGACCGCGCGCGCGGTACATCTGCTCCCCGGCGAGACCAGCCTGTACGCCTCGGCCGCCAAGTACTTCGTGGCCACCCTCCTGATGGACGCCATGGAGGCGCTGTCGCGGGTGCTGGGCGCTCAGTTCTACCTCCGCGACGGCGGCTACGGGATCTTCCAGAAGCACCTGCGCGACCTGGCGCCCGCGGGCTTCGGCCACACCGCACGCGTGGCCTGCCTCAGCACGGTGCTGCCTCAGCTGCCCCGGCTGGCCCGCAAGGGGTGGCTGGACGACACCCAGCCGCCCGCCGGGGTGTTCCGCCTCGGCGCGGACCTGCCACCGCTGCCCTTCGAGCGGCTGTCGGTCGGCTCGGGCGGGCGTGACAGCCTCAGCGCCTCGCTCTCGGCTGCCCTCGGCTCCCCCGAACTGGACGGCGAGCTGCGCCACTTGGTCTCCGTCATCGCGGCCGAGCAGGCCGACCTACGACGCGAATGCGCAGCCCTGACCCCCGCCGACCTCTCCGTCGCCGCCCGGCCCGAGGCGCTGCGGCTGGCGGCGCGGTACGCCGCGGTGCTCGCGGCGATCGCCTGCGTGAACGTCTGGCTCCACAACCAGGGGCGGCGCGACGCGTTCCTCAGCGATCCTCTCTGGGCCGTCGCGGCGCTGGGCCGGATCGCCGAACGGGTGGGCCGCGACCCCGGGCAGCGGCCCCCGCACATCACCGAACGACTGTCGGCGGAGGTCCTCGCCCGGCACCGCGACCGCCGCGGGCTGGGCCTGTCGAACCGGCGTCTGCCCGGATAGCGCCGCCCATTGATGACGCCGCCGCCATTGAGGACAAGGAGAATGGGATGAACAGCCCCGAACCGGCCCCATCGGCCCCGACGCCCCCGCCGGACACCGAACTGCGGAGTTGGCTGCGCGCGCGGGTCGGCCACTACGCCCAACTCGACGCCGCCGCCATCGACCCCACCGCCACGCTGACGACGTACGGGCTCGACTCGGTCTACGCGCTGATCCTCTGCGGCGACATCGAGGACCACCTCGGCCTGGCTCTGGAGCCGACGGTGGCCTGGGACCACCCGACGATCGACGCCCTGGCGCGGCATCTGGAGGAGACGCTCGCCCAGGCGTCCCCGTCGGGGGAGAGCCGATGACGTCGCTGGAGGAGGTGGCGGCCCACCTGCCGTCGGCACGCATACCCATCGGCGAGCTGAGCGACGAACTGGGCCTCAGTGCCGCGGAGATGAAGGTGTACCGGCGCTTCTACGGCCTGGCAGAGGTCTGCCGCGAGCCCCGCGGCACGCTCACCGATCTGCTGCTGGCCGCCGCGGGCAAGCTCGACGGACTGCGCGGCAGGGAGGAGCGGGTGCGGTACGTGGTCCAGGCGCGGACCATGCCGGTGGTCGTCCCCCACCCGGTCAACCCCGTGCACGAGGTGCGTGACGCGCTCGGGCTCGGACACGCCACGGCGTTCGCGGTGACCCACCACGCCTGCGCCTCGGGGCTGCTGGCGGTGGACCTGGTCGGCAAGCTGCTGGCGAGCGACGGTGATCCGGACGCGCTCGCCTTGGTCCTCACCGGCGAGAAGACCTTCACCCTGGCCGCACAGACGGTGCCGGGTACGGCCGCCAACAGCGAGGGCGCGGCCGCGGTGCTCGTCGGCATCCGCGACGACAGGGACCGGATGCTGAGCTACGCCGCCCGCACCCACGGCCGCTTCTACGAGTGCCTGTCGCTCGACGACGAACTGGCCGGTGAATACCAGCAGATCTACACCGAGGCGCTGGCCGAGGTCATGCTGGCGGCCGTCGCGAAGGCGGGCCTGGGACTGGACGACATCGCCGTGGTCTTCCCGCACAACGTCAACCGGCTGTCGTGGGCGCGGCTCGCCAGACATCTCGGGCTCCCGCTGGAGCGCATCTTCCTGGACAACGTGCCGGTCACCGGACACTGCTTCTGCGCGGACCCCTTCATCAACTACCGCACGGCCCTCGACCTCGGCCGGCTGCGCCCGGGGGACCGCTATCTGCTCGCCACGGTCGGTCTCGGCTCGACCTTCGCGGCCATGGTCTTCGAGCACTGAAAGGGGGCACGGGCGAGATGACCGGGCATTTCACCGGCCGCCTGAAGGCGGCCCTGACCGGGACCTGTGACGCGGAGCTGGTGTTCCTCGGCAACTTCGAGGTCGAGGACCAGTGGGCCCGCGGCGAACCCGGGCTGCCGAGGCTGACGTTCGGCTCCGGCAGCGTCATCGTCAACCGGATGGACGAGTTCGCCCTGCTGCTCGCGGGCAAGGGCGACCACGTCGTGCTGAAGGGCGAACCCGACCCCGACTACCTGGGCCATCTGGAGGAACTCGGCTTCGACCTGCCGGGGATGCTCGTGGTGGAGCGCCAGGACCCGGGCAGCACCGTCACCCAGGACGCGCTGGAGGACCGGCCGGTGCTGCGCGAGCTGGGCAGACTCGGTGCGCGCGGTGGCGTCGTCTGCGCGCACGGGGTCAGCGAGCTGGAGGAGCGGCTGGCCGACCGGGCCGGGATCCCGCTGGCCGCCCCGCCGGCGGCGATCTGCAAGGCGGTCAACAGCAAGATCTACAGCCGGCGGCTGGCCGGCGAGCTGGGCATCCGGCAGACCCGCGGCTGGACCTGCGCGAGCCTGGCCGAGCTCGACGCGGCGGTCGAGGCCGCCCGCGCGCTGCTCGCCGACGGCCGCCGGGTCGTGTTCAAGGACGCCTTCGGGGTCTCCGGCAAGGGCATCGAGGTGGTCGCGGACGAACGCCGCCTGGACCGGCTGCACCGCATGGTCCGCAGCCGGGCCCGGAAGGCCGGCGACGACCGGGTCGGCCTGGTGGTGGAGGAGTGGGTGGCCAAGCGCGCCGACCTCAACTACCAGTTCACCGTCGGCCGGGACGGCCGCGTGCACGTCGACTTCGTCAAGGAGGCCCTGACCGAGGGCGGCGTGCACCTGGGCCACCGGATCCCGGCGCGGCTCACCGAGCGGCAGACGGCCGAACTGACGGAGGTCTCCGGGCTGCTGGGCGGGCGGCTGGCCGACGACGGCTACTTCGGGGTCGTCGGCGTCGACGCGATGGTCGATCCCGACGGTGGTCTCTACCCGATCGTCGAGATCAACGCGCGCCACAACATGTCCACGTACCAGGCCTCGATCCAGGAGGCCTTCATCGGGTCCGGGAGCACGGCGCTGGTGCGCAGGTATCCCCTGCGGCTCGGCGCGCCGCTGCCGTTCGGGTCGCTCCGCCGCGCCCTGGCGGACCTGTTGTTCGACCCCGCCCGGGGCTCCGGGCTGCTGATCAACAACCACGCCACCGTCAACGCGGCCGCGCCGCCCGGCGAACGGGCCCCGGGGACGGAGTTCGCCGGGCGTCTCCACGGGGTCGTCGTCGCCGACTCGGCGGACCGGACGGCGGCACTGGACGACGAGGTCGGCCGCAGGCTGGCCGCTCTCGCGCAGGGCACAAGGGGAGAGGAACGAGGATGACACGTGAGTTCCAGGTGCAGGGCGTGCGGGTGTCCGAGCTGGCCCGGCGGTACGGCACCCCGTTGTTCGTCTACGACGGGACCGTGCTGCGGGACCGGTTCCACGGGCTGCGCGACCGGCTGCACCCGGCCATGGAGATCTTCTACTCGCTCAAGGCCAACCCGAACATCTCGATCTGCGCGCTGCTGCACTCGTTCGGCGCGCGGGCCGAGGTCTCGTCACTGGTGGAACTGACGACCGCGCTCCGGGCCGGCGTGCCACCGCAGCAGGTGATCTTCCTCGGCCCGGGCAAGAGCCGCCAGGAGCTGGCCGCCTGCCTGGACACCGGGATCTACGCCGTCGTATGCGAGTCGATTCCCGAGGTGGCCCTCGTCGACGAGCTGGCCCGGGAGCGGGGCGTGCGGGCGCCGGTCGCGCTGCGCGTCAACCCGCGCTTCGCGGTCAAGCGCTCCGGGCTGGCGATGGGCGGCAGGCCGCGCCAGTTCGGCATCGACGAGGGGGAGTTGTTCGGACAGACCGACCTGGTGAAACGGTTCCCCGACGTCGACCTGATGGGGGTGCAGGTGTACATGGGCACCCGGATTCTCCATGAGACCGTCATCGTCGAGAACACCACCCGCATCCTCGACCTGGCCGAGCGGCTGTCGGCCGCGCTGAGCCTCGACTTGCGGATGGTCGACGTGGGTGGCGGCCTGGGCGTCTCCTATTTCGACGGCGAGAGCGACCTGGACGCCCAGGTGCTGACCGACGGCCTCAACCCCGTCATCGAGGACTTCACGGCCCGGCACCCCGGCACCAGGCTGATCATGGAGCTGGGCCGCTACCTCACCGCCGAGGCCGGCACCTACGTCATGGGCGTCCGCTACACCAAGACCTCGATGGGGGAGCGCTTCGCGGTCGCCGACGGCGGCACCCACCACCACATGGCGGCCGTGGGCATCGGCTCGTTCGTCAAGCGCAACTTCCCGATGGCGGTGCTCAACCGGCTCGACGAACTCCCGACCGAGGAATGGAACGTCACCGGGCCGCTCTGCACCCCGGGCGACACGATCGGCAAGAAGGTCCCGCTGCCGCCGGTGCGGCCCGGCGACCTAATCGGCGTGCACCGCTCCGGGGCCTACGGCCCGACCGCCTCGCCGGGGCTGTTCCTCGGCCATGGCTACCCGGCCGAGGTGCTGGTCCACGAGGGGCGGTGCCATCTGGTCCGGGAACGGGACCGTCCCGAGGACCTCCTGCGGCGGCAGCGACTCTACGACCCGACGGCGCACGACGCGGCCGACGTCCCCCACTGACCCCCAGCACCACACGACACACGAGAGGTGAACGATGCAGCACACCACACCGGACGCCGACACCGCCGACCTGTACGGCCGGGCCGTCGCCACGATCACCGGCTCGCTCGCCAAGTCGATGAAGGTCGACCCCGACACGATCCGTGAGGACAGCCGGTTGTTCGACGAACTCGGCCTGGACTCCACGACCGTGCTGGAGCTGCTGATGACGATAGAGGAGGAACTCGAGATGGAGTTCGACACCGACATCCTCGAGCAGCACCACTTCAAGACCGTGGGGACGCTGGCCACGTTCGTCCAGGAGCAGGCCGCCGAACAGGCCGACCAGCAGGCCGGGGCCTGACCGCCGATGTACCTCACCACGTCTCCCGGACCGGTCGACACACCGGCGCCCGCCCGGCGGGCACCGCTGCGCCTGTCGCGGCTGATCAGCAGGACCTTCTCCGGCGGCAGGCCCTTCCTGCCCGATCCGGTGGAGCCGAGCCTGGCCCAGATGCAGGCCGACCTCGTACGCCCGTACCCGGTGGAGTTCCGCCCGGAGCTCCTGGAGCGGGGCGAGCGCAACACCTTCCTCGAGATGACCCAGGACCTGCTCGCGGACCTGCCCCCGCTTCAGGAGCCCCTGGATCTGGTGCTCGTGGCCCACACCGTCCCGGACGCCGATCCGCGCCGCTCCCCGTCCTGCCATCTGGCCGACGTACTGCCCGGCGACCCGCTGGCCT